>NZ_LZJR01000119.1 GCF_001667925.1 Mycobacterium sp. E2479 | reverse complement strand
CGCCCACTCCGGGGTCGCGCCGGCCAGGCCACACGCGGGCGTGACGCCGATGCGGTCGCGCAGCGCGATCGAGCTAGCGCGCAAGGCCGCCGAGATGTTCGCCGAGGATCCGGACGCCATCGAATAGGCAACCATTCGGTTGCGTTTCTGGGCGCACTGTGCTGCACTCATAGGCAACCAGGAGGTTGCATATGAAGATCGAGAAGCAAGTGATGCTGCGCGCGCCGCTCGAGCGCGTGTGGCGGGCCATCAGCGACGCCGAGGAGTTCGGCCGCTGGTTCGGGGTGCGCTTCGACGGGCCGTTCGTCGCAGGGGCGGCGGTGACCGCCGCGATCAGCCCGACCATCGTCGACAGCGAGGTCGCCAAGCGACAGGAGGCGCACGCCGGGGTGCAAAGCACCTGGCAGATCGTGGCCATCGAGCCGCAACGCAGGTTTGCCTACCGCTGGCGCCCGTTCGCCATCGACGCCGATGTCGACTACGACTCCGAGCCGACCACGCTCGTCGAGTTCACCCTGTCCGAGCAGCCCGACGGCGTGTTGCTGACCATCACCGAGTCCGGATTCGAGGCGATTCCCCGGGCGCGCCGGGGGCCGGCGTTCGAAGCCGACGACGAGGGCTGGGCGATCCAGACCACGCTGGTGCGCAAGTACATCGAGGACGTCCGGGTATGAGTGGTCGTGTCGCCGTCGAGGCGCCGCTCTTCGACGCCCTTGGCGATCCCAACCGGCTGCGCATCATCGTGCGGCTCTGCGACCAAGGCCCCAGTTCGACGTCGCAGGTCACCGGCGTCATCCCGGTAACCCGGCAGGCGGCCAGCAAGCACCTGCAGCTGTTGGAGTCGGTCGGGCTGGTGACCAGCAGCCGACGGGGCCGCGAGCGAGTCTGGAGGGTGCAGACCCAGCCGCTGGCCTCGGCCAGCGACTATCTGAGTCAGCTGTCCCGCCGCTGGGATGCCGCGGTGGACCGGTTGCGGGCTTACGTCGAGGACTGAGCGCGCGGTTTCGCGTCGGTGTCCTCGGATAGCCTGCCAAGGTGAGCGCAGCAGAAGCCGATTCGGTATCGCCCGAGGTTCGTCGGCAGTGGCACGACCTGGCCGAAGAGGTCCGTGAACACCAGTTCCGCTATTACATCAAGGACGCTCCGATCATCTCGGACGCGGACTTCGACGCGATGTTCAACGAGCTTCTCGCGCTCGAGGAGCGTTACCCCGAACTCCGGGTGCCCGATTCCCCGACGCAGCTGGTCGGCGGGGCGGGTTTCGCCACCGAGTTCAGCGAGGCGCAGCACCTGGAACGGATGCTGAGCCTCGATGATGTCTTCGATCGCGACGAGTTGGTGGCGTGGAACAACCGCGTCGAGAACGAGGTCGGCAAGCAGCCGTACTACCTGTGCGAACTCAAGATCGACGGGGTCGCCCTGGCGCTGGTGTACCGCGACGGCCGGCTGGAACGGGCCGCGACCCGGGGCGACGGGCGGGTCGGCGAGGACGTGACGCTCAACGCGCGCACCATCGACGACGTCCCCGAGCGGCTGTCTGCCAGCAAGGACTTCCCGATTCCCGCCCTGCTCGAGGTGCGCGGCGAGGCGTTCTTTCTGCTCTCCGATTTCGAGGCGCTCAACGCCAGCCTGGTCGAGGACGGTAAGGCGCCGTTCGCCAACCCGCGCAACAGCGCCGCGGGGTCGCTGCGTCAGAAGAACCCGGCCGTCACGGCCCGGCGCAAACTGCGGATGATCTGCCATGGCATCGGCCGCACCGAGGGGTTCGCGCCCAAGACTCAGCACGAGGCCTACACCGCGCTGAGCGCCTGGGGGCTGCCGGTGGCCGAACAAACCGCGCGGGTGCGCGGCCTTGCCGCCGTAGAGGAGCGGATCGGCTATTGGGGTGAGCACCGTTACGACCTGGACCACGAAATCGACGGCGTAGTAGTCAAAGTCGACGAGGTTGCGCTGCAGCGCAGGCTCGGGACCACCTCTCGCGCGCCGCGGTGGGCCGTCGCGTACAAGTACCCGCCCCAGGAGGCGCAGACCAAACTGCTCGACATCCGCGTCAACGTCGGGCGCACCGGACGCGTCACGCCGTTCGCGTTCATGACGCCGGTGAAGGTGGCCGGGTCGACGGTGGGGCTGGCCACCCTGCACAACGCCGCGGAGGTCAAACGCAAGGGTGTGCTGATCGGCGACACCGTGATGATCCGCAAAGCCGGCGACGTGATCCCGGAGGTGCTCGGTCCCGTCGTCGACTTGCGCGACGGCTCCGAACGCGAATTCGTCATGCCCACCACGTGTCCCGAATGTGGGACCACGCTGGCACCGGCCAAGGAGGGCGATGCCGACATCCGCTGCCCCAATGCCCGGTCCTGTCCGGCGCAGTTGCGGGAGCGGGTATTTCACGTCGCCGGTCGCGGCGCGCTCGACATCGAGGGGCTCGGCTACGAAGCCGCGACGGCGCTGCTGAAGGCCGGCGTGATCGCCGACGAGGGCGACTTGTTCGCGCTCACCGAGGACGACCTGTTGCGCACCGAGTTGTTCCGGACGAAGGCAGGCACCCTGTCCGCCAACGGCAAACGGCTGCTCGAAAACTTGGACAAGGCCAAGAAGGTGGCCCTGTGGCGCGTCCTGGTGGCGTTGTCGATTCGGCATGTCGGGCCGACGGCCGCGCGCGCCCTGGCGACCGAGTTCGGCGACCTGGACTCGATCATGTCGGCGTCGACCGAGCGGCTGGCCGCGGTGGAAGGTGTGGGCCCGACGATCGCGGCGGCGCTCACCGAATGGTTCACCGTCGACTGGCACCGCGCGATCGTCGAGAAGTGGCGGGCCGCCGGCGTGCGGATGGCCGACGAACGCGACGCCAGTGTGCCGCGCACGCTGGAGGGGCTGACGGTGGTGGTCACCGGGTCGCTCGCCGGCTTTTCCCGCGACGATGCCAAGGAGGCGATCTTGACGCGCGGGGGAAAGGCGGCGGGTTCGGTGTCGAAGAAGACCGACTACGTCGTGGCGGGCGATTCGCCGGGTTCCAAATACGACAAGGCGATCGAGCTGGGGGTGCCCGTCCTCGACGAGGACGGCTTCCGGAAGCTGCTGGCCGAGGGCCGACCCGATTCCCCGACGGAGTGAGCCGATGAGTAGCCGCTACGGCGATTCCACGCGCAGCCTCAAAGCCGCTGACGCGGAAGCCATTCCGGGGCATCCGGTAGCGCCGCAGGCGGTGCTCGCCGCCACCTACCACCTGTCCGACGACGAGACCGCCGCGCTGGACAGCTACGGCCGCGGCTCCAATCCGACCTGGCGGCAACTCGAGTCGGCGCTCGCCGAGCTGGAGGGGGCCGCCGGTGCGCGGGTGTTCGGCTCGGGCATGGCGGCCATCAGCGCCGTCTTGCGCGCGCTGGCGAAGCCGGGGTCGACGGTGGTGGTGCCGGCCGACGGCTACTACGAGGTGCGCCGCTACGCCCGCGAGGACCTGGCGCCCGGCGGTGTGACGGTCATCGAAGCGTCAAGCTCGCGGATCTACGACGCCGCCGGCGAAGCGGACGTGGTGCTGGCCGAAACGCCCACCAACCCGGCGCTCGACGTGGTCGATGTGCACCGGTTGGCCAACATCTGCCGGGGCCGCAACGCGCGCTTGGTCGTCGACAACACGGCCGCGACGCCCTTGGGGCAGCAGCCGCTGTCGCTGGGTGCCGACGCGGTGGTGGCCAGCGCGACCAAGGCTTTGTCGGGTCACGGCGACCTGCTGGCCGGCTACATCGGTACCAACGACTCCGAACTGCTCGCCGCGGCGGAGCGACACAGGCTGCTCGCCGGTGCGATCCTGGGTGGGTTCGAGGCGTGGCTGCTGTTGCGCAGCATGGCAACTGCCGGTTTGCGCTTCGAACGCCAATGCCAAAACGCCCGGGCGCTGGCGACCATGCTGGCCCGTCACCCGGCGGTGCGGGCGGTGCGCTACCCCGGATTGGTCGACGACCCGGCGCATCCGGTGGCCATGGCGCAGATGCGCCGGTTCGGGGCGCTGGTTTCGGTCGAGTTGGCCGACGCGGCCGCGGTGCACGCCCTGGTGGACCGCAGCGAACTGCTGATCGCATCCACCAGTTTCGGCGGCCTGCACACGTCGGTCGACCGCCGGGCCCGCTGGGGCGATCGCGTCGCCGACGGGTTCGCACGCATCTCACTGGGGATCGAAGACACCGACGACCTGCTCGCCGACATCGAACGCGCCCTGCTGGCGTCGAGATAGCGGCCGAAGCCGAAATTCGGCCGCTGCGCCCGAGCGGCTCTATCGTGGGCGTTATGACCCAGACGGCGGACCGGTACACGCAGGCATCTCCGTGGTCACCACGAGAGGCCGAGATACTGGCGGTGACCCTGCGGCTGCTGCAGGAGCACGGTTATGACCAGCTGACCGTGGACGCCGTGGCCAGTGCCGCCCGCGCCAGCAAGGCCACGGTGTACCGGCGCTGGCCCTCGAAGGCCGAACTGGTGCTGGCCGCCTTCACCGAGGGCGTCCGCCAGGTCGCGGTCCCGCCCGACACCGGCACGCTGCGCGGCGACCTGCTGAGTCTGGGGGAGACGTGTGGTCGGCACGGCACTGAGCACGCCAGCACCATTCGCGCGGTGATGGTCGAGGTGTCGCGGCACCCGGCGCTCAACGACGCCTTGCAGGAGCAATTCCTCAAGCAACGCAAGGCGTTGATTCAGCATGTGCTGCGGCAGGCCGTCGACCGCGGTGAGATAAGCGAGGATGTCGTCACCGACGAGTTGTGGGATCTGTTACCCGGATACCTCATCTTCCGATCCATCATTCCGGGCCGGCCGCCCACCCGTCGCACCGTGCAAGCCCTCGTCGACGGGTTTCTCATCCCGGGGTTGACCAGAACCACCGGGTAACACGCCGTTGGCCCACCGAGACGAAATGTGTACGTGCGCGTCTCTTGTGCAGTACGGTCCCGTACCGTACTGTCAAAGCTGTCGATCGCGCCTGCCCCGTCGGCAAGCCGCCCTCGCCTCGAGGGTGATCGTGTCGCCCGATAATCGAAAGGTGAACGGGTGGAAGGGATTTCGGTGGCAACCCTCGTGAAACGAGGGTGGATGGTGCTGGTCGCGATACTGGTCGTCACGCTAGCGGGATTTGCCATCTATCGCCTGCACGGTATCTTCGGCTCGCACAACACCACCTCGGCCAACGCCGGCCCCTCGAACGAGATCGTCCCGTTCAACCCCAAACATGTGGTGCTCGAGGTCTTCGGCGCACCGGGCGCGATGGCCACCATCAACTACCTCGACGTCAACGCCCAGCCTCAGCAGGTCAAGGACGCGCCCTTGCCCTGGTCGTTCACCATCACCACCACGGAGCCCGCGGTCATCGGCAACGTCGTCGCTCAGGGCAACGGGGACACCCTGGGCTGTCGCATCACCGTCAACGGGGATGTGAAAGACCAACGCACAGTCAACAAAGTCGACGCCTACACCTTCTGTCTGGATAAGTCTGGATGAGCAACGATCAACAGTCGCGGCGGTTCGTGCCGCGCACTATCCGGCGGTTCGCGTTGCCGATTCTGCTGTTCTGGGTCGGTCTGGCCGCCATCACGAACATCGCCGTGCCACAGCTGGAAGACGTGGGGAAGACCCACAACGTGGCGCTGAACTCGCCAGATGCACCGTCACTCAAGGCGATCAAGCGCATCGGTGAGAAGTTCCACGAATTCGACACCGACAGCTCGGCGATGATCGTGCTGGAAGGCGATAGGCCACTGGGCGCGGACGCCCACCGCTTCTACGACGACATGGTTCGCAGGGTCGAGCAGGACAAAAAGCACGTCGAGCACGTTCAGGATTACTGGGGCGACACCCTGACCGCCGCGGGATCGCAGAGCAGCGACGGCAAGGCGGCTTATGTTCAGGTGAATCTCGCAGGCAATCAAGGATCGGCCTTGGCCAACGAGGGCGTCGGGGCGCTGCGCGACATCATCGACCGCCTGAAGCCGCCGCCGGGCGTCAAGACGTATGTAACCGGAGCCGCGCCACTGATCTCCGACCAATTCGACGTCGGCAGCAAGGGCACCGCGAAGGTCACCGCGATCACCGTCGGGGTGATCGCGGTGATGTTGTTCTTCGTCTACCGCTCGGTGCTCACCACGCTGCTGGTGCTCGCCACCGTGCTCATCGAAATGTCAGCCGCCCGTGGCCTTGTCGCGTTCCTCGGTAACGCCGGCGTGATCGGGCTGTCGACGTATGCGACGAATCTGCTGACATTGTTGGTGATCGCGGCGGGAACGGACTACGCGATATTCTTCGTCGGGCGCTATCAGGAGGCGCGTGGCACCGGTGAGGACCGTAAAAAGGCTTTTTACACGATGTATCACGGCACGACGCACATCGTGCTGGGTTCCGGGCTCACCGTGGCCGGCGCCGTGGCCTGCCTGAGTTTCACCCGATTGCCATACTTCCAAAGTCTGGGCATTCCAGCCGCATTGGGCATTGTTGTCGCGCTGTTCGCCGCGCTCACCCTGGGGCCGGCGATCCTCACTCTGGGCGCCAAGGCTGGCATCTTCGACCCCAAGCGGGCGATCCGCACGCGTGGCTGGCGGCGCATCGGGACCGCCATCGTCCGGTGGCCCGGCGCCGTGCTCGCGGCGGCATGCGCGCTGGCCCTGGTCGGTCTGATCGCCTTGCCCGGGTACAAGACGAGTTACGACACCCGTCCCTACATGCCGGCCAGCGCGCCGGCCAACATCGGTTACACCGCCGCCGAGAAGCACTTCTCGCGGGCGCGGCTGGAGCCCGAGTTGCTGATGGTCGAAACCGATCATGACATGCGTAACCCGGAAAGCATGCTCGTCCTGGACAAGGTCGCCAAGGCGGTGTTCCACGTCCCGGGGGTCGCGCAGGTGCAGACCATCACCAGACCGTTGGGCACTCCGCTCGTCCACAGCTCGCTCGCCTTTGTGGTCAGCAATTCCAGCGCAGCACAGCAGCAAAACCTGACCTATCAACGAGATCGGGCCGATGATGCACTCAAGCAGGCCAACGAACTGACCAAGACCATCAACATCTTGAAGCAGCAGTACGTGCTGCAGCAGCAGCTCGCCGGTACCACCCACGATGAGACCCAAAGCTTTCACGACACGCTCGGCACCATCCAGGATCTGCGCGACAAGATCGCGAATTTCGACGACTTCTTCCGGCCGGTGCGCAGCTATTTCTATTGGGAGAAGCACTGTTACGACATTCCCGTCTGCTTCGCGTTCAGATCGCTGTTCGACGCGATCGACGGCATAGACCAGCTCACCGAGAAATTCGAAAACCTGACGGCATCCCTTGACAAGCTCGACGCATTGCAGCCGAAACTGACGGCCCTGATCCCGCCGCAGATCCAGAGCCAGCAGACCAATCGTGATCTGACCCTGGCGAATTACGCCACACTGTCCGGCATTTACGCGCAGACCGCAGCGGCGATCGACAACGCGACGGCGTTGGGGCGCGCCTTCGACGCGGCCAAGAACGACGACACCTTCTATCTGCCGCCCGAGGTTTTCGCCAATCCCGACTTCAAACGGGGGCTGAAACTGTTCCTCTCGCCGGACGGCAAGGCCGCCCGCATGATCGTCACACACGAAGGCGATCCCGCGACGCCCGAGGGCATTTCGCACATCGATCCGATTGCGAAGGCCGCACACGAGGCGTTGAAGGGCACGCCCATGGCCGGCGCGGGTGTCTACCTCGGCGGGACCGCATCCACCTACAAGGACATCCAAGACGGCGCTAAATACGACCTGATGATCGTGGCATTCGCCGCGTTGAGCCTCATCCTGCTGATCATGATGATCATCACCCGCAGCCTGATCGCCGCGCTGGTCATCGTGGGCACCGTGGCGCTCTCGCTGGGGGCCTCGTTCGGTCTGTCAGTTCTGGTGTGGCAGTATCTTTTCGGCGTCCAGCTGTACTGGGTGGTGCTCGCGTTGGCCGTGATCCTGTTGCTAGCGGTCGGATCCGACTACAACCTGCTATTGATCTCCCGCTTCAAGGAGGAGATCCATGCCGGTCTCAACACCGGCATCATCCGGGCGATGGCCGGGTCCGGTTCCGTCGTCACCTCGGCCGGCATCGTTTTCGCCGTCACCATGTGCGCGTTCGTGTTCAGCGGTTTTCAAGTGCTCGGTCAGATCGGGACGACGATCGGCCTGGGCCTGTTGTTCGACACGCTCATCGTGCGCTCATTCATGACGCCATCCGCCGCAAGGCTGCTCGGGCGCTGGTTCTGGTGGCCGCAACGGGTGCGGCCCCGCCCGGCGAGCACTATGCTGCGGCCCTACGGTCCGCGTCCGGCGGTTCGTCAACTGCTGCTGTGGGACGACGATGATCCGGTGGCGATGTCCAGCGATCCGGTGACGACGTCTGGCGAGCAGCCGGTGGCGATGTCCGGATCGAAAACCCGCTGACGGGATTCGCGGTAGTCGCACGGGGCTGGCCTGTGTGCCTTTCGGTGGGCCGGGGGATGGGCGCACCAAGTTCTTCAGCGCGGATCTCACGGTCCGGTTTTGTCGGTGGTGGTTGCGATGATGTGGTCATGTCGTTGACCGCATCCGCTGGCGCCGTGGGGGTGACCGCGAGCGAGCGTCTTGAGGTGTTGTTCGGGGAGTTGGCGGAGTTGTGCGGTCAGCGCAATGCGATTGATGGGCGCATCGTGGAGATCGTGGCCGAGATTGATCGCGACGAGCTCGGTGGTGTTACCGGTGCGCGGTCGGTGCCGGCGTTGGTGGCCTGGAAGACGGGCTGCTCGCCGGCCAATGCCCACACGATCACCACCGTCGCGCGTCGGGTGCAGGAGTTTCCCCGCTGCGCCCAAGGTATGCGGGAGGGCCGGCTGTCGCTGGATCAGGTCGGGGTGATCGCGGCGCGTGCCGGTCAGGGATCTGATGCGCACTACGCGCAGCTGGCCGCGGTGGCAACCGTCACTCAGCTGCGTACCGCGGTGAAGCTGGAACCGCGACCCGAACCCGAGCCTCGGCCCGAGGGGCTTGAACCGCAGGCCTCGATCACCAAGTCCTCCGACGACGAGGGCAGCTGTTGGCGGATCAGACTTCCGCAACCCGATGCCGCGAAGTTCGAGGCGGCGTTGGCCTCTCATCGTGATGCGCTGATCAGCGAGTTCACGCGCGAGCACGGCGACGGCGACCGCGCTTGGGGTCAGCGGCCGCCGTTGCCGGGCACCGTCGAGGCGTTCATGCGCTTGGTGGAGGCCGGGTGGGACGCCGAGGCGACCCGCCGCCCGCACGGGCAGCACACCACGGTGGTGGTGCACCTCGACGTGCAGCAGCGCGCCGCGGCCCTGCATCTGGGTGCGCTGCTGTCCGACGCCGAACGCCGCTACCTGAGCTGTGATGCCACCTGTGAAGTGTGGTTCGAACGCCACGGCGAGGTCATCGGCGCCGGGCGGGCGACCCGGCTGATCAACCGGCGGCTGCGCCGCGCACTCGAGCACCGCGACCGCAGCTGTGTGGTGCC
>NZ_LZJR01000118.1 GCF_001667925.1 Mycobacterium sp. E2479 | reverse complement strand
CTCGG
This sequence comes from Mycobacterium sp. E2479, assembly GCF_001667925.1. Taxonomy (GTDB): domain Bacteria; phylum Actinomycetota; class Actinomycetes; order Mycobacteriales; family Mycobacteriaceae; genus Mycobacterium. Next base: position 604 of record NZ_LZJR01000118.1, on the reverse strand, counting down.
TGATGATGTCGCGCAACGCCTTCAATCCGGGGCGCTTCGACCGCCTGCCACCGCGGTGCTCGTGGCCGGCCACCCGCATAGCCCGCTCGAAGGCCGCCAGGCCCGGATAGTCCCGCATCAACCGGCTGGACTCGTCGAATACCGCAGCGAGGCGATCGACGACATTGTCGGTTTGCGCGGCGGCAGCCCGCAGCCGGGGACGTGCGATGCGGTCCATCTCGCTGACGGTGGCCTCGAGCAATTCGGACTTGTTCGCAAAGTAGTGATACAGGCTGCCGCTGGTCATGTCGGCGGCCCGGGCGATCTCGCGAATCGTCGCCCGGGTATAGCCCGCCTCGGCCACACAGCGCATCGCCGCGGTGACGATTCGTGCCCGGGTCTGCTCGCCATCGGCGCCCACCGGCCGGCCCAATTGCGACGGGGTGATGGTCATGGCGCCCTGCGGGTCCGTCGGCCGATGGTGCCGACTCATCGAATATAATCGGACGATCAATTTTCTTGACGGCGCGGAGGTGCGCGGTGCGTGACCGACGGACCCGCAGGGCGCCATGACCATCACCCCGTCGCAATTGGGCCGGCCGGTGGGCGCCGATGGCGAGCAGAC
>NZ_LZJR01000117.1 GCF_001667925.1 Mycobacterium sp. E2479 | reverse complement strand
AGCTCGGGACGGTGGTTGGAGATGGTGGTGCGCCACCGCAGCGCGCCGCCGTGCTCGACGACCAGGTCGAGGAACGCGTCGACGGGGTGCAGGCCGCCGCGGTCAATACCTACCTGCCCGAACGACTTACCGATCACCGACGGGTCGGGGCACGCCACGATTTCGGCATCGAAGAAGTCGCGGTGCCAGACCCGCAGCCCAAACTTGCTGTCGTAGTCCTTGCGGAACCATCGACGGTAGTCCTCGTCGCACAGGAGCTCATTGCGCGCGGCCACTTGTTCTTTCAGATGCATGGCCGCCGCGCCGGAACCGAACTCTTCGAAGATCACCAGATCGATGCCGTCGGCATACACCTCGAACGGCACCGGCAGGTGCTGAAACCGCACGCTGGCGCCCAGTAGCTTGTTCAGCAGACGAGTCCCCGGGCCGAACACGTAAACCGACAGCGGCATCGACTTGGCGTCGGCGGATACCAGCATGCTCATCCGAACGCCCTTGCCCCAGTTGAGTAGCCGGCTGCTGGCCAGGAAGAAGAGCATTCCGGTCGACGGCCTTGCCACGTTGGGGGCGCTTTGCAGAATTCGGCCGCGCTTGCGCAGGACCTTGATCAGCTTGCGCCGCTCCCGCCACGTCGCGAAAGTGGACGGCAGGGCGCGGGAGCGGAACCGTTCGCCGTCTAGTTTGTCTATGGGGGCGTCCATTCCGGACATGCCGAGGACACCGGCGTCCAGGGCCTCGTCCAGCAGTTCGGCCATCTTCTCCAGCTCGGCCTCGGTGGGCCGCACCGCGGCGTCGGTGGCCCGATCAAGTCCCAGCACCGCGGTCCGCAGGTCCGAATGACCAAGCAGTGAACCGATATTGGGACCCAGCGGCAGGGCGTCGATCGCCTTGATGTACTCCGCGGCCGTCGACCACGTTCGGTTGGAATCCAGTGCGCCGAAGACGTATTCGTGCGGCACCGCCTCCACGCGGCTGAACAGGTCGGCGGCGTCTTGGGAATCAGCGTAGACCGTCGACAACGAGCAGTTGCCCAGCAGCACCGT
>NZ_LZJR01000116.1 GCF_001667925.1 Mycobacterium sp. E2479 | reverse complement strand
GGGGCGGCCAGTTGGCTTCGCACCCCGGCCGCGTCGGCTGTCCCAGTCAGGTAGGCGACCAGGCGCTTGTCACCGGGACGGTCCTCGCGGGTGATCACCACCGCCTGCTCGACCCCAGGGAGCGTGGCCAGGACCGCCTGAATCTCACCCAGCTCGATCCGATACCCGCGGATCTTGACCTGCTCATCAGCACGACCCACATACTCGAGCTGCCCATCCGCACGCCAACACACCAAATCCCCAGTGCGATACATCCTTTGACCGGACCCCCCGAACGCACACGCGACAAACCGCGACGCCGTCAAACTCGCCCGGCCGACATACCCCACGCCAACCCCGGCACCGGCCACATACAACTCACCAACCACCCCAGCCGGCACCGGCCGCAACCACGCATCGAGCACGGCCAGGGCCGCACCCGCAACCGGGGTTCCGATCGGCACCGATTCCAAACCGGGGGTCAGCGCCGCGCTGATCGCGACGCACATTGTCGTCTCGGTGGGCCCGTAGGCGTTCACCATCACCCGCCCCGGCGCCCAACGGTCGGCCACCTCGACCGGGCATGCCTCCCCGACCACTACCAACGCCGCCACATCCAAGTGCCGCGGGGTGAGCGCAGCCAGGGCCGATGGGGTGTGCGTCAACACATTGACACGTTCGTCGATCAGCAGCTCGTGGAAGTCCTGCGGTGAGCGCGTAACTTCCTCGGGCACCACCACGACCCGGCCGCCCCGCAGCAGCGCACCGAAGATCTCCCACACCGACACGTCGAACGCCAGCGAATGACACAGCGCCCAGACACCCGCTCGGGGAAGGCCGGCATCCAACGCGGACAACAACTCGGTCACGTTGCGGTGGGTGATGGCCACCCCTTTGGGCACGCCGGTGGTGCCCGAGGAAGTTACGCGCTCACCGCAGGACTTCCACGAGCTGCTGATCGACGAACGTGTCAATGTGTTGA
>NZ_LZJR01000115.1 GCF_001667925.1 Mycobacterium sp. E2479 | reverse complement strand
ACATCGGTGCGGAATTCCACCGCCCCGCCGATCCCCGCGGGCACGCCGTCCTCGCCGAAGCGCTCGGCCAACGAAAAAGTCAGGTCCATGCGGGCCGCCTGGGTGTCCACCGGCAACGGCGTGACCTGCAGATCACCCAAGACCAGACCGTCGGCTGCAGTCTCGTAACCGGGCAGGTTCTGCCACGCCAACACCACCTGAACCAGCGGATGATGACTCAGGTTTCGGGTCGGGTTGAGGCGCTCGACCAGCGCTTCGAAAGGCACGTGCTGGTTTTCGAACGCCTCCAGACTTCGTGCCCGAACCTGGGCCAGTAAGTCCGCGGCGGTCGGATCCCCGCCGAGCTGCACTCGCAGTACCAAGGTGTTGATGAAGAAGCCAACCAAGTCATCGAGGGCGGGGTCGGTACGGCCGGCGGACGCGAACCCCACTGCCACGTCGGGGCTGCCGCTGAGTTTCGAGAGCAACACCGCAAGCGCGGCCTGCACCACCATGAAGCTGGTGGTGTTGTGCTCGCCGGCCACTTGACGCACCCGTTCCTGCAGCTCGGCTGGCCAGTCCACGAGCACGCTGGCGCCGCGCTGGTCGGCAACCAGGGGATACGGCCGATCGGTGGGCAGCTGCAGGCGCTCGGGCATCCCGGCCAGCGCATCCTCCCAATAGGCCAGCTGCGC
>NZ_LZJR01000114.1 GCF_001667925.1 Mycobacterium sp. E2479 | reverse complement strand
GGACGTCGACGCCGGAACCGACCAGAACCAGGCCCTCCGGGTGTGTTTCGAGCGCTTCGGCACTGGAGGCCATGTCGACGAGTTCGGCTACCGCTTGGTCTTCGTCATCCGCGAGTGCTCTGCGGCGCACCTCCGAGACCGAGCCGTCAGCGGTGTCGACCACGGCCAGGGTCGCACTGTAGGGCTCCACGAAGAGCAGCGCAGTGCGCGCGTAGTTGGTGGCGTCGCCAACAGCTTGCGTCAGCGCAGCAGCGGCCATGAAGGCCGAGACCAGCATGACGTTTTCGACCTTGTGCGAAATCAGGGCGTCGCGCAGCATCGCCGCTTCGACGTGATCGGTCCACGTCACACCCGTCGAAAGCAGTTGGTAGCCGCCGTCGGCGGCGCCTTCCCGGGTGCCGAGAATGGCCGAGATCACCTCATTGGGAGCGGTGGCGGGGCTGGCAGTGCGTTGGGTGTCGACGTCGAAGTCGTCCTCGTCGACGGTGACCCCGTCGGCGCATTCTCCTTCGACCAGCACCATGCGCACCTTCGTCGGCGTCATCGAGACGCCAAGCACGATGCCCACCACCGCTTACGCTCCTCCTGCCCAATGTTTGCTGTGGTGCCCAATATTCTCGTGGGCAACATCACTATTTTTGGGTCACCAGGAATTCGTGCCATACCAGAGTGAGGGCCGCATGCCCACTCATGTTGCTGGGCTGATGAAATTCTGGCGCATGAGGCGGCAATCATTTGGCCGGCCTCTATGCCTCGACCCTACCCGCGTGATCTCGGCGGTGAACGCCGATTGCTGTGGGTTGGTTGGCAAACCGGACTAGTGGTGCCCGCCGCCTCCGCCGCTGTGGCCGCCACCGAAGCCGCCACCACCGAAGCCGCCACCGCTGTGGCCGCCACCGAAGCCGCCGCCGCCACCACCGAAGCCGCCACCGCTGTGACCACCACCGAAGCCGCCGAGCCCACCACCACCGGGAGCCGGAGCGTGGCCGCCACCGAAGCCGCCAAGCCCACCACCGGGAGCCGGAGCGTGACCACCGCCAAAGCCGCCAAGCCCACCACCGCCGGGACCACCTGCGGGAGGGGTCGGAACGTGCCCACCACCCAAACCTCCCGGGCCGTTCTCGCCAGGCGTCGGAACGTGCCCACCACCCAAACCACCCGGACCGCTACCAGGCGTCGGAACGTGCCCACCACCAAGACCTCCCGGGCCGTTCTCGCCAGGCGTCGGAACGTGCCCACCACCCAAACCACCCGGACCGCTACCGGGCGTCGGAACGTGCCCACCACCCAAACCACCTTGACCGGTACCAGGCGTCGGAATGTGCCCACCACCAAGACCACCCGGGCCGTTCTCGCCAGGCGTCGGATTGTGGCCGCCTCCGTAGTTACCGGGACCGTTCGGCTTGGGCGCGGTGCCCGCACCGGGGGGAGTTTGGTGCGGTGGTGACTGCGGGACGCCGACCTTCGGGGGTGACGGTGGCTCGGGGATGTGCACCGGCCGCTGGGGCTGCACCGGCTGCGGGATGGACAAGCGCGGGGCTTCCAGCATCGGGGGGCTTTCGACCGGGTTGGGAAGCGGAATGCGGACGGGCACCGGAACCGGCACCGGAGGAACCACGACGGGTACCGGAACAACCGGGGCCGCGGGCAGCGGAGGCGCAGCGGGCGGCGGAACCGCGGGCAATGGCGCCGCGACCGGGGGGCTCAACGGCTGGGGCGCGGCCGCGGGGGCGGGCGGGCTGATCTTCGCCAGCGGTTCGGACGCCTGCACCGGCGCCGGGGCAGGCGCCTGCTCGGGGACGATCAGGTGCTGGCCCGGGGTCGGCTGCAGGCCAACGGTTCCCGTCGTGCGGATACCGATGGCCAACGCGATCTCGAGCGCCAGCACCGCGCTGATCCCGACCACCGCCAGCCCGCTACCGACCAGCAGGACCGGCCGCCGCTTCGGCTGGCTTTCTTCGGAAAGGAAAAGCTTCTCGATGACTACGGTCGGTGAATCGGCTTCGTCGTCGCCCACTGCGCTGTAGGCGAGCTCGTCGTCGCCCTTTTCCTGCCCGGACGGGACATACAGGTACTCGGGGAGGGAATACTGGTCGACGGCGCCGGTACCGGGGTCTTGCGCGTAGGCCAGCGCGGCGGTCGACGAGGCGAACAGCGGCGCGTTCGCCGAGGCCAGTGCCGCGCCGCGGGCCAGCGCCGTCTCGGGCTCCTCGGCCACACTCACGTCGAGGGACGTCGTTGACTGCAACACCGGCTTCAACGGGGCGACGTCAACGCCCGAGCCGACCAGGAACAGCCCGCCCGGCAGGAGTTCCAGCTTCTCCATCCCGGCGACCATCGCGCTGAGCTGCTCGCCGGCGTCGCCGTAGGAGTCCGCGCGGATCTGCTGTTTGTAGACGTCCGGGATGGAACCGTCGGCGGTCTCGACGACCGCCAGCGTCGCACTGTCGGGCTCCACCAGCAGCACGGCGGTGCGCTCGTAACCCATTGCGCCGCCGACGTTTTGCGCCAGCGCCGCCGCTGCCAAAAAGGCCGAGACCAGCATCACGTTGTCGATCCGGTGAGCGGTCAGAGCGTCGCGCAACGCCGCGGCCTCGAGGGGATCCGTCCACGTCACACCGATGGACGACAAGTCAAGGCCGGCATCGATCGCACCCTCGCGGGTGCCCAGGATGGCGGAGATCACCTGATCGGGTCCGGTAGTGGCGGCCGCATCGTCGACGTCGGTGACGTCGAACGTGTCCTCTTCTACGGTCGCACCGTCGGCGTATTCGCCTTCCAGGACGACCATTTGGATCGATGACGGTGCCATCGACACCCCGAGCACGATATCCAATACAAACCCCTCCAAAGGTATTGCACGATGAACCATGGCCAGGCGGAGGAAAAAAACCATGGCTAACTAAGTATCGCGCACCCGGGGAACGAGAGAGCCCCGCAGAACCTATGTAGTCCGTATGAAGTTCTGATAGGAGCGCGACGGGGTCGGTCCCCGCTGGCCCTGATACTTCGAACCTACTTTGGTACTGCCATAAGGGTGTTCGGCCGGACTGGTCAGCCGCAGTATGCACAGTTGACCGATCTTCATCCCGGGCCACAGGGTGATCGGCAGGTTGGCGACGTTGGATAGTTCGAGCGTGATGTGCCCACTGAAGCCGGGGTCGATGAATCCGGCGGTCGAGTGCGTGAGCAGGCCGAGGCGACCCAGTGACGACTTGCCCTCCAGGCGCCCGGCGAGGTCGTCGGGCAAGGTGATGAGTTCCAGCGTCGATCCGAGCACGAATTCCCCGGGATGCAACACGAACGGCTCCCCCGCGGCGGGTTCGACCAAGCTAGTCAGCTCGTCCTGCTGCTTGGCCGGGTCGATGTGGGTGTAGCGGGTGTTGTTGAACACCCGGAACATGTTGTCAAGCCGCACGTCGATGCTGGACGGCTGCACCAGGCTGTCTTCGAACGGGTCGATGCCCAACCGGCCAGCGCTGATTTCGGCCCTTAGGTCGCGATCGGAGAGCAGCACGCGACGAGCCTAGCTTCTGCGGATTGCGCTCAGCGGAGATAGACCTCGCTGCCGCTGGGATATCCGCCGCCGACGGTGGTGACGTGCACGTGGTCATAGTGACCGAGCCGGCTCGGCTGCGCTCCGCCGGGCGTGTAGTAGACGCCGCGCCAGATCGCATCTTGGATGCCGAACCGGTTGGCGTTCTGCAGCACATAGGCGACGATCTCGTTGCCCAGTGCGATGCCCTCGGCCGATTGCGGGTCGGGAATAATCACATCGAGCGCCAGGCCGAGGGGGTGCCACGGCAGCGGATCCGGGCGCACTCCCCCGATCTCGTGGATCTGCGGGAAGTCCGCGGTGATGCTGCGAGCGGTCAGGATCGTCCGGATCTGCAGGCCGTGTTCCGGGGCGAGGTCGGCGGTCAGGAAACGGGCACGGGTGTGATACCGCGACGCCGCGGTGGGCTCGCCGTCAGCGGGTTCCTTGATAAGCCGATGCGATGCGGCGGTCACGATTTCCGCGCAGCATGGGGTGACGTCACTGATAACGGGCTTGGCTTCGGTACGGGGCGCAAATGGATGGACGTCTGCGGACACCGCGAAGAACACGGCCGCGGGGGCGAGCACCGCTGCCAGGGACACCGACGGTTTGCGCCGCTTCCTGGCTAATCTGTGTCGACCCATCCCGAGCACATTACGGTGCGATAACGAAATAATAAACATGGGTTGTTTAAGAATTGCGTCACAGCCGGCTCAGATTTCGCGCGTGCGTGGCCGGGCAAGCTGCCGATCAGGTTTGGTATATGTGCTCTAATGACCTCGCGCAATGGTGGTCGTCCTAGCCCGGCCGCCGTTGCGGGCGAGCGGCCGGGGCGTCGAATGCTAGCCTGCTGAGGCCACCACGCCGATGTAGTTCAATGGCAGAACATCAGCTTCCCAAGCTGAATACGCGGGTTCGATTCCCGTCATCGGCTCCACTGTTACCTCGGGTTTTACCCCGATCTGCGCGCCCAGTAGGGGAAGCGGTCCCCTAACGGTCCCGTACTCGGCTCTACTATCCCAGGCATGCCACTGAAGGTCTGGCTCGCCGGTGAGCAACTCGACCTCCAGCGCCTTGCTGCTCTTTTCTCAGACGGCGATGTGCGGGTCGTCCCAGACAAGGACGAGGACGGTCGTTACTACCTGACAGCGGTGGGCCTCGACCAGGCACACGAGGAGAACCGCGTCTACCCCACAGTTCAACTTCTGCTCGGATGGATCAACGGCGCGGCGAAGGTGGAGATTCCGGACTTTCACGACGTGACGTACGCCGGGCGTTACACCACGGCTAACGGCGACCAAGTGATTCAACCCGCCGCAGCAGTTCTGCGGCTCCGAGTGGGTATGACCGCTACCGCGGTGGTGCGCGGCCCGGACGGCGAAGTGAAGCCATCGCCGCAGCCACCCGCTGTAACTCGCGTCGCCCTCGCCGCGTCGAACGAACAAGTCGCCAAGGTGCTGACGCTAATGGCCGGCGACCGGAACTGGGATGACCTCTGGAAGGTGTACGAGACGATCCGCAAGGCGGTCGGCGGCACAAATGCTCTCGTGAATCAGCTCCAGTGGATTACCGAGGGTGACAAGGAAGCCTTCAGGGAATCAGCGAACAACCCCGACGTCAGCGGGGACGACGCGCGCCACGCGATCCCGACGAGTCCAACACCACCGACGCGAACGATGACGATCGGTGAGGGCCGAGCCTTCATCAATGATCTCATCGCGAAGTGGACCGACTGGGTGATCGCAAACCCCTAACAGCTCAGTTCGGACGCATGGCGCCGGAGATGTCGGCCTGGTAGTGGACGATATGGCGCATGACAGGTGACGTGGATGAAGCGACCAACGCCCGTTTTCGCGCCGAGCTACGTAAGCAACTCGGGTTCCTCGGAAGAACCGCGAAGCTGTTTGACGAGGGGCACGAGGACGAGGGCGTTCGCCTCGCGGCCGTGATGCGGGTGCTTTTCCACGACACCTTTCATCCGAAGACTGGAAAGCCAAACAGCATCTCCCTGTTGACCCACCTCGGGATGCGGGAAGGTTGCACCATGCTCGCCACGCCTCCCACTCAGCTCGCGGACTGGAGGGATTTTCTAGCCGTGAAGATCGACCTAAATTCAGCAACGCCGAGCTCGCTCCTGCCGAGACTGGACCTCCAACTGATCGAAATCCCGTTTTCGACTTGGTGGGATTCAGATTCGGTTAGAGCCAAGGCATCGGTCTCACGTCGGCGGCTCATAACGAACGCCGCCAACAAAGACGGCGGGGCCCACGTCGACCGCAAGCTAGAACGGTTCTACGAGGAACTCATGCACGCCAACTGGTCTTTAGGAATCACTGGCAACCTCACATATGACGGCCCGCCGCCATTCGAACAGGGCGTCACCCAGTACCCAAGAAATGCTCACCTGGCGCTGCTCCGGCAGTTCGCCTACGAGGTCCTTGCAACTGCCGAGCGATTCGGATGGTCCTGATATCGCTTAACCACGAAGCGCTACAACATTTCCTGCGTACAACGGCTTTGGTTCCGCCAGCGCGCTTAGCGCCGCCATGTTGCCGGTGTGGTCGTCGGTGTTGATCAGGTGGGCGTAGACGGTCAGCGTCGTTTTGACGTCGCGGTGCCCCATGAGCTCCGCGATGTCGATGGGCCGGATGCCGGCCGCGAGGCACAGGCTCGCGTAGGTGTGGCGTAAGGAATGGAACGACTGGTCAGGGTCTACCTTGGTGGTCGGCGTAAGCCTGTTGGCGCGCAGCACCGCCGGTCGGTAGACGGCCTTGTAGAACGTCGCGTGGCGGAGCGGCTGGTTCCAGTCGAGCACCAATCGCTTCTCGGCGTCTTCCACCGATAGTTCGGCCAGGGCGTTGGCCTGCCGCCGGGCGCGGGACTTCGCGGTGGTGCTCGGCGCAATCTCTTCCACACCCGTCGTGGCCGCTCCTGGCTCGCCGGGCGTCGCCCGCACTCCGGTAGGCCGGGGCCGGATGAGCACCATCGCGGGCCACAGCGGGGCGTCAGGTTCGTCCCGGTGCGGGTGCTCGGCGAGGTAGTCGCGCAGTAGCGCGGTCGTCTCAGCGGTCAACGGCACGCGGCGGTAGCTCTGCTTAGTCTTGAGCGGGCCGTACTTGACTACCGAACCGTTGGGCCGTGCGGCTTGCTCGACCCGCAGCACACCAGGCTTCGCCGGGACGTTCGGGTTGAGCGGCGGGTCCACTAGTTCGACGTTGCCCACGGTGAGCCCGTCCAACTCGGCCGCGCGTAGACCTGCCCACGCGGCGACGTGCACCAGAACGTTGTACGGCCAAGGCGTTGCGTCTACGAGCGCCGAGACTTGCACCGGCGTAAGGAACCTCGCGCGGTCGGCGATTTCGCCGACCTTACCGCCTTTGGTCCCGGTCTCCTTCGGCAGCTTGACGTAATCGGCGGGGCTCTTCGCCAGCCGGCCATCGACCACCGCCTGCTCCAGCACCATCCGCACTGTCCAAAAGGCGTGCCGGACGGTGCTCGGCTTCTTACCCGCATCGGTGAGACGGTTAACCCAGGCCTGGATGTACTCGCGGGTGATCTTGTTCAGGGGGTAGTTGCCGAACACCGCGTCGATGCCGAGCGTCTTGCCGTCGCCGCGACGGGAGTTGGCCGGGGCGAGCGCGGAACGGTGGTTGGCGGCGTTGTTGCGGGTGTCCGCCTTCCGCGATTCCAGCCAGATCGCCGCCGCGTCGCGGAACAGCATTTTGCCCTTGCCGGGGTCGAAATCCATCCCACTCAACGCTTCGGCATCGGCCTTGGCGGCGAACGCCTTGGCGTCCTTGCGGGTGCGGAAGCCGCCCTTGGTCCGCTCCTTGCCGTCCGGGGCGTACCAACGCACCACGTATGTTGTTGTCCCGCTCGCGCGTACGCGCTTCTGAATGCCGGCCATCAGCTTGCTTCCATTGCTGTTGCGGCGGTGGCGCTCGCGTAGATGCGCCGCACAGTGGAGGTCTGCCAGGTGGGCAGGCCAGCTGGGCTCAAGACGCCTTCGGCTGCCAAGGTGGTCGCGATCTTGGCGAAGCTCAGGCCGGTGTTGCGGTCCATAACGATTCGTCGCACGACGCCAGGCGGTGCCTGCCTGGGCCGGCCAATGCGCTCGCCGCGTGCCCGCTTCGCCGCGAGACCGGCCTTGGTGCGCTCGCTGATCAGCTCGCGCTCATACTGGGCGAAGTTGACCAGGTTCATGGCCACCATGCGGCCCGCTGCCGTCGTCAGGTCAACGCCGAGGTCCAGCACCACCAGCGACCAGCCTTGGGCTTGCGCGTCTTCGATTATGTTGGCCGCGTTGACGATCGACCGCGACAATCTGTCTAGCTTGGCGACCACCAGCCCGTCGCCTTGTCCGCTAGCCAACAGCTGCAACGCTTCTCGTAGATGCGGGCCGATCACCTTGCCGCTGACACCAGCGTCCGTGTAGTGCTCCACGGCCCAGCCTCGACGCTCGGCTTCGGCGTCAATGGTTGCGCGCTGCGCTTCCAGGCCATTGCGTTTCTCGGCTTGCTCCTCAGTGCTGACGCGGCAGTAGCCGAACATTAGCGCGCCCTGTGGATTTCGCACCGCGCTCATACTTCTGGCTCCAGATCCGCGTCAGGGAAAGCCACGGCCTCAGCCAGGTGGTCTAGGCGAATGTTGTTGCGCGTCTTGTGGTCCGCGAACACATTGGTTACGACGCCCACCGCGCCGATCAGCGGCGTTCCGGTCCAGTCGATTGCGTCGGGGTGTGCCGCGTCCGTAATGGCTTCGCGGCCCTCGTTGGTCACCGACACCACGCGTACGCGGTCGCCGGGTCTGAATCTGCTCACTTTGGTTCCTCTCGTCGGGGCGGAAACGGTCGGTTCCGCCTTACGCCCCGAACGCTACTCCATCTAGCACACCTTGCTATAGCTCTTCAAAAGGGTGTTTATCTTCTGTGGCAAACGTCTGCAGGGCTGGCCCCGCCCCCCTGCTCGCGCCGCGGCGTTGGCGCCGGAATCGGACCTAGCTGATGACGCGAATTAAGTCGGCCCGAACTGCCGCCTGCTAGCTGCTACCGAATGCAGGCTCATCGCCCGCGGCCTGCGTGCCGCTTCCGACCTTTGCGTGGGAGTGGACTGTTTCGCATCCGGGATTCCCGCATCAGCGCGGCCGCTTCCTCTTGGTTAAATAACCGGGGCGGGGGTGGTACTGGCCCCGTAGATGTTGCCGATTCGTCGGCGGGTGCGTCTGGCGGGTCGGTACGTTCGGCAGCGTCTATGGCACCGCGAGGCTGGTATACGTGCGCCTCCCGCGGTGGTGTGGCTCCTGTCGGCTCGGGCTCCAGGTAGTGGCCGTCAATAATCCCCAAAGCTACGAGGAGTCGCTCACCCCACGGCGCGGGTAGACCCCGGCCGTCGCGCAAAACGCCTGCACGGTCCATGGCATGAATCAGGGCATTAGCGATGTAGTTAGTCATGGCGGCTTGTCTTTCCGCTGCCTTAGCACGTACCTGCGGCGCCATGCCGCCGTGTACCCGACACACCGTCGTGCCCCGCATTGCCCAAGCACCGCAGGGCTTCCCGTCGCGCTGCCGGTGCGCCCTACAGCGATTTGTGTAGCGCAGGCGGCCTTCATAGCCCAAGCCTTTACTCATAGGTCACAAATGTCCTCTACTAATAGGTTCTCTTCTTCGATCTTCCGACAAAGCGGGCAACCGAACCCGTACCTATAGGCGGGGGCGGGTACGGGTTGACTTCCGTACCCCGCCCGCCTAGGCCGCCGTGTGGAGCAACCCGTACCCTCAGCCGGTACGGGTTGAAAGTTGCTACTAGCAGGCGCTTTTCACTCATCGTCGGCAACCCGTTCCGAACTCGTACCGTCGTCGGTATCGGTTGAGTTCGTATCTTCCGAGTCCGTCCGGAGCTCGTCCCGCCGGAACCGTTTCCTTCGTATGCGTTCCGCGTTCGTTCCTTCTCCGATGAGATCGCGTGTCACCATCCGCGTTCCCTCTTTGCGTTCGGTGCCTTTCACCACCAGGCCACCGTTCGTCTTTAGATCCGCAAAGGCTTTTCGAGCCTTCTCGCGGTTACCGCCGACCTTGTCGAGAACTTGCGTTTCGGTCAGCTCAAATGGGTGATCGGCGATGACTTGCAGTATCGCCGTCACCGTTGCGTCAATCCTGCCGTCCGGCGACTTTGCGGCCATCGGGCGGGCCTCCCAGTCGACGCTGGCCCACAGGATCACATCCGGGTCGCTTTTGTCCCTTTCCAGCGTCCAATCGACCTCGAGGTGTTGCCCTCCGCCCCGACGTGTGCCGGTCTCCACCTCTAGCCAGAACTTGCCCTCATCGAAATTGGGTACTTCCCTGTGTTTTTGCAGAATCCACGAATCGGCCCACACCGCCATGCCGGCTTGCGCAATGTTGGCAAGGTCCAACCGTCCATTTGCGGTCTTGTTGAAGTGGTCGCCGACGATCAGCGCCGCTTCATCCCCAATCATCGTCCGCAGGTCGGCCAACATCGGCCCGCGCGCGTAGACATTCTGCACCTCAACGTCACTCGGGTGGTACGCGTATAGCGGGTCCAGAATCACCAGCTTGGGTTGCAACTCGTCCAGGTGCCGTTTCACAGCATCGGTGAACTCCTATCGGTTAGTGTGCCGACGCCGAACTCTGCACCGAAAGGCAACTCTCGCAGCACTTTCGCGCTAATCCCATATCGTGCCGCAATGACCTGATGCCGGTTTGCGAACGTGTTGCGTCCACCTTCACCTGACAGGTACAGCACGGCACCCGACGATGTCACGTGGTACCTGCCGAACAGTGCCGTGCCAGCGGACACCGCAAGCGCAATCGCCTGTAGGTTCCACGTCTTCAGCGACTTCTTGTCACCCGCGAGCACCCCCGCCGAGCGCTCCGGCCAGATCCCCCGCACTAGCCAGCGCATCGGCTCCACCGGTTCAGCAAGCTCCCGGGCAGTCACTAGCCGATAACGCCCGCCCCCATACTCTGCCGGTTCAACCGGCAGCGCGCGCAACTTTTCGTCAAACGTGTCGGGGTGCCATCGACCGCCAGGGGCCAGCGCGCGTTGCGACAGTTTGAAGTTCTTAACGTCGACGAAACCGTCCTTCCGGGCGCGCAGCTCGTCCGGGTCGACACCGCCTTCCTCAGCAGCCACATACCGCGCCGCAGCCATGAATTCGCCGCCTCCCGGCCGCGGTCGACGCTTAGGTATGGGTTTCTTGTACGCAGCGTGGAACGCCTCGCTCAGCGCGTCGGTCAGCCGCCGCGCCGGGTAGTAACCTGCGATTGCGTCTCGGTATCCAAACCCCAAAGCCTTGACCATCGCGTAGTGGCGACTGACACCGGCGGCCACGTCGGCGCGGAACCTATCGATGACCACGTTCATCGCGCCGGGTCGATCGTCGCGGTCGTGCGCTCGCAGAAACTCTTCGAAGGCCGCATCGGTCAGCGGCTCAACATCATTGGTATTGGCGGCCGATAGGCACTCGCGCAGCGCGGCGGGCGGTGATGTGACGACGGGGCCAGCCTTGGCCCAGTGGTAGTGCCCACCACCCGGATGCGGGGTCGGCGCGGCGACGACGACGCCGTTCTTGCCACGCACCTCTCCGTAGGTCGCGAACGCACCGGCGCGGTTGCTCAACGATTCGCCTTGTGGCATCGCGAAGACATAGTGGCCACGGTCGCCAACCGGCCGGGTGAGCTGGATTGCGTCTGCCGACCGCAGCGCTTCTACGAACCGCCCCGGCACAGTATCGAAGTCGTCGGCGTCGAGATCAAACATGACCGCGCCAGATCGTCCACAGTGCAGTGCGATCCCATAATTCGGCTTCGCCGACCACCAGCGGCGAATCTGCTCAGGGTCGCGGCTCGACAGCTCGTGCCACTTACCGCCCACGACACTGCCGGGGTTCTTGATGTTGGCGGGATCGGTGGGGAGCACGTACCATCCCGCCTCGGCGTAGGCCAAGGCTGCTCCTTTCAGAGACAGGCCAGCCACGTCAGGCACATACAATTCCCTGCCCCGCTTCGGGTTTCGGCGGGGCATATTCTCAAGTACCATAAGGGATTACCTGCTTCTAACCATCTGATTCGGGTAGTCGCCCCCGGACCGCCAGATCCGGGGGCGACGCTTTTATTGGGCGGCAGGAGACTTCACGCGGTACACGCCGGTCTGCCTTCGAGAGGCAATCCAATGCAGGCCGTCTCGCTTCGAGAAAAAGTTGGAGTTTCCCAGCCGCGTAGGAATGATCTCCCTGCGGATCACCGCGTGCTTGATGCTTCGACGGGTTACCGGCAAGCCTTCGTCATAATGCAGGTATTCCCATAGCTCATCTTCGGTGAGCACGGGCTTATCCATGTCGTCCACGGACGCCTCCAAATATCCGGTCTCGCCTGCGGAAAACGCCGACGGGACAACGTGACTCGGGAGGCGCAGCGCACAACCTGCGAGAGCGCAGGGGCGCGCAACACGAGCACTTAACTACAGACCGGACCGCGAACGGCCGGTACCTAGACTATACCCGCGCCGCGCCGCGCACGCCGGAAGTAGAACGGCGAACGTGACTGCGGCGGTTAGGGTTTACGTGTTCAGCTGTGCATAGCCGTGTTTCACAAGATACTTCTGCCATGCCTCCTCCATTTGCTTCTCATCGAAACCACGCGTCTCATACGAGCCCGGGAATCCGCTGAACCGCAGGTCAAAGTAGACCCGATTGAAGGTGGGCTCATCGATGCTTTCGATGCCTTTACGAATCGCGGCCTCGATGGCCGGGGCCATCTCGGGGTTGGCTCGCCACGCGGCATCCCGGTCAATGATCATGCCCCGCAGATTCTTCAGCATGCTTGCCGGGATTTTCCACGCCGCCTTCATGATTGCGGCTCCACCGCGTAGAGCTCGTCCGCAACCTTCTGCAGCGTGTCGATTGCGCGCTGCAAATCTGAGCGGTACATGAGCTTGCCACGGCTGCCGGTGAACCGGTCATCCTCGCTGATGCGACTCAGCCGGTCCACCGCATGGGTCAACTTGCAAACGGCGTCTCTCCACGCGTCGGTAAGCGGCCGCCGCCTCGGTGTGTCCTTCGGCTCGCGTTTATAGGTCTTGCCGTCCCGTCCGACCGTGTCAGTTGAGGAATTTTCCTCAACTGACCGCAGATCATTGCTCACCGTCTTCTGGTCAACATCGAGCACTGCGGCGATTGCGCGCTGACTCATGCCCTCGCCGGACATCAACGCCGCCATCCACTTCCGCTCATTTTTGTCGACGGGCGCTATCCGCACCGCTTCGGCGAGATACTCCGGCCATGATCGGAAGCCTAAGGCGACATGGATTTGTCCCTGCTCGGCCTGCTCTAGCAAGGTGAGCAATTCAAACCAGGTGTCAGCGAACTCCTTGCCGGCCACTCTGATCTTCTCATCGAGCGCCTTCGCTTCGGCCTCGGTCAGTGGCTCCAAAGCCTCGCCGTCGATGACTTCGAGTCGGGTCACTTTGTTCCTCCTTAGTTGGTGTCGCTCGTCGCGATCCGGAGAAACAAAAATGGTGCCCCGGAAAGCGACTCCTGCGGTTGCAGGAGCGTCTTTCCGAAGCACCGTCGTAACTGGCAGCTTCGGCGTCGGTCCACTCGCAATTACGGGTTCGCGCCGTTTTACGGGTGGCCTTTCGTTGCCTCACTAAGGCCACCACCACTATATGCATCCGTCGTCGCCCTCGCCACCAATTACGGCTGCCGCCGGCCAGTCCGGTCGTCGGCCCGGTGCCCGGCAACAGCCGGCGCCGACCGGCCGGCATCAGCCCGTCATCGAGAGCTTGTCAGGGGGCGGGTGTACTGTCGTTTTTGCGACACGGAACAACGTGGTCGCCCCGCCGCTCAGTCTCGCCTGAGGGGAACGCAACGCGGGCCAACGTGGCCTGTACGCCGCAGGGGTTGTCACAGACGCCGTTGCCGCCTTCCGAAACGCCAGGGGCCACCTTGGACACCCGGGAGGGGGATCGCGGAGGTACTCGCCCGAGCTCCCCAGCATTACTGGCAGAGAGCTCGAGAGGCTTGAGATGAACCCGTTTCCCTGTGTCGACGAGTCGCGGCTCGTCAACCTAATCACCGACCCCACCACAACGACCCAACGGTGGGCCGAGCGTGCCACTTGCAACCGGCCCTGTTCGGACACGGACGAATATTTCCCTGATGATGGACAGCCAGGCGTGCAAGCACTCGCGCTTTGCTCACGATGCCCTGTTGCCACCGAGTGCCTGGCCACCGCCTTGATCCATGAGTCCCAGAACGGCGAACGCTTCGGCTGGTGGGGCGGCACGAGTCCCGACACCCGCGAACATATCGCCAGCCGGCTGGGCATCAGGACCGTGCGCGTCGAGCTCGACGTCCGCGGGCCGGCCGATATCGCGCGTCACCTGCGGTCGCAGAACCGCACCATCCCCTCGATTGCGGCGGTGCTCGGGTGCACCGAGCGCACCGTGTACCGGTACCTCGCCAACTCGGCGGCCTGAGCGAAGGAGCGAAACATGCCCAAGACCATCGACGAGACCCTGCTACCCCGACCCCCGCAGTTATTGGATCTCCCGGCCCTGGCGCCGGCCACCCGTCGGGCCGCCGACCGGCTCCAGGAGCAGTTCAACCTGTCCCCCGAGGCGGCCGAGGCCTTTGCGGGGGCGGTGGTTGACCCAGCAGAGATCCGCAAAGCCGCCGACAATCCCGAAGCGCTATATGTTCCCGGCGGCACGCTGTTTGGCCTTCGCACCCGGGTGTGGACCCGCCGCGTGATGCCAGACCCGCGAAACCCGCGGATTGGTCCGGCCCGCCGACACCCCATTGCGGTGGCACCTGGGTCGACGGAGGAGGCGCACTTCCGGCCGATCCCCGAGCCCGACCCAGATCCGGATCGCCGACCCGAGCTACGGCTCGCCCTTGAGAGCCGGGAGCATCTCGCGTGGGCATCAGTGATCGCCAAGAAGTTCATCCTGAAAGACAACGACTGGCGCCTGTCCATCCGCCATCAGGGTGTGATGAGCGAGGTATGGCTGTCTGCAGTGACCCTCATGCATGGCGACCGTACTGCACCCGTCACCGTCCCGGTCACATCCGAGGGCAGCAGCCGCGTCGTCGCCTGCCACGACATTCTTGACCTCCGGTCCGCTGACGTGCCGTATACCCGCGATGACCGGGCGCTGCGGTCTATCGTGCGGTCGCTCAACGAAGCGCTAACCAATGGCCCGACGGTCGAACAGGCCGAAGCGCTCCGGTGCGAGACGATCCCTGCGCTTTTGCTCGTGGGCTTCGAGCCCCATCCGAACTCGACGACGACGTTCGCTACGGCCGTGCGCTCGCTTGTTGCTCTCCGCCACGTCGAGCCACCGAAGCCCTGGAACGAGGCGGCGAAGATGGGCTCAATCGCCGACGCCGTTCTTGAGGCCCTTACCGATCAAGGTCTGCTCCGCTCCGATGAGGAGTTATGGCTACTCGGGGAATTGACACCGAAAGAGGCTGAGGCGCGCGGATTCTCGGCAGACCCGGCGGTTCGCGCCGCACGCATCGTTCGGCTCCTTACCGACACCGATCCGCTGGTATACCAGACGATCCGCGTGGCCATTACTGGCCAGACAACCAAACAGCGCATCACCAACAAGTTCAGACTCGAAGTTGCCGCCGCACTCATCCTTAGGGCCGTGAGCACTGCGGATGAGGGCCATAAGGTATCCGATATTTATCGGGCCTTCCAGGCCGGTTTCGCCGACGTTCTAGCGTCAGAGCCGTGGCAGGCTACTTACCGGCCCACTGAGGAAGTGCTCGAAAGCGCGCTTCGCGAGCTTGAGCGCGGCGCCAGCAACGGGGCCGCCTCACTCGAGCTCGCAGCACGGGCCGCGTATCCGCTGATTGTGAGCCGACAACTCTTCCCGGATCGGGGCACCAAGAATAATGACCAGATCGATCGGCGTCACCCCGGCACAGTCATCGATCGAATGCGCACAAATGAATGGGGAATGCGCCAACTCGGTCAAGCCCTCATCGACTACGCCCATGACCGACGGATTCGCGCCGTTTCGCCGACCGGAAAGCCGATCTCACTCGACAATGGCGACGATCAGCTCGTCACCGACAATTGGCTGCGGCAGACATTCCCGCCACCTGGTCGACCCGTTGCCCCCGCTGCCCCGGAGACCGCACACGAGCGCTATCTCGATGCCCTCTCCAAATTCGGCGAGGCAATGGACGGCGTGGATCGCGCCGTAAGACGGCTGCTCGCTGTCGAGGGTATCGATGGTCGCGCGCTGATCGAGACCGAGGGAGTCGACCCGGCGAATGCCGATGCGTGGATGGAGGATGTCATGAAGCTGGTCCAGCTCATCCCGGTCTGGCGCAACACTCACATTTCACGTCATGGTATGGCGCCATCGCCGACAACCGCCTGGCGCGACGACGGCTACGACGCCGAAGATGCCGATAACGGGAACGAAAATGAACCGGATGATGAATCATGACGGCCACCCTCACTGGCTATTTCTCGTACGGTTACGGCGTGGCGCAGCAGATCGATTCATGGCCGGACGCGGGGTACGCGTTGCTCGATGAATTGTCGACGGCGCGAGGGCTTGTCGGGCTGATCTCTGCAGGCACCACGGCGGACTCCGACGACCTCGTCGAACGCTTAGTGAACGACCTTGGGGTCACCAAGGTATCTCTCGGCCGGGCGCTCGCAGCATCATCACAAGCACCCACGACAGATGAAATCGAGCGGGCATGCTCCGATGCGACGGTGATCACCGATATTGACATGCTTTTTTGGCCGACCCTGCATGTGTCGGTTCTGCCGTTCCTCACTAAACATGGTGGCGAGCACGCCACGATCGCAGTATGGCCCGGCGAGATCAGCAGTGGCCGTGCGGTTTACAGCGCACCAGGGCGGCAAGATCACTACGACGTCGCACTGCATAACACCATCGTTCTTCGCCCGCGCCAAACCAGATTTCCCGACGAGCTCCCATTTGTAACCGAGAGGATCCTCCCGTGAAGTACGCCGACCTGTTACAACCCGCCGAGCCGCTTGAAACAGTCAAGCAAATCCGTGCATCGGGAACTCTGGAGAACGCGAAACGCGACGTCGAGACGTTTGTGATATCCGACCGCATGGCCGACCAACTCACGAACATCATCATCCCGGCGCTCCGGTATGACGCCGGCGACAGCAGCAAGAAGGGCGTCTTCGTCGTCGCCACCTACGGCACCGGCAAGACGCACCTGATGTCAACCATCGCCGGCGTGGCGGAGCACAAGTCACTGTCCGACAGCCTCCAGCGACCCGATGTAGCTGAAGCAGCGAAGCTGATCGCCGGGCGGTTCAACGTAATTCGGTTCGATATCGGTGCCACAACCTTGCCGCTTCGCGAGATTGTCGCGATCGAGATCCAGCGCGGGCTCGCACTACTCGGCGTCGATTTCAAGTTCCCCGACTGGTCAGAGGTGACCAACTCCAAAGACGCGTTCACCGACATGATGGCTGCATTCGAAGCCGTCCATCCCGACCACGGCTTGCTTTTCGTCCTCGACGAGCTACTCGACTATCTGCGGGGCCGCAAGGACGGCGAACTCGTCTATGACCTTGCGTTCCTGCGTGAGATCGGCGAGATTGCCGCATCTACCCGATTCCGGCTGATTGCGGGTCTACAGGAAGCGATCTTTGACAACCCACGCTTCGCCGGCGTGGCCGACACCGTGCGGCGCGTCCGCGACCGCTTCGAGCAGGTCCGAATCGCCAAGGAAGATGTTGCTTTCGTCGTCGAACGTCGACTCCTCAACAAGGACGCCACCCAGCGAGCCAAGATCGCCGATCACCTCCAGACGTTCGCGCCGCTCTACGACGGCATGGCCGAGCACATGGACGACTTCGTGGCACTGTTCCCGGTCCACCCCGACTACCTGCGCACCTTTAACGACATGCGCATGATCGAGAAGCGTGAGGTGCTGCGCACCGTCGAAGCCGAAGTAAACAGGCTGCGCGACAGCGATATCCCGACCGACCGCCCCGGCCTCATCTGTGCCGACAGTTACCGGGCTCGCCTCGCAGACGACCCGTCTACTCGCACAATCCCCGAGGTCCAGCTCGTCCTTGAGAAGAGCGACGTGCTGCGCAGCAAGGTAGCCAGCACCATGCCTGATCAGCAGTACGTCAACACCGCCCTGCGCATCATCGACGGCCTAACCATCCACCGGCTCACCACTGATGATGTGAATCGGCCGATCGGCATGACCACCGAGATGCTCCGCGACGAACTCTGTCTCCTACCGCCTGGATTGCCCGAACGCGACTCACTTTTTTTGAAGACAACAATCGACACTGTCGTCCACAAAATCCTCACCGCGGTCAGCGGCCAGTTCCTCTCGATCGACCCGGAGAACGGCCAGATCTACCTGGATGTCACCAAAGACATTGACTACGACCAACAGATCGAGCAGCGCGCCGAATCACTTGACGAGCAGGAACTGGATCGGGCGTACTACCTTGCTATGGAGCAGGTTCTCGGTGTCAGCGATGACCCGTACGTCGCCGGCTTCCGTATCTGGCAGTACGACCTGCCGTGGGCGACTACGAATGCCGACCGACGCGGCTACCTTTTTATGGGCGCACCCAACGAGCGCTCCACAGCGCAACCGCCGCGGGACTTCTACATTTATTTCATCCAGCCATACGATCCTCCCCGCTTCACCGATGAGGAGAAGCCCGACGAGGTTTTCGTCCGTCTCGCCAAACCCGCCGACGAATTCACCGCAGCGCTGCGCACCTACGCCGGCGCCACCGCAAAGGCCAAGGAATCAACCCAAGCTCATCGGCCGGTCTACGAAGACAAGGCGCGCCGGGCTTTACAGGGCATGGTCGTCTGGCTTCGCACGAACATGGCGACCGCCATGACCGTCACCTACCGCGGTGAGACTAAGTCGCTTGGCACGTGGCTTGCGACTGTCCCAGGCGAGCGGTCCAAGGTGCAGGACCAGATCGACGCTGTCGCCTCGACCGCACTCAACGACCACTTCGGCACCCGGTACCCCGGCTACCCCCACTTTTCCAGGCGCATTACACCGTCGACGCTCGAAGCCGACGTCCGAGTCGCACTCACCCAAATCGCCAGCCGCCGTCCCACCAGTGCTGGTACCGCGATCTTGCAAGCGTTAGAGCTGCTGGCCGATGACGGCACCGAGCTGCGCTCCGATGGCACCTACGCCACCGAACTACTCGCGAAACTCAAGGCGGCTGCAGGCAAGGTCCTCAACCGAAATGATCTCCTGCAGCCGCTAGACCCGGGCGTGCCCGTCTGGGGACCGTGGCACCTCGAACCCGCATGGTTACTCGTGGTTGCCGGCGCGCTATGTCAGCAGGGCGCCATCGAGATCAGCATCGACGGCCAACGGATCGACGCACTTGGCCTCGACCGCCTCACCCGTTACACGCCCGATCAGCTCGCCGAGTTCGACCACCTTGCACCACCTAAGAAGCTGCCAGTCACGCAGTTACGCGCCGTCGTTGCCATCCTCGGCATTCCCGCCGGTGCCGTAAAGGACAGCGGTGCAGACGAGAAACTCGCCATCGAAGTTGTCACCGGCACCAATGACATATTGCGTCGTACCGATTCCGCGTTACGCGCCGTCATTGACGGGGTGGAGCTGTGGGGTGAACCTCTGTTCGACCTCGTTAACGAACGAGCGCGACGACTGGAGAACCTCAAAGACTTCCTCGGGAACCTCAAAGTCCGTGACACCCCCGGCAAGCTCAACAGCCTCAACATCGACGAGACGATCATCAGCCAAGCGGCAGAAGGCAAGGCCGAGCTCACCCGCGTCGAGGACATCATCGCTGCACGTGAAAAACTCAGCGCCGTAGCTGACTATCTCCGCGAAGCCCACGGCGTATTCGGCGCCGGTGTCGAGGAGTCCAGAGACGCGCTTAGGCTCCGCAGTGAGATGACAGAGCTGCTCCAAAGCGCCGACCCGATCGACCCCGCAAGAGTCGTCGCGCTGCGCACCGCCGGCGAAGAGCTTCGGCGACGCTTCGCCGATCTCGCCTCACGCGCCTACCGGCACGACCACATCAACGCAAGTGGTGATGCGAGGAAGCGCAAGCTCCTCGAAGGACCCGTCGCAGTACTCAATCAGCTCCAGTCGGTTTCCATCCTCGCCGCGGGACCGTTCGCCCAACTGCAGGGCGACGTTGCCGAGATCCGGTCGCTGTTTGATATCGATGAACACGCGCTCAAGAAGTCTGTCGTTCTGCCAGATCAGAAGCCACCGCGCCCAATTGACGGACGATCAGCCGATGCCCGGCTCGCGGACTGTGAACGTCGCGCCGATGGACTCGTCTCATCGTGGACCGACACGCTGGTAGACAGCCTGAACGAGCCAGAGATGGCCGAGCAGATCGGCTACCTGAGCGACCCCACCGCCAAGGCGAAGGTAGAAACCCTCGCCCGCACGCGCACGCTGCCAAATCCCATCGACGACGCCTTCCTTGAAGCCCTCAACCAAGTCTTCGTTCGGGTCGACATCCGACATATCACATCGGCGGAGATCACGGCGGCGCTGTTCCCCGACACATCACCTGCCACGGCTGATCAGCTGCGCAATCGCCTCGACACGTTCATCGAGAGCCTCGTACCCGACGTCGACGCCGAACGAGTGAGGTTCCTTCCGACGGGAGACGATGCATCGTGACCGACTTTCCTACCGAAAGGAACAGCTGGGACATCGCCGCTCACCGCGAGCGACTCCGAGACCGTCTTCCCGAGCTGCGTATGTTGCCCGGCGCTCCGCACGGTAATGACGCTGACATTGTCACGATGTCGCTGCCGCCGTACTACACGGCATGCCCGAACCCGGATATCACCGACTGGCTCGAAGCAACCAAACCAGACGGGTACAACGACCGCGAATACGCCGACCCGGGACCGTTCACCACCGACATCTCGGTCGGAAAGTCCAACCCTTTCTACAAAGCACACTCATATCCCACGAAGGTGCCGCATCCGGCGATCATGCGGTTCCTGCTTCACTACACCCAACCGGGTGACGTGGTTCTCGACGGGTTTTGCGGCACGGGAATGACAGGTGTCGCTGCCCAAGCCTGCGGGATGCCGCCGAATGACTTGCGCCGCGAGATCCGAGCCGAAATGGGTGAGCTGCGGTGGGGGGCCCGCCGGGCGGTGCTTGCCGACCTGTCCCCTTCGGGAACCTTCATCGCGGCAGGGGTGAACCTGCCCATCGACGCTGGAGCATTCGATAGGCGGTCCGCGGAGATCCTCGACGAGTTCGAGGCCGAGTGGGGCTGGATGTATAAGACCACCGACGAAACGGGGCATGAGCGAACGATCGATTACACGGTCTGGTCGGAGGTCTTCACCTGTCCATCGTGCGCGGGGCCAATCGTGTTCTACGAGGCGGCATTCGACGCAGGCACTGGCAAGGTGAGCGATACATTCCGGTGCCCCTCCTGCGGCAAGGAGCTCAACAAAGATCGAGTAGAACGTCGCAAGGTTTCTATACGGACCCTTGCAGGTGACCAGATTGACCGTATCGATCTCCGCCCAGTCGCGCTCAAGGCGCGCGGTGTCGCGGCACTAAAGCCGATTGACGATGATGACCTGGCAGTGCTTCGGCGCGTCGGATCATCGACGTTGCCCGCCAGTGTGCCAACTTTGGCTCTGCCTATTGATCAGATGGTGCACGGAACTCGGTTGGCTCCGAAAGGTGTTACCCACGTCCACCATCTTTGGGGTGACCGGGCGCTGGTCAGCCTCTCAGCGCTCTGGAAGTTAGCCTCGGCAGAAGAAGATCCGTTGCTACGCCACGCGCTGCTCTTTTGGGTGGAGCAGGCGATGTGGGGGATGTCGTGGCAGAACAGGTATCGGCCGGATGGCTTCTCCCAGGTGAGCCAGTACCAAAGCGGTATTTATTACATACCGTCGCTGCACTCTGAAACCCATCCTCGTTACAACCTGGAAGGGAGCTCTGCCGCGCGTGGCAAACGGAAATCGCTCGTCAAAATGTGGGATGCGTCGCCGGCCCGCCTAGGTAACGTGGCCACTGCGACAGCGTCATCGACACGATTAAATCTGCCAGACGCCAGCGTCGACTACGTGTTCGTGGATCCGCCATTCGGCGCCAACATTCCATACGCCGATCTCGCCATTTTGATTGAGTCATGGCACGGAGTCCTTACTAATACCTCCGAGGAAGCGGTGATGGGGCGCGCCACGCGATTCGTTCGCACGCTGACGGAGTACGGCGCATTGATCGAGCGGTGCTTCGCTGAGTTCGATCGTGTGCTAAAACCGGGTCGGTGGATGACCGTAGAGTTTTCGAACTCCTCCAATGAGGTGTGGCTCACGATCCAGCACGCGCTTGCAAAAGCGGGCTTCATTGTCGCCGATACGAGGATCATTGATAAGGAGCATCTTTCGTACCGTCAGGTGACCGCAAAGAATGCAGTGAAGCGTGACCTAGTCATTTCTGCATATAAGCCCGCCGACGAGCTCACCGAGCGCATCGGGCCGGCCGCTGGAACACCTGATACAGCGTGGGCATTCGTCCGGGAACACCTTCGGCATCTGCCTGTCACGGTGGAGCGCGACCCGAACGGCGAGATACGTGCGATCCGTGAGCGTCTGCCCGACCGTCTCTACGACCGCATGGAGGCCTTTCACCTCACCCGCAACCTCGCGATCCCGGTGACTGCCACCGAGTTCTACGAGGGACTAACTCAACGCTTCCCCCAACGCGACGGCATGCACTTCCTCGACGAGCAGCTCGAGGCCTACGAGCGTCATCGCATGACAATTAAGGACCTGAAACAAGCTCAGCTGTTCATCACCGACGAGGAATCAGCGATCCAGTGGCTTCGCCAATTCCTGAAGGCACGGCGATCACCGCAACCCTATGCGGCGATCCAGCCCGAATTCTTCCGTGAAGTCCAGGCGGGCCTCCCGGACTGGGAGGAGCCACCAGACCTCAAAGTGCTGCTGGAACGCTCATGCTTACAAGACGGCCAGGGTCGCTGGTATGTTCCCGACCCGAAAAAAGAAGCGGACCTGGAGAAGCTACGCAAGCGGGAGCGCCTCAAGGAATTTGCGACCTACGCATCCGGCAAGGGTGCGCTTAAACACTTCAGTCTCGCAGCGGTGCGAGCGGGGTTCTCCGACGCCTGGGAGCGTCGCGACTTCGCGTCGATCGTCGCGGTCGGTAAACGGCTGCCAGCCGAGGCGTTCGCTCAGGATGATCGACTCCTCTTCTACCTGGACAACGCCGAGCAGCTTGCGGGCTGATATGGAATCCGCTTGGTGGGCCACTCGTGGTGAAGCTGTCAGGATTGTCGCCACCGAAGAGCTATGGGGTGTCTCCATCGCAACAGTCATCTTGCCGTCAACAAACCGGATCGAACGGATCCGCGCCGACGAACTGCGGCCCCTCGCGCGACGCGCATGGAGCTCCGACGAAGTCGCGTGGCGGGCGGCGACAGGGTTGGCGTGGCGTGCTATGTCCAGTGGTGAACCGTTAGCTGTGGCGCAGGGCCGCATTGAGCCACTCCCACACCAACTCGCCGTCCTGGACCGCGCGCTCACAACAAACCCCCTCCGCATCCTGCTCGCCGACGAGGTCGGGTTGGGTAAAACGATTGAAGCAGGGCTCATCATCACCGAGCTCAAAGCTCGCGGCATGATCAATCGAGTACTCGTGGTAGCACCTAAGGGCGTCCAGCTGCAATGGGTGGCAGAGATGGCCGATCGGTTTGGCGAGGAGTTTGTGCTAGTCGGATCAGGCGGTGTTCCGGTGGATATCGGAGCCAACCCGTGGCGGGCATTCGACCAAATCGTCTGCTCACTCGACGCCGTGAAGCCGATTCGAAGTCGTGCTGGCTGGACCCCGGAACGCGTTGCAGCTTTCAATGATCAACGCACACATGGGGTTGTCGACGCCGGCTGGGATCTTGTCGTCATAGACGAGGCTCACCACGTCGCCGGATCTAGCGAAGAAGTCGCCAGGCACCAGCTCGGTCGCCGGCTCGCTGATGCAACCCCACGAATCCTGCTGCTATCGGCCACACCGCACTCCGGCAAGTCCGATGCTTTCGCACGTCTCCTGGGTCTGCTTGACAAACGATTCCTTCACGGACATCCCGTCACCCGGGAAAACGTCGCACCACTGGTGATTCGCACCGAGAAGAGGCACGCCATTGACAACTCCGGTCAGCCGCTTTTCCGACCCCGTAGCACGGTGCTCTCAACGGTCAGATACCAGGATCGGCAGGTTGAGCGCACCTTGTACGAGGCAGTGACCGATTACGTGCGTCATGGGTACCGGCGTGCGCTTGCCGAGCGCCGACCTGCGATCGGCTTTCTGGTGCTACTTATGCAGCGCCTCGTTTCTTCCAGCAGCGCTGCGATTCTCGCTGCGCTGGAACGGCGTCTCATTGCTGTGACGGCGGAAGGGCAGCAGCTCCGTCTGTTCAGCGAACGCATGAGTGAATGGGATGAGCTCTCGGGGGAAGAACAGTTAGCAGCCCTCGCTGATGCTCATGGCGCGGCTTGGGCTGATGAACGGTCCGAAGTTGAACTGCTCATCGACCTCGCACGGAGATCAGTGGCATCTGGAATCGATGCCAAGGCTCGGTACCTACTGGACCTTCTCGCAAATGTTGCGAGGGAAGAAGGCGATCCGTCTATCAAAACGGTGGTGTTCACTGAGTTCATCCCAACCCAGGAGATGCTGCTCGACGTACTCGCCGGTGCGGGGATCACCAGCGTCGCGATCAACGGCACGATGTCAATCACCGAGCGCCGTGACGCCCAAGCAGCGTTCCGCGATGAAGCGAGAGTCCTGGTTTCCACCGATGCCGGCGGCGAGGGGGTTAACCTCCAATTTGCGCACGTCGTCGTCAACTACGACCTTCCATGGAGCCCGACTCGCATCGAGCAGCGCATCGGCCGCGTCGACCGGATCGGCCAATTGCATGACGTGAAAGCGCACAACGTCGTACTTGAGTCCTCAATCGATGCGCGCGTGCTTTCAGTGCTCCAAGACAAACTCGCTGTGATCATGGCCGAGCTCGGTGTCGATAAGACCAACGACGTTCTTGCCTCTATCGACGGTCATGTCGAGGAGCTGTATGCGACAGCACTTCTTGACCCTGATCGTTTGGACATGACGGCCGACACCATCGCGGCCGCAACTACAGCGGATGTCGCCGATGCTGAGCCTCTTCGCCTGGCGCTAGGCGACAGCACCGTGCCAGCGCGTCGTACAAGGCCAGCCGCCTTACGGCGCTGGCTGCAACTCGCGGAAGACGCGCGCGGACGGCTGGGGGTTTACGGCGAACATTTTGACGAAAGTCTTCCAGAAATAATTGCTGGGGAACCGGTCCCCGTGGTCACGGGCGCGGCGGCTGGATGGTGGACTATGTGGGAGATCCGCGTCAGCTCCGAGAGAACCGCCACCGCCCTCTTTATCGCGGACACAGGAAACGTCCGACCCGATCTTGCCGAGCGAACATGGACGGCACTCGCGAATGGGATCGAGCCCACGTCGCTCGTCTCGCTGAGTGAATCGGAGCTCGAGCGATTACGGTCGTTTGCGGCCGACCACGGGTATCGAAATCCGCACGGGACGGTGCCGTCGCTAACATTGCGCCTCGCTGTGCGGGCGCAACAGTGAACGGCTGGGCCCGCCGACAATTCGATGCGGCCGAAGGTGCCACGAGTGGCGTGGTCTTGGTTCTGGACTACGATTCGCTAGTCAACCCCGCCGACACCTCTGGCCAGGTCGAAGTCGTCAACGACTGGTGGTCGCTGCGAGTGATGTACGAACGGCATGGCCGCCGAAGACCTTACGAGACTCCACGGCTAGTGCTCATACTTCGCCCGCCGGTGACGGCGTGAAGGAGCGCCTCAGCGGCGTGTGCTGCATCCGCAGCGACGGCCGAGGCGGCTCGCTCTTGCTCATCTTCGGTCAGCTCCTGCAGCACTCCACGGATATCTGCCGGTCCTGGCAATCGGATCGTAGCGATTGTGACGCTTGCTCGTTCGATATCCCACGGAATGTCGTCAGCCGTCACCGGCGGGCGAAGTATGAGCACTAGCCGTGGAGTCTCGTAAGGTCTTCGGCGGCCATGCCGTTCGTACAT
>NZ_LZJR01000113.1 GCF_001667925.1 Mycobacterium sp. E2479 | reverse complement strand
GGGTCTGCTGCACGGATAGGTGACAGTTTCGGTCATGCGGCCTGACTGGCCGGTGTGGTCATGATTGCTTCGAATTCGACAGGGGTCAACCGGCCGAGGGCGATTTGACGTCGGCGCCGGTGGTAGGTGCGTTCGATCCAAGTGACAATGGCGATGCGGAGCTGTTCTCGGGTGTCCCAGCGGCGGCGGTCCAAGACATTCTTCTGCAGCAGGCTAAAGAAGCTCTCCATGGCGGCGTTGTCACCGGCGGCACCGACGCGGCCCATGGACCCGACCATGTCGCAGCGGCCCAGGGCGTGGACGAATCGTCGGCTTCGAAATTGCGACCCGCGGTCGCTGTGAACAATGCAGCCGGCGACGTCACCGCGACGGGCTACCGCGCTGGCCAAGGCCTGGGTGGCCAGTCGTGATTTCATTCGCGAGTCGATCGAGTAGCCGACAATGCGGTTGGAGAACACGTCCTTGATTGCACACAGATAGAGCTTGCCTTCGGCGGTGCGGTGTTCAGTAATATCAGCCAGCCACAAATGATTTGGCGCCTCAGCGGTGAAGTCCCGGCCGACCAGATCATCATGAACAGGCGGCCCGACCTTGCCGTTCTTGCCGCGTTTGCGCTTGCCGAACGCACTCCACCAGCCGTTGTCGGCGCAGATCCGCCACGCGGTGCGCTCGGCCATGAGTTGGCCGGCGTCTCGGGCCTCTTCGACCAGGAAACGATAGCCGAACTCCGGATCATCACGATGCGCGTCGAACAACGCGTTGGCGCGTTGCGCCTCCACATATTCGGCGTTGGTGACCGGATCAGCCAGCCACCGGTAATAGGGCTGGCGAGCGAGCTTGAGCACCCGACACGTCACCGCCACGGGAATCCCGTTGGCGGCGAGCTCCTTCACGAGCGGGTAAAGCCTTTTCCCGGCAGATTCGACTGCGACAAATACGCCGCAGCCCTGCGCAGCACCTCGTTCTCCTGCTCGAGCAACTTGATCCGCCGCCGCGCCTCTCGTAGCTCGACCGAATCGGTAGTGGTCATGCCGGGTTTGCTGCCCTCATCGACGTCGGCTTGGCGCAGCCACTTCGACAACGTGATCGGATGCACTCCGAAATCGGCGGCGATCTGCTCGAGTGTCACGCCTTCATCGCGGTTACGGGCGACCCGCACAACATCGTCACGAAACTCCTTGGGATACGGCCGTGCCATGGTGACATCCTTCCAGCTCGCCCACCACGGGCAAGCCATCTCAGTTGTCACCTATTCGTGCAGCCGACCC
>NZ_LZJR01000112.1 GCF_001667925.1 Mycobacterium sp. E2479 | reverse complement strand
CTGGACCCCCACCACCGGCTGCTGGCTGGCGGTCGGCCGAACGGCGACCGCGATCGCGGTGGCCAGCGAGGCCAATCCGATGACCGCGAAAGCGACGACGGCATTGCCGATCACCAACGATCGCCGCGACAGCTTCGTCGGCTCGTCCTCTTCGGCGTCGCCGTACTCGTAATCGTCGAATTCGGGGCCGTACTCATCGAATTCACCCGGGTATTGGTCGCCCTCATCGGCCATCGAGTAGGCCAGCTGCTGGTCTTGCGCATTCGGATCCGCGAACTCCGCCGCCGGCACGAAGGCCGTCTCATCACCGATCGGCCCCGTCGACGGCACCGCCGTGGTGGCGTCCCCGAACCCCGGCGCCATCGCGGTCTCGTCGGCGGTCAGGCCGGCCGCGGGCACCATGGCCGTCGCACCCCCCGCCTGCAACGCCGCCGCCGTTGCGGCGGCTATCGCGGCGCCGCGGGCGAGCGCGAAGGTGGGGTCCTCGGCGACCTGCACCCGCATGGTCGACGCGTCGCGAAGCTGGTCGGCGACCCGGTTCAGATCGGGCGACGCACCGAGCAGATACACGTCCTGCGGTGCGTCGGGGCGGGCGCGCAGGTTCGCCATCATCGTGTGGAACGCGGCCGTCGCATCGCCGCCCGATGCCTCCGCCAGCGGCTGGCTTGCCAGCACGGTCGGCGGCGCGTCCGGATCGCCGTCGCCCGAATCCACCAGCGACAGCGTGGCGGTCGCGTCGTCCATCACCAGCGCGGCGCCGGGCCGGCCGGCCGCGCGCATCAGGGCGGCCACCGCCTGCGACTCCGAGACGACCGCGACGTTGTGCACACCGGAATCCTCCAGCGCCCGCCGCAGCTGGTCGGCGGCCGGATGATCGGTCCAGCACAGCCGGGTGCCGACCAGGTGGTGGTTCTCGCCGGCCAGCAGCCGATTCGTGCCGACCACGGTCTCGGTCAACGTCCCGATCGGATTGTCAGCGAGGTCGACGACGGATTGGTCGATCACGTCGGCACCCTGCGCGCCCGACCCGACCAGGGCCAAGCGCGCGACGGGTCCGGTGACCGCAACCCCCAAAACGACGTCCATCCCGGTTCTCCTTCACCCGGCCACCCCGCAACCAGCAATGTCGAAGCATCATTACACTTGCGATACCGTTGGAGTATCAATCATTCAGGCGACAAGCTTCGTCTACTAGCGCAGCGTAACCAGCTTTTCGAAACGACAGGACGATTGCCGCAGGATCATCTCCGCCCCAGCCGGTCTCACCCACTGCCAGGAGCATCCGAACGGAGAATATGTTCGCAAGCGAGCAGTGCACTTCGCTCGGCGGGTTGATCCCTCGCCGAACATCTGAAACTGCGCGAAAGATATCGGCCCTCGCATCCCGGGAGGCATGGTGAGCCAGAGCAGCGACGACGCGCCTACCGGCCCCATCCGAGCTCAGACCCAGCAAGCACCGGCGCCGCGCATCATCCGCCCGCACGCCACGGGCGGCTCCGCGCTCACCGCCACGGGAACGACGCGGTACCGGCACGCCGTCGGCGACCTGACCGCTGCGGCGCTGCTGATTCTCGCGGTGTTCTTGCCGTGGAACCTCTACTTCGGGGTCGGAATCCCGGACAGCAGCACGGCCCTTTTCGCGGTGCTGATCGCGGTGACGGTGCTGGCCCTCATCGCCGTCGCGGCCGGCGGTTCCTGGCGGGCGACGGACGCGCGCTTCAACTCCGCGCGCGCCGCGCGGCTTCGCCTGGCGCTCAACGTCCCCTACCTGCTATTGGTGCTCGGCTTCGTCGTGTTCGACGCGTACGAGACCGTCCGCTTCGGTGGCACGGTCAACGTGCCGGGCGGTGTCGGGCCGGGGGCATGGTTCGGGGTCGCCGGCTCGCTGTTGAGCGCTCAGGCGGTGCCCACCGGTGCCCTCGCCGGACCCGTTCCGGGGGGCGACGAGTCCACCGGATGGCACAGGTCGGCGCGGGTCATCGGGTTGCTGTCGATGGTCGCGGCGGTGCTCAGCTTCGGTTTCAACCTGTACTGGCGGGTCCGGTACGCGCTGCAGAGCACCGGAAGCGTTGACCAATTCGGCAGGCAGAACATCGCCGTGATCGCGACCGCGGTGGTGTACGGCGTGGTGGCCCTGGTCACCGTGCTGGTCGCCTCCAGGTGGCTGCTGCGCGACGCCCGGGCGAGTCGGCTCACGACGGTCGCGCTCGGCGCATCGACGCTGGCCGCCGGGATCCTGGTGTGGTTCCTGCCCGCCGGACGTGACATCGACGCGTTCCACGGCATCGCGCAGAACACCTCCACCGCCGGCGTCGGCTTCGAGGGCTACCTGGCGTGGGCGGCCGGCGCGGCGCTGTTCGCGCCGCGGACGCTGTTCGGTCACCGGAACGCCCAGCCGACGGAGGAGTCCGCGTTGCGCGCGACGACCCGAAATGGCTTGCTGCTCATCGCCGTTTGGTGCGTGGGGTCGATGGCGATGCGGATCACCGACCTGGTCGTCGGCGTGATCCTGAACTACCCGTTCTCCCGCTACGACAGCATTGTGCTGGCCGCGTTCGATCTGGCCACCGCGGTCCTGGTGATCTGGCTGCGCCGCAGCCTGGCCACCCTCTCGGCGAGAATGGTCACGTCCCTGTGCGGCCTCGTCGCCACGCTCAGCGTGGCCCGCGTCGTCGTCGGAGTCGTGCTGGCGCCACGGTTCGCGGACTCACCCAGATCGCCTGCGCTGCACCCGGTCTACGGCAACAACCTGGCCCAGCAGATCACGAGCGTTTTCGACGTGACGCTGTGCGGCCTGGCCCTCGGCATCCTGTTGGCGGCGATCGTGACCGGGCAACTGAGCGGTCGACGCCGGGCCAAGCGTGCGGCCCGCAGGCGTGCGGCGGCCGCAAATGCGGCAGCACCGACCACCCGGGTCCCGACGGTGGCCCAGAACCCCGGGCCCTCGGCTTCGGCGACCACCCGCATCCCCGCCGGCGTCCCCGGCGCGGACAGCGATCCGGCGACCACGGAGATACCGCAGCCAAATGCCCCCCGGATCTTCCGCGGCGACGACTCCGGAACGCGTCAGATACCCGTGCAGAAGCCGCAGATCTACCGCCCCCCGCAGGGTTGACCCTCAGCGCAGCGGCGCGAACGCGAATTCTCGCAGCCCGTCAGCCGGTGTGACGGCCGCACGGAAACCCAGCACATCGGCGGCCCGCGACGGGTCGGCGACGATGTGGCGTACGTCGCCGTTGCGATACTGTCCGGTGACCACCGGTGACAGCGGGCCCCCGCGTGCATCGCACAGTGCCTGCGCCACTTCCATGATCGAAATGGGTTGCCCCGAGCAGATATTGACCGCCGTAAATCCCTCGCGGTGCTGCGTCGCCGCGACGTTGGCCGCGGCCACGTCGTCGACGTGGACGAAGTCGCGCATCTGCCCGCCGTCCTCGAAAACCCTTGGCGATTCGCCCTTTTCCAGCGCCGACCGGAAGATCGCCGCCACCCCGGAGTAGGGGGTGTCGCGCGGCATTCCGGGGCCGTAGACATTGTGGTAGCGCAGTGCCACCACCGAACCACCGGTGGCCTCCGACCACGCCAGCGCATAATGCTCCTGGGCGGTCTTACTGGCGGCGTACAGGCTTCGTGGGCGCAGGCAGGCGTCCTCGTCGACGAGGCGCCAGCGCAGTTCCTCCCCGCCGACCGGGCAGCGGTGCTCGAAGATTCCGGCGTCGAGGTCGGCTCGGCGCCGGGGCAGCGGATCCACGGCTCCGTGTTGTCGGCAGTGATAACTGCCCTGCCCGTACACCACCATCGACGACGCCAGCACCAGGTGCCCCACCCCGGCGGCGAACATCTGCGCCAGCAGGACGGTGGTGGCCAGATCGTTGTGGCCGCCGTAAGCCGGGGCGTCGGCGGCGTCCACGCCCGCGCCCACCATCGCCGCTTGATGGCACACCACGTCCACGCCGGCCAACAGGGGGGCCAGTGCGTCGGCGTCGCGCACGTCGACTCGGTGACATCCGCCAGGCAGCACCGGATCTGGGCCGTGTGCGGCGGGCAACAAAGCATCGACGGCGACCACCTCGTGACCCGCGGACCGCAGCGCGGCGTCCACCCGCGCACCGATGAAGCCGGCCGCCCCGGTCAGCAGCACCCTCACGGCAGCTCGATGGGCAGGGTGACCCCGGAGTGCGGCAGGCAATGCGTGCAGGTGCGCTCGGGGGTCAGCCGACCGATGGCCTGCTGGATCAGCGCCTTGAATATTTCGATGTTCTTCGCGAATTCGGCGAACACGTCGACGGTTTTCACCGCCTCGCCTGCCCGCACACCGGCATCCAAATCGGTGACCAAAGCGATTGCGGTATAACACATTTCAAGCTCACGAGCGAGCACCGACTCCGGATACCCGGTCATGTTGACCAGCGAGAACCCGGCTGACGCGAACCACTGGCTTTCGGCCCGGGTGGAAAAGCGCGGGCCCTGGATCACCACCATGGTGCCGCCGTCGGTCACACCGGGCAGGACGGCCACCGCGGCGCGCAGCGTCGGACAGTACGGGTCGGCGAAATCGACGTGGATGCCACCGGAGTCGAAATAGGTGTCGGCGCGGCCCCGGGTGCGGTCG
The DNA here is from genome assembly GCF_001667925.1 of Mycobacterium sp. E2479. GTDB lineage: Bacteria > Actinomycetota > Actinomycetes > Mycobacteriales > Mycobacteriaceae > Mycobacterium. Next base: position 9,159 of record NZ_LZJR01000112.1, on the reverse strand, counting down.
ACCAGCTGGTCGGGCACCACGACGGTGCCCGGACCCAGTTCGGGTCTGAGGCTGCCCACCGCGCAGGGCGCGAGTACCCGCCGCACGCCGAGCTTACGCAGGGCCCACATGTTCGCCCGGTACGGCACGGTGTGCGCGGAGAATTCGTGCTTGGCGCCATGGCGCGGCAGGAAAGCCACCTCGTGGCCACCGATGGTGCCGACGGTGACCGGACCGCTGGGCGGGCCGTACGGAGTGTCCACGCTGACCTCGTGGGACTCGGATTCGAAGAACGTGTAAAGGCCGCTGCCGCCGATGACTCCGAGCATCCGACCATTGTGGTGCATGACGCCGAAACGACGGCGGGTGCGGGGCCGGAGGATCGATGGCCCGCATCCTGGCAGGATGTTCGTGTGGCCAATCTCGGGCAGTGGATTTCCGGTGCGCGGCCGCGGACGTTGCCCAATGCGGTAGCCCCGGTTGTCGCCGGAACCGGTGCGGCGGCATGGCTGCATTCCGCGGTGTGGTGGAAGGCGCTGCTGGCCCTGGCCGTCGCGCTCGCGCTGACCATCGGTGTCAATTACGCCAACGACTACTCCGACGGCATCCGCGGCACCGACGACGCCCGGGCCGGACCGGTGCGCCTGGTCGGCTCGCGGCTGGCGGCGCCGCGGGCGGTGCTGGCCGCAGCGGTCGCCAGCCTGACGGTGGGCGCGCTCGCCGGGCTCGCGCTGGCGCTGTTCAGCGCGCCGTGGCTGATCGCGGTGGGTGCGGCCTGCATCGCCGGGGCGTGGCTGTACACCGGTGGGTCAAAACCCTACGGATACGCCGGTTTTGGCGAGATTGCGGTGTTCGTGTTCTTCGGGCTGGTCGCCGTGCTGGGTACCCAGTACACCCAGGCGCTGCGCGTTGACTGGGTGGGGTCGCTACTGGCGGTGTCGACCGGGGCGTTGTCCTGCTCGGTACTGGTGGCCAACAACCTGCGGGACATCCCGACCGACGCGCGCTCAGGAAAGATCACCCTGGCGGTGCGGCTGGGCGATGCGCGCACCCGGATCCTGTATCAGGCGCTGCTGGGGGTCGCCGGGGCGTTGACGCTGGTGCTCATGCTGGCGACACCGTGGTGCGCCGTCGCATTGGTGGCCACACCGTTGGCCCTGCGCGCGGCGGCCCCGGTGCGATCGGGCCGCGGCGGTCCGCAGCTCATCCCGGTGCTCCGCGATACCGGGCTGGCGATGGTGGTCTGGGCGCTCGCCGTGACCGCGGCGCTGGCGCTAGGCACCTGAGCACTGAAGGAGGGCATCTATAGTGCAGTGCGTGGGCCCCGACCGCGGCCCCGGTGGGGTACTTTGGCGTTTGCTGGGGCGAAGCGAAGGACCGCGATGAAGCAGATTGCCGCGACTAGCGGGCCCAAGAACATCGGCTTACTCAGCGTCGGGTCGTATCGGCCGCAGCGGGTGGTCACCAACGACGAGCTCTGCGAGAACATCGACTCGTCCGACGAGTGGATCTACTCTCGGACCGGAATCAAGACGCGCCGGTTCGCCGCCCGCGAGGAATCCGCCGCGTCCATGGCGACCGAGGCCGGGCAGGAGGCGATCGCCAAAGCCTCGCTCACCGCGGCCGACATCGACTGCGTGATCGTCGCCACCAGCACGCATTTCCTGCAGACGCCCGCCTGCGCCCCATCGGTCGCGGCGGCGTTGGGCGCCACCGGCGTGCCCGCCTTCGACGTCTCGGCCGGGTGCGCCGGCTTCGGCTACGCGCTCGGCGTGGCGGCCGACATGATCCGGGGCGGCACCGCCGCCAAGGTGCTGGTGATGGGTTCGGAGAAGCTGTCCCCGACCGTGGACATGCAGGACCGCACCAACTGCTTCATTTTCGCCGACGGCGCCGCCGGGGTGGTGGTGGGTGAAACACCGGACCAGGGCATCGGCCCGACCGTGTGGGGCAGTGACGGCGCGCAGGCCACGGCCATCCGCCAGGACATCGACTGGATCGACTACATGGACCGCCCGACCGGCCCGCGACCCTTCCTGCGGCTCGAAGGCAGCGCGGTGTTCCGGTGGGCGGCATTCGAGATGGGCAAAGTCGGCCGGCAGGCCATGGACGCGGCGGGCGTCCGGCCCGACGAAATCGACGTGTTCCTGCCGCATCAGGCCAACAGCCGGATCAACGAGGTGCTGGCCAAGGGCCTCGAGTTGCGTCCGGATGCGGTCGTCGCCAACGACATCGAGCACACCGGGAACACCTCGGCGGCGTCCATCCCGCTGGCGATGGCCGAAGTGCTGGCGACCGGTGCGGCCAAGGCCGGCGATCTGGCCTTGCTGCTCGGCTACGGTGCCGGCCTGAGTTATGCCGCACAGGTCGTGCGACTGCCGAACGGCTAACCGCGTCCTGATTCTTCGCCGTCGACCTCGTCGGGGGTGGCCTCCCCGTGCAGTCGGGCTTGGAGCAGTTCCCGTTCCCGGCGCCGTCGTTCCCCGGCGATCGCGAGCGCGGCGGTGGCGCGGCGACGCAGCGGGGCGAACACCAGCATGCCCAGCGGCATCGCGATGATCAGGGCGAACAACACCGCTACCACGATCGGGAACTGCGTGATGCCCGCCAAGTGCGCGACACCGTAGATCACTCCGGTGAGCACGACCGCCAGCAGGATCCGCGCCGCCATGTACGCCGCCACGTGGACGGCCACGCGGCTCCCGCCTTGTTGCGCCGTGCCGTCGCCCGCGGCCTCGTTCTGGGTGTTGCCGGTGCTGTCGTCGCTAGCTTGTTGTGACACAGGCTGAGCCTACGGCGCGGGTATATTCGCTCGAAGGAGGTGTTGCGTGCTCTACCTGCTGCTCGTCGTGATTCTGGGGGCCCTGGTCTACGTCGGCTGGCGCGCGGCGCGGTCGCAGACCCACCGCCCGAAGACGCGCGTCATCGGACCCGACGACGATCCGGATTTCTTGCGGCGGTTGGGTCGCGGCGATTAAAAGTCCGTGCTAGCCGAGCACTCCCGGGTTGTGCTGATCGCCGGGGAACCCGTCGGCGACGATGGCGGCCAGCTCGGTGAGCGCTTCGCGCGTCCCGCGCCGTAACCGATCCAGTTCGATCTCGGCGCCCTCTTCCAGGTGCGGGTCGAAGGGCACCAGCTGCACGGCGCGGCAACGCCGGGAGAAGTGGTCGATCACCTTGTTCATGTCGACCTTGCCCGGGCGTGGCTTGACCCCGTTGATGACCGCGACCGAATTGCGCACCAGGTCCTCGTGGCCGTGGGCGTCCAGCCAGTCCAATGTCGCCGAGGCACTGCGCGCGCCGTCGATGGATGCCGAACTGACCACGACGAGGGCGTCGGCCTTGTCCAGCACCGAACTCATCACCGAGTGCAGCAGTCCGGGCCCGCAGTCGGTGAGCACCAGTCCGTAGAACCGTTCCAGGATGTCCAGGATCCGCACGTAGTCGTCGGCGCCGAACGCGTCGGATATGCCGGGATCCGTTTCGGATGCCAGCACCTCCAGGCCGCTCGGCCCCTTCGAGGTGTAGCGCCGCACGTCGCTGTAGCGCTCGATCGTTCCAGCGTCGTGCAGCAGCTGGCGCACCGTCGCGGCCGTCTCCAGCGGGATCTTCTGGCTCAACGTGCCGCGGTCGGGGTTGGCGTCCACGGCGACCACCCGGTCACCGCGGATGGAGGCGAAGGTGGCGCCCAGCGTCGCGGCGATCGTGGTCTTGCCGACGCCGCCCTTCAACGACAGGAAGGCCACCCGGTAGGAGCCCCGCAGCGGCCGGTTCACCTGGGCAACGAGGTTGTTGTACCGCGTGGCCCGCGGGCTCTCGCCCAGGTTGATCAGCCCGCCGGACAGCTTGAACAGCAGCAGCCGCCATCCGTCCGACGGCGGCGGCGCGACCGGCCGCAGCAACATGCCGGTGGACAGCTCCGGATACGGCGTGTGCGGCAGGTGCTCGGGACGCTGCGGCGCTCCCTGCAGCTGCGTGGGCGGCGCGTCCGGCCCGGTGTAGTAGGCGCCATACGCCGTCGGATCGACCCGCGGAATGCCGGTCACCGGCGTGGAGTCCCAGGGCGGCATCCCACCGGGCCTGGGCGCGGTGGGCGGTGCGGCCTGCTGGCGTTCGGGACTCGGGACGCGGCGTTCGGTACGGAACCCGGCGAAGGCGCGGGTCGGGGCGTCACCGCCCGGCTCGGCCTTGGGTTCGGCGCCCTGCTGCTGGTCCGCCGTCTGTGGGGGTAACTGCGTGGTCGGTTGTTCGGGCGCCCCCACGCCCGACGTTGGATGCTCGCTCACTGCACTCCCCTTTGTTCTGTGGTTTCCGGCGTGCCGTGCGTTATCCGGGTCGGCTGTCCACCGTCACCCGACGCCCGCGTATGAATGCAGGCCCACAGTGACCAGGTTAACGAAGAACAGATTGAAGACCATGGCCACAAAGCCTGCGACGTTGATCCAGGCGGCTTTCCTGTCCCGCCATCCCGCCGTCGACCTGGCGTGCAGGTACGCGGCATAAATCACCCAGGCGACAAAAGACACAGTCTCTTTGGGATCCCAGCCCCAATATCTGCCCCAGGCTTCTTCGGCCCAGATAGCTCCGAAGATGACGCCGAACCCGAACACCGGAAACGCGAAAATCGTCGTTCGATAAGCGATTCGATCCAGGGTTTGCGCGTCGGGGAACCGCTGAATCAGCCGGCCCGGCGCGCTGCGTTCGGTGCGGTCGGGGTCTGCCAGCGCGGACGTCCGCAGCAGGAACAGGATGCTGGCGACGCCGGCGACCAGGAACACCCCCGATCCCAGGCTGACCACCGACACATGGATGGGCAGCCAGTAGGACTGCAGTGCGGGCATCACCGGCGCGGCGTTGGTGTAGAGCCATCGACCGGACACGGTGAGCAGGATCAACACCGGCAGCAGCACAAAGACCCACAGGGGACGGTATTGCGGACGGCGCAGCACGACCGCCCCGGCGATCAGGCCGCACAGGCAGGTCAGGTTGATGAACTCATACATGTTGCCCCATGGCACCCGCAGGGTGGCCAGGCCGCGCAGCATCAAGCAGGCCACGAGCAGTCCGATGCCCAGGTACACCACGGACAGCCCGGCCCGCCCGACGCGCTCGTCGATCGGACGTTGGGCCGCCTCGTTGACCACGCCCGGGGTGACGGAGTCGGCGCTGACGGCACCGGCGGGCACCCGGGCGCGCTGATCCGCGCGGCGACCGCCCGCGTAGGCCAGCTCGAAGGCCAGCAACAGCAACGCGATCACCAGGGCCACCACCGCCGACGTGAACGCCCAGTCGGAGTAGCGCGCCAGCTCGATGTTGACGTGCACCGTATTCATTTGACGTCCACCTCAGAACTCCTCTTGGACGCTGCGGGTGTCGCGTCGCCGCCCGCGGCTGGCGCGCTAGCGACGCCGGTCAGCAGCCGTTCGCACAGTCGCTCGAACTCGTCACCCCAACCGGAGTTGTCGGTGCGCGCGAGGCCGCCCAGTTCGACGTTCACCGTACCGGGGGACCCGCCGACGTCGGGGGTCAGACGGACCCACACCCGGCGGCGGCGCACCAGCAGCGACACCACCAGACCGCCCATCATCGTGACCGCGAAGACCAGTACCCAGGTCTGGCCCGGGTCGTGCGAGACCTGCAGGTTGACGAACGGAACGGCGCCGTCGAAGCGGATCACGGTGCCGGCCGCCGGCCCCTGGTCGATCCGGACCGATTGGCCCGCACGCAGATTGACCCGCTTCTCCTTGGTCAACCGGTGCTGCTCGATCAGGCGGGGGTCCAGGGTGAACAGCGACTGGGGTCGCCCGGTGTCCAGCCCGGTGTCACCGCGATAGATGTCGACGGCCACCGCCGGGGCGTCCAACGCCGGGAACCGCGACGACAACAGTGCGCCTTCCAGCTGCTCGGTGGGGGCCAGCAGGCCCTGGATCGCGATCTCGTGGTTGCGGCGCTCCGCGGCGGTGGAATAGCTGCCGGCGGGTGGATCGATGCGCACCACACCCGATGACAGCAGGGTTTGCGGATTGTCCGGCCGCCACTGCACCGTCGCCGTGCGGATCTTTCCGTCCGGGAAGGTGACGCTGAAGGTGGGGGCGTAGCCATGTCCCTGCAGGTACACCCGGTCACCGCCCAGCCGCAGCGGGTGGTTGACCTCCAGCTGGTAATGCCGCCAGCTGTTCGCGGTCAGATCCGTGCCGGCCTGGTAGTCAATGTTCGCCGCGAACGACGTGGCCTGTCCCGACGGCAGGTAGTGCGCCGCGAAGTCATTGACCCGGATGCACAGCGGGTGCAGCGAGGTGCCGTCGACGGTGTTGCCGGCCCGGAAGGAGTCGAACGCGGCCGGCGAGGCCGAACAGAAGCCGGGACCGCCGTCGGCGATGACGATGACGTTGCCCTCGTAGCCGAACAGCTTGCCGACGGCCACCGCGACCAGCAGGCCTAGCAGCGAGAAGTGGAAGACGATGTTGCCGAACTCGCGCAGGTAGCCCTTCTCGGCGGACACCTCGACCACTTCGGAATCGGCGGGCTCGCCGCCGTCCCGGTGCCGGATGGCGGTTCGCCAGCCGCGCAGCCGGTCGGCCAGCGTGTTCGCCAGGGCGTTCAGCTCGTCGGTGTCGGCCTGAATCTGCTGACTGGCGTACTTGGGCAGCCGAGCCAGGTTGCGCGGCGCGGTCACCGGGGTGGACCGCAGGCTGCGGACGTGTTCGATCATCCGCGGGGTGAGGCAGCCGACCAGCGACACGAACAGCAGCACATAGATGGCGGTGAACCAGAAGCTGGAGAACACATTGAAGGCCTGCAACCGGTCCAGCCACGGCCCGATCACCGGATGAACCAACAGGTAGTCGTCGACCTTGCCGGCGTTCAGGCTGCGCTGCGGCAGTAACGCCCCGGGGATCGCGCCGAGCGCGAGCAGGAACAACAGCACCAGCGCGGTGCCCATCGAGGTCAGTGCGCGCCAGGTGTTGCGGCCCTTTTGAACGAGCCCTACGAGAAGTCGCCTCAAATCGGCAACCTCACGTCGGACACGAACGCGTCGCGCAGCCATGCGATGAAGTCGTTCCACACCCCGCTGACCAACAGGGCGCCGACCGTGACCAGCAGGACGCCGCCGAAGATCTGAATGGCGCGGGTGTGCCGGCGCAGCCAGCCCAGGCCCCCCACCACACCCGCCGAGCCGAACGCCAGCAGCACGAACGGGATGCCCAGGCCCAGGCAGTAGGCGATCACCAACACGATTCCGCGCGCCACGCTCGCGCCGTCGGTGGCCGAGGCGACCGTGATCACGCCGGCCAGCGTCGGCCCCAGACATGGCGTCCAGCCCAAGGCGAACACCGCGCCCAGCACCGGGGCCCCGGCGACCGTGGTCAGCTGCCGCGGACTGAACCGGGCCTGGCGCTGCAGGGCCGGGATGAGACCCACGAACACCAGACCCATGACGATGGTCAGCACCCCCCCAACCCGTTGCAGCGCCAGCTGGTTGGTGATCAGCGTGGTGGTCATGCCGAGAACGGCGACGGTGCCGAGCACGAACACGGTAGTGAACCCGGCGACGAACAACGCCGCCGATCCCGCGACGCGCCAGCGTGCGCCCGGCGGGGCCTCAATCGCGCCCTCCGGCGGCTGTTCGTCCACGCCCACGACCGCGGCCAGATAGGACAGGTAGCCGGGCACCAACGGCACCACGCACGGCGAGGCGAACGACACCAGTCCCGCCAGCAGGCACGCGCCGAGGGCCAACAGAAGCGGTCCGGCGGCGGCGATCTGGGTGAATCCGGTCATCGCTGTCTCGGGCCCGTCACGGCGCCGCCTTGCCGGCCGGGGCCGGCGACCCCTCGCCGGCCAGTCGTTGCACCACCGGCCGCAGGTCGGTCGCCAGCAATTGGCGCAGGAAGACCGCCGCGACGCGGTGCTCGCGGTCCAGGACCAGCGTGGACGGGATCACGGTGGTGGGGTATTTGCCGCCGAAGGCGATCAGGGTGCGCATCGCCGGGTCGTAAACGGACGGGAAGGTCACGTGGCGATCGTTGACGAAGTCCAGCGCCGCTTGCCGGTTGTTGTCCCGGACGTCGATGCCGAGAAAGGACACGCCGGCGTTGCGGGTGGCGTCATACACCTGCTGCAGCTGGGTGACCTCGGCGCGGCACGGCCCGCACCACTGCCCCCAGATGTTGATGACCACGACGCGGCCGGCGAAGATCGGATCGTCCAGCGACAACGTATGCGCGGGGTCGGCCAGATCGGGTCCGGCCAGTGGGCCGGGACGGCCGCGGCTGGACGGCGGGTCGTAGTAGATGTCGGTCTTGCCGCCGGGCGAGACGAATTCGAAAGTGCCGCCCTGGGCGACCGCGTCGCGCCCCGACGAGCAGCTGGCGAGGAGGCCGGGGAGCAGCGCCGCCAGCACGGCCCCGGCCATCGCCCGTCGTCGCGCGGTCAAGGCGCCGCCGGTTCGCTGTACTCGACATCGACCACCTGGTCGCCGTCGTAAACCAAGGTCGTCACCGATGCCAGCCCGCACCGGCGCCGGCGGGGGTCGTGCCACAGTCGCCGGCCGGTCACGTGCAGCCGCAGCGTCCATACCGGCAGCTGGTGACTGACGCACACCACTTCGTGGCCGGCGGCACGGGCGCGAGCCTTGTCCACCGCGGTGTGCATCCGGGCGGCGATGTCGGCGTACGGCTCGCCCCAGGACGGCCGGAACGGGTTGCGCAGCCGCCACCACACCCGCGGGTCCCGCCAGGCGCCGTCGCCGGGGCTCACCCGCCTGCCCTGGAAGAAGTTGGCCGATTCGATCAGATCCGGGACGGTGTCCACGGCCAGCCCGTGCTTGGCGGCGATGGGCGCGGCGGTCTCCTGGGCCCGTTCCAGCGGCGAGGCGATCACCGCGACGATGTCGCGGACGGCCAGCGCGTCGGCCACCGCGGCGGCTTGCGCGCGGCCGTTGTCGGAGAGATGAAATCCGGGCAGCCGCCCGTAGAGGATCCCGCTCGGGTTGTACACCTCGCCGTGCCGCACGACGTGCACCCGGGTGTGCTCGGCCATCAGGACTTCCCCTCCTCGGCTCGCGCGGCGGCCCTGGCCGCGGCGGGCAGGGCCTGCGCGATCCGGTCGAACGCGCGGTCGTCCAGCGCGGTCGAGACGAACCACGCCTCGAAGGCACTGCACGGCGGGTAGACGCCC
>NZ_LZJR01000111.1 GCF_001667925.1 Mycobacterium sp. E2479 | reverse complement strand
GTGGCATGGGGCGCGGTGGGCGCGCTGAGCGCGCTGCGCTGGTTCCGCTTCACCTGACGTCGGCCTCCGTACTCCTTCGGGCGGGCCGCCGGCCGGCTCGACACATAAACCACGCACACGACGCGCCGACGCGGACATGCATGGTTATGTCTCGGCGCGACCGGCCGTACTACAGGCCGTAGTTTTCGGTGTCTTAGGATCGGGCCGTGGTTGGACGGACGCTGTTGCGCTTGGTGGATCTGCTGCCCAACCCCAGCCCGGGCGTGCAGCGCCTGATCGCCGGGGCCGTCATCCTCACCCAGGGCGGCATCGCCATCACCGGCGCGATCGTCCGCGTCACGGCCTCGGGTCTGGGCTGCCCCACCTGGCCGCAGTGCTTTCCGGGCAGTTTCGTTCCGGTGGCCCACGCCGAGGTGCCGCGCATCCATCAGGCCGTCGAATTCGGCAATCGCATGGTCACCTTCACCGTGGTGATCACCGCTGCCCTGGCCGTGCTGGCCGTCACCCGGGCGCGGCGGCGGCGCGAGGTGCTGGTCTATGCCTGGCTGATGCCGGTGTCGACCGTCGTGCAGGCGGTGATCGGCGGCATCACCGTCCGCACCGGGCTGCTGTGGTGGACGGTGGCCGTTCACCTGCTGACGTCGATGACGATGGTGTGGCTGGCGGTGCTGCTGTACGTGAAAGTCGGTGAAGCCGACGCCGGAGCGGTTCGTCGGCGAGTGGCCAGGCCGCTGCGCGCGCTGACCGCACTGTCCGGCCTGAACCTGGCCGCGGTGCTGGTCACCGGCACGCTCGTGACGGCCGCCGGGCCGCACGCGGGTGATCGAAGCCCCACCCGGACCGTGCCCCGGCTGAAAGTCGAGGTCGACACCCTGGTGCACCTGCACTCGTCGCTGCTGATCGCCTACCTGTCGCTACTGGTGGGGCTTGGCTTCGGGCTGCTGGCGGTGCGTGCCGCCCGACCGGTGCTGCTGCGGCTCGCGGTGCTGCTGGCACTGGTGCTCGCTCAAGCCGCGGTCGGCACCGCGCAGTACTACACCGGAGTGCCCGCCGTGCTGGTCGCCCTGCATGTGGCCGGGGCCGCGGCGTGCACGGCGGCCACCGCGGCGCTATGGGCTTCGATGCGAGAGCGGGCCGAGACCGAGCCGCTCGCAAGCTGACTCCAACGCCAGGGCAAACCGGAGCTGGGCGAGTTCGCGGGCCGCGGTGTCCAGCCGGCGCCAGCCCAACGACGGCGCGACCACGTCGAGCGCGACGAGGCGGTCACCGGCCACGTCGGCGCGCGCGTAGAGCAGCTCCCCCGCTGCGATGCCGGCGCGCCCGGCGGCCGCGGCGAGCGCGGCGTGGCCGAGATCCCACGATTCGAACTCCGGCTCGACCGGCCAGGCGTGCGACTGCTCGCCCCCCAGGAAGATCAGTGCCGTTTCGGGCGTTGCGTCGGGCCCGGTCGTCGGCACCCCGTCCGCCTCGAGGTCGTGCAAATACCGCTCATCGAGGTTCCACGCCACCACGCTGGGCGGGTTGAGCAGGTGGGGTAGGCGGCGTGTCCAGGCAAGGAATTCGGCGCGCCGATCCCGGGTGCCCACAGCTCGCAATATCACCAGATCTGCGCTGGCGGTTTCCGGGTCGTCCCAGGGCAGCCAGCGCGCGTGCAGACCACGCCGGCGTAGCTCGCCCACCAGGCCGGCGTCATCGCCCGTCCTGTCCGCATCGCCGCCCGGCCCCGCCAGCACGATGCGGGGATGGAAGACGTCCGGGCGGGCGAGTTTCATGCCCGGGCATGATAAGCACATGCACGCAATCGAAGTGAGCGAGACCGGCGGCCCCGAGGTGCTGCGCTACGTCGATGCGCCCACACCGACGCCCGGACCGGGTGAGGTCCTGATCAAGGCCGAGGCCATCGGCGTCAACTACATCGACACCTATTTCCGCTCCGGGCAGTACCCGCGGGAGGTGCCGTTCATCCTCGGCTCGGAATTGGCCGGCACCGTCGAAACACTGGGCGACGGCGTCGACGGGCTCGACGTCGGCGATCGCGTGGTCAGCGCCGCGGCGTCCGGCGGGTATGCGGAATACGCTACCGCCCCAGCGCATTTGACCGCTGGGGTGCCCGACGGCGTGACCGCCGACGTGGCGGCCTCGGCGCTGCTGAAGGGGTTGACCGCCCATTATCTGTTGAAGTCGGTGTACCCGGTGCAGGCGGGCGACACGGTGCTGGTGCACGCCGGCGCGGGCGGCGTGGGCCTGATCTTGACGCAGTGGGCTCACCTGCTCGGTGTGCGGGTGATCACCACGGTCTCGACTCCGGACAAGGAGCGCCTGTCCCGCCAGGCCGGCGCCGACGAGGTGCTCCCCTACCCTGACGATCCCGCGGCGTTCGGCGAGCGGATCCGCTCGTTGACCGACGGCGCCGGGGTGGCCGCGGTATACGACGGCGTGGGCGCGACCACCTTTGACGCCAGCCTGGCCAGCCTGGCCATCCGGGGCACCATGGCACTCTTCGGTGCGGCCAGCGGACCCGTTCCGCCGTTCGACCCGCAGCGTCTCAACGCGGCCGGGTCCGTGTATCTGACCCGGCCGTCGCTGGCGCACTTCGTCCGCACCGCACAAGAATTCAGCTGGCGCGCAGAGGAACTGTTCACCGCGATCGCCGGCGGCGACATCACCGTCGAGGTGCGCGGGCGCTACCCGCTTGCCGAGGCCGCCCGAGCCCACCGGGACCTGCAGGGCCGCAAGACGGCGGGCTCGATCGTTCTGCTGCCCTGAACCGGCCTAGTCACAGGAGTCCCACCCGCCGCCGCCGCGGATGCCGTCATTTGTGCCCGCCTCTGCGCGACAACGTCCCCACGGGAACCGTTGTCGCTGAAAGGCAGGGGTGTCACCCGGCGGAGTGGGTGGGCCGAAGTGGTCGAAAGTCAGAACAAGTGCGGCAGGCCGATGGCGGAATCCACGGCCAGCGCGCAGAACACCACGGCCAGGTAGTTGTTCGACTGCAGGAACAATCGCAACGGCTTGACCGGCTCGCCGGCGCGGACGCCGGCGTACAGCTGGTGGGCCATCGCCAAGAACCACACCCCGGCCACCACGGCGACCGCCGCGTACAGCCATCCCGTCGCCAGCGCCAGCGCCAGCGTGGCCAGCACCGTCAGCCAGGTGTAGATCAGGATTTGCTTGGTCACCTGACGCTCGGTCGCCACGGCCGGCAGCATCGGCACACCCGCCGCTTTGTAGTCGTCCTTGTAACGCATCGCCAGCGCCCAGGTGTGCGGCGGCGTCCAGAAGAAAATGATGGCGAACATCACCAGCGCGGGCCAACCGATGGTGCCGGTAACGGCGGACCAGCCGATCATCACCGGCATGCAGCCGGCCGCGCCGCCCCACACCACGTTCTGCGAGGTGCGCCGCTTGAGCAGCAGGGTGTAGACGAACACATAGAACGCGATCGTCGCCATGGCCAGCAGTCCGGACAGCAGATTCGTCGTCCACCACAACCAGAAGAACGACGCCACCGTCAGCACCAGGCCGAGCACCAGGGCGTTACGCGTTGGCACCGCGGCGCGGGCCAGCGGCCGACGGGCCGTACGCTTCATCACCTTGTCGATGTCCGCATCGGCCACACAGTTCAGCGTGTTGGCGCCCCCGGCTGCCAGCATCCCACCGATCAGCGTGTTGACGATCAGCAGCGGGTTCACCGTTCCACGCTGGGCCAGCAACATCGCCGGGATCGCGGTGACGAGCAGCAATTCGATGACCCGCGGCTTGGTCAGCGCCAGGTAAGCCAGCACCGTGCCTTGCATTCGGCTTGGCAATCGGCTCGGCGCGACGCGCCCGCGAACGCTCACGCAATAACTCCTTGGGGTCGCAGCGGCGCGCAGCATCTACTACACACGATGGTAGACCGCGTTATGGCAATGGCCCGCCCGCGGGTCCAACACGGCTGATTTCTCTGGATTTCCGAACTGAATGTTAGACCGTTGCGACGGGCGCGTAATTTTCACATCTGCCGGCCGTGGGTACCCGAAATCCTGCGCTGCAAGAGCCGGCCCTCCCGCACTAGGGTGGAATTGATCAGCTCGATGACCCAAGGACAGAGTCTGTGACGACACTCGAAGAGATCTCCACGCTGACCCAACCGCACCTTCCCGACGACTGGTCCGAGCTCGACGCGGCCGCCGTCGACACGATTCGGGTGCTGGCCGCCGATGCGGTGCAAAAGGTCGGCAATGGCCATCCTGGTACGGCGATGAGCCTGGCGCCCCTGGCGTACACCTTGTTTCAGCGGACGATGCGCCACGACCCCAGCGACACCTACTGGCTGGGCCGCGACCGGTTCGTCCTGTCCTGCGGGCACAGCAGCCTGACGCTGTACCTGCAGCTGTACCTGGGTGGTTTCGGCCTGGAGCTGTCCGACATCGAGTCGTTGCGCACCTGGGGATCAAAGACCCCCGGGCACCCGGAGTTCCGGCACACCAAGGGCGTTGAGATCACCACCGGCCCGCTCGGGCAGGGACTGGCCTCGGCGGTGGGCATGGCGATGGCGGCCCGCTTCGAACGAGGGCTGTTCGATCCCGACGCCGCCCCGGGCACCAGCCCGTTCGACCATTTCATCTACGTCATCGCCTCCGATGGCGACATCGAAGAGGGCGTCGCCTCGGAGGCCTCGTCGCTGGCGGCCGTCCAGCAGCTGGGCAACCTCATCGTCTTCTACGACCACAACCAGATTTCGATCGAGGACGACACGAACATCGCGCTGTGTGAGGACACCGCCGCGCGGTACCGGGCCTATGGCTGGCACGTGCAGGAGATCGAGGGCGGCGAGAACGTCGTCGCGATCGAGGAGGCCATCGCCAACGCCAAGGCGGCCACCGACCGGCCGTCGTTCATCTCGCTGCGCACCATCATCGGCTATCCCGCGCCCAAGCTGATGAACACCGGTAAGGCGCACGGCGCGGCCCTGGGCGACGAGGAAGTGGCCGCCGTCAAGAAGATCCTCGGCTTCGACCCGGACAAGACGTTCGAAGTACGCGACGAGGTGATCGCCCACACCCGCAAGCTGGTGGACCGGGGCAAGGAAGCGCACGAGAAATGGCAGGCGGACTTCGACGCCTGGGCGCAGGCGCAACCCGAACGCAAGGCACTGCTGGAAAGGTTGACGGCCGAGGAGCTGCCCGACGGCTGGGACGCCGACCTGCCGCATTGGGAGCCCGGTTCCGACCCGCTCGCCACCCGCAAGGCCTCCAACGAGGTGCTCAACGCGATCGGACCGAAACTGCCGGAGCTGTGGGGCGGTTCGGCGGACCTCGCGGGCAGCAACAACACCACCATCAAGGGCGCCGATTCCTTTGGGCCGCCGTCCATTTCGACCAAGGATTACACGGCACACTGGTACGGTCGCACGCTGCACTTCGGTGTTCGCGAACACGCGATGGGTGCCATCCTGTCCGGCATCGTGCTGCACGGCCCGACCCGGGCGTACGGTGGCACGTTCCTGCAGTTCTCCGACTACATGCGGCCCGCGGTGCGGCTGGCATCGTTGATGGACATCGACACGATCTACGTGTGGACCCACGACTCCATCGGCCTGGGTGAGGACGGTCCGACCCATCAGCCGATCGAGCACCTTGCGGCGCTGCGGGCCATCCCGAATCTGTCGGTGGTGCGGCCCGCCGACGCGAACGAGACGGCCTACGCCTGGCGCACCGTACTGGCCCGCGGCAATGGCAGCGGACCGGTCGGACTGATCCTGACCCGCCAGAATGTGCCGACCCTGGAGGGCACCAGCGCCGACGGTGTCGCCCGGGGCGGCTACATCCTGGGAGCGGACGGCGAAGAAGCCGGCCAAGACCCCGACGTGGTGCTGATCGCCACCGGCTCGGAGGTCCAGCTGGCGGTCGAGGCGCAGAAGTTGTTGGCGGACAAGGACATCGTGGCGCGAGTGGTTTCCATGCCGTGCGTCGAATGGTTCGAGTCACAGCCCGACGACTACCGCGACAGCGTGCTGCCGCCGACCGTGTCGGCTCGGGTGGCCGTCGAGGCCGGCGTCGCGCAGAGCTGGCACAAGCTCGTCGGCGACACCGGCAAGATCGTCTCGATCGAGCACTACGGCGAATCCGCCGACTACAAAACCTTATTCCGTGAATTCGGCTTCACCGCCGAAGCCGTTGCGGCCGCCGCGGAAGAAGTAGTGGATAACTGAGGAAAGGGTAATTCACATGACCGCTCAGAACCCGAATCTGGCGGCGCTGTCCGCCGCCGGTGTATCCGTCTGGCTTGACGACCTGTCGCGGCAACGGCTGGAATCAGGCAACCTGCAAGAGCTGATCGACACCAAGAGCGTCGTTGGCGTGACCACCAACCCGTCGATCTTCCAGAAAGCGTTCGCGGAGGGCGATTCCTACAACGACCAGATCGCGGAGCTCGCCGAGCGTGGCGCCGACGTCGACGCCACGATCCGCACGGTCACCACCGACGACGTCCGCAACGCCTGCGATGTTTTGAAGCGTGAGTGGGAGGCATCCGACGGTGTGGACGGCCGGGTGTCCATCGAGGTGGATCCACGCTTGGCGGCCGACACCGAGAAGACCGTCGCGCAGGCCGTCGAGCTGTGGAAGATCGTCGACCGCCCGAACCTGTTCATCAAGATCCCCGCCACCAAGGCGGGCATCCCGGCCATCACCACCGTTCTGGCCGAAGGGATTTCGGTCAACGTCACGCTCATCTTCTCCGTCGAACGGCACCGTCAGGTGATGGACGCCTACCTGGCCGGCCTGGAGAAGGCTCGCGAGGCCGGCCACGACCTGTCCAAGATCCATTCCGTCGCTTCGTTCTTCGTGTCGAGGGTGGACACCGAGGTGGACAAGCGGTTGGAGAAGATCGGCTCGGACGATGCAAAGGCGCTGGCGGGCAAAGCCGGTGTGGCCAACGCCCGGCTGGCTTACGCTGCCTACCAGGAGGTCTTCGAGGGCGGAGATCGCTTCGAGGCGCTCAAGGCCGACGGAGCCCGGGTTCAGCGTCCGCTGTGGGCGTCGACAGGCGTCAAGAATCCCGACTACTCCGACACCCTCTACGTCACCGAGCTGGTGGCGCCGAATACGGTGAATACCATGCCGGAGAAGACGATTGACGCGGTCGCCGACCACGGCGAGATCAAAGGTGACACGGTCACCGGCACCGCCGGCGCCGCGCAGGAAGTGTTCGACAAGCTTTCGGGGGTCGGCATCGATCTCACCGACGTTTTCAAGGTGCTGGAGAACGAAGGCGTGGAGAAGTTCGTGGATTCCTGGAACGAGCTGCTGGAGGAAACGCAGAAGCAGCTGGGTTCCACCTCCAAATGAGCCCAGCCCGCACCGCGCAACAATGGCATAACCCCTTACGGGACAAGCGCGATAAGCGGCTACCGCGAATCGCGGGACCATGCGGGATGGTGATCTTCGGTGTCACCGGCGACTTGGCCCGCAAAAAAGTCATGCCGGCGATCTACGACCTGGCCAATCGCGGTCTGCTCCCGCCCAGCTTCTCGCTAGTGGGCTTCGCCCGCCGGGATTGGAGCACCCAGGATTTCGGCAAGGTCGTGCACGAGGCGGTCAAGGAACACTGCCGCACGCCTTTCCGGCAGGAGAACTGGGATCGGTTGGCCGAAGGATTCCGCTTCGTACCGGGCGCTTTCGACGATGATGAGGCGTTCGGGCGGCTGGCCGAGACTCTGGACAAGCTGGACGCCGAGCGCGGCACCGGCGGCAACCACGCCTTCTATCTGGCCATCCCGCCCAAGTCCTTCCCGGTGGTGTGCGACCAGCTGCACAAGTCGGGATTGGCGCGCCCGCAGGGCAAGCGGTGGAGCCGGGTGGTCATCGAGAAGCCGTTCGGTCACGACCTGGAAAGCGCGCAGGCGCTGAACAAGGCTGTCAACGCGGTCTTTCCCGAGGAGTCGGTGTTCCGGATCGACCACTACCTGGGCAAGGAGACCGTCCGCAACATCCTCGCTCTGCGGTTCGCCAATCAGCTGTTCGACCCGATCTGGAACTCGCACTACGTCGACCACGTGCAGATCACCATGGCCGAGGACATCGGCCTGGGCGGCCGGGCCGGCTACTACGACGGCATCGGCGCCGCGCGCGACGTGATCCAGAACCATTTGATGCAGCTGCTGGCGCTCACCGCGATGGAGGAGCCGGTCAGCTTCAGCCCGGCGGCGCTGCAAGCCGAGAAGATCAAGGTGCTCTCGGCCACCCACCTCGCCGAGCCCCTCGACGAGACCACCAGCCGCGGCCAGTACGCCGCCGGTTGGCAGGGCGGCGAGAAGGTCGTCGGGCTGCTGGAGGAGGAGGGGTTCGCCAAGGACTCGACCACCGAAACGTTCGCCGCCATCACGCTCGAGGTGGACACCCGCCGCTGGGCCGGCGTTCCGTTTTACTTGCGCACCGGAAAACGCCTGGGCCGCAGGGTGACCGAAATCGCGCTGATTTTCAAGCGGGCGCCGCATCTGCCGTTCGATGCGACCATGACCGACGAACTCGGCACCAACGCCATGGTGATCCGGGTGCAGCCCGACGAAGGCGTCACGCTGCGATTCGGGTCCAAGGTGCCGGGCACCGCGATGGAAGTCCGCGACGTCAACATGGACTTCTCCTACGGCTCGGCGTTCGCCGAGGAGTCACCGGAAGCTTACGAACAGCTGATCCTTGACGTGCTGCTGGGCGAGCCGTCCCTGTTTCCGGTCAACGAAGAGGTCGAATTGGCTTGGGAAATACTCGATCCCGTCCTCAACAATTGGGCCGCCGACGGTAAACCGGAACCGTACGAGTCGGGCACGTGGGGTCCGGACTCCGCCTTCGAGATGCTGCGCCGCACCGACCGGGAATGGCGGCGACCCTGATGATCATCGATATGCCGGACACCACCACCACGGCGGTCAACAAGAAACTCGACGAACTGCGTGAAAGGGTCGGTGCCGTCGCGATGGGCCGGGTGCTGACCCTGATCATCGCGCCGGACAGCGAAGAGATCGTGGAAGAGTCGCTGGAAGCCGCGAACGACGCCAGCCATGAGCACCCCAGCCGGATCATCGTGACGATGAGGGGCAATCCGTATGCGGACAAACCGCGCCTGGATGCGCAGCTGCGCGGCGGCGGTGACACCGGTGCCAGCGAAGTCGTGGTGCTGCGGCTGTCCGGGCCGCTGTCCAGCCACGCCGCCAGCGTGGTCACCCCCTTCCTGCTGCCTGACATCCCGGTGGTGGTCTGGTGGCCCGATGTCGCGCCCGCGGTCCCAGCACAAGATCCGTTGGGCCGGTTGGCTATTCGACGTATCACCGACGCGACTAACGGGGTTGACCCGTTGGCGGCGATCAAGAGCAGGCTGCCCGGATACACCGCGGGTGACACCGACCTCGCCTGGGCGCGCATCACCTATTGGCGCGCGCTGCTCACCTCGGCCGTGGACCTGGCGCCGCACGAGCCGATCGAGTCGGCGGTGGTGTCGGGTCTGGGAACGGAGCCGGCCCTGGACGTCCTCGCGGGGTGGCTGGCCAGCCGCATCGACGGCCCGGTGCGCCGGGAGGTCGGCGAGCTGAAGATCGAACTGGTGCGCAAGAGCGAGACCATCGTCTTGAGCCGGCCGCAGGAGGGAAGAACGGCCACGTTGAGTCGAACGGCCCGACCGGACGCGCTACTCCCCTTGGCGCGCAGGGAAACCGGAGAGTGCCTCGCCGAAGACCTGCGTCGACTGGATCCCGACGAGATATACCAAACAGCGCTCGAAGGCATTGAGAAAGTGCAGTACGTATGAGTACCAGCATTGAGATTTTCCCGGATAGCCAGACCATGGTCGACGCCGCCGCCGCGCGACTGACCGATACCATCGCGAACGCCGTGGTGGCGCGGGGCCGAGCGCTCATAGTGCTGACCGGCGGCGGCAACGGCATCGGGTTACTGAAGTCGTTGGTGGGGCGAGAGATTGACTGGGCATCGGTGCATCTGTTCTGGGGCGACGAACGCTACGTCCCCGAGGACGACGACGAGCGCAACGACAAACAGGCACGGGCGGCGTTGCTGTCCCACGTCGACATCCCGTCCAGCCAGGTGCATCCGATGCCGGCCAGCGATGGGGAATTCGGCAATGATCTCGCCGCGGCGGCGCTGGCCTACGAGCAGCTGCTGGCCGCCAATGCCCCGCCCGGCGAACCGGTTCCGAATTTCGACGTGCACCTGCTGGGGATGGGCCCCGAGGGTCACATCAACTCGCTGTTCCCCGACACCCCGGCCGTGCTCGAGACAAGCCGCATGGTGGTGTCGGTCGACGACTCCCCCAAGCCGCCGCCGCAGCGAATCACCTTGACACTGCCCGCCATTGCCCGTTCCCGCGAAGTGTGGCTGATGGTCTCCGGCGGTGGCAAGGCCGACGCGGTGGCCGCCGCCGTCGGCGGCGCCGCACCCGTCTCGGTGCCGGCGGCCGGGGCGGTCGGGCAGGAGACCACGCTGTGGTTGCTCGACGAGGACGCCGCGACCAAGCTGCCGTCGCGGTCTTCGCGGCGCAGCTGACCGCACCCTCCGGCCGCCGAAGCGGTCCCGCGATTGGCCGCGCTTTCCACGTGGTGCACGCCTTCGGGCTCCCGCGCGCCCCGGCCGGGTCATAATGACGGACATGGCAGACAGAACCGTGCGCGGGGGGCAAGAGCGAAGCCGGATCAAAACGCTCACCCAGGCCGCGTTGAACGCCGACAAGACGGTGGAGCAGGTCGAAGACGTCCTCGACGGTTTGAGCACCACGATGAAGGAGCTCAGCAGTTCCCTTTCAGCACTGAACGCCACAGTCGAGCGCCTGGAGGCCGGACTGGATCACCTGGATGGCACCATGACCAGCCTTGATGACCTGGCCAAGCGGCTGATCGTGCTGGTGGAACCGGTGGAAGCCATCGTTGCGCGGGTCGACGACATGGTGCGGGTGGGCGAGACCATGATTTCCCCCCTCGCGGTCACCGAGCACGCGGTGCGCGGCTTCGTGGACAGACTGCGCAACCGGACCGTGCAGTAGGCGGTTGGCGGGACTTTCGATGGCCACGCTGCTGGTGCACCATTCCGCCTTCGCCGCGCATCGGACCGCTCCCGGCCATCCGGAGCGGCCGGACCGCTATCGCGCGGTGGAGGCGGCGCTGAGCCGGCCGCGTTTCGACGCCCTGGTGCGCGAGGAGGCCGAGCCAGCCGGCCTTGCGGCGACGCGCTATGTGCACTCCAACCGCTATGTGGACGCATTGGAAGCGGCTCGACCCGAGCACGGGTACGTCTATCTCGACGGCGGCGACACCATGATGGAGCCCTCGACCTGGGAGACGGCGCTGCGTGGTGTGGGCGCCACGCTGCAGGCGGTGGACAGGGTGCTGGCCGGTGAAACGCAGAACGCGTTCGTCGCGTGTCGCCCGCCGGGCCATCACGCCGAGACCGAGCGCGCCATGGGCTTCTGCCTGTTCAACAACATCAGCATCGGCGCGCGTCATGCACAGCGCAAGCACGGGCTGGCACGGGTCGCGATCGTCGATTTCGACGTCCACCACGGCAACGGCACCCAGCAGATCTTCTACTCCGACCCCAGTGTGCTCTACGCGTCGACTCATCAGATGCCGCTGTTCCCGGGGACCGGTGCGGTGCGGGAAACCGGTGTCGGCAACATCTTCAATTCGCCTCTGGCGCCCGGTGATGACGGCCCCGCATTGCGCGCGGCGTTTCAGGATCGGATCGTGCCCGCGCTGCATGCGTTTTCGCCCGAGCTGATCATCGTGTCCGCCGGTTTCGACGCCCACGAGCGTGACCCGCTCGGTTCACTGCGGATGACGGACACCGACTTCGGCTGGGTGACAAGGGAATTGATGAAATCGGCCGAAAAGCTGTGCGGGGGCAGATTGGTGACGGTGCTCGAGGGTGGTTATGACCTGCAGGGCCTCACCGATTCGGTCACCGCGCACGTCGGCGAGCTGGTGAAGGGCTGAGCTGAACCGCCACGTCAATAGCGATTCGCGGATAGTCAGCCGCTGTTGCGCAGCGCGCTGGCCAGCCCGTTCATCGTCAGCAGAATGCCGCGCTGCACCAACTCGTCGTCATCGCCGGAACGGTAGCGGCGAAGCAGTTCCACCTGCAGGTGATTGAGCGGCTCGAGGTATGGGAAGCGGTTGAACACCGAACGCGCCAGCGCCGGGTTGTCGGCAAGCAGGTTGTCCTGGCCGGTGATGAGCTTGTGCATGGCGATGGTTCGCCGGTGCTCGTCCACGATCTTGTCGAAGACGCGGTGCCGCAATTCCTCGTCGGCGACCAATTCGGCGTAGCGCGCCGCCAGGCCGAGGTCGCTCTTGGCCAGCACCTGTGCCAGATTCGACAGCACGCTACGGAAAAACGGCCAGCGCTGGTACAAGTCGTGCAGTGTGTCCACCCGCTCGCTTTCGCTTTCCGGGCCGGCCGCGATCCACTGCTCGAACGCCGACCCAGTGCCGTACCAGCCGGGCAGCATGACCCGCGACTGGCTCCACGCCAGCACCCACGGGATGGCGCGCAGGTCCGAAATAGATTCGGTGGGCTTGCGCGAGGTGGGCCGGCTGCCGATGTTCAGCGACCCGATCTCGCTGACCGGCGTGGAGGCCATGAAGTAGTCAACGAAACCCGGTGTCTCGTGTACTAATTCGGCGTAGGAGCGCTGCGCCAGCTCGGCAACGTCGTCGAGCACCGCGTACGCCGGTTCCGCGGCATCGCCCAATCCTTCCACGTCCAGCAGCGTGGACTCCAGCGTGGCGGCCAGCAGGCTTTCCAGATTGCGTTGCGCCGCTTGCGGTTCAGCGTATTTCGCGGCAATCACCTCGCCCTGTTCGGTGAGCCGCAGCGAACCGTTCACCGCCCCGGGCGGTTGCGCCAGGATGGCTTCGTAGCTCGGCCCGCCACCTCGTCCCACGGTGCCGCCGCGACCGTGGAAGAGCCGCAGTCGGATTCCGGTCTTGCGCGCCACCTCAACCAGGGCCAGCTCGGCTCGGTACACCGCCCAGCTCGAGGCCAGGTATCCGCCGTCCTTATTGGAGTCGGAATAGCCCAGCATCACTTCCTGGCTGTCGTCGCGCGCGGCCACCAGCGCGCGATAGATCGGAAGCTCGAGCATCGCGTGCAGGATCGTCGCGCCGTTGCGCAGATCGTCGATCGTCTCGAACAGCGGCGAGATACCCACCGGACAGTACGGCGCGTCCCCCGACGCGTCGATCAGGCCCGCCTCCTTGAGCAGGATCGCGGCCTCTAAAACGTCGGAGACCGATCGGCACATGGAGATCACGTAGTTAGGCACGGCGGACGGCCCGTAGCGCTTGATCGCGTGGGCGGCCGCGCGGACCACGTCCAGCTCGTTGCGGGCCAGCTCGGACAGGTCCGCGCGGTCGCCGACCAACGGACGGCGGGTGCCCAGCTCGGCGGACAACAGCTCGACCCGCTCGTCTTCGGTCAGCGAACCGTAATCGGGGTGCACCCCTGCCCAGGCCAGCAGCTCGGCGACCACTTCCTCGTGCACGTCGGAGTTTTGCCGCATGTCCAGGCCGCACAGATGAAACCCGAAGACCCGCACGCCTTCTCGCAGCAGCGCCAGGCGATCGTCGGCCAGCAGTGCGCTACCGTGCCCGCGCAGCGACGCGTCGATGGTGTCCAGGTCGGCCTGCAATTCGGTCGGCGCGACATACGGCGTCAACCCCAGGTCCAGCTCGTGCTGAGGTCGCCGGTCCAGGATCTGCGCACCCGTCGCGGAGAGCCGGGCTCGGATCACGCGCACCGCGCGCCGGTACGGCTCGTCGGCGCGGGCCTTCTCCCCACATCCCTCGGCCAGCTCGGTCAGTTCGGGGGTGACCGCGACCAGGCGCGCCGACATCGACAGTTCCTGTTCCAGGGCGGTCAGTTCGGCCAGGTAGTGCGCGAGCGCGGTGAACGCGGCGTTGCCGGTGGCCTGGCGCACCACGTCGGGTGTCACGTTCGGATTGCCGTCGCGGTCACCGCCGATCCAGGACCCGGGCTGCAGGATCGGCTGGTTGAGCAGGTCGGCGTCGGGCCAGCGCGTCCGCAGCGCGTCGCGCACCCCGGCGTTGACCTGTGGAATCACCCTGAAGAACGCGGCGGCGTAATAGCGCAGCCCAACCTCGATCTCGTCGGTGATCTGCAGCCGGGACAAGCGGATCAGTGCGGTCTGCCACAGCGTCAGGACCTGGCGGCGCAGCTCGAGTTCGATGTTGCGGCCCTCGTCGGTCTCCTGGTGCCCCTCCGCCCGCAACCGCATCAGTTCGGTGATCCGGTGCTGGGTGACGAAGACGGTGCGCCGGCGGGTCTCGGTGGGGTGCGCGGTGATCACCGGGGCCACCACCGCGCCCTTCAGCGCGTTGGCGACGGTGGCCGAATCCAGCTGCGCCCGATCGAGTTTGGCGTAGGTCGCAGCCAGGCTGCTGTCCTGCGGCGCTTCGCCGGCGGCGACATGGATCGCCCGGCGGCGCTCCCGGTGAATGTCTTCGGCGACGTTGGCGAGCAAGGCGAAGTGACTGAACGCCCGGATGATCGGGATGGCCTGGTGGATGTCGATGCCGTCAAACATCCGCGCCAGTTCGGCCCGATCGATCTCGGAACGCCGCACCCGAAACGACTCCACTCGGGCACGCTCAACGAGCGCGAAGACCTCGTGCCCGTTCTGCTCACGCACCGTGTCACCCAAGATGGCGCCCAACAGCCGGATGTCGGCCCGCATCGGCTCCGTCGCCTCGCGACCCACCGAGGTGCGCTGTACGGCGCCGATCGGTTCCAGCGTGCTATCGGAAGCCTCAACCATGGGACCCAGTATCGATGCGGATGTCGGCGTCCGCCCGTCGACAGATCAGCCGTCAGCGGTATTTGATCAGCAGCTCCATGCCGACGATGCACACCAGCCAGATGGCGGTGATGAAATACGTCAGCCGGTCCAGGTTCTTTTCCACCACCGTGGAACCGGACAGGCTGGACTGCACGCCGCCACCGAACAGCGTGGACAGGCCGCCACCCTTGGCGCGGTGCAGCAGCACCAACAGCACCACCAGGATGCTGGTGACGACCAGGGTGATCTGCAAAGCCAACTGCATGCCGGCCAGCCTACCGGGACGGAATCGTTTTCACGGCAGCGGCCCACCGGCGGCGATCGCCGCCAGCGTGGCGAACTGCTCGCCATCCAGGGACGCGCCCCCGACCAAACCGCCGTCGATGTCGTCGCGGGCGATCAGCTCGCCGATGTTCTTCGCGTTCACCGATCCGCCGTAGAGCACCCGCACGCCCTCCGCGATCTGCGGTGACGCCAGTGCGCAAAGTTCCGTGCGGATCGCCGCGCACACCTCCTGGGCGTCTGCTGCGCTGGCCACCCGCCCGGTGCCGATGGCCCACACCGGTTCATAGGCGATGACGACCTTGCCGATCTGTTCGGCGGACAGCCCGGCCAGCGAGCCGCGCAGCTGCTCCTCGCAGTGTCCGACGTGATTTCCCGCCTCGCGGACATCAAGGTGCTCGCCGATGCAGACGATCGGGGTCAATTCGTGTCTGAGCGCGGCGGCGGTCTTGGCGGCCACCACCGCGTCGTCCTCCTGATGGTAGGTCCGCCGCTCGGAGTGCCCGACGACGACGAAGGTACAACCCAGCTTGGCCAGGAAGGCGCCGCTGACGTCGCCGGTGTAGGCGCCCGAGTCGTGCTGCGACAGGTCCTGCCCGCCGTAGGTCAACCGCAGCTTGTCACCGTCGACCAGGGTCTGCACGCTGCGTAGATCCGTGAACGGCGGCAGGACAGTGACGTCCACCTTGTCGTAGTACTTGTCCGGCAACGCGAATGCGATCTTTTGCACCAGCGCGATGGCCTCGAAGTGGTTCAGGTTCATCTTCCAGTTGCCGGCGATCAGCGGTTTGCGGCTCACGACTTCGGGCCTCCCTAGTTGTGGTCTGGCTGGGGTCGACTCAACACCTCGATACCCGGAAGCGTCTTGCCCTCAAGGTATTCCAGCGACGCTCCGCCACCGGTGGAGATGTGCGAGAAGTCCCCCTCGGGGATGCCCAGCGCGCGCACCGCGGCCGCGGAGTCCCCGCCGCCCACCACGCTGAAAGCGCCCTTGCCGGTCGCCTCCGCGATGGCCTCGGCGACGCCCTTCGTACCCGCGGCGAAGGCGGGGAACTCGAACACACCCATCGGGCCGTTCCAGAACAAGGTCCTGGCGTTGCACAACAGCGCCGTGAACCGTTTGACCGAGTCCGGCCCGATGTCCAGGCCGATCATGTCGTCCGGGATGGCGTCGGCCGACACGGTTTGCGGCGGTGAGTCAGCGGCGAACTTCTCGGCCACCACAATGTCCCTCGGCAGGCGCAGCACATCGACGTAGGTGTCGAGAAGGTTCCGGCAGGTCTCCACCATCTCTTCTTCCAGCAGCGACTTGCCCACCGAGAAGCCCTGGGCGGCAAGGAAGGTGAAGCACATGCCGCCGCCGATGACGATGCTGTCGGCCTTTGTCGCCAGCGACTCGATGACCCCGAGCTTGTCGGAGACCTTCGACCCGCCGAGCACCACCGCGTAGGGCCGCTCCGTCGAGCTGGTCAACTGCTCGAGCACCTGAATCTCCTGGGCCACCAGCGTGCCCGCGTAGTGCGGCAGCAAGGTGGCGATGTCGTACACCGAGGCCTGCTTGCGGTGCACCACGCCGAACCCGTCGGAAACGAAAGCGCCCGTCGGCCCGACCAATTCGGCCAGCTGCCTGGCCAGCGCCAGCCGCTCGCCATCGTCCTTGCTGGTTTCCCTGCCGTCGAAGCGGACGTTCTCCAGCAGCAGGACGTCCCCGTCGGTCAACCCCTCGGCGCGCGCCAGGGCGTCGGTGCCCACGACGTCGCCTGCCAGTTGCACGTGCCTGCCGAGCTGCTCACCGAGCGCCGCGGCGACCGGCGCCAGTGACAGCTTCGGGTCGGCTCCGCCCTTGGGCCGCCCGAGGTGTGCGGTGACCACCACCTTGGCACCCGCGTCGACCAACGCCCGCAACGTCGGCACCGAGGCGGTGATGCGGCCCGCATCCGTGATCTTGCCGTCTTCGAGCGGAACGTTCAGATCGGAGCGCACCAGCACGCCGCGGCCACAAACCCCTTCGGCGAGCAGGTCTTTCAGGTTATGGACAGCCACGGCTTACAGCGACTTGCCGACCAGGGCGACCAGGTCGACGAGGCGGTTGGAGTAACCCCATTCGTTGTCGTACCAGGACACCACCTTGGCCTGGTCGTCGATCACCTTGGTCAGGCCGGCGTCGAAGATCGAGCTGTGCGGGTCGGTGACGATGTCGCTGGAAACGATGGGCGCGTCGTAGTACTTCAGGATGCCCTTCATCGGCCCTTCGGCTGCGGCCTTCATCGCGGCGTTGATCTCGTCGGCGGTGGCGGTCTTCTTCAGCTCGGCGGTCAGGTCGGTGACCGAGCCGGTGGGGATCGGCACCCGCAGCGCGTACCCGTCCAGCTTGCCCTTCAGTTCGGGCAGCACCAGGCCGATGGCCTTGGCGGCACCGGTCGAGGTCGGCACGATGTTCAGCGCGGCGGCACGCGCCCGGCGCAGGTCCTTGTGCGGCCCGTCCTGCAGGTTCTGGTCCTGGGTGTAGGCGTGGATGGTGGTCATCAGGCCCTTGACGATGCCGAACTCGTCGTTGAGCACCTTGGCCAGCGGCCCCAGGCAGTTCGTGGTGCACGAGGCGTTGGAAATGATGTTCTGGCTGCCGTCGTACTTGCCGTCGTTGACGCCCAGCACAATGGTGATGTCCTCGTCGGTGGCGGGCGCGGAGATGATCACCTTCTTGGCGCCGGCGTCCAGGTGGCCCTTGGCCTTCGCGGCGTTGGTGAAGATGCCGGTGGACTCGACGACGACGTCGACGCCCAGGTCGCCCCAGGGCAGCGCCGCCGGGCCTTCCTTGACCTCGAGCGCCTTGATCTTCTTATCGCCGACGACGATCGTGTCGTCACCCTCGAGGCTGACGTCGTGGGGCAGGCGGCCCAGAATGGAGTCGAATTTCAACAGGTGCGCCAGGCTGGCGTTGTCGGTGAGGTCGTTGACCGCGACCACCTCGATGTCGGCGGTGCCCTGCTCCTGTTGAGCCAATAAGGCCCGGTAGAAGTTCCGCCCGATTCGACCGAAGCCGTTGATACCTACTCGGACCGTCACTTGATTTCTCCCTGTCTTTCCTGGTCGTCTTCGCCGTGCCTGCTGCATGTGAGCCGCACAGTGCCTGTGGTCAGCCTAGATCAGCGACAGGCGCGATCGCCGAGCCGGTAATGGTGTGGATCACCGCCTGTGCAGGATGGCCATCGGTACAGGTCAAATCGTGTGCTGAACATCACCCGGGAGAGCGCTTGCAGACCCAGCCCAACGCCGCCTCGGCGGCGTAGTAACCGCACAGGCCGTGGATGCCCGCTCCCGGCGGCGTGGACTGCGAACAGAGGTACACACCCGGCACACCCGTCGCATACGGGTTGACCGAGACGCGCGGGCGCAGGATGACCTGCAGCCCGTCGTTGGCGCCGCCGATGATGTCGCCGCCGATGAAGTTCGGGTTGTAGGCCGCCAAATCCGCGGTGCCCTTGCTGACGCTGGCAACGATGCGGTCGCGAAATCCAGGGGCGAACCGCTCGATCTGGTCGACTACGGCGTCGGTGGCGTCGCCGGTGTAGCCGAACGGCACGTGCGCGTAAGCCCAGATCGGGTTGATGTTGCCCGCCGACCGGGAGGGATCGGCCAGGTATTGCTGCCCGACGAGGACGAACGGCCGCGGCACCATCTTGCCTTGCGCGCGTTCGCGTTCCGTGTCGGCGATCTCGGCGAAAGTGCCGCCCAGGTGAACCGTGCCGGCGCGACCGCAGTCGAGGTTGGTCCACGGGATGTGACCCTCGATGGCGAAGTCGACCTTGAAGGCCGAGGATCCCTGGCGGTAGCGCGCATAGGAGCGTTTGATGCGCCCGGGCATGAGGTCGCCGTAGAGGTGCAGCGCCGCGGCCGGGCTCAGGTCGAGCATGATGATGTCGGCGTCCGGGATGTCGCGGCGGCCGCCCACGGTCACTCCGGTGGCGACGGTACCGCCGTGCGATTGCAGGGCCGCGGCGAGCGCCTTGGTGATCGAACCCGATCCCCCTTCGGCGACCGGCCATCCATACCGGTGGCCGCTGGCCAGGATCATCAGCCCGAGGGACGCGGTGAGCGGGCGGTCCAGCCGGGTGTAGACGTGCGCGGCCGATCCGCCGAACAGCGCTCGGGCCTGCTCGGTACGAAACCACCTGGCCAATGTAGTGGCCGGCAGCACCGCACGCGGCCCGAATGCGGCGAGGCGAACCGGGTGACGCGGAATGTTGAGCACCGGGCGCAGCAAGTCTTCGGCCAGGGCGTCGAATCCGGCCGCGAGGTCCCCGATCGCGCGGCGCCACCGCGAGGCGTCGGGACCCATCCCGGCCGTCGTCCGATCGATCGACCGGTACAGCACCCCGGCGGTCCCGTCGTCGAGCGGGTGTGCGCAATCGACCTCCGGCCACTTCCACGCCAGGCCGTAGCGTTGCAGGTCCACCTGCTGCCAGAACGGTGAACCGATTCCCAGCGGATGAAACGCCGAGCAGTGGTCGTGGATGACGCCGGGCACCGTCAGCTCACCCGAGCGTGCTCCGCCGCCGACGCTGTCGCGCGCCTCTAGCACCTGGACGTCGATGTCGTGGCGGGCGAGGTGGATTGCCGCGGCCAGGCCGTTGGGCCCGGCGCCGACGACGACCGCCTTCGTCACGACTCTCCGTGAAGGACGGGCTGCGTGGTGAGGTGGACCGGAAATTCGTCACCCGGCTCGGGCCATGGCTGACGCGACGCCATGTCCTCGATGGTGACGTAGCCCGCCTCGATCAATCCGGTCTTGGCGTCGAGGATGCGGTACCACTGCTTTTGGATATGGATGGGTTGACCCTCGAGGACGATCACGCGAAGGTCGCCGTCCTCGAGGTTGCAGCGCCGCTGTACCGCCTCGAGCAGCTGCTCGTTGTGCAAATGGCCTTCACCGAAGTTCCACCCGACCAGGGGCCCGGCCACGACCTCGCCCTCGCGCACCTTGTAGTCGGCCTCGTTGCCGATCGCCCGCGGCAACAGGCCATTGAGCGCCCGCCCGTGAATATGCATCGCGCGGAACGCCGCCACCTTGTCCGCCATGATTTCGGCGGTCTCCGGGCCGTAGAGCCGGGCCAGCTGATTGACCACGAGCGCGGAGCTCTTGACGACCTCGGCGTCGACCCTCTCCTCGGCGCCCGCCCGGAAGCACCACAGACTGGTGGCCCAGTTGCCGGCGTAGTAGCGCATGGCCGGCAGGAACGAAATCTTCTCGGGGAACATGTTTCCCGCGATCACGATGGCCACCACGACCACCACGAGCGCCAGCAGCAGCAGCGAGGAAAGATCGGTGGCACGAATTTCGCCGTAGTGCCCGAAGAGATAGAACAGCGAGAAGATGAAGAACACGTTCCACTCCAACGGCACTCCCATCGGGAGGTTGGAAATGATGTTGAGGTGGAAGACCACCATGAACCCGATCAGGAACCACCGCCACGGTTGATCGCCGGCGACGAACACCAGGATCGTGGGAACGATGAATTCCGCTGTCGTGCCACCGACATGAGCCATCAGCTTCGGCAACCAGGTGGGCCGTAGGTCGTTTACGTGGTCGCGGTAGAGCAGGTGCTTGATCGGGGTGAACAGCTTGGGCCGCAGCAGCGCGTTGTTGCTCGTCATCACCGCCACGACGTACGGGAAATGGTGGTTGAGCTTGGAGGTCGCCGCCCCCCACCAAAGGCACAGCATGATGAGCTTGAACGCCGCGATCTGATCGGCGAACGGGAAGAAGAACACAAGCAGCTTCAGCCAATAGTGTTCGCCGCGGGCGGCCAGGAAGATGGTCTTGTCGCGCAGTCCCAACAGCGCCAGGGCGACGATCGTCGGGATGACCCGGACGGGGTCGATCAGGCCGACGTCGCCGGTGGCGGTGACCGGCCCGCCGTGGCCGGGTGACAGCAGCGCGCACAGCCCGCCGATCAGAACGATGGCATACAGCGCAACGTCGATGACGGTACGGCGGTCACCACCGGTGAACGGAACCTTGCCGGGCCAGGGCGGCAGGCGAATCGTGTTGGGCCGCAACCAGTAAAGGATGCCTCCGATCGGTGGCATGAACCGCCCCGTCAGCGGCCCGGATCCGCAGCCGAGGCCCATGACCTCGAATAACAGCGTGAAGATGACGACCTTCTGGTAGACGATGGGTTGCGTCCACCAGTCACCGATGTGGCCCAGGCCACCGAGCCCGGGGGTGAGCGAGATGACCGCGGCCGGTACGACGACGTACAGGGCTATCTTGAGCAGGTACAGCAAATACACCGCGTACGGTGTCCCGAATCCGTATTCCGCCCAGTGCCGGGTCACGACTTGCAGTCGGGTGGCCCGCGGCAGCGTGTGCCAGGTACTGCGATCGACGTCCGGAAGTTCCGGTGACATGAATCCCATGGACGGCCTCGTTCCTGTCTAGAAACCAGCTGGCCCATCGAATGTATCGGCACGACCGTGCGGGCGGGCCGATTTGCGCACGCCGGTGATCTGCGCCTGGCTACCTCGCCAGGGAATCGATGACGAAAACAGCTGCGGTAAAAGGTGATTCAGCGCACGCCAGAGATGCTCCGGCGGACCGCAGGGCGTGCCTCCGCCGGTACCGGGCGGACAAATCGCCGGCGCACCTCTGTCGATCAGGACGTTGAGGGTTTCCCGATACGCACCGGACGGCGGGCGTCGAGCGCCGCCCGCGCCGGTTGCCCGGTGCCGGCCGGGCTGCGCCCGGGGCCCGACCCATCTCACCTTCGGGTCTTCGAATACGAAACACCATGACAGCCGCCGGGCCTTTGTCGCTACCATCGATTCGGCGAAGCGGCCCCGCGCGGGCGTCAAGGGAGGAACGTGACCGACAACGGCAAACCCGACGGCGGGGACATCGGCAAGTTCGACCCTGGCCTGACCCAGCGGCTGATGGCGGTCATGCGCCCGGTCCTGAAGGCATACTTCCGGTCCGAGGTGCACGGCCTGGACACGTTCCCACCCGGCGGAGCGCTGGTCGTCGGCAACCACTCCGGCGGCATGTTCCCCATGGACGTTCCGATCTTCAGCATCCACTTCTACGACAAACTCGGGTACGACCGCCCGGTCTACACGCTGAGCCACGACATCCTGATGACCGGGCCCACCGCAGACTTCTTCCGCCGCACCGGATACATCCGCGCCAACCGCGAGAACGCGGCGCAGGCATTGCGGTCCGGCGGGGTGGTGATCGTGTTCCCCGGCGGAGACTACGACGCCTATCGGCCCACCCGCTCGGAGAACGTCATCGACTTCGACGGCCGCAAGGGATACGTCCGCACCGCGATCGAGGCCGGCGTCCCGATCGTGCCGGCGGTGTCCATCGGCGGTCAGGAAACCCAGCTCTATCTGACCCGCGGCACCTGGCTGGCCGAGCGGCTGGGCATTAAACGCTTGCTGCGCAGCGCGATTCTGCCGCTGTCCTTCGGCTTCCCCTTCGGCTTGAG
The DNA here is from genome assembly GCF_001667925.1 of Mycobacterium sp. E2479. Classification (GTDB taxonomy): domain Bacteria; phylum Actinomycetota; class Actinomycetes; order Mycobacteriales; family Mycobacteriaceae; genus Mycobacterium. The sequence goes on along the minus strand of NZ_LZJR01000111.1, from coordinate 33,944 downwards.
CGCGGTGATCCCGCCGAACCTGCCGCTGCCCACCAAGATCGTGACCCAGGTGCTCCCACCCATCGACATCGCCAAGCAGTTCGGCGACGACCCCGATGTCGACGAGGTCGACGAGTACGTGCGGTCGGTGATGCAGGAGGCCCTCACCGAGCTGGCCGCCAAGCGTCGCTTCCCGATCCTGGGCTAAGCGATGCGAATTCCGTTGAGCGAGACGCTCGGATTGATCACCACGCTGAGCCGCGCCGGCATGATCGCGCCGATGCGGCCCGACCGCTACCTCAAGATGGCCGCGGCCATGCGCCGCGAGGGCATGGGCATGACCGTGGGCTTCGCCGGTGCGGCGCAGCGCTGCCCCGACCGCCCCGGGCTGATCGACGAACTCGGCACGCTGACCTGGCGGGAACTCGATCAACGGATCAACGCGTTCGGCGCCGCGCTGCAACACCTGCCCGGGGGCCAGCCGAAGGTTGTGGGCATCATGTGCCGCAATCACCGCGGCTTCGTCGAAGCGGTGGTGGCCGTGAACCGGATCGGCTCCGACGTCGTGCTGCTCAACACCTCGTTCGCCGGGCCGGCGCTGGCCGAGGTCGTCAACCGCGAGGGCGTTGACGCCGTGGTCTACGACGAAGAGTTTACCCCGACGGTGGACCGCGCCCTGGCGGACAAGCCGGACGCCAGCCGCGTCGTGGCCTGGACGGACGGGAGACACGATGTCACCGTCGAGAAGCTGATCGCCGATCACGCCGGGCAACAACCCCGCCGCTCCGGCCGCAAGGGCAGGATGATCCTGCTCACCTCCGGCACCACCGGAACACCCAAGGGCGCCAACCAAACCGGCGGCAACGCCGGAATAGGCACGCTCAAGGCGATTTTGGACCGCACGCCGTGGCGGGCCGAGGAAAACATTGTGATCGTCGCGCCCATGTTCCACGCCTGGGGCTTCTCCCAGTTGATCTTCGCCGCGTCCATGGCCTGCACGGTGATCACCCGGCGCAAATTCGACCCCGAGGCCACGCTGGATCTCATCGACCGCCACCAGGCCACCGGGCTTGCCGTGGTGCCGGTGATGTTCGACCGCATCATGGAGTTGCCCGCCGAGGTGCGACGTCGCTACAGCGGCCGATCCCTGAGATTCGCCGCGGCATCGGGATCGCGGATGCGGCCCGACGTGGTCATCGCGTTCATGGACGCATTCGGTGACGTGATCTACAACAACTACAACGCCACCGAGGCCGGCATGATCGCCACCGCCACTCCGCAGGACCTGCGGGCCGCACCCGACACCGCCGGCCGGCCCGCGGGGGGAACCGAAATCCGCATCCTGGACCCGGAATTCAACGAGGTGCCCACCGGCGAGGTCGGCAGCATCTACGTGCGCAACAACACTCAGTTCGACGGTTACACGGAGGGCTCAACCGGCAAAGGGAAGGATTTCCACGCCGGCTTCATGTCGTCGGGCGACCTGGGCTATCTGGACGAGGCGGGGCGCCTGTTCGTCGTCGGCCGCGACGACGAGATGATCGTCTCCGGCGGCGAGAACGTGTACCCGATCGAGGTGGAGAAGATCCTGGTGGCACACGCCGACGTGGCGGAGGCATCGGTGATCGGCGTGGACGACGAACAATACGGGCAGCGGCTGGCAGCCTTCGTGGTGCTGCAGCCCGGCGCCTCGCTCGACGCGGCCGCCGCTCCTGAGGCGCTCAAGCAGCACGTGCGGGAGAACCTGGCCAACTACAAAATCCCCCGCGAAATCACGGTCCTGGACGAACTTCCGCGCAGCAGCACCGGCAAGGTCCTGCGCGCCGACTTGCAAGCGCGGGTGAAGGGGTGAAGCGGCTGCCTCGAACGATCACAAAGCCCCGGCCGCTCGCACGGGCCGGGCTCGAGTTGATCAACGCCGCCAACGGATTACGCCCGCTGGCCCGCAAGGGCTACAGCACCGTACTGGTCTTCTGGTATGGCTGGCCGGCCTCGGAGGTGCCCGGCATCTACTTCTCCGCCTCGCTGCTCGACGCGCTGCGGCGGGGTCGGCGCGGGGACTTCGCGGGGCGGCGCGGGAAAGCCGCCCTGGCGCTGACCGTGGCGTCCTGGGCCATCCTGGGCGTCATCAAGTATCGCGGCGTCACCACCCCCGGGCCGGTGCTTGAGGCGGGGCTGCGCGACCAACTGGGCGATGACTACGAAGAGGCGCTGAGCAAGCTGCCCCAGACGACGCCGACGCGCAGCGGCAGACGCACCCTGCCGCTGGGCAACACCATCGCGCGCCGGCGCTACGTCGAGAAGACGAACGTGGTGTCCTACGGCCCGCACGGGCGCGCCAACCTCGCCGACATCTGGCGCCGCCGCGACCTGCCGCGCGACGGCAAGGCGCCGGTGCTGCTGCAGGTGCCTGGCGGCGCCTGGGTGATCGGAATGCGCCGCCCCCAGGCCTATCCGCTGATGAGCCACCTGGCCGCGCGCGGCTGGGTGTGCGTGTCGATCGGCTACCGGGTATCGCCGCGGCATACGTGGCCCGACCACATCATCGACGTCAAACGCGCGCTCGCCTGGGTCAAGGAGAACATCTCCCGCTACGGCGGGGACCCGAACTTCGTGGCGATCACCGGCGGATCCGCCGGCGGCCACCTCTGTTCGTTGGCGGCGCTGACGCCCAACGACCCCAAATTCCAGCCCGGTTTCGAGGACGCCGACACCTCGGTGGTGGCCGCGGTGCCGGTGTACGGGCGCTATGACTGGTTCTCCACCGAGGGCGAAGGCCGGCGCGAATTCGTGGACATGCTCCAAAAGCTGGTTGTCAAAAAGAAATTCGCTGCGCATCGCGACATCTTCGTCGACGCCTCGCCGATCCGGCGGCTGCGCGCCGACGCACCGCCCTTCTTCGTCCTGCACGGCCACGACGATTCGCTCATCCCGGTCGGCGAGGCCGCCGAGTTCGTCGAGGAACTGCGTGGGGTATCCAAAAACCCGGTCGCCTACGCCCAATTACCGCACGCCCAGCACGCTTTCGACATCTTCAGCTCCCCACGGGCGCATCGGTCCGCGGAGGCCGTGGCTCGATTCCTGTCCTGGGTGTACGCGACGAATCCGCCCGAGCGCGACTAGGCCTGACGGCGGCGGCCCCTAACCGTTCTCCCGCGCGGCGGCCTTCTCCAGGTCGGTCAGCGCCGGCTCGATCCGGTCGGCCATGTCGTCGATGTCGTTGGCCACCTCGGGCGTCGTCACGAAACCGAAGTCCAGGTAGTCGGTGTAGGAGAAGCAGGTGATGTTCAGCGCGACGTCCATCACCGGCGGCCCCAGCGGCACCAGCGAATCCAGTTTGGCGCCCGCCATGTACAACGGGAACGGCGGGCCGGGGACGTTGGAGACGACCAGGTTGATGGGCGCCAGGTTCCGCGACAGCCCGCTGGCGGTGTAGGCCCGCGCGGCCAGACCCAACAACCCGGGCGGCGTGGTCTCGGTCAGCCCCATGATCTGATGCGCGGACAACGCCTTGGCCATCAGCTTGGCGCTTTGGGTGCTTTCGTGGATGGCCCGCAGCCGCTCACCGGGGTCGTCGACATCGGTGGCCAACGAGACGGTCATCGAGCTGACCTTGTTACCGACGTCGTCCTTGTCGTCGTCGGTCCGCGTCGAGACGGGGATCTGGGCGATCAGCGGTTTGGCCGGCAGCTCACCGCGCTTCTGTAAGTAGTCACGCGCGGCCCCGGCCACCAGGGCCAGTACGACGTCGTTGAGCTTGACGCCGTACGCGTCCTTGATCAGCTTGGCGCGGGCCAGTTCGACGCGGGCGCCGGTGATGCGCCGGTGCGGCGAGACCGGTGCATTGAAGCGGGTTTTGGGCGCTTCGAAATAGCGGGGCGGCCTACTGCGCACACCCAGGGTGGCGATCTGCTGGCGCACGGTCTGCTCCATCAGCCGCGCGATGCGAAACGGCGTCTTGACACCGACGTTGATGAGCGCTCCCACGGCCCGCCGCTCCAACCCCGGCAGTTGGAAACCCACCAGCGACCCGACCGTTTCCTGTTGCGGCGCACGCGGTTCCGGTGTGACGTCCAACAGGATTTCACCCAGGCCGGCACCCGAGACCCCATCGACGATGGCGTGGTGCATCTTGGTCAGCGTGGCGACCCGGCCGCCCTCGACGCCCTCGATCACCCACATCTCCCACAGCGGCCGGGAGCGGTCCAGCTTGTAGGACATCAACCGGCCCACCAGTTCCTCGAGCTCGCGGCGACCGCCGGGCGCGGGAACACCGATGCGGCGGACGTGGAAGTCCACGTCCAGCTCTTCGTCTTCGACGAACCAGGGCCGGTCCAAGCCCAGCGGCGCGCCGGTGACCCGCCACCGCAACTGCGGTACCTCCGGCAAACGTTCGATCAGTAATTGACGGAGGCGTTGAAAGCTGTACTCGGGGGACTCCTTCGGGTCGCAGATCGCCAACGCCCCGACGTGCATGTGCCAGCCCGCGGTTTCCGCTGACCAAAACGCCGCATCAACACTCGAAAGCCGTTTCATCACCCGACCGTAGCCCCCCTGCCCCCGTCGCGAACAGCAATGGCGAACAAACTACCGGTCGGTTTGGCCGAGGCGACATGGTGTCACCGAATGGAAAGTGGCGAGCTCATTGGCTGCGATCCACGGGAGTTGCTTGCGGACTCGGCGACTTCGGGCTGGGCATTGATCGAGTCCACGCCCGCGGAACCGACAAGATCCCGATTGCCGCCCCGCTACCGACGCTCACACGTGGCGCCGCGTGATTCGTGCGGCCCGCTCCGGGCCGCAGCGACCACATGACGGCGGCCCTGTTCAACGAGGCGGCCTTGTTGACCGAACTCAGGTGGCTGAGCGCGAAGTCCAGTGGCGCCGACAAAGCACTCAGCCTGGACAAGGGTGCCGTTATCGGCAGCAGGGACTCGTCGAAGGTGGCCAGCGGGGAGGAGGACAACTCATCGAGCGCTTCTGAGATAGTCGAGATCACTTGGCAGCCGGTGGCGATTACTTCCGGCGCCACCGTCAGACGCCAGTTTCGGGACGGCTCGCTGAACCCCGGGCCATGGTGCGCGGCCTCGCAGAGGCCGGCGGGAGGCGGGGGCGAACTGAACGGCGTCAGCTTCCAGATGCGGGCCGAGGCACGGGCGTAGGCATACATGGCGGCGGCGTCCTGGGCCCACATCCTTTCGTAGTCGGCGTCGGTGTCCGCGATGGCCGCACTGCTTTGGCCCAGGCAGTTCGAGGCGGCCAGCGCGATCCGCTGCAACCGATTGGCATCGATCAGATGAGGCGCCACTACCGCCGCACGCGTCAAACCGTAGGCGCTCGCGGCTTCCTTGGCCTGGGCTGCCGTCTGACGGGCCCGCGCGGCGGTAGCGTCGAGCCAAGCGAGATGGTCTGCGACGGCACGGAATATCGCCGTCGCCGGAGCACCTCGTTGTTCGGAATCCAGCGTTGAGATAGCCGCCCGATAGCTCAGTGCCATGTCACTGAGCTGGGCGCTCAGCGCACCCCAAGCCTTGGCGGCGTCCATCATTGACCCGGCACCGGGACCCGAATGCATCCTCCCGGAATTGCTTTCCGGCGGAAGCGTACCGAAATCCGTCACTGACCCCAGCTCAACGGCGGGCGAGTTATGCTGCAACATCAGGCTTTTCTCTAAGGAGTGAAGGGGATCGGTTTCGGCCATTGCGGTGTCGTGCTGTGATGCGGTCGCGGATTATCTTGCGGCTGTTGACCCTCAGTCGTTCATCCGCTTTTGGCGCCGGGTCCCGCCGAGGCGTCCAGTTGCCGTGGGCAATACGCCTTCGCCGATATCGTCGCGAACTGGGCGGCGCCGTTGGTGGTCAGTGCGGGGTTGTTGTCCCGCAGGTCGTTGAGGAGTTGAAGACCCGATACACCCCGAGCGAGCAAGCCGCAGACCGCTTTCCCGGCGCTCACGGCTTGGTTCGGGTCCTGGAAGCTGATGCCCACCGTATGTAGGTCAGCGATGAAGACTTCATTGTTTTCGTCGGCGGCCGCCTCATCCTCGCCTGGTATGGCGTGCGCGGGGACCGCGGTAACGATCCCCAGCGATACACCGAGAAGCGCTAACAGCAGTTTCATGCATCCCCCTTCGATGCGTACGTTGATGGTGGTTTTTCGCGGGTGTTCCGGTCTTGCGCTACCCCAGCTTCGAGCCGGACGATCCGACGGCGATCTCCTCGCCCTCGGTCACGTGCACGGCGTGTACGCCGGGCGTTGTTCTGAGTTTGGCGACCAGGTCATCGAGGCCGGCCTCGTCGACGTTCCAGTGCTGTACCTGGTCGGGCATCTCCTGAAGTTGGGCGATGATGCGGTCCAGCTTGACCGGCTTCGTGCGGCGTTCGCCGGTGATTCCGGGCGCCTCGATGCCGGTCGAGCTGACGACACGCGCCGCCGGGCTGCCCAGGGCGCCGCCGGCCAGGCCGCCCAGCGTCGCCTCGTTGACCAGGGCGCCGGGGATACCTGCCGGGGCGGCCGCAGCGAGGCTGGTGGCCGGTAGCGCGCTGGAGGCCAGCCTGATCGCCGGCGCCGCGGTGGCCCAGTTCGGCGGCACCGATAATTTGCCCACAGTCGGCGCGTTGCCCAATACCGCCGATACGGGCTTGACTGGGACGGCCGCGGCCACATGCCCCGGAGACGCCAGACCGGCGCCCAACGACGTTTTCGACATCGCGGCGCTCCACGGCGCATAGATGAAGAAGTTCTTCCACTGCGAGATGCCCATGCTGGTACTGGAATTGACAACGTTGGTCCACGTCGCCTGTGTGCCGAATTGCGAAATGGTCGAATACAGCGTCTCCCAGAAGGGCGCGATCTCAGTACTCCCCGTGGCCCCGCCGATCAAGTCCTGCCAAAACTTGGTGTATTGGCCGGTGAGCGAAGTGATGTAGTCCTCGATCTGTTTGAGCCACGACGACAACGACTGCGACTCCGACGCGGCGACGGCGACAGCCTGGGTCGCCGAACCGGTGTCATTGGTGGTCGCCGGTGCTTTCTCGAACGGCGTCAACTCGCCGGCGGACTCCGACGCGCTGGCGTACCCGAACATCGCCGCGACATCTTGGGCCCACATCTGGCTGTACTCGGCCTCGGTCGCCGCGATCGCCGCGCCGTTTTGCCCCAAGACGTTCGTCTGCAACAGCGTGGCCAGCAGGCTGCGGTTCGCCGCGATAACCGCCGGCGGCACGACGGCCGCCAACGCGGCCTCGTAGGCGCCGGCCGCGGCCCGGGCCTGGACGGCAGTCGCTTCGGCCTGGCCCGCTGTGGTCGATAGCCACGCCACATAGGGGGCCGCCGCGGCGGTCATCGCCTCTGAGGCCGGGCCCTGCCACGACTCGCCGGCCAGTTCCGCAATCACCGATCCGTACGATGCCGCCGCGGAGTGCAACTCGGCAGCCAGCCCGTCCCAAGCCGCGGCAGCCCCCAGCAACGGCGCCGCGCCCGGGCCCGTATAGATCTGGGTGGAGATCACTTCCGGTGACAGCGCTGCGAAATCCCCGAAAACCATTGCCGCAACCTCTCTTATCTTGTGTTCGGCGGTATCACGATGACGGTCGATGTGGTCGCGATGTCGTCGGCAGCCACAGCACCGGGAACCCGCACGGTCGACCCGGCGACCGTGCGGGTGGCGGTCGCGCCGACAGCACGCCCGGCCAGACTCGATAAAGCGGTCGGGCCGAACATGCCCTGTTGACCGTTCACCGCCATTGCGGGAGCGGCGTCCAGCATGGTCTCTGGCAGCTCGGCGGCAACCGTCCTGATTGCCGGGACCGCCGAGGCCCAGCTCGACGGCACCGACAACGACCCCACCAAGCCGGCACGGCCCGCCGCCGCCGAAACCGAGCCCGCACTCGACAGCGCGGCCGAACCGCTCAGCAGGTCGCTGTGCAGCAGCGGGGCCAATACGCCGAGCAGCGGCTTCGGATGCAGCAGGGGGCCGATACCCTGGATGCCCACACCGAGGCTCGGGATGCTGATGGAGATCTGGTACCAGTTCTTCATCAAATTCCCCAGGCCCAGCGGCGTGTACGGTCCGGAGACAACTCCCATGACACTGTTGAACGTCTTCAGGATTCCGGTGACGTCCGTCAGGCTCAGCGGCAGCCCGGCTGCCGCCGTTGCCGCATCGGCGTTCAAGGCAAGGCTTTGCGCCGCCAACGGAGCCTGCGAGACCGACTGTGTCAGCAAAGATTCCGCGCCCGATACGGTCGACGACCGTAGCGCGGACGTGACCGCGGCCGCCTGGTCAACGGTCCCGTCGGCGATCGTCGGGGCTGCGCTGAACGGGGGCAGCCGGGTTGCGGCCGCCGCAGAACCGGCATAGGCATACATAGCTGCGGCGTCTTGGGCCCACATCTCGGCGTACTGGGCCTCAGTGGCGGCGATCGCCGGAGTGTTTTGGCCCAGGAAGTTGGTCGCAATCAGCGACGCCAACAACGCCCGGTTGGCCACGATCACCGGCGGCGGGACCGTGGCCGCGAAAACTGCTTCATAGGCCGCAGCCGCCGCATTGGCTTGGGCTGCCGTCTGTTCGGCCTGCACGGCGGTGCCGTCAAGCCACTCGATGTAGGGGGCCGCCGCGGCGGCCATCGCTGCAGACGAGGGCCCACGCCAGGTGGTTCTCAGCTCCGAGATGGCCGAACCGTAAGACGCTGCGGTCGAACGCAATTCGGCTGCCAACCCTTGCCAGGCGGCCGCAGCTGCCAGCAACGGCGCCGATCCCGGCCCTGAGTAGACCCTGCCGGAGTTGATCTCCGGCGGTAACAACCCGAAATCCAATGCCTTCCCCCGCCTCTTGCGTCGCCGACAAGGCGAACGTCAACGTCGTTGAGCACTTCATCGCCGCCAGAAGAGTTTGCTGGGCGACGACCATGTCCTTTCGTAGACAGGACAGTAGCCAGCGATCACCCCAAGGCCGTCCGCCGAGAATCGACCACGGTCGGCGCCGTCGCAGGGTTCCGACGCCGGGGCGCGCATGCGAGATTCGATAACCGAACCGGCGATAAACGTCTCTACCTCGCACAAATCCGAGAAGACGAGATGGTGAATGGGTGCTGAAGAGCCGGGAAAGGCGCCCCTCGGCCGTTAACCACGAATAAAAATCTCGCCATCACAAATTGAGTTCGCGGCGAATGGGGTCGTACCGCGACGCCCGCACGGGGACTGGGCCCTGCCGACCAGAGCGTGGACCCAGCACAGAAGAGGGCCGGAACACCGGCCGCGCGATCGCGATGGACGAAGGTGTGGCTGAGCTGAGTTCGGCGTGGCCACGGTGCCAGCGCGCGTTCTCCACGCCTGCCTATAGGCAGCTCCCGTTGGCTCACGCGGCGGGTACGTCTGCACTCATATCATTTTCAAAGATTTTATGTAAGCCCTCTGAATTTGCGCGTCGAATAGGTGTCTAAAGATCCCAACCTCGCCTATTTATGCCCCGCCGTTCGTCCATAAAAGGATATCGATAGCCGCATTCATACCCAACGTAAAGAAATCGCATTCATGGGATCCGCTCGGGCCCGGAACATGAACGGATGCCACGGAAGAACCACACCGGACCGCGCGCATCGAAATTCTTCACCGCAACGATTGCGAGCGTCTGCCCGTCCGACTGTTCAGCGCTCAAACACGGTTTGCCACCGGCGAGTCGCGCGGGCCCGGTGGAGCAACCGCCGCACACCGCGCGTCGGGGTTAAGCGTCCTCTAGCAAATCCGGCGTGACCGCCGACTCGGTGTCGGGAATGCCCTCGACCTTCGCCTTGCGGTCAGCCATCGACAACAGCCGCCGAATACGGCCCGCCACAGCATCTTTCGTCATCGGGGGGTCGGCGAGCCGGCCGAGTTCCTCGAGCGACGCCTGCCGGTGCTCGACGCGCAGCTTGCCAGCCGAGGCCAGGTGGTCCGGGACGGTGTCGCCCAGTATCTCCAGGGCCCGCTCCACCCGGGCCGCGGCGGCGACCGCCGCCCGGGCCGACCGGCGCAGGTTGGCGTCGTCGAAGTTGGCCAGTCGGTTGGCGGTGGCCCGAACCTCGCGCCGCATCCGGCGCTCCTCCCACACCAGCCGGGTGTCCTGGGCGCCCATCCGCGTCAGCAGAGCGCCGATCGCCTCGCCGTCGCGCACGACGACCCGATCGGCGCCACGCACCTCGCGGGCCTTCGCGCTGACACCGAGCCGCCGCGCGGCACCCACCAGCGCCAGCGCCGCCTCCGGGCCGGGGCAGCTGACTTCCAGCGCCGACGAGCGTCCCGGCTCGGTCAGCGACCCGTGCGCCAGGAAGGCTCCTCGCCACGCGGCTTCGGCATCGCCGACGCTGCCGCCCACCACCTGCGCCGGCAGCCCGCGCACCGGCCGGCCGCGGTTGTCGAGCAGGCCGGTCTGGCGGGCCAGCGCCTCGCCGTCATTGGCCACCCGCAACACGTATCGGGTGCTCTTGCGAATCCCGCTGGCCGACAACACATGCACGACGGCGTTGTACCCGTAGAGTTCGAAAATGTCCTTGCGCAACCGCCGCGCGACGTTGCCCAGGTCCACCTCCGCCTCGACCACGACGCGGCCGCCGACGATGTGCAGCCCGCCGGCAAACCTCAGCAGGGACGTGACTTCCGCGCGGCGGGCACTGACCGATTTCACAATGAGGCGGCTCAGTTCGTCCTTGACTTCGGTCGTCATCGCCACGCGTCGTCACCCCTTGGTCCGCTGCCGGCCGGTCCACTCCCACCGGCTTGTGGTCCTGCACCGTCGACCCGAATATCCGCGGTGGCAGTGATCGGAGACGCTCCCGGAGCCTTACCGGCCGCCCGGACCCCGTCCAGGGCCGCCGCGAGTTTGCCTGGATCATGTAAAGGTGTACCAGGTCTGGCCACGTCGGCGAAGTGGACCTCGGCCGAAAGCAGTGTGGCGGTGCGGCGCAGTTGATCGCGTTCGCGCTCACTGGGCACCCGTTCGGCATCGATGATGATGTCGTGCACGCTGAATGCCGGTGCGTGCTGCGCCAGCACGTGCAGATGACGCTCGACCGAGAAGCCCGCCGTCTCCCCCGGCTCGGCCACCAGATTGAGCACCAGGGCGCGCCTAGCGGTGGTCGCCCGAAGCGCCGCCGCGAGTCCGGGCACCAGCACATGCGGGATCACGCTGGTGAACCACGAGCCGGGGCCCAGCACCACCAAGTCGGCGGCCATGATGGCGTCGACGGCCTGCCGTGTCGCCGGGGGGTTGTCGGGCAGCAGCCGCACGCGGCGCACCTTGCCCGGTGTGGTCGCGATGGCCACCTGGCCGCGGATCAGCCGGAAGATCCGGGGGTCGCTTTCCAGGCCGGAGACGTCGGCCTCGATCTGTAGCGCGATCGGGCACATCGGCAGCACCCGCCCCTTGACGCCGAGGATGCGCCCCAGCTCATCGAGGGCGGCCACCGGATCGGCCAGCACCTCGGACAGGCCGGCCAGTAACAGGTTGCCGATCGGATGCCCGGCCAAGGCGCCGCTGCCGCCGAACCGGTGCTGCATGATGGTCGCCCACAGCCGACCGTGCGGACTGTCGGATGCCAAGGCGGCCAACGCCATTCGCAGGTCGCCGGGGGGCACGACATCCAGTTCGTTGCGCAGCCGGCCCGAAGAACCGCCGTCGTCGGCGACGGTGACCACCGCGGTGACATGGGGAGTCAGCCGACGAGCCGCCGACAGCGTCGCGTACAGGCCGTGTCCGCCGCCCAGCGCGACGATGCCCCGGTTTATCGGCTCGGTCATTCGCGGCCCAGATCCCGGTGCAGCACCCGCACCGACAGTTGCGCTTCCCCCTTCTGGGCGTTCAGCAACTGCATCAACGCCTCGGCGATCGCGACGCTGCGATGTTTGCCGCCGGTGCAGCCGATGGCGACCGTCATATAGCGCTTGCCCTCCCGGCGGTAGCCGTCGACGACCAGAGTCAGCAATCGATGGTAGGCGTCGAGGAACTCCGCCGCGCCGGGCTGGCTCAACACATAATCGCGCACCGCCGGGTCCTGCCCGGTGCGTGGACGCAATTCGTCGACCCAGTGCGGGTTCGGCAGGAACCGCACGTCCATCACCATGTCGGCGTCCATCGGCAGGCCGTACTTGAAGCCGAACGACTCGACCGTGACGCTGGTGGTCGCGCTGGCGGCGCCGCCGAATGCCCGCTCGATGGTCTCGCGCAAGCCGCGCACGGACAACGTCGATGTGTCGATGATCAGGTCGGCGGTGGCGCGAACCGATGCCAGCATGCGCCGCTCAGCGGCAATGCCCTCGGCCAGGGTCTGATCACCCTGCAGCGGGTGGCTGCGACGATTCTGTTCGTAGCGGCGAACCAACATGTCGTCGGATGCTTCCATGAACACCACGCGCGGGGCGATGTTTCGGGTGGCCAGCTCGGTGCGCACCGAATCCAGATCGCCGGTGAAGCCGCGCGACCGCACGTCCATCACCACCGCCAGCTGGGTGATCCGCGAGCCGGCGGCCAGACCGAAATCGACCATCCGGGTGATCAGCTGCGGGGGTAAGTTGTCCGCCACGTACCAGCCGAGGTCTTCGAGCACCTTGGCCGCGGTACCCCGCCCAGCGCCCGACAATCCGGTCACCAGCACCACGTCGATGCCGGCCGGGGCGTCCACCGAGCGACCGCCCGCGAACTCACCTGGGCCCGTCATGGGGCGGCCTCGGTTTGTTCGGGTCGCAGCGCCTCCACAACGGCCGTGGCTGTTGCCACCCCGATCCCGGGAACCGCGGTGATCTGGTCGACGGTGGCCTCCTTGAGGCGGGCTATCGATCCGAAATGGCTTACCAACGCCTTGCGGCGATGTTCTCCCAAGCCTGGCACCGAATCCAGCGCCGATGCCGTCATTCGCTTGGATCGCTTGCTGCGATGGTAGGTGATCGCGAACCGATGCGCTTCGTCACGGACGCGTTGCAACAGATATAGCCCTTCGCTGTTGCGCGGCATGATGACAGGGTCGGGCTCCGAGGGTACCCACACCTCTTCCAGTCGCTTGGCCAGGCCGATCACGGCGACATCGGTGATGCCGAGTTCCTCGAGCACCGAGCTGGCCGCGTTGACTTGTGGCGCACCGCCGTCGACGACGTAGAGATTGGGCGGATAGGCGAAGCGGCGAGACTTTCCTTCCGGTGAAAGCATATTCGGGTCATTTTGTTCGGCCAGGTGCCGCGCGAAGCGGCGACGGGTCACCTCGGCGATGGAGGCGACGTCGTCGGAGCGCCCCTGTCCGGCGGCTTCCCGGATGGCGAAGTGCCGGTAGTCCGATTTGCGCGGCAGTCCGTCCTCGAACACCACCAGCGAGCCCACCACGTCGGTGCCCTGCACATGGCTGATGTCCACACATTCGATGCGCAGCGGCGCGTCGGACAAGCCGAGGGCCTCCTGGATGTTCTGCAGCGCAGCGGATCTGGCGTTGAAATCGCCGGCGCGCCTCAGCTTGTGTTGCTGCAGTGCCTCTTTGGCGTTGCGCTGTACCGTTTCGGCCAGCGCCCGTTTGTCACCGCGCTGCGGCACCCGCAGCGCCACCCGCGATCCGCGCAGGCCGGACAGCCAACTGGTCAGCTCGCCGGCGTTGGACGGCAGGCACGGCACCAGCACCTCGCGCGGCACCGGGTTGGTGGATTCGTCTGCGGCGCCGCCCAATTCGGCCTGCTCGCCGTAGAACTGCGTCAGAAACTGCTCGACCAGCTGTTCCTCGCCAGAATCACCGGCTTCCGCGGACTTTTCGACGATCCAGCCGCGCTGACCGCGCACCCGGCCGCCACGCACGTGGAACACCTGCACCGCGGCCTCGAGTTCGTCGTCGGCGAACGCCACCACATCGGCGTCGGTGCCGTCGCCGAGGACGACGGCCTGTTTCTCCATCGCCCTCTTCACCGCGCCCAGGTCGTCGCGCAGTCGAGCGGCCCGCTCGAAATCGAGTTGCTCGGCCGCGGCGTTCATTTGCTGCTCCAGCTCGCGGGCGAACCGGTCGGTCTTGCCGGACAGGAAGTCGCAGAAATCGTCCACGATCTGGCGGTGCTGTTCCGCACTGACCCTACCGATACACGGCGCCGAGCATTTGTCGATGTAGCCGAGCAGGCAGGGACGGTCAATCTGCTTGTGCCGCTTGAACACTCCCGCCGAGCACGTACGGGCCGGAAACACTCGGGTGAGCAGGTCCAGCGTCTCGCGGATGGCCCACGCGTGCGAGTACGGCCCGAAATATCGCACCCCGTTGCGGCGGGGACCGCGATAGACCATCAGCCGCGGGAACTCCTCGTTGAGGGTCACCGCCAGCACCGGATAGGTTTTGTCGTCGCGATAGCGGACGTTGAACCGCGGGTCGAACTCCTTGATCCAGTTGTATTCGAGCTGCAGCGCCTCGACTTCGGTGTTGACCACCGTCCACTCCACCTTGGCCGCGGTAGTCACCATCTGCCTGGTGCGCGGGTGCAGGCTGGAGATGTCGGCGAAGTATGACGTCAGCCGGCTGCGTAGGCTCTTGGCCTTGCCGACGTAGATGACTCGCCCGTGCGGATCCCGGAATCGGTAGACGCCAGGCTCCACCGGAATGGACCCGGGGGCGGGGCGATAGGTGGCGGGATCGGGCACAGACCCAGGCTAGTAGCCGCCGGCCCAGCGCCGAGAAAGGCGGGGCGCGCGCGAGTGCCGGTCTACTGTGGTGCATACCGGTCGCCACGATGTTTTGGGGGGATCACCGTCGAGTCCTCGCTAGCCTGGTTGCTGCAGCCTGTCCCGGTCGACTCGTTCCTCGCGGAGATCTGGGCAAGCAGGCACCACCACATCAAGCGATGCCAGCCGGGTTACTTCGCCGGGCTGCTGCCCGGCCCCTCGGCCGTGGACGGGCTCCTGGAACAGGTGCAGCCGGAACCGTCGGCCGTGCGGCTCGTCAAAAGCGGCGAGGACAAGGATCCGGGGACCTACCGACGCGCCGATGGCGGCCTGGACCCGGTCCGGATACGACTCTGCCTGGCCGACGGCTACACCATGGTCTTGAACGGACTCGAGCGATACTCACGCACGATCGCGTCGTTGTCGCACTCCATCGAAGTCGAACTGAACTTCCCGACACGGGTCAACGCCTACGTCACCCCACCGGAATCGACCGGCTTCGTCCCGCACTACGACCCCCACGACGTGCTGGTCCTGCAGATCCAGGGATCCAAGACGTGGCATGTGTCCGGTGCTGCCGCCGTGCCGCCGCATGAGATCCAGCGGCGCAAAGGGGTGGGGACGGCCGAGCCCACCGCGTCGACCGATGTGCGCATGCAGCCCGGCGATGTGCTGTATCTGCCCCGCGGCCAAGTGCATTCGGCCGAAACGCACTCCGAGCCGTCGGTCCATTTGACGATCGGGCTGCATGCGCCCACCGTGCTCACGCTCCTCACCCACGCGCTGTATGCGCTCAGTTTGCGCGACCCGCGCGTGCACGACCGCCTGCCGCCGCGACACCTGGATGACGCAGCCGCCCGCGCCGGCCTGGACGACTTCGTCCGGGACACCCTGCGAGCCGTCGAGGATCCGCAGATCCTCACCGAAAGCCTCGAAGCGCTGGCCGAGGTCTTGGTCCGGCGCGGCCGATGCCCTCCGGTCGGGCGGGTCAAAGACACGGTGGGCATCGACGGGCAGACGCTGGTCGCCAAGTATGAACCGCTCTACGCGCGAGTTGCGCGCGTAGAGGACCGCGTCGTCCTGCAGTTCGCTCAGCTGTCGGTGGGCGCCGGCGCCGACCATGAAGCGGCGATGCTGTTTTTGGCCCGCAGCACCGGGGCGTTTCGGGTGGGCGATCTGCCCGGGCTCAGCGCAGGGCAACAGACGGGGCTGGCCCAGACGCTGATCCTGAACGGATTCCTCGTCCGGCTGTCCGATGGCTGACAGTTAGCTTCGCATTTTCAGTGAAAATGCGGATTTATATCCGTCTTTGCGGTTATTTTCTGCGTACAATACTGTATGTGCGGGCTAACGTTCCTGCCGTCGCTGTCCCTATCGCACAGCTGGCCCGTCTCAGCACATGGACGGATCAGTTGACTGACGACGCGATGGCGGCGGCTGCGTCTTCGCCGGCCCGCAGTTGTCGCATCGCTGAAACGCCGAAAGCCACTGAGAGGCCGGATAACGCGCTCCCGCGAGGCTGATCGGTGCGCCGCCGGCCACCGCGGGACCGCTGACCGGTTGGGTCGGGAGGAGGGCAACATGGCAGCACGGGCGCACGCGGACGGCCGGCGATGACCATGCCGATCTGGGCCGCCTTCCCCCCGGAGGTGCATTCGGCGGCGCTGTCCAGTGGCCCCGGGCCCGGATCCTTACTGTCGGCGGAGCAGGCGTGGCAAGCGCTCAGTGCCGAATATGACACCGCCGCCCAGGAACTCGGCGACTTGCTGGCGGCGGTGCAGGCCGGCACGTGGCAAGGACCCAGCGCGGAGGCATTCGTGGCCGCCCACGTGCCATATCTGGCATGGCTCTTGCAGAACAGCGCCAACAGCACCGCGGCGGCCCTCGAGTCCGAGACCGTGACCGCGGCCTACACCGCCGCACTGTCTGCCATGCCGACGCTGGAGGAGCTGGCCACCAACCACGCCGTCTTCGCGCAGCTGGTGGCGACGAATTTCTTTGGTGTCAATACGATTCCGATCGCCCAGAACGAGATCGAGTATCTGCAGATGTGGCTGCAGGCGGCCACCACAATGGCGATCTACGAAGCCGTCTCCGAGACCGCGATGACGTGGAAGCCACCCACCGCCCCGCCGCCGGCGATTCAGAAGACCGACGTCCCCAACCAGGACGCCGGCGGAAACCCAACTCAGTTGAGCTGGTGGGTAACTCGCGTGCAGGAAGTGGCGAGGGCCATCAGCGGGGACCTGAGCCAGTCGCCCTCGAACCCGTCCGCGACACTCTCGGACCTGATGACCGACCCGTTGCTGGTCACCGAGGTTCCACACTGGGCCGGAGAGTCGCTTTTGTACTTCGCCCCGCAGGTGCCGGAATTGACCCAGCTCTCCTTCGGCCTGATCGCCCCCTTCATCCCGGTTGCCAGTGCGCCCGGTTTGGCGGGGCTGGCCGGGTTGGCGAGCGCGGCTCAACCCGCGCCCACGCTGCCCGGTGCGACGGCAGTGCCTGCTCCGTCCCACACTGAAGCGCCCGTTGCGATGGCCCCCGGCCTCGGAGCGCCCGCTGCCACGCCGGCCACCGCCCCAATGCATGCGCCCGCCCCCGCCGTCGCCTCGACGTCCGCCGCTACGCCGGTTCCGCCCGCGCCCGGGGTCCCGGCGTTCGGCTACCCCTATGTGGTCGGCCCTCCCGGCCTCGGGGCCGGCACGGGCATGAGCGTCGGCTCCCGCGCGGAGCAGAAGTCGCCCAAGGTCGACGCCGTCGCGGCGGCAGCGGTCGCGGCCCCACGAGAACCGTCCCGGCGGCGCCGGCGCCACCGGACGAGTCTGACCGACCCCGGTCACCGCTACGAATACCTCGACCAAGATCGCCGGGTGGAATCCGATGAGCCCCCGACGACGGCTTCGGATCTGGGTGCCGGGCGCATGGGGTTCGCCGGCACCGCTCGCGCCGCCGGCGCCGCTCCAGGAGGCTTGACCACAGTTGCCGGCGCTTCGTTGGAGGACAGCCCGAGTCTGCCGCTGCTGCCGAACAGCTGGAATCCCGAGACCGAGGAAGGAACAAACCCGCAGGCGGACGATCCATCGCGGGGTTAGTAATGGGTGTCCGTCAATGATGAAGCGCCGCTTGGTCAACGAGGCCGTCACCATTCGGCGGGGTGGCACTGTCGTCGACCGCTGGAGCCGGGGTCGCATCGGCCGACCCCGCTTACGGTCCGATGATTAATACCACTTGACTACGACCAGGCGATACGGGCGGTGCACGCCGAAAATGCGGCGGCGGGCCGATGGTAGCGCTCAGTGCGTCTGCAAGTCCGGTCGATAGCGCCTCAGCAGACACCGCACCGTGTCCATGGCGTTTACGGCGCGTCCCTTGTCGACGGCCTGGATGGCCATCACCGGTATGTACTCGTCGTCGGGTAAGTCGATTCGCGCCCATCGGTGGCCCACCGGGAACGACACTCCGACAACATCTGGCCATTCGATCAGCTTGTCGCCCAACAGATTTCTCACTGAAACGCCGGCCGGCCCCACTCGCAGCCGCGGCCGCGCGAACAACAGCACCACGCCTGCGATGACCAAACCCAGCGCCGCGATCGCCACCTGATCGGAGGTCTGAAAGACAACCCCGGTGGAGCCCACCTTGAGCAGCGCCCCCACCGCGATGTGCGCCGCGGCGATGAGGAATGCCGCCCCATAAGCGAATAACGGCGTGCGATGCGGACGCAACACCGCATCCCAGCTCTCGCGGTCCGACGGCGACGTCACGACCGAGCGCGCAACTCGCGCAGCGTGAGCGCGGCGGACAGGGCCGCCCCGGCGGCCTGGGCCCCTTTGTCCTCAGCCGATGCCGGAAGCCCGGCCCGATCCAGGGCCTGCTGCTCGTTGTCAGTGGTCAGCACGCCATTGGCGACGGGCGTGGAGGCGTCCAGTGAGACCCGCGTCAGGCCCTGGGTTACCGCATCGCAGACATATTCGAAATGCGGTGTCTGACCGCGGATCACGACGCCGAGCGCGACGACGGCATCATGGTCGCGGGCGAGCTCCTGTGCCACCACTGGGATTTCGATCGCACCGAGCACGCGGACCACCGTCGGGTCATCGATACCCGAGTCGGCGGCGACTTTGCGTGCGCCGTCGAGCAGCGCATCGCAGATCTCACTGTGCCAGGTGCTTGCCACGATGCCGAGCCGCACACCAGAGGCGTCAAGCGCCGGTATTTCCGGCACGCCGGCGCCACCGCTCACAACGCACCGCCGAATTCACCTGGCAGATGAGCGGATTCGTGAAAGTCGTCCAAGCCGACCAGGTCGTGGCCCATCTTGTCACGTTTGGTCATCAGGTATCGGATGTTCTCCGCGTTGGCACGCACCGGCAGCGGCACGCGCTCGATGATGTGCAGGCCGTACCCGTCCAGCCCGACCCGTTTGGCCGGGTTGTTGGTCAGCAGCCGCATCGAACGAACCCCGAGATCCACCAATATCTGCGCGCCGATACCGTAATCCCTTGCATCAGCCGGTAATCCGAGCTTGAGATTGGCGTCGACCGTGTCTTCACCAGCGTCCTGCAATTGATAGGCCTGCAGCTTGTGCATCAACCCGATGCCGCGGCCCTCGTGCCCGCGCATGTACAGCACGACGCCGCGTCCCTCGCGGGCGACCATCGCCATCGCCGCGTCCAGCTGGGGTCCGCAGTCGCAGCGGCGCGACCCGAATACGTCGCCGGTCAGGCATTCGGAGTGCACGCGCACCAGCACGTCGTCGCCATCGAAGTCGGGCCCGGCGATGTCGCCGCGCACCAGCGCGACGTGTTCGACGTCCTCGTAGATGCTGGCGTAGCCGATGGCACGAAACTCGCCGTGCCGCGTCGGGATCCGCGCCTCGGCGATCCGGGCGATGTGCTTCTCGTGCTTGCGCCGCCATTCGATCAGGTCGGCGATGGTGATCATCGCCAGGTCGTGTTCGTCGGCGAACACCCGCAATTCGTCGGTCTGGGCCATCGCGCCCTCGTCTTTTTGGCTGACGATCTCGCAGATGGCGCCCGCGGGCTGCAGCCCGGCCAGCCGGGCGAGGTCGACGGCGGCCTCGGTGTGACCGGGACGGCGCAACACGCCGCCGTCCTTGGCGCGCAACGGAACCACGTGTCCCGGCCGGGTGAAGTCGTCGGCGGCGCTGGTGGGATCGGCCAGCAGGCGCATGGTGGTCGCCCGGTCCGAGGCGGAAATCCCGGTGCCCACACCCCGTCGCGCGTCGACTGTGACGGTGTATGCGGTGCCGTGCTTGTCCTGGTTCACCGCATACATCGGCAGCAGCCCGAGCCGGTCGCAGATCTCACCATCCAACGGCACACAGAGATATCCCGAGGTGTAGCGCACCATGAAGGCCACCATCTCCGGCGTCGCCTTCTCCGCGGCGAAGATCAGATCGCCCTCGTTCTCGCGGTCCTCGTCGTCGATGACGATGACGGCCTTACCGGCGGCGATGTCGGCAACCGCCCTCTCGACGGAGTCCAACCTCGTCATCTTGCTACCTCGCCGTTCCCGCAGGCCGGCGGGAACACTGTCGGATCGGCTCACATGAGAAGCCCACGTGTTGCATTCAGTATGAACCACTGGGGCGTCCCCGTTATTGCCGCGGTTTGATCAGTGGGACGGCCTCGGGTGCCGTTGCGCCGCCGAGCGCATCGGCCGCGCCGATGCCCTGACCACCTCCGATGCCCCCGCGCTTATCCCCGTCGCCACGGAATCCACCGCCGTCCCGGTGCCGGACCGATGCCGCTCACCGTCCGACGGCGTCGCGTAATCGTTGCCGGGATCACATTTCGTTGCCCCGTCGTTGGCCGGTGGCCCGTTTCGGCTGTCCAGAGAATTATCGGGCCAGCAACCGCTCGACATACTTGGCGATGACATCGACCTCCAGGTTCACCCGCGTCCCGACCGGAGCGCGGCCCAAGGTGGTCAATTCGCGGGTGGTGGGAATCAGGGAGACCTCGAACCAGTTCCCCGGCTCGTCGCCCAGCCCCGACACCGTCAGCGAAATCCCGTCGACGGTGATCGATCCCTTTTCCACGACATAGCGGGACACCTCGCCGGGCATCTCGATTCGTACTACTTCCCAGTGCTCGGACGGCGTGCGGGCCGCGATGCGCCCAGTCCCGTCGACGTGCCCCTGCACGATGTGGCCGCCGAGCCGGCTGTTGACCGCCGCGGCACGCTCCAGGTTCACCCGGCTGCCGACCTGCAGTTCGCCCAGATTGGAACGGTTGAGCGATTCGGCCATGACGTCGGCGGTGAACTGACCGCCGGGCAACAGCTCGGCAACGGTCAGGCACACGCCGTTGACGGCGATTGAATCGCCATGGCCCGCGTCGGCTGTCACGACGGCGCCGCGAATGGTCAGCCGCGCGGCGTCGGAAAGGACGTCGCGAGCAGTCACCTCGCCGAGTTCCTCGACAATCCCGGTAAACATCCTCCTAGGCTAATTGGCCCTCTCGCAGGCAGATGAGCACCACAAAGGCCGGCATCCGGGCGACACCGGCACCCCGCGTTCACCAGAGCAGTCACCGGCACCCTCTACGATGCACAGTATGCAGACCCGCCGCCGTCTATCGGCCGTCATCGCATCCCTGACCCTCGCCACCGCCTTGATCGCCGGCTGCTCGTCGGGCTCAAAGCAGAGTGGCGCACCGCTCCCCGACGCCGCGACCTTGGTCAAGCAGTCCGCCGACGCCACCAAGAATGTGAAGAGCGCGCACCTCGTGCTGAGCGTTCAGGGCAAGATTCAGGGGCTACCGCTCAAGACGCTCACCGGTGACCTCGCCACGGCGCCTGCCACCGCCGCTAAGGGCAACGCGACGATCACCCTGGGCGGGTCCGATATCGACGCCAACTTCGTGGTGGTCGACGGGACCCTGTACGCCGCCCTCACCCCGAACAAGTGGAGTGACTTCGGCAAGGCCTCCGACATCTACGACGTTTCGGTGTTGCTGAACCCCGACACCGGGCTGGGCAACGTGCTGGCGCACTTCAGCGACGCCAAAGCCGAGGGCCGCGACAACATCAACGGGCAGAACACGATTCGGATCAGTGGAAACGTCTCCGCGGACGCGGTGAACAAGATCGTCCCGCAGTTCAACGCGACGCAGCCGGTGCCGAGCACGGTATGGATCCAAGAGAGCGGTGACCACCAGCTGGTCCAGGCCAACCTGCAGAAGAGCTCGGGCAACACCGCCCAGATCACCCTGTCCAACTGGGGCCAGCAGGTTCAGGTCACCAAGCCCCCGGTGAGCCAGTGACCACGGCAACCGAAGTCCCAGCGGGGCACCAAACCGGACGCCGCGTAGCGATCAGCGCGGGCAGCCTCGCGGTCCTGCTGGGCGCCCTGGACGCCTATGTCGTCGTGACGATCATGCGCGACATCATGACCGACGTTCACATACCGATTAACCAGTTGCAGCGCATCACCTGGATCATCACGATGTACCTGCTGGGGTACATCGCCGCCATGCCCCTGCTGGGCCGAGCCTCCGACCGGTTCGGCCGCAAGCTGGTGCTGCAGGTCAGCCTGGCGCTGTTCATCGTCGGCTCGGTGGTCACCGCGCTGGCCGGTCACTGGGGCGATTTCCACCTGCTGGTCGGCGGCCGCACCATCCAGGGCGTGGCCAGTGGCGCGCTGTTGCCGGTGACCCTCGCGCTGGGCGCCGATCTATGGTCGCAGCGCAACCGCGCCGGTGTGCTGGGCGGCATCGGCGCCGCGCAGGAGCTCGGCAGCGTGCTGGGCCCGCTGTACGGGATTTTCATCGTCTTCCTGACACACGACTGGCGCTATGTGTTCTGGATCAACGTCCCGCTGACCCTCATCGCGATGGTGATGATCCAGTTCAGCCTGCCGTCGCACCAACGGGTCGAGGAGCCCGAAAAGGTCGACCTGGTCGGTGGTGTGCTGCTGGCGGTCGCCCTGGGCCTCGCCGTGATCGGTCTCTACAACCCGCAACCCGACGGCAAGCAGATCCTGCCGAGCTACGGGTTGCCGCTGGTCATCGGGGCGGTCGTGGTGGCGGTGCTGTTCCTGCTCTGGGAACGCTTCGCCCGCACCCGGCTGATCGAACCGGCGGGGGTGCACTTCCGCCCGTTCCTGGCCGCGCTGGGCGCCTCGCTGTTCGCCGGCGCCGCGCTGATGGTGACGCTGGTGGACGTGGAACTGTTCGGCCAGGGCGTGCTGGGACAGGATCAGACGCAGGCCGCCGGCCTGTTGCTGTGGTTTTTGATCGCTTTGCCGATTGGGGCGGTGCTGGGCGGGTGGATCGCCACCCGGGTCGGTGACCGCATCATGACCTTCGTCGGGCTGCTGATCGCGGCGTACGGCTACTGGCTGATCCACTTCTGGCGCCAGGACGTGCTGAACCAGAAGCACAACATCTTCGGGCTGTTCAGCGTGCCCGTGCTGCACGCCGACCTGCTGGTGCCCGGCGTTGGCCTCGGCCTGGTGATCGGGCCGCTGACCTCCGCCGCGCTGCGCGTGGTGCCGTCCGCCCAACATGGCATCGCCTCGGCGGCGGTGGTGGTGGCCCGGATGACCGGCATGCTCATCGGTGTGGCCGCGCTCAGCGCGTGGGGCCTGTACCGGTTCAACCAGATCGTCGCGAACCTGACCGCCTCGATCCCGCCCGACGCCACCTTGCTGGAGCGCATCGCCGCGCAGGGCACGCTGTACCTGAAGGCCTTCGCGCAGATGTACGGCGACATCTTCTTGGCCACCGTCGTGATCTGTATCGCGGGCGCCCTGCTGGGCCTGTTGCTCGGCGGGCGCAAAGAGCACGCCGAAGAGCCGGAAATCCCTGAGCCGCAAGCGGTCTCGCTGGGCGAGCGCTAACCGCTGCGCGGCACCAGGCTGAGCACCAGGTCGGGTCCGATCCGGTCGATGCCGTCGAACTGCCAGCGCAGCGCCCGCCCGATCGTGGTCACCCCCACGTCGTCGACCGCCGTGACGGGGCCGCCCAGCAGGGTCGGCGCGATGTAGGCCAGAATCCGGTTGACCACCCCGGCCCGCAGGAAGGCGCCCGCTAGGGTCGGGCCGCCCTCCAGCAGCACATCGGTGCGGTCCGACACGGCCTTGAGCACCTCTAGTGGATCGTGCGTGCGGATCAGCATGGTCCGCGAGTCCTCATTGAGAACCTTTGCCTCCGAGGGTATTTCACGCTTCCCGACGACGACTCGCAGCGGTTGCCGGTCGGCCAGCGAGCCGTCGGGCAGCCGGGCGGTCAACGCCGGGTCGTCGGCCAGCACGGTGCCGGTCCCCACCACGATCGCGTCGGCGGCCGCGCGGCGGCGGTGCAGATCCAGCCGCGACGCCTCGCTGGAAATCCACTGGCTGGAGCCGTCCGCCGCCGCGCTGCGGCCATCGACGCTGCTGGCGTATTTCCAAGTCAGATGTGGGAGCCCGGTCCGTTGCTTGTGCAGCCACTCCCGCAGCGGGCCGGCGGTCACCTCGTCGGCCAGCACGCCGGACCGCACCGTTACGCCGGCTTCCTCGAGCCGGGCCGCTCCACCGGAGGCTTCCGGGTTCGGATCGGCAACGGCGTACACCACGCTGCCGACCTTCGCTTCCAGCAGGGCGTTCACGCACGGTGGGGTTCTGCCGTAGTGGTTGCACGGCTCGAGGGTGACCACGACAGTGCCCCGTGCCGCGAGATCACCGGCGCGCCGCAGCGCCAGGATCTCGGCGTGACGGCCACCGGCCGGTTCGGTCGCGCCGACACCGACCACCTCGCCACCGGCGTTCAAGACGACCGCCCCCACCGGTGGGTTGGGATACGTGGTCCCCTTGACGTGATTGGACTGGTCGATCGCCAGGCGCATCGCGGCGTCAAGGCTGTCGCCCGGCGGAACCGTCATCGACGCAGGTGCGGGGATGCGTTGGCGGCCTGGCGCCGCAACGCGTCGATCGCGGCCTGCGGGTCATCGGCGCCGTAGACGGCCGACCCGGCGACGAAGCAATCGACGCCGGCCTCGGCGGCCTGTTCGATGGTGTCCTCGTTGATGCCGCCGTCGATTTCGACCAGGATCGTCAACTCCCCCGCCTCGATGAGCTTGCGCGCGGTGCGCACCTTGCTCAGCACGTCGGGGATGAAGCTCTGGCCGCCGAACCCGGGCTCGACCGACATGATGAGCAGGGTGTCGAACTGCGGCAGGATTTCCAGGTAGGGCTCCAGCGGGGTTCCCGGCTTGACGCTGATGCCCGCCTTGGCGCCGGCGGCGCGGATATCGCGGGCCACCGCGATCGGATTCTGGGTGGCCTCGGCGTGGAAGGTGACGTTGTACGCCCCCGCCTCGGCGTACGGGGGCGCCCAGCGGTCGGGGTTCTCGATCATCAGATGACAGTCCATCGGGATGGTGGTGGCCGCCAGCAGGCTCTCGACCACGGGCAGCCCGAAGGTCAGATTCGGCACGAAGTGGTTGTCCATGACGTCGACGTGCAACCAGTCGGCGCCGGTCACGGCGGCGGCTTCGTCGGCGAGCCGGGAGAAGTCAGCGGAAAGGATCGACGGCGCGATCAGAGGCCCCTTCAACGGTTCCGTATTGCGAGGCATGAGCGCCAGACTACTGAGCCGCACGGCCCGTTTCACATCCGGCGCGCCCCTACCCCGCCTCGCGGCGTAGCGCGGCCGCGAACATCGCGTCGGTGCCGTGCCGATGCGGCCAGAGCTGCACGTGCGGCCCGTCGCCCAGGTCGGAGACGGGCGCGAACATCGGCCGGGTGTCCAGTTCGCTGACCGGGTGGCGGCGCAGCGCGTCGGCGACCACGCCGACGGTTTCGGCCAGGTGCGGCGAGCAGGTCGCGTAGAGCACCACGCCGCCGGGACGGGTCAGCGCGATCGCGGCGCCCAGCAGCTCGCGCTGCAGCTTGGTCAGCGTCGGCACGTCGGCGGGCTGACGGCGCCACCGGGCCTCCGGCCTGCGGCGCAGCGCCCCCAGCCCGGTGCAGGGCGCGTCGACGAGCACCCGGTCGAAGGTCGGTTCCAGACCTGTCTCTCGCCCGTCGATTCGCAGCACGTCTACCGGCAACCCACTGGTGTTTTCGGCCACCAGATCGGCGCGGCGCGGCGCGGGTTCCACCGCGGTGAGCCGGAACCCGGACTCCGGGTGCTGCTGCATGCCCAACGAGGCCAGCAGCGCGGTCTTGCCACCCGGCCCGGCGCACAGGTCCAGCCACCGGCCACCGTCGCCGGCAACCGGCGCCAGGGTCAGCGCCCGGGCCACTAGCTGGCTGCCCTCATCCTGGACCAGCGCGACGCCGTCGCGCACCGGCGCCAGCCGTCCGGGATCACCGCCTGCCAGGTACACCGCGTGTGGCGAATAACGGCCGACGGTCCCGCCGACCGCGTCGGCCAACTCGGCGGCCGTCAGTGCGCCGGCGCGGGCGGCCAGATGTACCTGAGGCCGTTCGTCGTCGCTGGCCAGTACCGCGTCCAGTTCGGTCGCGGCGGCGCCCAGCGCATCGGCGAAGGCCTGGGCGATCCACCGGGGATGGGCATGCACGAACGCCGCATGGCCGATCGGATCCTGCGCCGGGTTGGGGGCCAGCTCGGCGACCCAGGAGTGCTCGTCGCGCCCGGAGATGGCGCGAAGGACTCCATTGACGAAACCCGCCCGCGCCGAATCGAATGCGATTCCGGCTTGCTCGACGGTGGTGGACACCGCGGCGTGCGCGTCGACGCGGGTGCGCAGCAACTGATACGCCCCGAGGCGCAGCAGGTCGAGCAGCACCGGATCGATCGCTTGCGGCGATCGCCCCGCGGCCGCGGCGATCACGGCGTCGAGCAGGCCGCGGGTGCGGCAGGTGCCGTAGGTGAGCTCGGTGGCGAATGCCGCGTCGCGGCCGGTGATCTCGCGTTCGCGCAGCAGCGCGGGCAGGGCCAGGTTCGCGTATGCATCGCGCTCACTGACCGCCCGAAGCACGTCGAACGCGGCGGCGCGGGCCGGGTCAAGCGGCCGGCGCCGCGGTCGGCGGTCCCGTTGCTGGGGCCGGCGCTCGCGCTGTTTCGGGTTGCGTTCCGAACGGCCGCGCCGCGATCCGTCGCGCCCGGTGCTCATGTCGCCCGCACCGCGGGGCCAAGGCGGGCGCCGCGGGCCCAGTCGACCGCGTTCATGAATTTCTTTCCGGGCGGCTGGATTTGGCCCAGCCGCACCGGATCGGAACCCGTGCCGATCCAGACGCTCTTGCGGTCGACGTGAATAGCGCCGGGCGGCAACGGTTCCGGGGGCTTGGGTTGCATAGAATCCTGAAAAAGCTGCACCGGCCCCAGTTTGACGCGCAGGTCGCCGATCAAGGTCCAGGCACCGGGATTGGGGGTGACGGCGCGAATGCGGCGGTCGACGACCAGTGCCGGCAGATCCCAGCGCACCCGGGCCTGCTCGACGGTGACCTTGGGCGCGATGCTGACCCCGTCGGCGGGTTGCGGCACCGGCGTCAGCGTCCCGTCGGCGATGCCGTCCAGTGTGGTCGACAGCAGGGCTGCGCCCGAAACAGCCAGTCGCTCAAGCAGTTCCCCGGCGGTGTCGGTCGGCCGGATCGTCTCGGTCACGACCCCGTAGATCGGACCCGAGTCCAGGCTCGGCTCGATCTGGAATGTCGAGGCGCCGGTGATGCTGTCGCCCGCCGCGATGGCGGCCTGCACCGGCGCCGCGCCGCGCCAGGCGGGCAGCAGCGAGAAGTGCAGGTTGATCCAGCCCCGCGGCGGCACCGCCAGCAAGCCGTCGCGCAGCAGCGCGCCGTAGGCCACGACGGCGCAGCAGTCGGGTGCCAACCGCGAGAGCTCCGCGACGAATTCTTCCGAGTTCGGCCGCGACGGCCGCAGCACCGGAATACCGCGGTCGAGTGCTTCGCGGGCCACCGGTGACGGCTCCGGCTTGCCGCGCCGTCCGGCGGCGGCGTCGGGCCGGGTCAGCACCGCGATGACCTCGTGACGTGGTGAGTCGATGAGGCGGCGCAGCGCGGGGAGCGCGGGTTCGGGGGTTCCGGCGAAGACAAGACGCACCGACCCAGTCTAGGAAGCGGCGTGCGCAGCCGGATCCGCCCGAGCGGGAACGTGTGTGCGTACACTATTGCCTATGGCTACTATTGCTAGAAGCCATTATCTGCCGGTGTGAGCCGCACCGCTGATCGGGTCGACAACGAGGTCGAAAGACAATCCTTCCCCTCTCTTCAAGGAGCTCCAGATGACCGTCGACACTTCGATCAGTGACGCCTCCGTGGCCGCAACGCATCGCACGGTATGGGCGCTGGGCGACTACGCCCTGATGGCCGAGGAAGTGATGGCCCCGCTCGGGCCCGCGCTGGTCGAAGCCACCGGCATCCGTCCCGGCCTACGAGTCCTCGACGTCGCCGCCGGCTCGGGCAACATCTCGCTGCCGGCGGCCGCGGCGGGCGCCACCGTGGTCTCCACCGACCTCACCCCGGAGTTGTTGCGGCGGTCGCAGGCCAGGGCCGAGGCACGCGGCCTGACCATCGACTACCGGGAAGCCAACGCCCATGCACTGCCCTTCGGCGACGGCGAGTTCGACGTCGTCATGTCCGCGATCGGCGTGCAGTTCGCCCCCGACCAGCAGCGCGCCGCCGCCGAGCTGGCCCGGGTCTGTCGCCCCGGCGGCACGATCGGCGTGATCAGCTGGACTCCCGAGGGGTTCTTCGGCCGGATGCTCGCCACCATTCGGCCCTACCGGCCGAGCCTGTCGCACCCCGTGCCGCCGGCGGCACTTTGGGGGCGCCCCGGCTACGTCGCCGCGCTGCTCGGCGACCAGATCACCGAGATAACCACGGCACGAGACATGTTGGCGGTCAACCGCTTTGACAGCGCCGAGGCCGTGCACACCTACTTCAAGCGACACTACGGGCCGACAATCGAGGCATACGCGAACATCGGCCACAACCGGGTGCTGGCCGCCGAACTCGACGCGCAGCTCGTCGAACTCGCGCAGCACCACCTGGTCAACGGGACCATGGGGTGGGAGTACCTGCTGCTGACCGCCCGAAAGCGGAGCGACTAGACCCGACGGTGGCGACCCGCATCACCCGGCTCCACCGCGCTCGCGATCGCCACTAGACCCGCCGGTGGCGACCCGCATCACCCGGCTCCACCGCGCTCGCGATCGCCACTAGACCCAACGGTGGCGACCCGCATCACCCGGCGCCGCCGCGCTCGCGATCGCCACTAGACCCAACGGTGGCGACCCGCTTCACGCGGCTCCGCCGCGCTCGCGATCGCCACAGCCGCTACAGGTCGATCTCGGCGTCCAGGTGTACGTCGGGCTCGCCGCCGGCAGCGGTGAAGGCGGTCAGGGCCCGCACCAGGCCGTGCCGCTCGGGCGGCGGCATCTTCGCCACGATGGCCGCGATCTCGGCGCGCCGGTGCGCGGTGACCTGGTGGACGACGTCGCGGCCGCGCGCGGTGAGCGCGGCGAGCAGTTCGCGCCGCGAGGTCGGGTGCGGCAACCGGTCGATCAGCCCGGCGGCAACCAGCCGGTCCACCATCCGGCCAGTGGCCGACGGCTGCACACCCAGCAGACCCGCCAGGGTGGCCAAATTGACCGGGCCGCGATTGGACAGGATCACCAACGTCCGGAACTGCGCGATGGTGATCGTCTCGTCCACCTGTCCGACGGAACGCGCCGAGATGGCCATCAGCAAACGGGAGGCCGTCAGTAGGGCATCGGTGATGACGTCCAACGACTCGTCCACCGCGGCGTGATCCGCTGCCATAACGCCCCTTCCCGGATGGTTTCCGGCCTTTCGGCGGCTAAGGATTAGAAAGTGTAGCAACACTCTAATGTCGTAAAAAGAGATTATTGCATGCACATATTGTCGCCTAGGGTAATGGTTGGTGAAGGTCAACCGATGTGCAGCGGGTCGATCTGCACCCGGGCCGGCTCACGGGTTTGCCGGGCGCTGAGCACGCCGATGCCGCGCCGCAGCGCCGCCGCCAGCGCCAGGCCCTGGTGGCGGGGCACGCGCACCAGCATTCGCGTCACCGCGGCGCCGGCGGGAGTTCCGGCCGGGCGGCGCACGCCGGCCGGAAGGTCCACCGGCCCAAGCAAATCCGCGTGCAGAGACTCCTGATCGGTCAGGCGGGCCTCGTCGAGCAGCGCCGTCACCGCGCCCGCCGTCCCGTCGACGGCCGCCATGTGCACGCTAGGCGGCAGCCCGACCTCGGTCCGCGCGGCCACTTCGGCCTCCGCATGACCCACCGGATCCCACCGGATCAGCGATTGCACCGTGGGAAGCGATGATTCGGCGACAATCATCACCACGCCGCCGTCGCCGCGGGCACGCACCAGCGCGGCGGCGGTCATCCAGCGCCACAGCGCATCCTCGGCCGCGCGCAGGTCTTGGCGGCCCAGCAGCGCCCAGGTGTCCAACAACAGCGCCGCACCATAACCGCCGGACGCCGCCGGCTCGGCGCCCGGGGTGGCCACCACCAGGGCCGGACCGGCCGCGACCTCGGGTACCACAGCCTCGCCCGACGACGTGATCACCGCCGTGCCCGGAAACGCGCGGCCAAATTCCTCGGCGGTACGGCGCGCGCCGACGACGACGGCGCGCACCGCGTCGGACCCGCAACGCGCGCACCGTCGCGTCGGGTCGACGCGGCCGCACCAGCGGCACAGCAGTGCGGCGCCACCCTCCTGCAACG
Organism: Mycobacterium sp. E2479; assembly: GCF_001667925.1. Lineage (GTDB taxonomy): Bacteria > Actinomycetota > Actinomycetes > Mycobacteriales > Mycobacteriaceae > Mycobacterium. The sequence goes on along the minus strand of NZ_LZJR01000111.1, from coordinate 3,632 downwards.
ACAGCGGGCCCGTGCAGTGCCGGCAACGGGCGATCGTGCGACACCGCGCGCAAGCCAGCGCCGGGATGTACCCCCGCCGCGGCACCTGCACCAGCACCGGCGCCCCGGCCTGCAGCGCCGAGCGGGCGGCGCGCAGCGCGATGGACGGAACGCGTGCCGTGCGCGCCGCCGGGTCGCGCTCGTCGGCGTAGCCGGTGTCATCCAAGGCGATCACTCGCGGCGTGCGGGCCCGCACCACCGGCCGCGCGGCGACGATGTCGTGGGCCCAGCCGCTGCGCACCAGCGCGTGGGCTTCGGCGGTGCGCGCGTAGCCGCCGATCAGCGCCGCGCACCGGCCCTGATGGGCGCGCAGCATCGCCACCTCGCGGGCATGCGGATACGGCGCGCGCGGCTCGGCCAGGCTGTCGTCGGCGTCGGCCCACACCATGACCAGCCCCAGATCGCTCAGCGGTGCGAACACCGCGCTGCGCGTGCCGATCACCATTCGTGCGGAGCCGCGCAGCGCCGCCAGCCACCGCCGGTACCGGGCCGCCGGCCCCAGGCCGGCCGACAAGGCCACCACGCTGGCCTCGTCGATCCGCGTCGTCGCGGCCCGCCACAGCGCGTCCAGGTCGCGCTGGTCGGGAACGATCGCCAGCACCGAGCGGCCGGTCCGCACCGTTTCCGCGGCGGCCTCGGCGAACCGGTCGGTCCACGACTCGCCGGGAAGCGCCTGCCAGACGGCCCGGGCGGCCCGTGATTCGGCGAGCGCGGCCAGGAACTGAGCGCCCCGGCCATAACCGCCCCAGGCGTTCGGATCGACGGGCTTCGGGACCGCGGCGTCGCGGCTGACCGCGGGTTCCCGCTCCACCCTGGCGTGCCGGGCCGGCACCGCCAGCCGCAACACGTCGGGGCGGGTGCCGGCGTAGTGCGCGGCCACTGCATCGACCAGCCGGCGGATTTCCGGGGTGAGCACCGGTTCGGCCGACACGACGCGATCCAGCCAGCCCAGCTTGCCGGTGTGATCGGTGTCGTTGCGGCGCTCCAGCACAAACCCGTCGACCAGCCGGCCGTGGAAACGCACCCGCACCCGCACCCCAGGCTGGGCGTCGTCGGATTGCTCGGCCGACACCAGATAGTCGAATTCCCGGTCCAGGTGCGGCACCGACAGCATCGGCAGCACCCGGGCTATGGGCTCCACCTCGACGGGCCTGCGCGCATTCGGACTCACGGCGTCTCCGGACCGCGAATCATGTTGTCATCCAATGTTTACCGTCCGGTCCGCAGCGTACCGGGCACCGGTGACAGTCAGCTCTCGGCGGGCGCCGGGGCCTCCCCGGCGGGTTCAGCCGGAAGCTCGCGGCCGAAGAAGAAGCCGGCCGTGATCAGGATCTGGGCGGCCGCGTACGACCACCAGACCGGCACCGCCAGAGCCTCGTTGCCGAGGATGAAGCGCCCGATCGCGATCATCGAATCCGAGGCCGCAAAACACAACGCCCCCATCGCCGTCCAGATCGTCGGCAGTTTCGCCAACAGGGCCGTGCACACCATCGCGGTCAGCACCACGATGTAGACCGTGACCGGAAGCGTCAGCTTGTCGGTGCCCAGGTGCGGCCAGAACCAGACCAGCAACGCGACCGAGGCCGCACACATCAGGACCACCGCCACGATGCGCACGGTCGTCGGGCGGTCATCCTCCGAGTCCCCGGAGAGCGCCGGAACCAGCGGCAGCAGCGCGGCGATAAAACACAAGTGCGCCAACAGGAATGCCGCCAGGCCCACCTCGAAGGACAGCGACCACCACGGAATCGCCAGCACCCAGTCGCCGATGGCCGAGAGCAGCAGCGCCAGCATCAGCCACCGCCGCTCGCCGACCTTGGCGTGCCCGGCCGCGGCCAGGGCCAGCAGGAACGCCATCGAGGCCTTGAACGCGGGCTGCAACACCCAGTGACCGGTCAACTCGATTCCCGGTGGCGAGCGCAGCGCCAGCACGGTCAGGTAGATGCCATAGCCGAGGGCCACCCAGCCGGCCACCACCCAGGCGCCGGCCACCAGGCGAGGTGCGTACGGTACGTCCATGCCCAGCTTGGATAACACAGCCGACGAGAAACCCGCTATCGACCCCATCCTGCAGAAGGTACTGGATGCGGTTCCCTTCCGGCTATCCACTGAGGACGGTATCGGCGCAGCGCGCCAGCGGTTCCGCGACCTGCCGCGCCGGCCGCCGCATCCCGAGCTGCGGGTCGAGGACCGCACGATTCCAGGCCCCGTGGGGTCTATAGCTCTCCGGATCTATTGGCCACCAAGCTATTCCGACGATCATCAGCAGGGCGCCACCGCTCCCGTGTTGCTCTATTTTCACGGTGGCGGCTTCGTCATAGGCGACCTGGAAACCCACGACGGCACGGCGCGTCAGCACGCGGTGGGCGCCGACGCGATCGTGGTGGCCGTCGACTACCGGCTCGCCCCCGAGCACCCCTACCCCGCCGCCGTCGAAGACGCTTGGGCCGCAACGCTTTGGGTCGCAGAGAACGCGACCGAACTGCGCGGCGATCCGAACCGGATCGCCGTCGCCGGAGATTCGGCGGGCGGCACCATCTCCGCCGCGGTGGCGCAGCGAGCGCGCGACAGCGGCGCTTTGCCGATCGTGTTCCAGCTGCTGTGGTATCCCTCGACCATGTGGGACGCGTCGCTGCCGTCGTTCACCGAAAACGCCGCCGCGCCGATCCTGGATGCCAGGTCCGTCGCGGCGTTCTCCCGTTGGTACGCGGGCGAAGTCAACATGTCCGACCCCCCGCCGGACATGGCGCCGGGGCGCGCGAAGGACCTCAGCAACCTGGCACCGGCCTACGTCGCCGTCGCCGGGTACGACCCACTGCGCGACGACGGCATCCGCTACGCCGGGTTGCTTTCCGCCGCCGGCGTCGCCGCCCACGTGCACAACGCCGAGACGCTGGTGCACGGCTACCTGGGCTATGCCGGGGTAGTGCCCGCCGCCACCGCTGCGCTCGAGGCCGGACTGACCGCGCTGCGCACGGCCCTGCACCGATCACCCCGCGGCGTACGGTGAACGCATGAGCGAGCCGACCACCGCCCGCCCCGGCATCGATCCGACCTTCAAGACGTTGCTCGACGCCTATCCGATGACCTTTCGCGAGGCCGACGGCGTCGAGGTCGCCCGAAAGCGGCTCCGGCTGCTCAAGGTTCCCACGAGTATGCTGCCGGACCTGCGGATTGAGAACCGCACCATCCCCCACGGCGAGCTCGCCGACATCCCGGTGCGTATCTACTGGCCCGACAGCGACCTCACGTCATTGCCTGTGGTCGTCTTCTACCACGGCGGCGGGTTTTGCCTGGGCGACCTGGACACTCACGACCCGGTCGCCCGCGCGCACGCCGTCGGCGCCGAGGCCATCGTGGTGTCCGTCGGCTACCGGCTGGCGCCCGAGCACCCGTTCCCGGCGGGCGTGAACGACTGCTGGGCGGCGCTGCAATGGGTAGCCGACAACGCGGCCGGGCTCGGCGGCGACCCGAACAACATCGCCGTGGCCGGCGACTCGGCGGGCGGCAACCTCGCCGCGGTGACGGTCGGGTACCACAGCAACTGGAACCGCAGTTCGGGCCCGCCGTGCTCGCGGGCCAGCAGTGCCGTC
>NZ_LZJR01000110.1 GCF_001667925.1 Mycobacterium sp. E2479 | reverse complement strand
GTTTTGATTACTTCCGACGTGGCGCGTTACACGTCGATGGTCTGGCTGACGTAGTTCTCCCAGGTGGCGATCTGGCCAGCCTCTACCATGGCGGCCTGCATCTCGGGGTCGCCGAAGAGCGCCTCCTGGACCTGGCCGTACCGCGTCCAATCCTCGGCTGTGGAAAGCAGGCCGATGGCGTTGGTCGCCGGGCCCCCGATCATGGTCGCCAGCACGGTGACGTTCTCGGCGCCGTGCTTGCGAGCGAGGTCTGTTGTCTTCTTGAGTTGCTTCTGCACCTCGTCCCACTGGACGCCCGGGTTTGGGTGGATAACTACGTACGTGACGATGGTCATGATGGTGCCTCCTGTACCTCGTGGCGGTTAGCCACAAGGTAAGCAAACACCCGAATGCCGCCGCGCGCTAGTGCCAAAGTGCATTGGCTAGCAAACTAGTTGCCGCGTCGGGGCCTGCTCGCGCGCCCCGGGCCTCCGAGGCCGTCTAGGCGGTCATTTTATTGTCTTTGCATCGAATGCAATATTCGTCGTTCTGCCTTTGTGTTTCGTGTATGCCTTCGCATTCAGGGCATTGTTGAATGTATTTATGATTCGGATTCCAGTCCGAATTCATTAATCTTTGCTTTTGTATGAATTTGTTCGCTGAGTCACGAGCTCCGTTAGACAACATTTCAATAGACTTCCCTGGTCAATAGTATATTCTGGTTTTATTCAGGGTTTGCTGGTGGCTTAACAACCCATCCGGTGGGACGGGCTTGGCAGCTCGTGAATCACTAGCATTCGCAGCTACCGCCCGTTCGGGCTAACCAATGACCATTCCCCAAATGCGGCCGGTTAAACCCCGGTGGGGCGCGTAATCAACCCCACCCCCTGGCGATTCACGCTCTGCCCAAGTTGTCGGGTGCCGCGTCCGCCGCGCAAACCTGCTCGCCCGCAACGGGCGCTCGGAGATCTGCGGAAGATTGAAGTAGCCGGCTACTCTAGGCTCGCAGTTTGCCACGCCAGAGGCTGTCTGGGTCCCCTCTAGTGAAAGGTGCCCACGATGACAATCCTCGCAACCACTATCGTCCATCCGAATCCCGGCGTGGCCTGGGACGACGTTCAAAAGCAGCTGAAGCGCGCGAGCGAACTTGCCCGCAAGCATGGCGCGGAGAACGTCACTGTGCTCGTCACCATGGTCGGGGGTCAGGGAACCAACGCCGTCGGCTTCCTGACGACCGCCGAGGACTGGGCCGCCTACGGCCAGGTCCAGGAGGCGCTCTTCGGCGACCCCGAGATGCAGGCCGCCATGGTAGAGGCTGGCCAGATCGCCACCTGGGAGACATACGTCAGCCAGACCATCGACGTGTAACGCGCCACGTCGGAAGTAATCAAAAC
>NZ_LZJR01000109.1 GCF_001667925.1 Mycobacterium sp. E2479 | reverse complement strand
CGAAGCCAACTGGCCGACCGGCTGCCGGCCTATATGGTGCCGGCCGCGGTCGTGGTCCTGGAGACGATGCCGTTGACCGTCAACGGCAAACTCGACTTCCGCGCCCTACCGGCACCGGACTACAGCGCGGGTGTATACCGCGCCCCTGCCAGCACCACCGAGGAAATCCTGGCCGGCATCTACGCTCAAGCCCTCGGCGTGGAACGCGTCGGCATCGACGACTCCTTCTTCGAACTCGGCGGCGACTCGATTTTGTCGATGCAGGTGGTGGCCCGGGCCAAGGCCGCCGGCCTGACGTGTCGGCCGCGCGACATCTTTGTCGAGCAGACCGTGGCCCGGTTGGCCCGGGTGGCAACGGTGGCCACCGAAGCCGGTGATGTGGTCGACTCCGGCGTTGGGCCGGTGATAGGAATCCCGATCATCCGGTGGCTGGCCGGCATCAACGGCCCCGTCGACCAGTTCAACCAGACCATGGTGGTGCAGGCGCCCGCGAGGGTGACCGAGGCGGACGTGGTCGTGCTGTTGCAGGCCTTGCTGGACAGGCATGCCATGTTGCGGTTGCGCGTTGATGAGGACCGCGCCGGGGAGTGGTCGCTGACCGTGCCGGAGGCGGGCTCGGTAGATGCGCGCGCATGCCTGCAATCGGTGGACGCGATATCCGATGCGGCGCTGGTCGCGGCGCGTTCGAGGTTGGATCCGGCCGCCGGAGTGATGCTCAGCGCATTGTGGATCACCGGCACGGGCCAGCTGGCACTGATCATTCACCATCTCGCCGTTGATGGTGTGTCGTGGCGAATCCTGTTGGAAGACCTCAACATTGCTTGGGCCCAGCACCACAGCGGCCAACCGGTGGCACTACCGACAGGCGGAACATCATTTGGTCGGTGGGCCTCGCTGCTGACCAGACACGCATACGACCCGACGGTCGTCGGGCACGCCGACGCATGGCGCCGGCTGGCGGCAACCCCCGCCGCGTTGCCCGCAATACAACCGGAAGTGGACACGTTCGCCACGGCTGGGCATTTGTCGGTGGACCTGGATACCGAGACCACCCGGTTGCTGCTCGGTGAGGTGCCCACAGCGTTCCACGCCGGCATCCAGGACATCTTATTGATCGCGTTCGCATTGGCCTGGACGCAGTTCCGGGCCACCTGGAGCGCCCCGATCGGCATCGACGTCGAGGCGCACGGGCGTCACGAGGAACTGGCCGCGGATGTCGACCTGTCGCGCACGGTGGGCTGGTTCACCGCCAAATACCCAGTGGCGTTGACGATAAGCGGCCTGTCCTGGGCGCAGGTGGTAGCCGGTGAGGCCGCGCTGGGCGTGGCGGTAAAAGACCGTAAAGAGCAGCTCCGCGCCGTGCCCGAGCCACTGACCTATGGTCTGCTGCGCTATTTGAATCCCGGCATTGAGTTTGCCGGCTCCGATCCTGCGATCGGGTTCAACTATCTGGGGCGTTTAGGCGCGGCGGCCGAGGTGTCCGCGGATTTGTGGCGGATCAGTCAGGATGGCCTGTCGTCGGCTGCCGCGGCCACAGCAATACCGATGCCGCTGGCACACACCCTCGACCTCAACACCGGCATCGTCGACACTGAGACCGGCCCCTACCTGCGCGCCAACTGGATGTGGGCGCCCTCGGCGCTGGATCACGCACAGGTCAGCCGGCTTAGCCAGTTGTGGTTCGACGCCCTGGCCGGCATTTGTGCGCACGTCCAACTCGGTGGCGGCGGGCTGACGCCGTCCGATATCGCGCCCGCCCGACTCAGCCAGCTACAGATCGACGAGTTGCAAAGGCAATACGCGGTCGCTGACGTACTGCCGTTGACCCCGATGCAGCACGGGCTGCTCTTCCACGCCAGCGCCGCGCACCTCAACGATGACGCTGTCTATGCGATGCAGTTGGAAATTGCGTTGAGCGGACCCCTCGACCGGCACCGGCTGCGCGAGGCGGTGCACACCGTAGTCAGCCGCCATCCGAACCTCGCGGCCCGGTTCTGCCAACAGTTTGACGAGCCGGTGCAGGTCATCCCCGCCGATCCCCAGACGCCGTGGCGGTATGTGGATCTGGACGGCGTTGATGCGGATGAGGAGATGCCGCGGCTGTGTGCGGCCGAACGCGCGGCGGTCTGCGATCTCACCGACCCGCCGGCGTTTCGGGTCACACTGATGCGCACCGCGCAAGACCGGCACCGAATCGTGGTCACCTCTCACCACATCGTGCTGGACGGCTGGTCGCTGCCGATCCTGCTGCAAGAAATCTTCGCCGGCTATTACGGTCAACGGCTGCCGGCGCCGGTCCCGTATCGCAGGTTCGTCACCTGGTTGGCCGATCGGGACCTCGACGCCGCCCACGCGGCATGGCGTCAGGTGTTGGCCGGCTTTGACACTCCCACGTTGGTGGGTCCGCCAGGGCGGACGCAGCTCGGGCCGCGAGGCGTCAGCTCATATCTGTTGCCGGACGGGCTCACGCAAGCCCTTGGTCAGCTGGCCCGCTCGCAGCACACCACCGTCAACACCGTGCTACAGGCCGCCTGGGCGTTGCTGCTGACGTCGCTCACCGGCCGCCCTGACGTCGCCTTCGGCGTCGCCGTCTCGGGCAGGCCGGCCGAGATCGTCGGTGCGGACGCGATGGTGGGCCTTTTGATCAACACGGTGCCGGTGCGAGCGAACATCACGCACGCGAGCACCACGACCGACCTGCTCGACCAACTGCAACGCGGCCACACCAAAACCCTTGAGCACCAACACCTTGCCCTGAGCGACATTCACCGCACCGTCGACCACGACCAACTGTTCGACACGCTGTTCGTGTTCCAGAACTATCCGATCGACATGGGCGCTCCGCTGGGCGTCGACGGATTGAACATCACCGCGTTCACCAGCCGCGAATACAACCATTACCCGCTGACGGTCCAAGCCACTCCCGGCGCCCAACTCGGCCTGCGTATCGAATTCGACACCGATTTGTTCGACGCGCAAAGGATCGAAACGCTGGTCGGGCGGCTGCAGCGGCTGTTGGTGGCGATGGTCGACGATCCGGCGCGGCGGTTGTCGTCGGTGGATGTGCTCGATGTGGGCGAGTATGCGCGG
>NZ_LZJR01000108.1 GCF_001667925.1 Mycobacterium sp. E2479 | reverse complement strand
AGTCTGCCAGTTGGCTTCGCACCCCGGCCGCGTCGGCTGTCCCAGTCAGGTAGGCGACCAGGCGCTTGTCACCGGGACGGTCCTCGCGGGTGATCACCACCGCCTGCTCGACCCCAGGGAGCGTGGCCAGGACCGCCTGAATCTCACCCAGCTCGATCCGATACCCGCGGATCTTGACCTGCTCATCAGCACGACCCACATACTCGAGCTGCCCATCCGCACGCCAACACACCAAATCCCCAGTGCGATACATCCTTTGACCGGACCCCCCGAACGCACACGCGACAAACCGCGACGCCGTCAAACTCGCCCGGCCGACATACCCCACGCCAACCCCGGCACCGGCCACATACAACTCACCAACCACCCCAGCCGGCACCGGCCGCAACCACGCATCGAGCACGGCCAGGGCCGCACCCGCAACCGGGGTTCCGATCGGCACCGATTCCAAACCGGGGGTCAGCGCCGCGCTGATCGCGACGCACATTGTCGTCTCGGTGGGCCCGTAGGCGTTCACCATCACCCGCCCCGGCGCCCAACGGTCGGCCACCTCGACCGGGCATGCCTCCCCGACCACTACCAACGCCGCCACATCCAAGTGCCGCGGGGTGAGCGCAGCCAGGGCCGATGGGGTGTGCGTCAACACATTGACACGTTCGTCGATCAGCAGCTCGTGGAAGTCCTGCGGTGAGCGCGTAACTTCCTCGGGCACCACCACGACCCGGCCGCCCCGCAGCAGCGCACCGAAGATCTCCCACACCGACACGTCGAACGCCAGCGAATGACACAGCGCCCAGACACCCGCTCGGGGAAGGCCGGCATCCAACGCGGACAACAACTCGGTCACGTTGCGGTGGGTGATGGCCACCCCTTTGGGCACGCCGGTGGTGCCCGAGGTGTAGATCAAGTAGGCGATATCGCCGGGGGCCGGCGCCGGTGGCGCCATTTTGGGCTGAGTTTCCACCGCGGGGTCGTCGATATCGATGACCTGAATATCGGGGTGGTCGAGGCGTTCGGCCAGCGCGGCGATGGTGATCGCGGCAATTGGTGCGGCGTCCTCGAGCACGAAGCGGATGCGCGCGCCCGGCGTCGAAGGGTCGATCGGCAGATACGCCGCCCCGGTCTTGAGCACCGCCAGGATCGCCACGACCGCCTCGGCCGAGCGCGGCAAGTGCAGCGCCACACATTCCCCCGGCCCCGCTCCCCGGGCAATCAGCAGGTGCGCCAACCGGTTCGACGCCGCATCAAGCTCGCGATAGCTCATCGAGCGGCCGCCGAACCTGATCGCCACAGTCTCGGGAGCGCGGGCGACATGCTGGTCAAACAATGCCGGAATCGACACGCCGGTCGCGGGCGCGGTCAGCACCGCGCGGTTGCCGATCTCCGCGAGACGGATGTGTTCACTGGCGTGCAGCACGTCGATCGCCGACAGCCGCCGGCTGGGTTCGGTGGTGACCGCCTCCAAGACCCGCTGCAGCCGGGCGATAAGCGCCTGGACGCTTTCGGCGTCGAACACGTCGGTGCGGAACTCCACCGATCCGCTGATCCCGGCCGGCTCACCGGCCTCGGTCCACTGCTCGGCCAATGACAACGACAGGTCCATCCGCGCGGTGTGGGTGTCCACCGGCACCTGGGAAACTTGCATTTCACCCAGCGTGAACGTGGCGCCGGGATCGGCGGCCTGCCAGGCCAGCATCACCTGGACCAGCGGGTGGTGGGTTAGGGATCGGGTGGGGTTGAGTCGTTCGACGAGTACCTCGAAGGGCACATCCTGGTGGTCATAGGCGGCCAGGCTACGTTGTCGTACCTGTGCCAGCAGCTCGGCGACGGTGGGGTCGGCGGCCAGATCGACCCGCAACACCAGGGTGTTGACGAAGAAACCCACCAGCTCATCCAGGGCGGGATCGCGCCGCCCGGCGATCGGAAACGCCACGGCCACATCGGTACTGGCGCTCAGCTTGGACAGCAGCACCGCCAGGGCGGTCTGGACCACCATGAAACTGGTCGCGCCACTCTCGCGGGCTGACCTCACGACCTGCTGTTGCAAGGCCGCCGGCCACTGCACCGCCACGGTGGCGCCGCGTTGATCAGCGGTCGGTGGATAGGGCCGATCGGTGGGCAACACCAGCCGCTCAGGCAGCCCGGCCAAAGCCTGCTCCCAATACACCAATTGCCCGCCGATGCGGCTCTGCGGATCGTCAAGGTCACCGAACTGGGCGCGCTGCCACAACGTGTAATCGATGTATTGCACCGCCAGCGGCGCCCACTCGGGGGCCCGCCCCGCACACCGGGCGGCATAGGCCTCGCCCAAATCACTCACCAGCGGTGCGATCGACCAACCATCGGCGGCGATATGGTGCACCACCGCCACCAGCACATGCTCGTCCGCGGAGATCCGGAAAAGCCTTGCCCGCAACGGAATCTCGCGGCCCAGCTCAAAGCCGTGGCCGGCCACCTCCTCGATGGCGCGCTGAACCCGCTCCGCCGGCCAGCCGGCGGCTTCAACGATCTCCCAACCAATATCGGCCCCCTCCGGCGGCACCACCACCTGCCGGGGCACCCCATCGGCCACCGCAAACACGGTGCGCAAGCTTTCATGGCGGCCCACCACGTCGCCTAGCGCCGCCCCCAACGCGTCGCCGTCGAGCGGCCCGTCGAGCCGCAACGCCACCGCCATGTTGTAGACCGCCGACGGCCCCTGCAGCTGGTCGATCAACCACAACCGGTTCTGGCCAAACGACAACGGCACCACCGCCGGGCGCTCACCGGCCACCAACGGCTCCAGCCCACCCCCACCGGCGCCGACGCGCGACACCAACGCCCCAACCGAGGGTGCCTCGAACAAATCACGCACCGCAAGACCGGCACCCAACGTTGTATTGACTGCTGCGATCAGGCGCATTGCCGACAACGAATCCCCACCCAGGTCGAAGAAGGAGTCATCGAGCCCGACCCGCTCCACACCCAGCACCCGCGCGTAGATACCGGCCAAGACCTCCTCCATGGGCGTGGCCGGAGCCCGGTAACGATCAACATCGCCGTAGTCCGGCGCGGGCAGGGCCCGCTTATCGAGCTTGCCGTTGACCGTCAACGGCAACTCATCGATCACCACCACCGCCGCGGGCACCATGTATTCGGGCAACCGCTCGCCTAGCGCGGCACGCAACCCAGCTGGATCCGCTGTCCCGGCAACATACCCCACCAGCCGCTTATCACCAGGACGGTCCTCACGGGCGATCACGACGGCCTGCTCCACCCCCTCCAGGGCGGCCAATGCTGCCTGAATTTCGCCGAGTTCGATGCGATACCCACGAATCTTGACCTGCTCATCAGCACGCCCCAGATACTCCAACTCCCCCTCAGCGCGCCACCGCACCACATCCCCGGTGCGATACATCCGTTGACCGGTCCCCCCGAACGGGCACGCCACAAACCGCGACCCCGTCAACCCCGCCCGACCCGGATACCCACACGCACCGTCGACACCGGCCACATACAACTCACCCAC
>NZ_LZJR01000107.1 GCF_001667925.1 Mycobacterium sp. E2479 | reverse complement strand
GCCGCGCTGCACTCGGCGTTCGAGGAGTTCGACCGCGACGACACCGCATCGGTGGCGGTGCTGTGGGGCGATAACGGAACATTCTGCGCCGGAGCGGATTTGAAGGCCTTCGGCACACCCGACGCCAACGCCGTGCATCGCACCGGCCCCGGCCCGATGGGCCCGACGCGGATGGTGCTGTCCAAACCCGTTATCGCCGCGGTCAGCGGCCACGCCGTCGCGGGAGGTCTGGAGCTGGCCACCTGGTGCGACCTGCGGGTGGTCGAGGAGGACGCCGTGTTCGGCGTGTTCTGTCGGCGCTGGGGGGTTCCCCTCATCGACGGTGGCACCGTGCGGCTGCCGCGGCTGATCGGACACAGCCGCGCAATGGACATGATCCTTACCGGCCGCGGCGTCCAGGCCGAGGAAGCTTTGGCGATCGGGTTGGCGAATCGAGTAGTCCCCAAGGGCCAGGCGCGTCAGGCCGCCGAGGAATTGGCCGCGCAACTGGCGGCGCTGCCGCAGCAATGCCTGCGCTCGGATCGGCTCTCGACGCTACACCAGTGGGGGACAACGGAATCCGACGCGCTCTACTTCGAATTCGCCAGCATCTCCCGCGTCGCCGCCGAGGCGAACGAGGGGGCCGCACGGTTCGCCGCGGGGGCGGGCCGACACGGCGCGTCGGCCGGATAGACCACGCGCGGCTCCAGCGTTAAGGTGCCAGCCTCACCCGGCCCGGCGGCGTGGGCGGCGACTCCGGACCGCGCCCGCCACCGCCGCCGTCGGGAGGGCCCCCCGGCGCGGCCGCGGCCGGCGGCTCCTGTTGCGGTCCCGACGGCGGCTCCTGCTGCTGCGGCGGCGGCTGTTTCGGTGGCGGCGGTTTCACCACCGGCTGGGGTGGCGTCATGATTTGAACCGTCGGCGGCGGGGCCGGCGGGAGCTGCGGTGGGTCCGGCTGGCCGGTCTCCCCCGAGGGAAACTGCCGCGCCAGGGCGGCGTCGCGCGTGTGCGCGGTGCCCCGCTGCGTCGAATCCTGCGATCCGGGCACGGGATTCGCCATGGCCGAGATGGAAGCGATCTTCGCTTGATTGTTCGGACAGTAGGCCTCGACCGCGGCGGAGATGAATCGGGCAACTGTGCGCATGACGCGGTCGGGAGGGTATGGGCCGCCGCCCGAATTGGCATTGAACGCCCGTTGCTTCATGTCGTCGACCACGCCGTCGACCGGCATTCCGCCGTCGAGTTGGCGACAAATCCGGTGGGCGGTGGCGATGAGGCTCGGCACATTCTCGAGGGCGGGGATTTGCTTTTGGTCGAGCAGTGCCAAGAACTGGTCGTCGGGGTTGGGGTCGGCCGTCGCCGTGCCGCGGGGCAGCATGACGACGCCGGTCAGTACCACGAACGTCGTGACCAGGGCGCTGGCGTGGTTGGTGCTGAACATGGCGAGATTCCGTTCTGCCGGCACGATCATATGCCGCGCCTTTGCGCGCGGCACCTCGAGCGGCAGAGAAAATGGTTGTGGTGCAACCGCAAAGCTGCGGGCATCCTGACCGCTCCGCGGCGCCGACCACCGCCGCACCGGTGAAAACCGATGCCGGCGAACGAATCCGGTCAGCCGCCCTTGTTGATCGTGTTGCCCGAACCGAGTTCGTCGACCTTGGGGTTACCGTCCTTGTAGGTGATGGTGTTGTCCATCCCTAGCACGGTGATGCGGGTGTTCACCTTGTCGAAGGTGATCTTGTTGTTGGCGCCGGTGATGGTGGCGGTCTCGCAGGCGCCCGTGACGGTCAGCGTGTTATCGGACCCGCCGACGTTCAGCGACTTGCCGCTGGCGCAGTCCAGGGTGGTGGTGGTGCCCATCGATCCGTAGTTCATCGTGTTGCCGATCTCGATGGAAGCGGTGGTGCTGGCCCCGCTCGATCCCGTCGTCGGGGCGGCTCCGGCACTGGTCGTTGCGCTGCTGCTTTTCGTGGTGGTCGTCGTCGAAGAGCCCGCCGGCGGGTTGGCCGTCGAACTGCAGCCGGCCAGCACAACGGCGGCGGCGGCCGGCGTCACGGCGAGCACTGCCAGGCGCAGCGAACGGTTACGGATGTAGGCGGACATGGTTCCTCGATTCTTGATCGGATGATGGTCGGGTGCCGTGGTTTAGCCCGGCACCTGCTGGAGCCGGTTGGTCATGCCCAGTTCGCGGCCGCGGTCCCAGAGGGCGGGCTGACCGCCCTTGTAGAACACCGTCTCGTTGTAGCCGTACACGGTGATGTCGTGTGACACCGAGTCGGCGATAACGGTGTTCCCCGAACCCATCACCGTCACCGCGTAACAGTTGCCCAGCGCGGTGACGGTGTTGCCGGTGCCGTTGACCATCAGCGTGGCGTCGTTGCAGTCGATCGTCTGCTCGGTGTCCTGTCCGACGATGTGGGTGTCACCGTTCTTGGCCTGCGCGACGCGCGGCGGGCCGGCGGCAATGGCGACGACGGTGATGGCACAGGTGGCCAGTGACCCGGCGACAGTCGTCCACTTCACTGCGGGCCCCCTCTTGGACGGGTCGGCTGCTCGAAACGAGGCAAGCATGACATTACGTGCATTTGCGCGCCCGGTGGCAGACTTTGAATTCCTTTGCCGGCGCTCACATCGCCGCCAATGGGATTAGTGTCTGAACGGGCGTCAACTAGAGTCATTAGTTAACCGCAATCCATTCACGCGATCGAAGGGCGACGCCATGGCAGCTCCACCGGATCCGCCGTCGGCGGTCGGGCGCCAACGCGCGGGACGGCCCGCCTCCCGTCCGGCCAAGCTGAGCCGGGACGGGATCATCGACGGCGCCCTGACGTTTTTGGATCGCGAGGGCTGGGACGCGCTGACCATCAACGCGCTGGCGATGCAGCTGGGCACCAAGGGGCCGTCGCTGTACAACCACGTCGACAGCCTGGAAGACCTGCGCCGCGCGGTGCGGATTCGAGTCATCGACGACATCATCACGATGCTCAACCGCGTGGGCGAGGGCCGTGCCCGCGATGACGCGGTGCTGGTGATGGCCGGTGCCTACCGCAGCTACGCCCACCACCATCCCGGCCGCTACTCGGCCTTCACCCGCATGCCGTTGGGCGGCGACGATCCGGAATACACGGCTGCGACCCGCGGCGCGGCGGCACCGGTGATCGCCGTGCTGTCCTCCTACGGTTTGGACGGCGAGGCGGCCTTTTACGCGTCCCTCGAATTCTGGTCCGCCCTGCACGGCTTCGTTCTGCTGGAGATGACCGGCGTGATGGACGAGATCGACACCGACGCGTTGTTCTCCGACATGGTGCTGCGGCTGGCGGCGGGCATGGAGAGGCGCACCGCCCCCGATGGTGCCCTTCACTAGCCCGCGCGCTGCCGCCGTCGCTTTGACCTGCGAGACCGGCGGCGGGTATTGTGGTCCCTCGTGCCTGGCGGCTTACGGCGCCTAACCGTAAGGGAGTGGATGCCGGGCGAATTCGCGTGTCCACGAAGCATCGGACCAGGTCCGGTGCGCAGCGCATGCGACACACCCGGGCGCGGGGTGATGCGGCCGGACATAACTGCAGTACACAGACTTGAGAACGCTCGAAGTATGCCGAACACGAACACAGAAAGCCGGTAGATGCCAACCATTCAGCAGCTGGTCCGCAAGGGTCGCCGCGACAAGGTCGCCAAGGTCAAGACCGCGGCCCTGAAGGGCAGCCCGCAGCGCCGTGGCGTATGCACCCGCGTGTACACCACCACCCCGAAGAAGCCGAACTCGGCGCTTCGGAAGGTCGCCCGCGTGAAGCTGACGAGCCAGGTTGAGGTCACCGCCTACATCCCCGGCGAAGGCCACAACCTGCAGGAGCACTCGATGGTGCTGGTGCGTGGTGGCCGTGTGAAGGACCTGCCCGGTGTCCGCTACAAGATCATCCGCGGTTCGCTCGACACCCAGGGTGTCAAGAACCGCAAGCAGGCTCGCAGCCGTTACGGCGCCAAGAAGGAGAAGAGCTGATGCCGCGCAAGGGGCCCGCGCCCAAGCGTCCGCTGGTCAATGACCCGGTATACGGGTCGCAGCTGGTGACGCAGCTGGTGAACAAAGTTCTGCTGGACGGGAAGAAATCGCTGGCCGAACGCATTGTTTATGGAGCGCTGGAAAATGCCCGGGAAAAGACAGGTACCGACCCGGTGATCACGCTCAAGCGCGCAATGGACAACGTCAAGCCCTCCCTCGAGGTGCGCAGCCGCCGCGTCGGTGGCGCTACGTACCAGGTCCCCGTCGAGGTGCGTCCGGATCGCTCCGTGACGCTGGCTCTGCGTTGGTTGGTCAGCTTCTCCAAGCAACGCCGCGAGAAGACCATGGTCGAGCGGCTGGCCAACGAGATCCTGGATGCCAGCAATGGCCTCGGTGCCGCGGTGAAGCGGCGCGAGGACACCCACAAGATGGCCGAGGCCAACCGCGCCTTCGCGCACTATCGCTGGTAGGGACCCCAACAGCGCCAACGGCAGGGTGGCCGGGCGTGAACCGACAGCGAACCAACCAAGCAATCGAAAGAGTGGGAAGACTTCTGTGGCACAGAAGGACGTGCTGACCGACCTGACCAAGGTCCGCAACATCGGCATCATGGCGCACATCGATGCCGGCAAGACGACGACGACCGAGCGCATCCTCTACTACACCGGTATCAGCTACAAGATCGGTGAGGTGCACGACGGCGCCGCCACCATGGACTGGATGGAGCAGGAGCAGGAGCGGGGGATCACCATCACCTCCGCGGCTACCACCTGCTTCTGGAAAGACAACCAGATCAACATCATCGACACCCCTGGGCACGTCGACTTCACCGTCGAGGTGGAGCGCAGCCTGCGCGTCCTCGACGGCGCCGTGGCCGTCTTCGACGGCAAGGAGGGTGTCGAGCCGCAGTCCGAGCAGGTCTGGCGGCAGGCCGACAAGTACGACGTCCCGCGCATCTGCTTCGTCAACAAGATGGACAAGATCGGGGCCGACTTTTACTTCTCGGTGAAGACCATGGAGGAGCGGCTCGGCGCCAACGCCATCCCGATCCAGCTGCCCGTCGGCTCCGAAGGGGACTTCGAGGGCATCGTCGACCTGGTCGAGATGAACGCCAAGGTATGGCGCGGCGAGACGAAGCTGGGCGAAACCTACGACACCATCGAGATCCCGGCCGAGCTGGCCGAGAAGGCCGACGAGTACCGCACCAAGCTGCTCGAGGCCGTCGCCGAGACCGACGAGGCGCTGCTGGACAAGTACCTCGGCGGCGAAGAGCTCACGGTCGAGGAGATCAAGGGTGCCATCCGCAAGCTGACCATCAGCTCGGAGGCCTACCCGGTGCTGTGCGGCAGCGCCTTCAAGAACAAGGGCGTGCAGCCGATGCTGGACGCCGTCATCGACTACCTGCCCTCGCCGCTGGACGTGCCGCCGGCCCTCGGCCACCTGCCGGGCAAGGAGGACGAAGAGGTCACCCGCAAACCGGCCACCGACGAGCCTTTCTCCGCGCTCGCGTTCAAGGTCGCGACCCACCCCTTCTTCGGCAAGCTGACCTACGTCCGGGTGTACTCGGGCAAGGTCGACTCCGGCAGCCAGGTCATCAACGCCACCAAGGGCAAGAAGGAGCGGCTGGGCAAGCTGTTCCAGATGCACTCCAACAAGGAGAACCCGGTGGAGACCGCCTCGGCGGGTCACATCTACGCGGTGATCGGGCTCAAGGACACCACCACCGGTGACACCCTGAGCGACCCGAACCAGCAGATCGTGCTGGAGTCGATGACCTTTCCCGACCCGGTCATCGAGGTTGCCATCGAGCCCAAGACGAAGAGCGACCAGGAGAAGCTGTCGCTGTCGATCCAGAAGCTCGCCGAGGAAGACCCGACCTTCAAGGTGCACCTGGACTCCGAGACCGGCCAGACCGTCATCGGCGGGATGGGCGAGCTGCACCTGGACATCCTGGTGGACCGCATGCGCCGCGAGTTCAAGGTCGAGGCCAACGTCGGTAAGCCGCAGGTGGCTTACAAGGAGACCATCCGGCGTGCGGTGCAGAACGTCGAGTTCACCCACAAGAAGCAGACGGGCGGCTCGGGCCAGTTCGCGAAGGTCATCATCAACCTGGAGCCGTTCACCGGCGAAGACGGCGCGACCTACGAGTTCGAGAACAAGGTCACCGGTGGCCGCATCCCCCGTGAGTACATTCCGTCGGTGGACGCCGGAGCCCAGGACGCGATGCAGTACGGCGTGCTGGCCGGCTACCCGCTGGTGAACTTGAAGGTCACCCTGCTCGACGGGGCGTTCCACGAGGTCGACTCGTCGGAGATGGCGTTCAAGATCGCAGGTTCACAGGTGCTGAAAAAGGCAGCGCAGCAAGCGCAGCCGGTCATCCTGGAACCGATCATGGCCGTCGAGGTCACCACGCCCGAGGACTACATGGGCGACGTGATCGGCGACCTGAACTCTCGCCGTGGCCAGATCCAGGCCATGGAGGAGCGCAGCGGCGCACGCGTCGTCAAGGCGCACGTGCCGCTGTCGGAGATGTTCGGCTACGTCGGCGACCTGAGGTCCAAGACTCAAGGCCGGGCGAATTACTCCATGGTGTTCGACTCGTACGCCGAAGTGCCGGCGAACGTGTCGAAGGAGATCATCGCGAAAGCGACGGGCCAGTGACCGTAGACCGCGGCGAGTAAGCGAGGCTTACGAGCAAGGAGTCGAACGGCCTGCGCGGCCAGCGGAGTAATCTTGCCGGGTCATTGGAATGCCTTGGACGCGGCACAACTGAAAACACCAACACTGCTTTAACAAGCACCAACTAGTCCAGGAGGACACAGAAGTGGCGAAGGCGAAGTTCGAGCGGACGAAGCCGCACGTCAACATCGGGACCATCGGTCACGTTGACCACGGCAAGACCACGCTGACCGCGGCTATCACCAAGGTTCTGCACGACAAGTACCCGGACCTCAACGAGTCCCGCGCGTTCGACCAGATCGACAACGCGCCCGAGGAGCGTCAGCGCGGTATCACCATCAACATCTCCCACGTGGAGTACCAGACCGACAAGCGGCACTACGCCCACGTCGACGCCCCGGGTCACGCCGACTACATCAAGAACATGATCACCGGCGCGGCCCAGATGGACGGCGCGATCCTGGTGGTCGCCGCGACCGACGGCCCGATGCCGCAGACCCGCGAGCACGTGCTGCTGGCGCGTCAGGTGGGCGTGCCCTACATCCTGGTCGCGCTGAACAAGGCCGACATGGTCGACGACGAGGAGCTGCTCGAGCTCGTCGAGATGGAGGTCCGCGAGCTGCTGGCCGCCCAGGAGTTCGACGAGGACGCCCCGGTGGTGCGGGTCTCGGCGCTCAAGGCGCTCGAGGGCGACGCCAAGTGGGTGGAATCCGTCGAGCAGCTGATGGAGGCCGTCGACGAGTCGATCCCGGACCCCGTTCGCGAGACCGACAAGCCGTTCCTGATGCCGGTGGAAGACGTCTTCACCATCACCGGGCGTGGCACGGTGGTCACCGGTCGTGTCGAGCGTGGCGTGATCAACGTGAACGAGGAAGTCGAGATCGTCGGCATCCGCCCGTCCAGCACCAAGACCACGGTCACCGGTGTGGAGATGTTCCGCAAGCTGCTCGACCAGGGGCAGGCCGGCGACAACGTCGGGCTGTTGCTGCGTGGTATCAAGCGTGAGGACGTCGAGCGCGGTCAGGTCGTGACCAAGCCGGGCACCACCACGCCGCACACCGAGTTCGAGGGCCAGGTCTACATCCTGTCCAAGGACGAGGGCGGTCGGCACACGCCGTTCTTCAACAACTACCGCCCCCAGTTCTACTTCCGCACCACGGACGTGACCGGTGTGGTGACGCTGCCGGAGGGCACCGAAATGGTGATGCCCGGTGACAACACCAACATCTCGGTCAAGCTGATCCAGCCCGTCGCCATGGACGACGGTCTGCGGTTCGCGATCCGTGAGGGTGGCCGCACCGTCGGCGCCGGCCGGGTCGTCAAGATCATCAAGTAATTTCGACGCATCGCAAAGCCCGGATTGCCGACTCGGCAATCCGGGCTTTGCGCGTTAAGACCGCGGCCCGCACCAAAGCGCGGGACAGCATGCGGCAGCGACGCCACCTGGTTTAGGATTTGCCCATATTTTTCCTGACCGTGGCGTTGCGGGGGGTGGCCGATGTCGTTCGTGCAAGCGACGCCCGAATTCGTCGCGGCTGCGGCGGGGGATTTGGCCAGGATCGGGTCGACCATCAGCTCCGCCAACACCGCCGCCATGGGTCCGACATCCAGCGTGCTGGCCCCCGGCGCCGACGAGGTGTCGGTGAGTATCGCCGCCCTCTTCGATGCGCACTCCCAGGTCTATCAGGCGCTCAGCGCCCAGGCGACCGCGTTTCACAGCCAGTTCGTCCAGCTGATGCACGGCGGTGCGGCGCAGTACGCGTTCGCCGAGGCCGCCAACGCCGCGCCCCTGCACACCGTGGCGGCCCCGGCATCGGTGGCCGCGCAGGTGCCGGCGGTGAGTGCCGCTGCCGCAGGTACGTCCGGGCCGGCCGCGCCGGCGGGACCGCTGGCCGCGGCGGTGGCGCCGGCGGCGGCAGCAGCGACGCCGGCACCGGCCGGCACGCCGGCTGCCGCGGCTCCCGCGGGATCGGCGACCCTGGTCTCGGCCACCACGCCGGCCGGCGCGGCGCGGGTGGCGACGCCGGCCTACACTCCGGCGAATTCTGCGGCCGTCGTCCAACCCGCGGCGTCGGTGGCGACACCGGCCGGCCCTCCCGCGGCCGCCCCGCTGACCGGAGTGCCGGCGCAGACCTCTGCGGCCCCGACGGTGCCGGTATCGGCGCGCACCGTGCCGCAGGCCGCGGCCGATGCGCAGCAGGCGCAACCGGCGGGCACGCCGGTCAAGCGGGTGCCGGTGGTGCCGCCCGAACCGCTGTAAGCGGCCCGACGCGGTTTGCGCGTACCGCACGCGCCGCGACTCCCGCGGCGCTAATCTGACACGGATTCGCAGTAAGCCGAGGAGGGGCATGTGTTAGCGCGCTACCTGAAGGCACAGTTGGTGGTTTTGCTGTGCGGCGGCCTGGTCGGACCGATCTTCTTGGTCGTTTACTTCACCCTGGGGCTCGACAACCTGCTGCAGTGGATGCTCTACGTCGGCCTGCTGATCACCGTGGCCGACGTGCTGGTCGCGCTCGCGTTGGCGAACTACGGGGCGAAGTCGTCGGCCAAGGTGGCCGCGCTCGAGCAGAACGGCGTCTTGGCGCTCGCTCAGATCACCGGGATCAGCGAGACGGGGACGTGGGTGAACAACCAGCAGGTCGTCAAGGTGCGTCTGCACATCGCCGGCCCCGGGATCCTGCCGTTCGACAGCGAAGATCGGGTGATCGCCAGCGTCACCCGGCTGGGCAACCTCAACGCCCGCAAGGTGGTGGTCCTGGTCAACCCCACCACCAGCGAATATCGAATCGACTGGGAGCGAAGCGCTTTGGTCAACGGCCTGGTGCCGGCGCAGTTCACCGTGGCCGAGGACAACAAGACCTACGACCTGAGCGGTCAGGCGGGCCCGTTGATGGAGATCCTGCAGATCCTCAAGGCCAACAACGTGGCGCTCAACCAGATGGTCGACATCCGGTCGAATCCGGCCCTGCGTGCCCAGATCCAGGCGGTGGTGCGGCGAGCGGTCGAACAGCAGGCCCCGGCCGCGCAACCGGCAGCGGCCGCCGCACCCGGCGCGGCACCTGCGGCGGCGGCGGTCGTCACGCCGCCGGAACCGTCGATCGCCGCGCGGTTGCAAGAGCTGAAGGACTTGCACGCCAGTGGGGCGCTGACCGACGCCGAATACACCAGTCGGCGCGCGTCGATCATTTCCGAGATCTAAGAGCTCGTCCGGCGCCGCCGGGCGAATTAGAACACGTTTCAGTTGCGCTGCTAGCCTGGCTTGGTCTATCGGCGGTCGAAGGGGTTACACGTGACTGGACAGGCCGGATCACTGCAGGGACGGGTCGCATTCATCACCGGGGCCGCCCGCGGGCAGGGTCGCTCGCACGCGGTGCGGCTGGCCCGCGAGGGCGCCGACATCATCGCGCTGGACATCTGCGCGCCGGCGTCCGCCAGCGTGACGTACCCGCCGGCCACCCGGGAGGACCTCGACGAGACCGCCCGCCTGGTGGAGAACGAGGGACGCAAGGCCTTACGGCGCGAGGTCGACGTCCGCGACGACGCCGCGCTGCGGGATCTGGTCGCCGACGGGATCGAGCAGTTCGGGCGGCTCGACGTCGTGGTGGCCAACGCCGGAGTGCTGAGCTGGGGTCGCATTTGGGAGCTCACCGACGAGCAGTGGGACACGGTGATCGGCGTCAACCTAACCGGCACCTGGCGCACGCTGCGCGCCACGGTGCCCGCGATGATCGAGGCGGGAAACGGCGGCTCGATCATCGTGGTCAGCTCCTCGGCGGGCATCAAGGCCACCCCGGGCAACGGCCACTACTCGGCGAGCAAACACGGACTCACGGCGCTCACCAACACGCTCGCCGTCGAGCTTGGCGAATTCGGCATCCGGGTCAACTCGATCCACCCGTATTCGGTGGACACCCCGATGATCGAACCCGAGGCGATGATGGAGATCTTCGCCAGGCACCCGAGCTTCGTCCATAGTTTTCCGCCAATGCCCGTGCAGCCCAACGGCTTCATGGCGGCCGACGAAGTGGCCGATGTGGTGGCGTGGCTGGCCGGCGATGGCTCGGGCACACTCACCGGAACGCAGATCCCCGTGGATAAGGGTGCCCTAAAGTACTGACCGGCGATCGTGCTAAGAACTCCACGTGAGTAGTGACGAAAGCGCCAACGGCGGGATCGTGATCGTCGGCGGCGGATTGGCCGCGGCCCGCACCGCCGAGCAGCTGCGGAAAGCCCAGTATTCCGGACCCATCACGATCGTCAGCGACGAGGTTCACCCGCCCTACGACCGCCCGCCACTATCCAAAGAGGTACTGCGCAAGGAGGTCGACGACACCGCGCTCAAACCGCGCGAATGGTACGACGAGAACGACATCACCCTGCGGCTGGGGTCGGCCGCGAGAAGCCTGGACACGGTGGCGCAGACGGTGACTCTGGACGACGGGACGACGGTGGGCTATGCCGAACTGGTCATCGCCACCGGCCTGGTGCCGCGGCGCATTCCGGCGCTGCCGGATCTCGAAGGCATCCGCGTGCTGCGGTCAGTCGACGAGAGCTTGGCGCTGCGCGAGCACGCGTCCGCGGCGCAGCGCGCAGTGATCATCGGCGCCGGCTTCATCGGCTGTGAGGTCGCGGCCAGCCTGCGCAGCCTGGGTGTGGACGTGGTGCTGGTGGAGCCGCAGCCGACGCCGCTGGCCGCTGTGCTCGGCGAGCAGATCGGCGAGCTGGTGGCCCGGCTGCACCGCGCCGAAGGGGTCGACGTTCGCCTCGGCGTCGGGGTGGCGCAGGTGCGCGGCGATTCACACGTCGAGGCGGTCGTGTTGAGCGACGGCACCGAACTGCCGGCCGACATCGTGGTGGTAGGCATCGGGTCGCGCCCGGCGACCGACTGGCTCGAGGGCAGCGGCGTCGAGGTCGACAACGGCGTCATCTGCGACGAAGCCGGACGCACCAGTGCGCCGAATGTGTGGGCGCTCGGGGACGTTGCATCGTGGCGTGACGCGACGGGACACCAAGGGCGCGTGGAACATTGGAGCAATGTCGCCGATCAGGCACGGGTGGTCGTCCCTGCGCTGCTGGGTCAGGACGTGCCGTCGGTGGTCGTCGTCCCGTACTTCTGGAGCGACCAATACGACGTCAAAATCCAGTGCCTCGGTGAGCCCGAAGCCGACGACATCGTCCACCTCGTCGAGGATGACGGCCGCAAGTTCCTGGCCTACTACGAACGTGACGGGGCGCTGGTCGGGGTGGTCGGCGGCGGGATGCCGGGCAAGGTCATGAAGGTTCGTGCGAAGATCGCCGCGGCCGTGCCCATCGCCGAAGTACTAGGCTGACGCGGACTTTCGCACCCGGCGCTAGCCGACGGCGGTCGCGTACCGGTCGCCGGGGACCTCGGTGTTGCGGATCACCGTGGCGAGCTGCTCGGCGATACCGGGTGCGGCGACGATCGTGGACGCCGAGCTGTAAGTGTGCGGGCTGCCCTGCGCGTCGGTGAGCTGCGCCCCGGCCTCGCGGGCGATCAGCGTCCCCGCCGCGGTGTCCCAGGACTTGTTGGACATCATCACGCAGGCGTCCAGGGCGCCCTCGGCGACGAAGGCGAGGTCGAGGGTTGCCGCGCCGATCATCCGGATTCGTTCGACGCGGGGCACCAGCTCGGTCGTGAGCGCCAGCCGGTGCTGATTGAGCCGGCCGGCATCGTGACCCACGGCGTAGTCGCCGAGGGACACGATGGCGCCGCTGAGGCTGTCGGTTGCGCTGGCGGTGATTCGTTGCCCGTTGACGAACGCGCGTTTGCCTTCGACGGCGTGGTACGTCCTGCCGAGCAGTGGAGCGTGGGTGACGGCCACCACGGCGCGACCGGCATGCAGGAGGGCAAGCGATACCGCGCACAGCGGCAGGCCGTGAACGAAGTTGGACGTCCCGTCGATCGGGTCCAGAACCCACAGCCACTCGGATGTTTCGATGTGCGGCTGATGTTCGGATTCTTCGGCCAGCAGCGCGATATCGGGCGTGACCTGCGCGAGGTAGGTGGCGATATCGCGCTGGATTGCCAGGTCGACGTCGGTGACCGTATCGCGGTCACCCTTGTGCAGTACCGATCGTGGCTGCGACTTCTTGAGGGTGGTAGCACCGATTTGTGTTGCCTGCCAAGCAATTTCGAAAAGTGCTTGCATAGTCTTCATAGACGGCTTTGCCTCGCTTCCAGCGTTGGCGTGCGTTCGGCGTTCGTCGAGCATAAAGGATCGGCGAGTCCGCCTCGCGCGCGCCCCGTCAGATACCGGAGATCGAAAGCACTTAGATCATCGAGCTTTTCGCTCCGGTGATACACCTCCCGAACTTCAACGTCTCGAAGACCGAAGGGTGCGGCACTGTATCCAGCGTCACACAATTGCCATCACCGGCAACGCCAAAGGCATTGTGCTGGACCGCCCAGTACGGTCGCACGCCCGCGCAGGTGCTGCTCCGGTGGAACTTGCAGCTGGACAACGTCGTGGTCTCGCGGTCGTCCAAACCCGAACGCGTCGCCCAGAACCTGGACGTGTTCGACTTCACCTTGGACCCCGAGCACATGGAGGCCATCGAAGGATTGCATGACGGCACCCGCGTGCTGCACGATCCGATGACTTTCATGGGGACCTAGTCCCATCCGGCGGCTGAAACGCCGGACGACGCTTCGGCATTCGGCCGCGCCGGTTTATCGCCAATCCACCGGCGGGCCGTGCGGATGGCATTCGCCCAGCACCCGCGGCTCGCCCTGCGGCCAGACGCGGGCCCGCACCACGAACTTGATCGGTGCTCGCGGCCCGGCACGCGCGGGCTCCATCGTGAGGTGGGCGAACGGCGAGCGCGCCTCGGCGCGTCGAGCGAGCGCGTCCACGTGTGCGCGCACCGCGCCGCGTTCGTCATAGGACAGATACTGCCAGGTGATCGAATGCCACAGGACGGTCAGCGCACCGTCGGCCAGCGTCAGGCCGGCGACCGCGTCGGCCGCCGTCCGGCGCTCGAGCGAGGCCGGGACCCGGCGGGCGACCTCGATGGCGCCGCGCAGCCGCACCAGCCGGGCGCCCTGGTCGGGCCAGACATAGCTCAGCACGGTCATCTCCCCGTCGGCGTCGCGCACGTCGATGGGCGCGATGTCATACCCATGCCGCGCGACGATCCGCAATTCCCGCCGCGGCGGGAGGGCGCCGCGCCACGCATCCTCGATGGTCACCGGCGAGTCGGGCGGCCCCCACCGGCCACCGGCGAAGCCGTAGCTGTAGTGATCCCCGCGCAGGTTCAACCCCGCGCTCGATCCGATCTCGAAAAGCCTTACGGGCAAGTCGAATCCGTGGTTGATGTGCAATAGTCCGCCGATCAGGGCGGCGGATCGGCCCACCTCGTTGGTCTGCGGTGGCTGGCACAGCGCCGCGCGCAGCACGTCGACGTGACCGGCGGCGGTGTCCAGGATCTCCGGCCAGGCGGATCTGGCATCCCAGGCACCCCCGGTGCTGGGGTAAAAGCGACGCAACCGCTCCGCCCGGCCGTCGAGCACCAGCCTGTGCAGCCCGCCGAGCAACCTCAGCGGCACCGCGTCGCGCGCCGGCGCGTCTTCGCGCCCGGACAAGACGGTCGCGAAGACGCCGCCGGCTTCGACGTCGCCGGCCACCAACTCGAACAGCTCGCCATACATCCGTGAGCCCGACGAGGCGCAGAACCTGCCCTGTGACCGCAGGGTGTGTACCAGGTGCTCGGGCGTCACCGGCTCAACCCGTCCAGCCCGGCGCCGACGACGTCGAAGGCTTGGCCCAGGGCGACCGGCAGCGGGACGGATTCATCGCTCAGCCAGTGTTCGTAGGCCGACAAGGCCACCCCGAGCATCGTCCAGGCGACGGTCTGGGGCGCCAGATCGGTGATCTTGCAGTCCAGGCGACGTGCCACGAACCCGGCGATCACCTCGCGCCAGCCCGCATACATCGTCATCGAATACGCTTGCAGCTCAGCGGTTTGCAGGATCACCCGCATGCGCCGGCGATGCCGGGCCATCTCGGATTCGTCAAACGTGTTGAATGCCAACAGCGCAGCGCGCAGCGCATCACCCAGGCGCACGTCAACACCGACGTTGTCGAGCAAATCACGTAGGTGGGCAAGGTGGTTGTCGAAGTCGCCCCAGGGAATGGCGTTCTTGGACGCGTAATACCGGAACAAGGTCCGCCGGGATATACCGGCGGCCTGGGCGACGTCGTCGACGCTCACGTCGGCGAAACCGCGTGCCGTGAACATGTCGATGGCCACGTCGGTGATGTGGTGAGGGGTGGTCGAGCGGCGCCTGCCCACCCGCGGATGCGGCACCATCGGACCCTGCCCTTCCATTTCGGCACTCGATGCCATATTCTGGCGCCGAGTGTGACTCAGACCCCATCGTTGTCAAGACCGGACGAAAGGCAAGCCCCGTGGACCACGAGACCGAAACCGACCCTGCACTCGTGAACGAGACCCTGGTCGAAGAAGTGTCCATCGACGGCATGTGCGGGGTCTACTGACCGTGGCCGCGCCCGCGCAGGCACGGACGGTAACCTCGTTCGATCCTGATCGCGGCTGGCGATTGCACCCGCAGGTGGCGGTTCGGCCGGAACCGTTCGGCGCGCTGCTCTACCACTTCGGTACCCGCAAGCTGTCGTTTCTGAAGAACCGCACGATCCTTGACGTGGTGCAGTCGCTGGCCGACCATGCCGACATCCGGGCCGCCTGCCGCGCGGCGGGGGTGGACGACGCGGCGCAGGCGCCGTATCTGCATGCGCTGGGTGTGCTCGTCGAGTCCAACATGCTGGTGCCCCGGGAGGACCATCAATGACCGCACCATCGCAGTCGCCCGTGCCGCGGCTGATCGAGCAGTTCGAGCACGGGCTGGACGCGCCCATCTGCCTCACCTGGGAGCTGACGTACGCCTGCAACCTGGCCTGCGTGCACTGCCTGTCGTCATCGGGCAAGCGGGATCCGCGAGAACTGTCCACCCGCCAATGCATGGACATCATCGATGAGCTGGAACGCATGCAGGTGTTCTATGTCAACATCGGTGGCGGGGAACCCACTGTGCGTCCCGACTTTTGGGAACTGGTCGACTATGCCACCGAACATCACGTCGGCGTGAAGTTCTCCACCAACGGCGTCCGGATCACACCCGAGGTCGCCGCGCGGCTGGCGGCCAGCGACTACGTCGACGTCCAGATCTCGCTGGACGGCGCCACCGCCGAGGTCAACGACGCCGTCCGCGGACCCGGCTCGTTCGACATGGCGATACGCGCGCTGGAAAACCTTGCCGGCGCCGGTTTCTCCGACGCCAAGATCTCGGTGGTCGTCACCCGGCACAACGTCGACCAGCTCGACGAATTCGCAGCCCTGGCAAGCCGTTACGGCGCCACGCTGCGGATCACCCGGCTCCGCCCATCGGGGCGTGGCGCCGATGTCTGGGAAGAGCTGCACCCCACCGCCGACCAGCAGGTCCAGCTGTATGACTGGCTGGTCGCCAAGGGTGAGCGGGTGCTCACCGGCGACTCTTTCTTCCACCTGGCCCCGCTCGGCCAATCCGGCGCCCTGGCGGGCCTGAACATGTGCGGCGCGGGTCGCGTCGTGTGCCTGATCGACCCAGTCGGGGACGTCTACGCCTGCCCGTTCGCCATCCACGACCGCTTTCTGGCCGGAAACGTGTTGTCGGACAGCGGTTTCTCCAACGTCTGGAAAAACGCCCCGCTGTTCCGCGAGCTGCGCGAACCCCAGTCGGCGGGCGCCTGCGGCAGTTGCGGGCACTACGACAGCTGCCGCGGTGGATGCATGGCCGCCAAATTCTTCACCGGCCTGCCGCTGGATGGACCGGACCCCGAATGCGTCCAGGGCCACAGCGTGACGGCGCTGGCGCATGACCGCGAGGCGCCGCGCCCCCGGGCCGATCACTCCCGCGGCAAGCGCATCCGCCAACCGGTGCCGCTCACGTTGTCGCTGCGACCGCCGGCGGTCACGCCCGCCGCGCCGCCGGCCCGCATGTGTAACGAAAGCCCGGTGTAACCATGGCGGACGCATGGTTTGAAACCGTCGCCATCGCGCAGCAACGCGCCAAGCGCCGGCTGCCGAAATCTGCCTATTCGTCGCTGATTTCGGCCAGCGAAAAGGGAGTCACGGTCTCCGACAACGTGGCAGCGTTCAGCGAGCTCGGGTTCGCGCCGCACGTCATCGGTGCGCAGGAGAAGCGTGATTTGTCGACCAGTGTCATGGGACAAGACATTTCGTTGCCGGTGCTGATCTCACCGACGGGCGTACAGGCGGTGCACCCCGATGGTGAGGTCGCCGTGGCGCGGGCCGCCGCCGCCCGCGGCACCGCCATGGGGCTGTCTTCGTTCGCCAGCAAGCCGATCGAAGAGGTCATCGCGGCGAACCCCAAGCTGTTCTTCCAGGTGTACTGGCTGGGTGACCGCGACGCGATCGCCGCGCGGGTCGAGCGCGCCCGCGCGGCCGGGGCGGTGGGGCTGATCGTCACCACCGACTGGAGCTTCTCGCACGGCCGGGACTGGGGCAGCCCGGCGATCCCGGAGAAGATGAACTTCAAGACCATCGTCAAGATGAGCCCGGAGGTCATCACCAAGCCGCGCTGGTTCCTGCAATGGGCGAAGACCATGCGGCCACCGGAGCTGCGGGTGCCCAACCAGGGCCGCCGGGGCGAGCCCGGCCCGCCTTTCTTTCAGGCGTACGGGGAGTGGATGGGCACCCCGCCGCCGACCTGGGAGGACATCGCCTGGCTGCGCGAACTGTGGGGCGGGCCGTTCATGCTCAAGGGGGTCATGCGCGTCGATGATGCGAAAAAGGCGGTGGATGCCGGGGTTTCGGCCATTTCGGTGTCGAACCACGGCGGCAACAATCTGGACGGCACGCCGGCCTCGATCCGCGCCCTGCCCGCGGTGGCCGCAGCCGTCGGCGATCAGATCGAGGTGCTGCTCGACGGCGGTGTCCGGCGCGGCAGCGACGTCGTCAAGGCCGTGGCGCTGGGAGCGCGTGCGGTGATGATCGGCCGCGCCTACCTGTGGGGGCTGGCCGCGGCCGGCCAGCCGGGTGTGGAGAACGTCCTCGACATCTTGCGCGGCGGTATCGACTCGGCGCTAATGGGCCTCGGGCTGTCCTCGGTGCGCGATCTCGGACCCGACCACATTCTGGTGCCGCCCGGCTTCGCCCGGGCGCTGGGCGTGGCCCCGGGCGGCGCGTAGCGAAAGCCTGGCCATCCCGGGCGGATAAATCCGGATTAAGTGACGGCTGCGCAAATCGTGGTACGGGCGGGGTAACCGTGACGGACGAGCCAACGATTCGAACGCCCGGTGAATGGCCGGAGAAAAAAAGTTATTTTCAAGCCTCAACAATTGGTGCACGCCAGGTGAATTCGTCCTACCATCACCGAGTGTCCGTACTCGGCGACTTGGGAACCGCGACGTCGAGCCAGCTATCAAGCATGTCGGCGTCGGTATTGGTTCCGCTGGGGTCGACCGAACAACACGGTCCGCACCTGCCCCTGGACACCGACACCCGGATCGCGACGGCGGTCGCCGGCGACGCTGCGCCGCGCCTCGGCCACGAGTGGCTGGTGGCGCCGCCCATCGCCTATGGCGCCAGCGGCGAGCACCAAAGTTTCGCCGGAACGATCTCGCTGGGCACCGAGGCGCTGACGCTGCTGCTGGTCGAGTACGGCAGGTCGGCGGCCGGCTGGGCCCGTCGCCTGGTCTTCGTCAATGGTCACGGCGGCAACACCGCGGCGTGCCGCGCGGCGGTGGCCAAGTTGCGCGCCGAGGGCCGCGACGCCGGCTGGTGCCCCTGCCTGTCCGCCGGCGGGGACGCCCACGCCGGCCATACCGAAACATCACTGTTGCTGCACATCTCGCCGGCCGAGGTGCGCAGCGATCGGTGGGTGGCCGGCAACACCGCACCACTGCCCGAGCTGCTCGGGCCGATGCGGCGCGGGGGAGTCGCGGCGGTCAGCCCGGTCGGCGTGCTGGGCGACCCGACCACGGCCACCGCCGCCGAGGGCAAGCGGATCTTCACCGAGATGGTGCACGGGTGTATCCGCCGGATCATCCGGTGGCGGCCCGGGCCCGACGGGATGCTGACATGACCGCGCCCCGGTTGCCGGACGGGTTCGCCGTTCAGGTCGACCGCCGCGTGCGGGTGCTCGGCGACGGCTCGGCGCTGCTCGGCGGTTCGCCGACCCGGCTGCTCAAGTTGGCCCCCGCCGCCCAGGACATGCTCTCGGACGGCCGGCTGAAGGTGCGCGACGACCTCAGCGCCCAACTCGCCCGCACCCTGCTGGACGCCACGGTGGCGCATCCGCGGCCAGCGGGTGGTCCGTCGCACCACGACGTGACAGTGGTAATTCCGGTGCGGGACAACCTTTCTGGTGTGCGCCGCCTGGTCAGCTCACTGCGTGGCCTGCGCGTCGTCGTGGTGGACGACGGCTCGCTGCCGCCGGTCGAACCGCAGGACTTCGTCGGCGCGCACTGTGACATCGAGGTGCTGCGCCACCACCGCAGCAGGGGCCCGGCGGCGGCCCGCAACACCGGTCTGCGGGCCTGCCGGACGGACTTCGTCGCCTTCCTGGATTCCGACGTCGCACCGCGCCGGGGCTGGCTGGAGGCCCTGCTCGGTCATTTCTGCGATCCCACGGTCGGCCTGGTCGCGCCCCGCATCGTCGGCCTGTCGCACAGCGAGAACGCGGTGGCGCGCTACGAGGCGGTGCACTCCTCGCTCGACCTCGGCGAGCGCGAGGCGCCGGTATTGCCGCACAGCACGGTGTCCTACGTGCCCAGCGCCGCGATCATCTGCCGGTGCTCGGCGATCCGGGGGGTCGGCGGGTTCGACGAGACCCTGCAGTCCGGTGAGGACGTCGATCTGTGCTGGCGGCTCATCGAGGCGGGCGCACGGCTGCGCTACGAGCCGATCGCGCTGGTCGCTCACGACCACCGCACCGAGTTACGGGATTGGCTTGCGCGCAAAGCGTTTTACGGCGGCTCGGCGGCCCCGTTATCCGTACGCCACCCGGACAAGACGGCGCCGGTGGTGATTTCCGGCTGGGCACTGATGACGTGGATCCTGATGGCGTTCGGGTCCACCCTGTCGCGGCTGGTGTCCATCGTCTTCGCCGTGCTGACCGGTCACCGGATCGCGCGGGCGATGCGCAGCGCCGAGACCTCGATGGCCGATGTCGCGACGATTGCGGGCCGAGGCCTGTGGTCGGCTGCGCTGCAGCTGGCGTCGGCGCTGTGCCGGCACTACTGGCCGCTGGCGTTGGTGGCCGCGGCCATGTCGCGTCACTTCAGGCGGGTCGTTGTGGTCGCGGCCGTCATGGACGGGGTGGTCGACTGGCTTCGCCGCCGCGACGCCATCGGTGACGATGTGGAACCGATCGGACTGCCGACCTACCTGGTGCTCAAACGCGTCGACGACCTGGCGTATGGGCTCGGGTTGTGGTGGGGTGTGCTACGGGAGCGCAACGCGCGCGCCCTGAAACCCCAAATCCGGACTTAACCACCGCCTTGACCACAGCCGCCTCGCACAGCGATGTGCTGATCGTCGGCGCCGGCAGTGCAGGATCGGTTGTTGCGGAACGTCTCTCCACCGATCCGCGGTGCACGGTGACGGTCCTCGAGGCGGGTCCGGCGCTCGACGACCCGGTACTGCTGGCCCAGACTGCCAACGGTTTGCAGTTGCCGATCGGCGTCAAAAGCCCGCTGGTCCGACGCTACCAAACCCGCCTCACCGAGCAGCCCGCTCGCCAGCATCCCCTGGTGCGCGGGGCCACGGTAGGCGGATCTGGCGCGGTCAACGGCGGCTACTTCTGCCGCGGGTTGCCGCACGACTTCGATCGTATCGCCGTCGAGGGCTGGGGGTGGTCCGAGGTCCTGGACAGCTTCCGCGCCATCGAGACCGACCTGGACTTCGATGGCCCCGCCCACGGCGACAGCGGTCCCATCCAGGTGCGCCGCACGCACGAAATGACCGGCACCACAGAGCGATTCATCGCCGCCGCCGAGCGCGCCGGGTTCGGCTGGATAGCAGACCTCAATGATGCTGCGCCAGACCAGGTTTCGGGAATCGGAGCGGTCCCACTCAATATCGTCGATGGTGTGCGGCGGGGCTCCGGCGCGGGATATTTGATCCCGGCGCTGAGCCGGCCGAATCTCAACCTGCGTGCACGGACCCGGGCGGTCCGGTTGCGTTTCGCCGGCACCGTTGCGGTGGGCGTCGACGCGATCGGTCCACACGGGCGGATGACCTTGACCGCCGACCGGGTGGTGTTGTGCGCCGGGTCGATTGAAACGGCGCACCTCCTCATGGCCTCGGGCATCGGTGATGAACCGATGCTGACCGGCGCCGGGGTTCCGGTGGTGGTGGCGCTGCCCGTGGGGACGTCGTTCAGCGATCATGCCGAGTGGGTGTTGCCCACCGATTGGACGGTGGCGCCCGGACGGCCGGTGCTCGAGGTGGTGCTCAGCACGGCCGACGACCTCGAGATCAGGCCGTACACGGGCGGATTCGTGGCGATGACCGGCGACGGCACCGCCGGGCATGCCGACTGGCCACATATCGGGGTCGCACTGATGCAGCCGCGGGCGCGCGGGCGCATGACGCTGGTCTCGGCCGATCCCGACGTGGCGCCGCGAATCGAACACCGCTACGACAGCGAGCCCGACGACGTCGCGGCGCTGCGCAGGGGAAGCGAGTTGGCCCGCGAATTGTCCGGCGGCACTATCGATGCCGCGGCCGTGGTCTGGTCGACCTCGCAACATCTTTGCGGTACCGCACCGATGGGCGCCGACGGCGACCCGCATGCCGTCGTGGACCCCCGGTGCCGGGTGTTCGGCATCGACAACCTGTGGGTGATCGACGGCTCGATCCTCCCCGCCATCACCAGCCGCGGCCCGCACGCCACGATTGTGATGATCGGGCACCGGGCCGCGGAGTTCGTTCAGTGACGCGCGAGCAGGCGCCGCACCGGGCGTAGCTGGCGACCGTCGCGGCCGGGAGCCCACACCCCGATCGCCACGGCGGCGACCGCGACGATCGTGGCCATCGTGATGGTGGAGGCGTGCAACGCGGCCAGGAACGCGGACTTACTGATGTCGGCCAGCTGCCGCCCCTGGGGCCCGAGCCGGCCGGCGATCTCCACGGCCTTGGCCAGCGAGTCGGTGGCCTGAGCGCGCACCGGTGCGGGAAAGCCCGCCAGCATTGGCCCAAGCTCGTGCGAGTAGCGGCCGGCCAGGATGGATCCGGCCACGGCGATGCCCAATGCGCCGCCCATTTCCCGTGATGTGTCGTTCACGGCCGAGGCGACGCCCTGCTTCTCGTCGGCAACGGCACCCATGATCGCCGAAGTGGTTGGTGCCGTGCATATTCCAATACCTGTGGCGAGAATCAGTGTGGGCCAGGCGAATTCGAAATACGTCGAATGTAGGTCCAGCCCGTGCATGCACCCGAATCCAACCGCCATCAGCGATGTGCCGACGAACAACACCAACCGCAGCCCCAGCTTGGGCACATACCAGAACGACAGGGCCGAGAAGATGCCCAGCGGCACCATGAACGGCCCGAAGGCGATCGCGGTCGCGAGCGCGGAGTAGCCCATGATCTGCTGCACGTACTGCATCCCGATGTAAAAGAACCCGAAGGTGGCGCCGAACAGGATGACGATCGCGGTCACCCCCGTGGCGAAATTGGGGTCGGCGAACAACCGCACATCCAGCAGTGGTTGCCTGCCGCGCCACGCCATGCGCAGCTCGAGGGCGCCGAATCCCGCTGCAATCACCGCGCCGACGACGAGTCCGCCCCACACCACCGGGTCGCTCCAGCCGCGGCCGGGCGCTTCCAGGATGGCGGCCACGGCGATGGCGACCGCCGCGCCGATCAGGATCGCGCCAAGCGCATCGATCCGGGGAGCGCCCGCGTCGCGGGACTTGGCGACGGTGCAGGCCAGCGCGAGAATCGCCAGGCCGGCGATGCCCAGCGACCAGAAGATGGCGTGCCAGTCCCAAAAGCGAAGCAACAGACCAGAACCGAGCATGCCCAGGACGCCGCCGGAACCGGCCGTCCCGGCCCAGATGCCAACGGCTTTGGTGCGGTCGTCTTTTGGATAGGCCACCGTCAGCAGCGACAGCGTGGCGGGCATGACGAATGCGGCGCCGATCCCAGCCACCGCCCTGCCGGCGATGATCTGAGACGGACTGTGCAGCAGCGCGGGTGCCATCGAGCCGATCGAGAACACCAGCAGCCCGGCCAGCAGCGCACCGCGCCGGCCGTAGCGGTCACCTATCGCGCCGGCCGGCAGCAGCAGACAGGCCAATGCGACGGTGTATCCGTCGACCACCCAGTTCAGCTGCGATGCGGTGGCCGAGGTGGCCACCGCGAGGTCGCCGAGCGTGGTGTTGAGCGCGGTCATCGACGCCACCACCAGGGCTACCGCCATGCAGGCGACGGCCAGCGTCCAGTTTCGGGCCCGGAAGCTGTCGCCGACCCCGAGCGCGTCAGTACGCTGGTCAGACCGGACCAGGGTTTCGACCATGCGATGCGCCTCCTTGGAGCGTGCGGCGTTTCGAGACCAATAGTCTTGTAGGTAGACCGATAGTCTCGTTCTCAAACAGGAGGTGGGTCACAATTACGGCCGGGACGTCCGACCCGCGCCCCGCGAGGTCGCGGGCCAGGCTGCTGGACGCCGCTGTCACGCTGTTGCGTGCCGGGGGTCCCAGCGCGGTGACGGTCGACGCCGTCACCCGCACCGCCAACGTAGCCAGGGCAACCCTGTATCGCCACTTCCCGAGCGGAAACGACTTACTGGCAGCCGCTTTCAACAGCTTGATCCCAGCATCGCCCACCCCGCCGGCGCAGGGTTCGCTGCGCGAGCGCCTGGTCGCCGTGGTGCTGGCCCAGGCCGAATCCGTGGCCCAGGCTCCTACGCTCATGACCGCCATGTCCTGGCTCGCGCTGGGACGCGATTTGGAGGGTCTGCCCGAGCCACGGCACAGCCCCAACGCCGACAGCGCGGCGATCACCACCCTGCGCGAGCGCATCGCCCAGCAGTACGCGGAGCCCTTCGACGCCATTTTCGACAGTCCGGAGGCCGCCGCCCAGCTGGGAGAGGTGGACCGGTCGCGGGCGATCGCCCTGCTCATCGGCCCGCTGGTGCTCGGCCGCCTGTCCACGCTGCCCGACTTCGACTACCGGCAGTGCGCCCTGGCGGCCGTGGACGGCTTCTTACATGTGCAGTGCGGCGGGGCGGGCACGGCCGACATCGAATCGGCTGGGGCCTAAGCGTCCCACCGCCCGCCGCCTCAAGCCCTCTGACCAGCTGGTTTACCGCCCGGTGCTACCGCCCTCGGGTCGGGTGCGGCAGATTCGGCCCGAGATCGCGGCCGAATTTTGTTCGGGCCACGATCTAAGGCATACTGTTCAGGTTGCCTTGAGCCGGGTTCGCGCCTGGTCGGGCATACGACCAGCGTCCAAACGGGCGCGTCCGGTCCCATCCTTTGAGAGCGACGAATTTCGATCGCGGATGAGGCTGCGTGAGGGTGACACGCCCGACCGCGGGGGCCGGTGGACCACGACAGGTAAACAGCGGCGCAATATCCGGCGCAACGCTCGATCGGCCCAGAGTTGGCCGGCCCGATCGGCGCGCCGGTGGCACTGAGGACATTTGAGCCCGGATACCCGGGCCTCAACAGGAGCGAGGGTAGGAGAAGCGTGGCGGGACAGAAGATCCGCATCAGGCTTAAGGCCTACGACCATGAGGCTATTGACGCGTCGGCGCGCAAGATCGTCGAGACCGTCGTCCGCACGGGTGCCAGTGTTGTAGGTCCGGTGCCGCTGCCGACCGAGAAGAACGTGTATTGCGTCATCCGCTCTCCGCACAAGTACAAGGACTCGCGGGAGCATTTCGAGATGCGCACCCACAAGCGGCTGATCGACATCCTCGACCCGACGCCGAAGACCGTCGACGCGCTGATGCGCATCGACCTTCCGGCCAGTGTCGACGTCAACATCCAGTAGGAGATCCAGACTCATGGCAAGAAAAGGCATTCTGGGTACCAAGCTGGGCATGACGCAGGTGTTCGACGAGAACAACAGGGTTGTGCCGGTGACGGTCGTCAAGGCCGGCCCGAATGTGGTGACCCGGATTCGTACCCCCGAGCGCGACGGCTACAGCGCCGTGCAGCTGGCCTACGGCGAGATCAGTCCCCGCAAGGTCAACAAGCCGGTGACCGGTCAGTACGCCGCCGCGGGCGTGAACCCGCGCCGGTTTCTGGCCGAGCTGCGGTTGGAGAACCCCGAGGCGGCCGCGGATTACGAGGTCGGCCAGGAGCTGACGGCGGAGATCTTCGCCGACGGCGCCTACGTCGACGTCACCGGCACCTCGAAGGGCAAGGGCTTCGCCGGCACCATGAAGCGCCACGGCTTCCGTGGTCAGGGCGCCAGTCACGGTGCCCAGGCGGTGCACCGCCGTCCGGGTTCCATCGGCGGTTGCGCCACCCCCGCCCGGGTGTTCAAGGGCACCCGGATGTCGGGCCGGATGGGTAGCGACCGCGTGACCGTCCAGAACCTGTTGGTGCACAAGGTCGATACCGAGAACGGCGTGCTGCTGATCAAGGGCGCGGTCCCGGGCCGCACCGGTGGACTCGTCGTTGTCCGCAGCGCGGTCAAACGAGGTGAGAAGTGATGGCAGAAGGCTCCAAGAAGCTCAAGATCGACGTCAAGACGCCGGCCGGCAAGGTCGAGGGCTCGATCGAGCTGCCGGCCGAATTGTTCGACGCTCCGGCCAATATCGCGCTGATGCACCAGGTCGTCACCGCGCAGCGGGCGGCGGCGCGCCAGGGCACGCACTCGACCAAGACGCGCGGCGACGTCCGCGGCGGTGGCCGTAAGCCGTACCGGCAGAAGGGAACCGGCCGGGCCCGACAGGGTTCGACGCGCGCTCCGCAGTTCACCGGGGGTGGCATCGTGCACGGCCCCAAGCCCCGCGACTACAGCCAGCGCACCCCCAAGAAGATGATCGCCGCGGCGTTGCGCGGCGCATTGTCCGACCGGGCGCGCAACGGCCGCATCCACGCGATCACCGAGTTGGTCTCGGGTCAAACGCCGTCCACCAAGAACGCGAGGGCCTTCCTGGGCACGCTGACCGACCGCAAGCAGGTGCTGGTTGTGATCGGGCGCAGCGACGAGGCCGGCGCCAAGAGCGTGCGCAACCTGCCGGGTGTGCACGTCCTGGCCCCCGACCAGCTCAACACCTATGACGTGCTGCGCTCCGACGACGTGGTGTTCAGCGTGGAGGCGCTCAATGCCTACATCGCCGGGGCCACCGGCGGTGCCGCCGACAACGATGTGGAGGTATCGGCGTAGATGGCGACCATCACTGACCCCCGCGACATCATTCTGGGCCCGGTCATCTCGGAGAAGTCCTATTCGTTGCTCGACGACAACGTGTACACGTTTGTGGTGCACCCCGACTCGAACAAGACGCAGATCAAGATCGCGGTCGAGAAGATCTTCTCCGTCAAGGTCGCGTCGGTGAACACCGCGAATCGGCAAGGTAAGCGGAAGCGCACCAGGACCGGATTCGGCAAGCGCAAGGGCACCAAGCGGGCCATCGTCACGCTGGCGCCGGGTAGCAAACCGATCGATCTGTTCGGGGCACCGGCCTAGCCGGACGACGATGCAGAGCGAAGCGATGAGGAGGAGTTGGGCAATCCAACCGAGCCGCCGCGAGAGGAAACCTGATTAGACATGGCAATTCGTAAGTACAAGCCGACGAGCCCCGGCCGTCGCGGCTCGAGTGTGTCAGATTTCTCCGAGGTCACTCGCTCCACCCCGGAGAAGTCACTGGTGCGCC
This sequence comes from Mycobacterium sp. E2479, assembly GCF_001667925.1. Taxonomy (GTDB): domain Bacteria; phylum Actinomycetota; class Actinomycetes; order Mycobacteriales; family Mycobacteriaceae; genus Mycobacterium. The sequence goes on along the minus strand of NZ_LZJR01000107.1, from coordinate 8,787 downwards.
CGCTGCACGGCCACGGCGGTCGGAACGCGCACGGCCGCATCACCACCCGCCACAAGGGCGGCGGCCACAAGCGCGCCTACCGCGTGATCGACTTCCGTCGCAACGACAAAGACGGCGTCAACGCCAAGGTCGCGCACATCGAGTACGACCCCAACCGGACCGCCAACATCGCGCTGCTGCATTTCCTGGATGGCGAGAAGCGCTACATCATTGCGCCGCAAGGTCTTTCGCAGGGCGACGTGGTGGAGTGCGGGCCGAACGCGGACATCAAGCCGGGCAACAACCTGCCGTTGCGCAACATCCCGGCCGGTACCGTGATCCACGCCGTGGAACTGCGACCTGGCGGTGGCGCCAAGCTGGCACGGTCGGCCGGGTCGAGCATCCAGCTGCTCGGTAAGGAGGGCACCTACGCGTCGCTGCGGATGCCCAGTGGTGAGATCCGCCGCGTCGACGTGCGCTGCCGCGCCACGGTCGGCGAGGTCGGCAATGCCGAGCAGGCGAACATCAACTGGGGCAAGGCCGGCCGGATGCGGTGGAAGGGCAAGCGCCCTTCGGTCCGTGGCGTGGTCATGAACCCGGTGGACCACCCGCACGGTGGTGGTGAGGGTAAGACCTCGGGTGGTCGCCACCCGGTGAGCCCGTGGGGCAAGCCCGAGGGCCGCACCCGCCACCCGAACAAGGCCAGTAACAAGCTCATTGTCCGACGCCGGCGCACCGGCAAGAAGCACGGTCGCTAGGAAGTCAGGAGTAGCACATGCCACGCAGCCTGAAGAAGGGCCCGTTCGTCGATGGCCACCTGCTCAAGAAGGTGGACGTGCAGAACGAGAAGAACACCAAACAGGTGATCAAGACATGGTCGCGACGTTCGACGATCATTCCTGACTTCATCGGCCACACCTTCGCCGTCCACGACGGACGCAAGCACGTCCCGGTGTTCGTCACCGAGTCGATGGTCGGTCACAAGCTTGGTGAATTCGCGCCCACCCGCACCTTCAAGGGACACATCAAGGACGACCGGAAGGCCAAACGGCGATGACCACAACGGAATTCCCATCGGCGGTGGCCAAAGCGCGGTTCGTGCGGGTGTCGCCGAGAAAGGCGCGCCGGGTGATCGACCTGGTGCGCGGCCGCTCGGTGACCGACGCGCTGGACATCTTGCGCTGGGCGCCGCAGGCCGCGAGTGAGCCGGTGGCCAAGGTGATCGCCAGCGCCGCGGCCAACGCGCAGAACAACAATGGGCTGGACCCGTCCACCCTGGTGGTCGCCACCGTCTACGCCGACGAGGGGCCCACCGCCAAGCGCATTCGCCCGCGCGCCCAGGGCCGCGCCTTCCGTATTCGCAAGCGCACCAGCCACATCACCGTGGTGGTGGAAAGCCGGCCGGGCAAGGACCAGGGGTCGGCGAAGTCGACCCGGGCCCGCCGTGCCGAGGCGAGCAAGGCCGCCGCGAAGGCACCCGCCAAGAAGGCACCCGCCAAGAAAGCGCCGGCCAATAAGGCACCGGCCAAGAAGGCCGCCACCAAAGCGCCCGCGAAGAAGGCCGCACCGAAAGCCGAGGCCAAGTCGTCTGAGACCTCTGACGCGAAGGGAGGCTCAGACTAGTGGGCCAGAAGATCAATCCGCACGGCTTCCGGCTGGGCATCACCACCGACTGGAAGTCACGCTGGTACGCCGACAAGCAGTACTCGGACTATGTCAAGGAAGACGTCGCGATCCGGCGGCTGCTCTCGACCGGCCTGGAGCGGGCCGGGATCGCCGACGTGGAGATCGAGCGCACCCGCGACCGGGTCCGGGTGGACATCCACACCGCGCGTCCCGGCATCGTCATCGGCCGTCGCGGCACCGAGGCCGACCGGATCCGTGCCGACCTGGAGAAGCTGACCGGCAAGCAGGTGCAGCTCAACATCCTCGAGGTCCGAAACCCGGAGTCCCAGGCGCAGTTGGTGGCCCAGGGCGTGGCCGAGCAGCTGAGCAACCGCGTGGCGTTCCGCCGTGCGATGCGCAAGGCCATCCAGTCCGCGATGCGTCAGCCCAACGTCAAAGGGATCCGGGTGCAGTGCTCCGGCCGTCTCGGTGGTGCCGAGATGAGCCGCTCGGAGTTCTACCGGGAGGGCCGGGTGCCGCTGCACACGCTGCGCGCCGACATCGACTACGGCCTGTACGAAGCGAAGACCACGTTCGGCCGGATCGGCGTGAAGGTGTGGATCTATAAGGGCGACATCGTCGGCGGGAAGCGCGAATTGGCCGCCGCCGCTCCGGCGGGCGCCGAGCGGTCGCGCCGCGAGCGTCCGTCGGGCACCCGGCCGCGCCGCAGCGGCGCGTCGGGCACCACCGCCACCGGCACCGAGGCCGGCCGCGCCGCCGCGAGCGCCGACGAGGGTGCGGCCGCCGCGACCCAGTCGGCACCCGCTGCAGAACCACAGAGCACGGAGAGCTGAATCATGTTGATTCCCCGCAGGGTTAAACATCGCAAGCAACACCATCCCCGTCAGCGCGGTATCGCCAGTGGCGGAACGGCGGTGAACTTCGGTGATTACGGCATCCAGGCTCTAGAGCACGCCTACGTCACCAACCGGCAGATCGAGTCCGCTCGTATCGCCATCAACCGGCACATCAAGCGTGGCGGCAAGGTGTGGATCAACGTCTTCCCCGACGTGCCGCTGACCAAGAAGCCCGCCGAAACCCGGATGGGTTCGGGTAAGGGTTCGCCGGAGTGGTGGGTGGTCAACGTGAAGCCGGGCCGGGTGCTGTTCGAGCTCAGCTACCCCAACGAGCAGACCGCCCGGGCAGCGCTGACCCGCGCAATCCACAAGTTGCCGATCAAGGCACGCATCGTGACTCGAGAGGATCGGTTCTGATGGCAGTGGGAACTTCGCCTGGTGAACTGCGTGAGCTCACCGAAGAGGAGCTGACCGAGCGGTTGCGCGAATCCAAGGAAGAGCTGTTCAACCTGCGCTTCCAGATGGCGACCGGACAGCTCACCAACAACCGCCGGCTCCGCACGGTGCGTCAGGAGATCGCGCGCGTCTACACCGTGCTGCGCGAACGAGAACTGGGCTTGGCTAGTGGACCCGAGGGTCCCGACGGTAAGGAATCGTGATGGCAGAAGCCAAGAAGGCTGCCCCCAAGAAGGCTGCCGCCAAAAAGGCCGCCCCTAGAAAGGCCGCAACCGAGGCCGCGTCGAAGGACAAGGGCCCCAAGAACACTCCGGCCAACCCGAAGGTGCGGGGCCGCCGCAAGGTGCGCATCGGCTACGTGGTGAGCGACAAGATGCAGAAGACCATCGTCGTCGAGCTCGAAGACCGCGTGCGTCACTCGCTGTACGGCAAGATCATCCGGACCACCACCAAGGTCAAGGCGCACGACGAGAACAGCACCGCCGGTATCGGCGACCGCGTCTCGTTGATGGAGACCCGCCCGACGTCGGCGACCAAACGTTGGCGGCTCGTCGAAATTCTGGAAAAGGCGAAGTAAGCCCTTTCGGTACCAGCACCTAAACGCCCGGTCTCGGGTGTAGTCTGCACGCACGTTCGGCAAGTCCGTTACGAGAGCGAGGCTGACGATGGTGGCTGGGTCGGGGCAGTCGTTCACAGGCAAGATCGAGCTCGACATCCGGGATTCCGAACCCGACTGGGGGCCCTACGCCGCACCGACCGCACCCGAGAACGCGCCCAACGTCCTGTACCTGGTGTGGGATGACACGGGCATCGCGACCTGGGACTGCTTCGGCGGCTTGGTCGAAATGCCCGCCATGTCGCGCATCGCCGAGCGTGGCATCAGGCTCTCGCAATTCCACACCACCGCGCTGTGTTCGCCGACCCGGGCGTCGTTGCTCACCGGCCGCAACGCCACGACCGTCGGCATGGCCACCATCGAGGAGTTCACCGAGGGCTTTCCCAACTCCAACGGTCGCATCCCGTTCGAAACCGCCCTGCTCTCCGAGGCTCTCGCCGAACGGGGATACAACACCTACTGCGTGGGCAAGTGGCACCTGACGCCCCTCGAGGAATCGAACCTCGCCTCGACGAAGCGGCACTGGCCGACCTCGCGCGGCTTCGAGCGGTTCTACGGGTTCATGGGCGGGGAGACCGATCAGTGGTATCCGGACCTGGTCTACGACAACCACCCGGTGACTGCGCCCGGCACCCCGGAGGACGGCTACCACCTGTCGAAGGACATCGCAGACAAGACGATCGAATTCATCCGCGACGCCAAAGTGATTGCGCCGGACAAACCTTGGTTCTCCTACGTGTGCCCCGGCGCAGGACACGCGCCGCACCACGTCTTCTCCGAATGGGCCGACAAGTACGCCGGCAAGTTCGACATGGGCTACGAGCGCTACCGCGAGGTGGTGCTGGAGCGGCAGAAGTCACTGGGCATCGTGCCGGCCGACACCGAATTGTCCCCGATCAACCCGTATCTGGACGTGAAGGGGCCGGGCGGTGAGCCCTGGCCGCTGCAGGACACGGTGCGCCCCTGGGATTCGCTGAATGATGAAGAGAAGCGGCTGTTCTCCCGGATGGCCGAGGTGTTCGCCGGGTTCCTGAGCTACACCGACGCCCAGATCGGCCGGGTTTTGGACTATCTCGAGGAGTCGGGCCAGCTGGACAACACCATCATCGTGGTCATTTCCGATAATGGCGCCAGCGGTGAGGGCGGACCGAACGGGTCGGTCAACGAGGGCAAGTTCTTCAACGGCTACATCGACACCGTCGAAGAAAGCATGAAGCTGTACGAACACCTCGGCGGCCCAAAGACCTACAACCATTACCCGATCGGATGGGCGATGGCGTTCAACACGCCCTACAAGCTGTACAAGCGCTACGCCTCCCATGAGGGTGGCATCGCCGACACGGCAATCATCTCGTGGCCCAACGGCATTGCCGCGCACGGGGAAGTTCGCGACAACTACGTCAACGTCTGCGACATCACCCCGACCGTCTACGAGCTGCTGGGGATGACGCCGCCGGAAACCGTCAAGGGCATTGCCCAGAAACCGCTGGATGGCGTGAGTTTCAAAGCGGCCCTGGCCGATCCGGGCGCCGATACTGGCAAGAGCACCCAGTTCTACACCATGCTGGGCACGCGCGGGATCTGGCACCAGGGCTGGTTCGCCAACACCGTACACGCGGCCACCCCGGCCGGCTGGTCGCATTTCGACGCCGACCGCTGGGAACTGTTCCACATCGAGGCCGACCGCAGCCAGTGCCACGACCTCGCGGCCGAAAACCCGGACAAATTAGAAGAACTCAAGGCACTTTGGTTCGCGGAGGCGGCCAAGTACAACGGGTTGCCGCTGTCGGATCTGAACATCCTGGAGACGCTCGGGCGGTCGCGGCCGTATCTGGTCAGCGAACGGAACAGCTACATCTACTATCCCGATTGCGCCGATGTGGGCATCGGTGCCGGCGCCGAAATCCGCGGCCGGTCGTTCTCTGTGCTGGCCGAGGTGACCGTCGATACCACCGGCGCCGAGGGTGTGCTGTTCAAGCAGGGCGGCGCGCACGGCGGGCATGTGCTTTTCATCCAGGACGGCCGACTGCATTACGTGTACAACTTCCTCGGCGAGCGCCAGCAGGAGGTCTCGTCGTCGAACGCCGTGCCCCTGGGCAGACATCTGTTCGGTGCCGGCTATTCGCGGACCGGGACGGTCGAGAACAGTCACACGCCGCTGGGTGACGTCACGCTCTTCATCGACGACAAGGTGGTCGGCACGCTGACGGGGGTGACGACCCACCCCGGAACCTTTGGGCTGGCCGGTGCAGGTATCACGGTCGGGCGCAACGGGGGGTCGGGAGTGTCCAGCCGTTATAAGGCGCCGTTCGCATTCACCGGCGGCACCATCACTGCGGTCACCGTTGACCTGTCCGGCCGGCCCTATGTGGACGTGGAAGCCGAAATCGCGCTTGCCTTTTCACGAGACTGATGCGGCGGCGCGCTAATTGTTCGGCAGGGGTTCGGCCGTGCAAACATCGCGCCGACGGCCCATCGTACGGCCCTCTCCACGCTCACGGCGTAGCCTGGCGGGGTGCTGAGCGAGCTGATTGACCTGCCGGGCGGGTCATTCCGCATGGGGTCGACCAGCTTCTACCCCGAAGAGGCGCCGATCCACACCGTGGTGGTGGGTCGGATTGCGGTGGAACGACACCCGGTGACCAACGCACAGTTCGCCGACTTCGTCGACGCCACCGGGTATGTGACGGTGGCCGAGCAGCCGATCGACCCGGCGCTGTACCCGGGAGCGAACCCAGACGATTTGTGCCCCGGCGCAATGGTTTTCCGGCCGACACCCGGGCCGGTCGACCTACGCGACTGGCGACAGTGGTGGCAGTGGGTGCCGGGAGCGAGCTGGCGCCACCCGTTCGGCCCCGGCAGCGACGTCGCGGAACGCGACGACCATCCGGTTGTGCAGGTGGCGTATCCGGACGCGGCGGCCTATGCGCGCTGGGCCGGCCGGCGGCTGCCGACCGAGGCCGAGTGGGAGTATGCGGCCCGGGCCGGATCCACAAGGACCTACTCGTGGGGCGACGAGGCCACCAGCGATGGCCGACTGATGGCCAACACCTGGCAGGGCGACTTCCCGTACCGCAATGAGGGGGCGCTCGGCTGGGTGGGAACATCGCCCGTTGGGACGTTCGCCCCCAACGCCTTTGGACTCCTCGACATGATCGGCAACGTGTGGGAGTGGACGGCCACCGAGTACGGCGCGCATCACCGGCTCGACGAGCCGCCCAAATCCTGCTGTGCTCCGTCGGGTCCCGCCGATCCGTCCGTCAACCAGACGTTGAAGGGCGGCAGCCACCTGTGCGCGCCGGAGTACTGCCACCGCTACCGTCCTGCCGCCCGGTCACCGCAGTCACAGGACTCCGCGACGACGCACATCGGGTTTCGCTGCGTGGCGGACTTGCCGTCGCGCTAGCTAGTGGTCACGTGATGACTTTGTACATCGTCGCGTAGATGCAGCAGGGCGACGGACGTTGTCGTACCCCGCTGGCATAATCGAACCTATGTTCGAGTGGTGGTCTGCCTCGCGGGAGACGCCGGAGTCGGCGGCGCTGCTGAACCGGGCGCGTGAGGCCGGGCGCGCGGAGGCGCAGGCGGCCGCCGAGCGGCTGGTCGCGGTCGGTGAGTTGCTGGTCCTGCGCTGCCGGCAGTCGGGGGAGTGCGCGGACTGGTCGGCCGATGCGTGGGATGCGGTGGCCGCACAGGTGGGTGCGGCGCTGGGATGCAGCGTGGCGATGGGGCATAGCTACTTGCGCTATGCGATGGCGATGCGGGATCGGCTGCCGGAGGTCGGCAAGGCGTTTCGGGCCGGCCACCTCGACTATCGGGCGTTTCAGACGATCGTGTTCCGCACCGACCTGGTCACGGATGCCGAGGTGCTGGCCCGCGTCGATGCGCAGGTTGCGGCGCTGGTGTCGCGGCGCCTCTCGCTGACCCGCGGCGGCTTAGCCGCCGCGGTGGACCGGGTGGTCGCCGTGGTCGATGCCGACGCGGTGCGTCGCGCCAAGGACGCAGTCAGCGATCGCTACGTGGATGTGCTGGCCAACGAGTCGGGAATGGCGTATGTGAGCGCCAGCGTGTTTGGCACCGATGGTCAGGCCTTGAACCGCCGCCTTGATGCGTTGGCGGCCACCGTGTGCGCCTCCGATCCCCGGACCGCCACACAGCGGCGCGCGGATGCGTTGGGGGCGTTGGCCGCCGGTGCCCAGCGACTGGTGTGTGGCTGCGGGCGGGGTGACTGCGCTGCGGACCCGGTGGCGCTCAAGAGCAACGTGGTGATCCACGTGGTCGCCGAGCAAGCCAGCCTCGAGGGTCGCGGGTCCACCCCGGCCGTGTTGCCCGGCGTTGAGGGTCTTATCCCGGCCGAGGTGGTGGCCGAGCTGGCCAAGTCGGCACGGTTGGTACCGCTGACCGCACCGGCGGACGCCGAATCCCGCTACATCCCGTCGGTCAAGCTGGCGGACTTTGTGCGGTACCGCGATCTGACGTGCCGGGCCCCGGGCTGTGACCGTCCGGCCACCGAATGCGATCTCGACCATACGATCCCGTACGCCCAGGGCGGCGCTACGCACGCCTCGAACCTCAAGGCGCTGTGCCGTCTACACCACCTTTTGAAAACGTTTTGGGGCTGGCGCGACCGACAGTTACCGGATGGGACCGTGATTTGGACGCTGCCTGACGGACATACCTACATCACCACCCCGGGCAGCGCGCTGCTGTTTCCGTCCCTATGCGCGTCCACCGGCAACGCGCCTGCACCCGTCGCACCCAAACCCGAGGGTTGCGCCGAGCGCACCGCCATGATGCCCCGACGCACGCGCACCCGCGCCCAAAATCGCGCCGCACGGATCGCCACCGAACGCAGGCAAAACCACGACGCCCGGCAACCGAAACTTCGAGAACGCGAGGCCGTGTACTTCGGCCAAGCACCCCCCGCCGACGGCGACGACGAACCGCCGCCATTCTGATTGCCGGCCAACGGTTTACGCCGAAGCAACGGCGAACAGACGCCACTCGCCCGGGACCCCCTTGAGCTGGTGGGCGCCGCGGTCCTCGAACTCGAGTCCCGACCCGATCACCAAGTCGCGCAGCGTGCTAGACACCAGTACGTCGTTCGGCCCGGCCTGCGCACTCACGCGCGCGCCGATGTGGACACCGATCCCGCCGATGTCATCGCCGCGGACCTCGCATTCGCCGGTGTGCAGACCGGCGCGCACCTGGATGCCGAGGGCCTGCATGGCATCGCGAATTGCCATGGCGCAACGGATCGCTCGCTGCGGACCG
>NZ_LZJR01000106.1 GCF_001667925.1 Mycobacterium sp. E2479 | reverse complement strand
GGTCTCGTCGCGCACCTGCGAGATGCCGGGATCTTCGTCTTCGTGATGGTGGGCACCGAAGCGCAGGCGCGCGCGGCGATCGCTTCTGGCGCCGATGGTTTGATCGCTCAGGGACGCGAGGCCGGCGGCCATCTCGTGGGAACCATGGCGGCGCTGGACTTTCTGCCGCGCGCGCTCGCCGTGGCCGCCAACCGTCCGGTATTCGTGGCCGGCGGCATCGCCACCGGCACCGACACCCGTGCCGCGCTGGACAGCGGCGCCAGCGGTGTCATTGCCGGCACCCGATTCCTGTTGACACACGAGGCCAACGCGAACCACGAGTACCAGCGCCGAGTCTTGCGGGCGGACAGGACGATCGAGACCAACCTGTTCGGCCTGAGCTGGCCGTTGCGCCACCGCGTCGTGCCCAACGCGGCCACGCACCGGTGGTGCGGCCAAGACGGCAAGGCCAAGGCGCTACCCGCCGCTTTGAATGCGGCCAGCCGCCCGCTGTCGGCGCTGGGATATTTCGACGCGGGGCCGCTGATGCGGCTGCAATCGCCGGCCTTCCCGTTCTTCACGCCGCTGGCGCCGGTCGCCGGCGTGCCCGATTCCTGGTTGGACAGCGCGGCGCTGTATGCCGGTGAAACCGCGTTGCGGATAAGCGAACTCACCTCCGCCGAACAGGCCGTCGCCGACCTCACCGCGCGCTGACACTTAGCGCACCAACGCGAGCGCGAACCCGTCCCACGGCTTGGCCCCTACCGTCTGGATCACCGCGGTGTCCAGCCGCGGATCCTCGCCCATCGCCTGCAGCGTTTGGCGCACCGCCCGCGCCTGAGCGTTGGATGCCGGCTCAAGGATCTGTCCCTGTCGAATCACGTTGTCCGCCACGATGATCCCACCAGGCCGGGCCAGTCGCACCGTCCACTCCAGGTACGCGGGATAGTTCTCCTTGTCGGCGTCGATGAAGATCAGGTCGAAGGGACCGGTCACCGTCGGCAGCGTGTCCAGGGCGGCGCCGACCACGACCTCCACCCGATCGGCGAGGCCGGCCCGCTCCAGATTGGCGCGCGCCACCTCGGCGTGCTTGGGCTCGTATTCCAGCGTCACCACCCGCCCTCGCGGGCCGGCTCCGCGTGCCAGCCAGATGGTGCTGAAACCACCTAATGTGCCGAGCTCGAGGATGCTGCGCGCACCGATCGCAGCGGCGAGCAGGCTCAAGAACTTCCCTTGCTGCACCGATACCGCAATCGGCGGCAATCCGGCCGCGCTGCTGGCCTCGAGCGCCGCGCTCAATGAGGCATCGCCGTCGACCACCGTGTTGTCCAAGAAAGCGTCGACGTCTTTGGGGGTTGGTTGCCCGGTCATGATGCCCACGCTAGCCGCGCGCGACCAGGCCGGCACGACGAGTGGAGTGGGTATCGAACCGACCGCAGGCCGTTTACTATATACCCGTGGGGGGTATACAGTGAAGGTGCGGTCGACCCGCACCGCACGAGTCACCACACGAGAAAAGGTGAGATAAATGGCAAGTTACGAGGCCGGGACCGAGCTGACATGCGGCCACGAAGGCTGCGGCTGTCGCGTCCGCATCGAGGTCCCCTGCCACTGCTCGGGTTCGGGTGAGCCATATCGCTGCACGTGCGGCGACGCGCTGGTCCCCGTCAAGTAAGCCGTCGGACCGGTCGCGCGTTCGGGTGTGCACCCGTGTAAGTCATCGCCCGAACGTGCGACCGGTCAGCTCGACCGAGGCTTCCAGCCTCATCGCTGTCGCCGACACACCCACCGCCGCCGTATAGGCGCCCGGGTGGATCCGCCAGCTCTTGGCGCGGCCGTCGTAGCGGGCGAGCAGGCGCGGATCCGCCTCGACGCTCACCCGTTGGGTCGCATCCGGCTCGAGCTCCACCCGCGCGAATCCCAGTAGCCGTAAGCAGGGTTCGCCGGCGGCGGCCGTCAAGTACAGCTGGGCTACGTCCGCCCCGGCGCGGTCGCCGACGTTGACGATGCTGAAACTGGCGCAAATGGTGTCTTCGCCGCTGACCACCAGGTCGCGGTAGTCAAACCTGGTGTAGGACAACCCATGACCGAAGGCGAACATTGGTTCGTGACCGCGCGCGGCAAACCAGCGGTAGCCGACGTCGGCTCCTTCGAGGTACTCGATCGTGGTCGGTGTCCCCCACGGTCCGTCGGCTTGGGGGAGCTGCGGACGCGGGGTTTGGGCTAGATCGATCGGAAAGGTGATCGGCAGCCGCCCCGACGGATTCACCTTCCCGCTGATAATCTCTGCGATGGCCCGCGCGCCGGCCTGGCCCGGAAACCACGCTTGCACAACTGCATTCACCGAGTCCCGCCAGGGCATCGACACCGGATTTCCGGTCTGCAGCACCACGACGGTGTTGGGATTGGCCGCCGACACCGCCGTGATCAGTTCGTCTTGGCCCCACGGCAGCGAGAGGTCGGCGATGTCGAAGCCCTCGCCCTCCGCGCGCACTGCGAACACGATCACGATGTCGGCCATGCCCGCCGCCCGCACCGCCTTGGCCGGACTTATCCCGGGATCGAACTCAATCTGGGCGCGCGGAAGGTGTTTTCGCAACTCGTCCATTGGACTCGGGGCCAGCAGGTACAGCTTGCGCAGCCCGGCCTCGGGCCCCTTGCCGCCGATCGGGACCACATCCGCGTATCCGCCCGGCGGAACTACGGTGCTGGAACCAAATCCGGCCGACACACCCAGATGGGAATACCCGCCGATGACGGCGATGCGCACGCTCGACCCGGACACCAACGGCAACAGCCCCCGGTTGGTCAGTAGCACCGTTCCCTGCCGCGCGATGTTCAAAGCAATCTCGTTGTGCGCTGCCATGTCCGGTGTCGACGCCGCCTCGGCGTCGTCAACTCCGACCGCGAAGATCGACCGCAGAATCCGGCGAACCATGTCCGAGAGGCGCTGCTTGGTCAGCCGGCCGTCGGCGTACGCCTCGCGTAGCGGCGCACCGAAGGACTCGGCCCGCCATAACAGCGCGTCGATCTGGGCCCCGCACTCCTGATCGAGGCCGGCCAGGGCGCACCGCCAGCTTGGTGTGGCACCCCAATCCGACATCACCCACCCCCGATAACCCCAGGCTCCTTTCAACACGTCGTTGATCAACACGGCATTCGCCGCGGCATACTCACCATTGATCTTGTTGTAGGCGGTCATCACGGCGCCGGGTTGGGACCGCTCGATCGCTAATTCGAAAGCCAGCAAGTCGGATTCGCGATGCGCATCGGGATCGATGACCGCGTCCAGGAAATGCCGATTGGTCTCGTTGCAGTTCAACGAGTAGTGCTTGACCGTCGAGATCACGCCATGGTGCTGGATGCCGTCGACCGATTCGGCAACCATCGTCGCGGTCAAAAGCGGGTCCTCGGAATGGTATTCGAAGTTGCGACCGTTGCGGGGGTCGCGGGCCAGGTTCATCGCGCCCGCGAGCTGCACAGTGAACCCGCGGCTGCGTGCTTCGCGGCCGATCACTTCGCCCGCGGCCCGGGCCAGCGACGGATTGAAGCTGGCGGCCAGCGCCAGACCGGCGGGCAGCGCGGTGGCAGTGTCGCCCGGGCGGAATCCGGGGTTGGTGACGCCCAGGCCGGCATCGCTCATCAGCAACGCCGGGACACCCAGACGCGGAATCCCCGGCACGTATCCGGCGCTCATCGGCGCATCCGCGGGGATGCGCTCGTCGCGCACCGGCCACATCTCGCCGGCCCCCATCACCGACACCAGTAGTGCGAAACGTTCGTCGTCGGTCATCTGGGCTTCGACCTCGCGTGCCCGCGCATCGGGATCGGTGGGGCTCACCGCACGCCCTCTTTGGCGTAGATCACGCGCAGCACGTGCCCCAGTTCCGGTCCCATCACCAGCTCCGTCAACTCGCAGATCGTCGCGACGAACTCGGGGCCGTGCGGCGGCTCGGCCTGGCACAAATGATGCGCCACTTCATGCAGAATCACCAGCTCACGCAGCGCCCAGTCGGCGGTGTCACGATCGGGGACCGCGATAATTCCTGTGCCGTCCCGGTTTTCGTAGTGTGCAGCGCTGGCGGCGCGCCGTCCTCGCACCCGTAGCGGCGCCACCACCGGCCACCGTTGCCGCACCGCCGGCAGCGCCAGCACGTCGTCCACATAGCGCTGCGCGGAGGCCACCGAACCGAATCGCCCCTCCGGTGGCAGCGTCAACTGCGTGCCGAAGAACTCCACCACCGGTGAACCGTGCTGGGCGGCACGGTCGAACAGCGTCCGGACGAACTCCTCGGCCGCATACACCTTGGAGCGCTGAGAATCCCGCGGTGGGGAGTTCTCCGCCGTCACCCGCTCAGCGCGCTCCGCGCCCCGGGAAGTTCGGGACTGTTGCCCAGGCGTGCCCGCTTGCCGGCCCGGTCCCCGGCGCGGCGCGCCGCGGACGAATACCCCGCCGACACCCGTGCGGCCTGCCAGGTGCCGCGGGCCTTCGACGCACTGCGGTAGTAGTCCACCAGCTCGACTTCCTTGTCCCGCAACGCGATAGCGGTGCCCGGCGACCGGCTGCGGTCTTTGGTGGCTTCCCGGCGGGCCTGGTCGCGGGCCTCGGTCAGCCGCTGGCCCACGCGTGCCCCGAACGCCAGCTGGAAGTTGAGCCGGGCGGTGATCGTCGGCGTGGGACGATGCGCACCCGAGGCGAGGTAGGCGTCCGACGCGCGGACCATCTGCACGACCAGGCTGGCGTACAAGGCGTGGCTGGCATCGATGTCCTCGACGAACCCGTAGGCGTACACGAACGTCGAGTTCGAGGCCACGTCGCAGCGCACGTCGTTGGCAGCGGCGATCAGCACGAACAGCTGCACATATGTGCGTAGCCCCTTCGTGCCGGCGTTCCCGATGGTGATGGTGCGCTGCGTCGGCGTCTGCGCCGCCGACCGCTGCGCCGAATGGGAGCGCGCCACCGCCAGGTCGATGGACGCGGCCGTCGCGAGCCGCTGCGCGGCCGACATGAACGCGTCGGCTTCGTGGGTGTTGTCGGTGCCCTCAGCCTGACGCAGCAATGCTGCGATGCGGGCCAGCATCTTGTCGTCACTCATGGCACCGCTCCTCCCCATCGCTCCGCTCTGCATCGTCGCCAGCGCGACTCATAGCGCCAAGGTACGGGAGCGGTCCGACACGCCCGCCTCACAGGCGAGCGGTGATCCAGGAGACCACGTCATCAAGCACCTGTTCGCGCTCGGGCTCGTTGAAAACCTCGTGGTAGAGCCCCGGATAGACCTTCAGCTCGACGTCGGTGGACCCCACGCACTCGACGAGACGCCGGCTGCCCGCGACCGAGATCAGTCTGTCCTGCTCCCCGTGCACCACCAGCAGCGGCGCCGTCAGGGCCGGTGCCCGCCGCGGCATGGTCTCGCCGACCAGCAGCAACGCACGGCCGATGCCGGCCGGCACCTTGCCGTGATACACCAGGGGGTCTTCTTTGTAGGCGGCCACCACCGCAGGGTCGCGGGAAATGGCGTCCACGTCCAATTCCTGCGCCGGCAGCCCGGGCACGATGGCGCCCAGCACCTTAGCGGTCAGCGCCAGCAGTGGCGAGATCTGATCCTGGGCCGCGACCGCGGGCCCCGACAGCACCATCAGGTCGTAGTTGTCCGGTCGTTCGACGCCGTAGGCGAAGACGATTCCGCCGCCCATGCTGTGCCCCAGCACAATGCACTTGAGGCCGTGATGTTCCCGGGTGGCGATGCCCACCAGGGTGTCGAAGTCGGAGGTGTACTCATGGATGTCGCGCACCAATACCCGCTTGCCGCCGGAGCGGCCGTGCCCCCGATGGTCCAGCGCATAGGTGACCAGCCCGGCCTCGCCGAAACGCTTTGCGACGTGGTCGTAGCGACGGGCGTACTCGCCGAGACCGTGTGAGAGCACCAGGACGGCTCGCGGCGCGGTTTCGGGCGTCCATACGTCGTAGACGATGCGCACACCGCCGAAGCCGTCGAAACTGCGTTCGGTGCGGTTCACTCGGAGGTCCTACTCATTACCGGCAGCGTAATGGCTGCTGTTGTGGGCCGGGTGCCCCGACACTGCGTAGGCTCATGCGGATGAGCCTTCTCGCGCATAACTCTGGAGGTGACCCGGTAGCCGGCGAGGGTTTCTCGGCGCACGCCGAACCCTATCGCCGCGAACTGCTAGCCCACTGCTACCGGATGACGGGGTCCGTGCACGACGCGGAGGACCTGGTGCAAGAGACCCTGCTACGGGCCTGGAAGGCGTACGACCGTTTCGAAGGCAAGTCCTCGATGCGAACGTGGCTGCACCGCATCGCCACCAACACCTGCCTGTCCGCGCTGGAGGGACGCCAGCGCAGGCCGTTGCCGGTGGGCCTGGGTGGTCCGAGTTCCGACCCGATCGCCGAGCTGGTGGAGCGACGCGAGGTGCCGTGGCTCGAACCGCTGCCGGAACTGACCGAGCATCCGAACGACCCTTCGGTTGTCGTCGGGTCGCGGGAGTCGGTGCGGTTGGCGTTTGTCGCTGCGCTGCAATACCTCCCGCCACGACAACGGGCGGTGCTGCTGCTGCGCGACGTGCTGGGATGGCGCTCCGCCGAGGTGGCCGATGCGGTCGGAACCACCACCACCGCCGTCAACAGCCTGCTGCAGCGGGCCCGGTCCCAGCTCGAAGCGGTTGGGCCCAGCGCCGAAGACGAACTGGTGCAGCCGGATTCGGCCGAGACCCAGGATCTGCTGGCCCGCTACATCGCCGCGTTCGAAACCTACGACATCGACCGGCTGGTCGACCTGTTCACCGCGGAGGCGATCTGGGAGATGCCCCCGTACACCGGCTGGTATCAGGGCGCGGGCGCAATCGTCACGCTCATTCATCAGCAGTGCCCGGCGCAGGGCAGCGGGGACATGCGCATGCTGCCGCTGATCGCCAACGACCAGCCCGCCGCAGCCATGTACATGCGCGCCGGCGCGGCGCATGAAGCTTTTCAGCTGCACGTGCTGGATGTGCAGGAAGGCAAGGTATCCCACGTGGTGGCTTTCCTCGACGACACGTTATTCGCCAAATTCGGGTTGCCCAGTTCGCTGTGCGCGGGCCAGAGTTGAGAAAGATGCTGCCGTGACGAATACCGCCCAAGTGACGCCGACCCCCGGCAAGCCGGCGCTGCTGCTGAGCGCCTTTGACCTGGCCGAGACGGGCTACGACGTCGAGGAGTTCTTGGTCGCCGGCACGGCGTGCAGCTACACCGCGGCGAACGAGCTGGGCCCCGATGGCCGCTGGGACGTAACACCCTCTGGCTCGGCCGGTTTCACCACCCGCATCGTGGTGTTGACGCCGTCCGATCCCGCTCGGTTCAACGGCACGGTGCTCGTTGAATGGCTCAACGTGAGTGGTGGCATCGACGCCGCCGCGGTGTGGATGATGGCGCACCGCGAAATGCTGCGCGCCGGTTACGCCTACGTCGCCGTCTCGGCTCAGCGGGTGGGAGTCGAGGGCGGCGAAAGCCTGCTCGGCGCGGATATGTCACTGAAAAGCCAACATCCGCAACGGTATGCGTCCCTGCACCATCCGGGCGACGCGTTCTCTTACGACATCTTCTCCCAGATCGGCGCCCTGATCAAAAATGGCGAACCCGGCGCCATCCTGCAGGGGCTGCCCGCACAACGTGTCATCGCACTGGGCGAATCCCAATCCGCCATGTTCCTCACGACCTACATCAACGCCGTCGACCCGTTGGCGGGTATCTACGACGGATTCCTGGTGCACTCCCGGTTCGGCCCGGCCGCCCCGCTGGACGGCAGCTCGATCTTCGAAGAATCCGCCGCGACGCGGGCGGTGGCGTTCCGCCCGGAACTGCGGGTCCCACTGCTGACTGTCATCACCGAGACCGATGTCCTCGGCGGCCCGCGCGACGGCTACTACTTCGCTAGGCAGCCGGACAACGAGCTGCTGCGGGTTTGGGAGATCGCCGGTGCCGCCCACGCCGACAACTACACGATCCAGGTAGCGTTCATCGACAGCGGGTCGGCACCGCTCGAGACCATCGTGGCCGGCTACACGCCGACCAACATGCTGATGGGCCAGCAACTGGCACACAACATCAACTTCGGTCCGCAGCACCATTATGTGGTGCAGGCGGCGCTCGCGGCGCTGAACACCTGGGTCGCCACCGGCGAACCCGCGCCGCGCGCGGACCCGCTCGAAGTCCGCGAAAGCGATGGGCCGCAACCCGTTCCAGATGGCAACGGACTAGCCCGCGGTGGCATTAGAACGCCATGGGTGGATGTGCCGATCGCCAGGACGTCGGGCCTGGGTGGCGAGGAGAGCATCATGTCGGCCATCTTCGGCTCCGGAGAGCTGTTCGACGCCGACACGATTCAGCGGCTCTATCCGGGTGGTGCCACGCAGTACCTGGAAAGCTTCGCCGCCGCCCTCGAAGCCGCGATCGACTCGGGGTTCATCCTGGCGGCCGACCGTGCCGAGATCCTGGAGCTGGCCGCCGCAACGTATCCCGGCGGCCGCGCTTAGAACAGGCGGCTGTCCGGCGGCGGGCCCGGTACCCGACGCAGCAGGCCGGCCCCGGTGATCAGCGGCAGGTCCAGCGCGGACAACAATCCGGGCGGGGCCGCGCACACCGCGGGGATGGCGTTGACCATCCGCGACGCGCCGGCGATGCGGGCCCCCAGGTCGTGGTCCGCGTCCTCGGCCATCTCGAATTCGCAGCGCATGCTCGGCGACCCCTCGATCTCCACCCGGTATAGCCCCTGTCCGGACGCAGGCCCGTAGCCGAGGTCCTTCGGTGTGATGGAGATACGCGGCTGCGGCCAATCAGGGGCGATGTCGTCACGCATGCGCGTCACATGGTCAAGCACGAAAGTCGGCCTCCCGTCCACGTAACCGGTGAGGGTCGAACGCATCGCGGCGACGGTTCCCGCGGCGATATGACCCGTCGGGGTGTCGAAGGACTCGGTGGCGGGGATCCGCTCGTTGCTCTCCTCGATGTTGTCGATCTTGACGCCCAGCGCGGCCGCCAGCTGGTGCAGCACCGGACCCCAGCCGAAGGTGAAGATCCCCGGTTGGGCCGCAAGGGCCGGGTAGTCCGGTTGTTGGCCGAACCCGAGGATCTCATACACGGCGGACCTGTCCGGATAGGTCGCGTAGTTGAACACCTCGGTCACCCGCACCGACTCGATCACCCGGGCGACGCCGGAAAGCACCAGCGGCAGAACGTCATTGGCGAACCCGGGGTCGATGCCGGTGGTGAAGAACGATACGCCGCCGTCGATCGCGGCCCGGCGCAGCGGGTCGGTGAAGGCGGCGCGCTCCGGTTCTGGGGCGTCGGGAAATACCAGCGGCACCACCGAGCACGACACCACGTTCTTACCTGCCCGCAAGATCGACACCATGTCCTCGACAGCCTCCAGCGGCCGCAGATTCGCGGCGGCCGCGTATACCACCACGTCGGCGTCACCGGCCAGCAGGGCCGCCGGATCTTGCGTGGCCACGACGCCGACGGGCGAGATGCCACACAACTCTCCCGCATCGCGACCGGCTTTCGCGTCGCTGTGCACGACCACATCGACCAGTTGCAGCTCCGGATGGTCGATCACTCCGCGCAGAGCGACCACACCCATCGAGCCCGGCCCCCATACTCCGACCTTGACCACGATTTTCTCCTAATATTAGGACGTATATCCTTGCATTTTGGACGGATCGTAGGGAGGTGGCGGTGGATACGTCAACGGCCAAGACCCGCGGCGAATCGGGCGCCAAATCACCACCCACCGCCCGAGTAATGAATGTCCTTGCTGCACTCGCAAATTCGCCACACGGACTGTCCTCAGCCGAGCTGGCGAAGGCCTGCGTGATCAGCACCTCCACCTGTGCCCTGGTGCTGGCCGAACTGGAACGCCGGGCCTGGGTCGCGCGCCGCGACGATCGCCGCTACGTGC
Source organism: Mycobacterium sp. E2479 (assembly GCF_001667925.1). Taxonomy (GTDB): domain Bacteria; phylum Actinomycetota; class Actinomycetes; order Mycobacteriales; family Mycobacteriaceae; genus Mycobacterium. The sequence continues at coordinate 14,170 of NZ_LZJR01000106.1, read as the reverse complement.
TGGGCAGCGGATTGTTCGGACTGGTTCACGGCCTGCGTGAGCAGTTCCCCCTGCTGGACCGCGGGCGTGACGCATTGCGCTTCCTGCACCACACGCTCGGGGCGGGTTGCTCGATGTCGCGGATCGGCACCCGGCACCTGATTACCGTCGATGCGGTCGGCCATGGCACCGACGGCGAGCACGCCGTGGGACAGCGCTTTCCCATCGACCCGCCTTTCGGTCTGGTCGCCATGGCCTGGCGCGACGACGACTTCGTCGAAGCGTGGTTGCATCGGGTGGTGCCCAGGCTGACCCGCACCGAAATCGCAGAGCACCGACGGGTGCTCGCCGATATTCGCGCCCGCGGCTACGGTGCGTGGCGCTTCGACGACACTCACCGCTCGCTGCACACTCGGCTTGCCGATGTGCTGGCCTCGTTGGAGCCGACGGCGCAGGTCACCCGCCAGCTCACCACGCTGATGACGATGGTGACCCTGCGGTCGGTCACCGATGTGCTTGAAACAGAGCTGGCCGCAGCGGAATTCGTGGTCCTGCCGATATTCGGCCATGACGGCCAGCCGGAGTACCAGATCGAGATCCACCTGGGTCACTCCACCGGGCTGACCTTGCCGGAACTCGACAAGGCGCTGCTGCAGGCCCAAGGGCTGCTCACCACGGCGGTGACCTGATCCGGCAGAACATTAGGCTGGAGCGATGTCCGCCACCACCGAGATAAGGGATGGCCGAACCCGGGCCGTCACCAACACTCCGTGGCTGACATCTCGGCACTCTTTCTCATTCGGTGACCACTACGATCCGGACAACACCCATTTCGGGCTCCTGCTGGTGAACAACGACGACATCGTCTCGCCGGGAACGGGATTCGACACCCACCCGCACCGGGATATGGAGATCGTGACCTGGGTGCTGCACGGCGAGCTGTCGCATCACGACTCCGCGGGCAATCGAGGCGTGATCTATCCCGGTCTGGCGCAACGCATGTCGGCCGGGAGCGGAATCCTGCACTCGGAGCGAAACGACTCTCGCAGCGAGCCGGTTCATTTCGTGCAGATGTGGGTGGTCCCCGATGAGGCCGGTGTCCAGCCGAGCTACCAACAGCACGATATCGACGAGAAGCTCTTAGCGGGCAATCTTGTTACGATCGCCTCAGGCATGCCCTCGCATGACGCCGCGATCACCCTGCACAACCGCAACGCGGCGCTGCACGTGACGCGGTTGACCGCCGGTGCGGAGGTGGACCTTCCGCGGGCTCCCTACCTGCATCTTTTCGCTGCCCGTGGCCGGGTCGACGTGGAAGGAATCGGCGCGGTGGCCCACGGCGACGCCGTCCGATTCACCGACTGCGACGGTCGGCGCGTATCGGCGAGCGAGCGGGCAGAACTGCTGATTTGGGAGATGCACGCGAAGCTTGGTGACTGAGGCCATAGAGGGCCGGCTCCGCAGCCCATAGAGTGGGCTCGACAGACAGGAGTCGGCATGCCTCACTCGCACCCGCAGCACGCGGCGCCCAACCCCAACCGGAACATCACGGCGATCCGCACCGTGCGGTTTTGGGCGGCACCCCTGGTGATCACCGTGGCGTTGATGTCGGCGCTGTGCGCGCTCTATCTCGGCGGCATCTTGAACCCGACGACCAACCTGCGTCATTTCCCCATCGCGGTGGTGAACGAGGATGCCGGCCCCGGCGGCGCACAGATCGTCGACCGCCTGGTTAACGGGTTGGACAAGAGCAAGTTCGACGTTCGGGTGCTCCCCCGTGGCGAGGCCAAGCACCAAATGGACACCGGCCGGGTGTACGGCCAGGTGCTGATACCGCCGAGCTTCTCATCGAAGCTGCGGGACTTCGCGACCAGCGCGGTGCTGCCGGCCCGCGCGGACCGGCCATCGATTACCGTCTCCACCAATCCGAGGGCCGGCACCCTCGGCGCGAGCATCGCCGGTCAGACCCTCAACACGGCGATGGGCATGGCCAACGGCATAGCCGGGCAACGGGTTATGGCGGAGGTCGCCGCGCAGACCGGCGGCGCGCCGCTGGCGGGGGCGGCCCAAGTGGGCCTGAGCGCCCCCATCGAGATCCAGTCGAACGTGTACAACCCGCTGCCGAACGGCACCGGCAACGGCCTGTCCGCCTTCTACTACGCGCTCTTGCTGCTGCTGGCCGGATTCACCGGCAGCATCGTGGTCAGCACACTGGTGGACGCGCTGCTGGGTTATGTGCCCGCCGAATTCGGCCCGGTGTACCGGTTTGCCGAGCAGGTCAGGATCTCCAGATTCCAGACCCTGCTGCTGAAGTGGGCCCTGATGGTACTGCTGGGGCTGCTCACCTCGGCGGTGTATCTGGCCATCGCCGACGGGCTCGGCATGCCCATCGACCACAGCTGGCAGCTCTGGGCGTTCGGCGTCTTCGCGATCGCCGCGGTGGGAATCACGTCCAGTTCCCTACTCTCGGTGCTGGGCACTGCCGGAATGTTGGTCAGCATGCTCATCTTCGTGATCCTCGGGCTGCCGTCAGCGGGCGCCACGGTACCGCTGGAGGCCACACCGTCCTTCTTTCGCTGGCTGGCCGAATTCGAACCGATGCACCAGGTCTTCCTCGGGGCCCGGTCGCTGCTCTACTTCGGCGGCCGTAGCGATGCCGGCCTGACCCAGGCCCTGAGCATGACCACCATCGGCCTCGTCATCGGATTGCTGCTTGGCGGCGTGATCACGCATCTGTACGACCGCAAGGGCTTTCACCGAATTCCGGGAGCGGTCGAACTGGCGATCGCCCAGGAGCACCAGGCGCAACATCAGGCCCGCCGCGCTAAGCACGCCGAACCCGCCGCCAACACGCCGGCCAAAACCGAGCCGGCCGAGCAAGCCGCCACCGAGCCGGCCGACCCAGCGGCCACCGCACCGGCCGGAACCGCGGCCGCTGAGCCCGAAAGCTCAAGCGAGCAAGCGTAATTCGGGCGTAGCCCCGCCGTCACCGCAACGTTATTTATGTTGACAGTGTGACTATTGAGGCTGATGATGATTCAGTTGTGTTCGGTTCCGGGCGGAAAGGGCTATCGTGCTGACCCGACGCGCCAGCTTCCGCCGGCTCGCGGCGTGCTGCGCCGCCGTCATCGCGTGCTTCGCGGTGGCGATCACGTCGGGACAGCCCCTAGCCCGCGCCGCCGACGGCCGCGACCTGCTGGCCAGCGCAATCGGCAGCACCCGTGGTTCCTATCTCGTGTACAACTTCGGCCCCGGCCATCCCGCGCCGATGCTCAACGCCGGCGGCAGCTGGTACGAGATGAACAACGGCGGCCACCTGATGATCATCAAGAACGCGGCGGGACGCCTGTCGCCGCACCTGCTGGTCGACACCCACCGGGGTGATCAGGCCCGGTGCGAGAACAACCCCGGGGCTCGCACCGCCGAGGGTCTTTGGCAGGCCTCGGAGTTGTACGCACCGCTGCAGGCCTGGCAGCGGATGGGTCAGCCGACCATCGCGATCAACGCCAACTTCTTCGACGTTCGCGGGCAGAAAGGCGGATCGTGGCGCCAGACCGGCTGCAGTTCGCCGCTGGGCGCCTTCGTCGACAACACCCAGGGCCAGGGTCGGGCCAATCAGGCCGTCACCGGTACCGTCGCCTATCCCGGCAAGCAGGGCCTGTCCGGTGGCGGCGAAAGCTGGAGCGCGCTGTCGACCATGATCCTGCCGTCCGGTGGCGCGCCATATGTGGTGTGGCCCAAGACGAAGAGCGACTATGACGCCGCCACTCCGGTGGTCGCGGACCTGCTCAACAAGAACGAGAGATTCGTCGCGGTCTCGGGCATCGGTCTGTTGGCGCCCGGCAACACCGGACAACTGCACGACGGGGGGCCGAGCGCGGCCCGAACGGCGATCGCTTACGCCAGGCAAAAGGACGAGATGTACATCTTCGAGGGCGGCAACTACACCCCCGACAACATGCAGGACCTGTTCCGCGGGCTAGGAAGCGATAACGCCGTGCTCCTTGACGGGGGCGGCTCGTCGGCGATCGTGCTGCGCCGCGACACCGGGGGCATGTGGGCCGGCGCGGGATCACCGCGCGGATCGTGCGACACCCGGCAGGTACTCTGCGATTCACACGAGCGGGCGCTGCCCAGCTGGCTGGCGTTCAACTAGTAACGGCTGCCGTGCTTTTCGTCGCCGCCGGACCGAACCGGAAGATCAGCAGGCTCGTTGCTATCACCGTCGCGGCGACCACGAACACCGGGGCGATCACATATCTCGACATCGTCGCACCGAAGAAGGCACCGGTGCACATGGTGGCGACCACGCCGATGCGCAGCCGGTGGCGTTCGCCGGTGCCACCCGCCAGGCGACTGTCCAGTCCGAGGCTGACGATCGTCGACGTCAGCACGGTGGTGGACAGTTCCTGAATACCGAATTGGCGCGCACTCGAGTGTTGTAAGCCGAAGGTGATCGCGAGAACGCCGATCATGAGCAGCTTGGAATTCCCTTGGTAACGCAGCACTCCCGCGCCAGCCAGGATCGCCAGTGCCAAGAGCAGGATGATCTCGGTCGCCAGTACCGTGGTGATCCACGTTCGCGTGCGCGTGCCGAAATGACGTGTCAGTCGGCCGCTGATCACCGTCGTGCAGATGAACGTCGGCAGTGCCACCACGACGGCGGTCAGGTCGATGGTGGTGCTCGGAGCCAGCCAGAACCCGAGGAAGATCACGTTGCCGGTCATGTTCGCAACGAACACGTGGCCGAGCGCCAGGATACTGATCGAGTCGGCCAACCCGGTGGCGAAGGTCAACAACAGCAACGCTGCTACGGTCCATCGTTCGGATATCGGTGACGTGACAGCCATGCGCTGCAGTATATTTCGGCACCGACAACAGCCGGAGCTAAACCTTCGGCGTTAGATCCAATGACGTGATCGTTGTCATCCTGGTCACCAGCCAACGGCTATCGGAGCGCTTCAAGAACAACCGGTAGGACAGGTACTTCAGCGACGGGACGTTTTTGGTCAGCGGGCTGGTGGAGGTCGTGTTGGTATAGACGATGACCGAAGCGTTGCGGTCGTCGAGCGTTTCGACCGCCGCACCGGTCACGTCGGTGTGGTTGGTGATCTTGGCCTGCTTGTTGGGGGCCACGATCGCGTCGACGAATTTGCGGTACTGCGCCTCGAAATCGCCGCTGAGGTAACGAGACGCGCGGTCGGCGAGCGTGTCCATGTTCTCCGGCGTGTACGTCCACAGCGTGGTGATCGCGTTGGCAGCGGTGCGCGCGACCTTCAGTTTCGTTGCGACGACGGCTCGGTCGGCCAGGTACGGCTGCATCATTGCGCCGGCGAACGCAGCGGATCCGACGAACAGCAGGGCCGCGACCGTCGCGACAATGGCCCAGGCCTTACCGGTCCGGAGCTTTTTCCCCGCGCTGCCGGCCTGCGCCGTGTCGGTGGCCTGCTCCGCGTCATCATCGGCCTGTTCCGCATCGTCGCCGGTGGCCGTTGCTTCGTTGCCGTCCATATCTTTGGATTCCGTTGTTGCGTCGGCTCTTTCGTCGCTTGGCTCTGAGCCGTCGCCCTCTGAGGTCCCAGTCGCCTCGTCCTCGGCTGCGACTGTGTTGTCCTCGGCGGTCACATCACCTGCTGCAGGCTGCTGATCTTCCACTGGTTCCCTTCCTGCGTCGCGGTTGCCGCCCAGCGATTGGCGTTCTGCAATACCTGTTTTTCATCCGGCGACTTGGTGGTGATCGCCGTGGCCACCATGACATTGACGCTGCCGTCGTCGTTCCATCGCTCCAAACCGGCGTCCAGGACGGTACCGGTGGCCGGTTCGGCCCGGGCTACCTGCAGGAGGATCTCGTTGGCGTTCTTCTGGTACTGCTTGGCGAAGTCGCCGGTCGCCTGCGCCAAGATCCGGTTCACGTAATCGTTGGCGTGAAACGGATCGATGGAGGTGAACTGCGTCATGAAGCCGGTCACGTAGTTCAGTGCCTCGCGGTCCTTCGACGCGGTCCGCGTCCGGGATGCGTGCGAGGCGAGCATCAGCGCGCAGGCGGTGATCGCCGCCACCATCAGGACCGCGGCGACCGTGCTGGCCAAGGGCACCAGCCATGGTCGCGGCGGCTCGCCCTCGATCGGGCGGGCGATGAGCAGTGGCCGCTCGCCGGGCGTGAACCTGCGGCGCGGGCTCATTTGCCGCTCCCGGGTTGTTTCGGCTTGGTCAGCACGTTGAGATCGTCGACGCGCCATGTGTTTCCGCTGATTTTGGCGAAGCTCACCCGCACGGTGGCGCTGATGTAGCGCTGCTCGGGCCCGGTGCCGCGCCGGCCTTGCATGAACAGCAGCATCATCGCCCGATCCGCGCTTGCCGATTCGATCGAGCTGTTGGTGACCCAGTACTCGTTGATGACGGGCTTCCCCTTTTGCACCAAGTCCTGCTGAGCCGCCAGCTGGGGCCGATATTTGTCGGTTGCCAGCGATAGCGCCCGCGTGAAGTCCTCATGCAGCGACTTGGGGTCGTAGGTCAGCATCTGGGACACCATCTTGGGCCCCTGCGTCACGATCTGGGCGCGGGTCTGATCGGCCGCCCGGTCCGCGGAGAACACCACGAAAAAGCTCACGGCGGCCCCGGCCAGGCAGAGCACCACCGCGCCGGACACGGTGAGTGCGCACCAGCGCCGGATGTGGGGAGGTTGCGTCGTGTCCGGCTGGAGTCGGCGCACCTCGGTGCGCGCCAACATGTCGGCGAAAGTTCGGCGGCGTGAATCCCACAGGGGCCAAAGCCATCCCACGATCGACGCGACATCGAGCAGGTGGGCGACGTCCCGAAGCAGTAGCGTCCACGGTCCCGGAGCGGTGCCGGTGCGTCGGGTCACCGCGATACCCACCAGCGCGCGGCCCAGGCTCCAGCCGGTGATCGCCGGCAACAAGAGCCGGTTGACCAGAACCAGGAGGGTCACTATGCCCAGGACAGAGATGGCCAGCCACCACCACACACCGCCCGCCGGCACGGTGAACGACACCAATGCCAGGGTCGTCACCACCGCGATGCCGGGCAGCACGTCGACGGCGAATGCGCTGACGCGAGAATGCCAAGGCGCCAAGGTTTCCCGCGTTGACTCCTGGATTGCCGAGGGCGCAGTCTGCTCGACCACCACCGTCACTTCGTCACCTGGTCGAGCTTGGAGATCTTGTACTGTCCCTCGGCAAAGGCCATTTTCACGCGCAACCGGTAGCCGGTCTCGCTCTGGTTCTGATCGCTGGCCACCTTGACCCGCAGCGCGACAAGGACGTCGATCGAACCGTCGGGGTTGTTGCGTTCGACAGCCGCCCGCACATCCGACACCTGAACGTGGATATTCGCGGCCTGGTACGCCTGCACGAGCATGCTGGTGTACAGCAATGCCTGCGAGCGGAAGGCGTCCGTGCCGCAGTCGATGATCTTCTGCTCGCTCGCGGTCATCGCGTTGGTGTCCGGCGCCTGAGTCGCCGACACGCATTCCACCGCGGCCTTCAGCGCCGCGTCGTCATTGCGGACGGTGCGTTGCGTCTGATGGTGGTAGTGCAACGCAAGGTAGCCACCCGCCCCGACGCCGCCGGCGCACAGCACCAACACCGCGGCGATGGCGGCCAGCCACCCACGGCCCACCCGCGACGGACGGCGCGGTGCGGCCACGGCCGGCTCCCCGGATCCCGCATCATCCGCTGCGGTGCCGTCGGACGCCGACCGGTCGGCGTCGACGCCGGCATCACCGTCGGTAGATTCCACAGGATCCCCGGAGGCCTCCTGCGGATCGGTTTGACCGGGTCCGGTCTCGGGTGCCGTCGAAGCCTCGTCCTTGTCCTGCGTGGTCAACGAATCGTCCGTGTCGATGGGGTTCAGCCGGCTGGTGCCAGCATCTCCTTCCATCCATCGTCTCCTGTTCTGGTCGAGTTCTCGACGGAGTATTTCACTCCGTCTGGCCCTACCAGTTCACCGCTTTGGGGACTGTAGATCGCCGAGGGAGGCCCGCTGGGTTTATAGACACACGGGTTGGGCTGCTGGCCATTGCACTGCACGGTACCCGACCCCGGTCGGGACAACGGATCGCTGGTGGGCGGGGGTGTGCCGGTGACGCGGTCCGAGGGCGCCGGGTTCAGCCCGTTATTCACCGACGGCGCGGGGATCACCATGCCCGGCCGGACCGATTGATCACAGCGCGCGGCGGGCGCGGGGCACGTCAAGATCTGGTTGGGGTCGCCATACCACGGGTTGGTACCGGCGGGCACATACGGCTTGGGGTCGCGGCATTCGCGCGGAGTCGCGGCCCGTTTGCCCGGAATGTCCGTACAGGGGATGTTGCGCGACCCGCGCACGCTGTTGGCCGGGGTCTCCATCGGGATCTTGCAGTACGTTCCCGTGGGCAGCGGCTGGATGCTGGTATCGGCCGGGGACCGCCACTCCGAGGCCGGGATGAAGCCGGTCAGGCAGGGCGGCGGCTGGTTGATCGACAGCGCCAGGTCGAGCGCGGCCATGTTGGGGAACGGCGCTGCCACCGTCTGGGCGATCGATGCGCCCTGCGGGAGGAACACCAGCACCTGCTCGACGCCGGTGTGGTAGCGCTTGAGCAGTTCGATCACGACCTCGAGGTTGGCCAGCGTCTGCGGCAGCGAATCCCGCACGTCGTTGAAGACCGAGTTGACCTGGTCGGCGGTCGGCGCCGCCTGGCGCAGCAGGCTCTTCAGGTGTTGATCTTCCTGCGCGGATTGGGCCCCCAGCCTGTTCAAGTTGCGTGCCCAGCGCTCGATGGCATCACCCGATTTGACCTGGCTGTCCAGCACGGGTCCGGAGTTCTGGATGATGTCGTTGACGTCGGTCATCTGGTTTTTGAAATCGCCGACGATCGCCTGGGTGGCGTCGACCAACCGCTGCAGGTTGGGGCCCAACCCGCCGACGGATTGCGCTGTCTCGTCGAGCAGCTGACTGATCTTCTCCTTGGGCAGCACCGCCAGCCCGCGGTTCGCCGTATCCAGGGCCGGCCCGATCTCCGCGGGCACGGTGCCCTTCGTGATGGTCTGGCCCTCCGCCAGGTACTTGCCGGTGTTCCCCGACGAGGTCAGGTCCAGATACTGCTCACCGACGGCCGAGACGGAGTGCACGTTGGCCGTCGCATCGATCGGGATCTTGTAGTGACTGTCGATGCTCATCGTCGCCAGGGCGCCACGCTCGGTCGGCTCGACGTCGGTGACCTTGCCGATGGTGATGCCGCGATAGGTGACATTGGCCGTGGGATACAGCCCGCCCGATGCGGGCAGGTCGGCCTTCAGCGTGTAGCGGCCGATGCCGGCCAGGCTCGGGAGCTGCAAATAGTAGATCCCGAGCACGAGCAGCGAGATGACGGTCAGGATCCCGAAGGCGATCAGCTGGCGTCGGATGAAGGGTGTCAGCAATTCCTGTCCCCCCTTTCCACCAGCGGTCCACCGGGCGCGTCATTCGGGTTCGGCGTGTAGCGCACGTCGGGGATCATCGTCTCCGGATCGCGTCCGAACGACTGCTCGAGCGCCCGCAGGGCACCCGACAATCCGGTTCCGGTGAGGAATGCGTTGTCCACAGCGCTATATGTCAGGTCGAGCGTCAGCGAGATGTTGATGTAGTCGCCGCGGAAGATCTTCGGGACCGTGTCGATGTCGAACGGCTGGGTGAGGATCAACTTCAGCGCCCCGATCAGGTACGGCGAGGCCCGCCCGAGCTCCTTCAGCGGACACTGCAGCGCCTGCAAGTCGGTGTGCAGCGGCCCCCGCGTCTCCGACAGGTACTGGTCGGCGGCCTGGCTCAGCCGTCCCACCGAATCGACGGCGTTGATCAGCAGGTTCTTGGTGTCGGCGAAATGCTTGATCAGCGGCGGGACATCGGTGAGCACCCGATCCAGCACGTCGGCCCGGCCACCCACATAGGTCAGCAGTCGGTTGGTCGAGTCGATCGCGTGCGTGATGTCATCGCGCTGCTGGTTGAGCTGGTTGGTGAAGGTGTCCAGCTTGCCGAGCAGGGCCCGGATCTGATCGCCACGCCCGTTGAAGATGTTGTAGATCTCGTTTTGCAGCACCTCCAGGTTGGGGATGCCGCCACCACGCAGGATGAGCGACAGGCTGGCCAGCGTCTGCTCGGTCGTGGGATAGGAGGTCGAGTTCTTCAGCGGAATGGTGTCGCCGTTCTTGAGCAGTTCGGGCGACGGGTTCGGTGGTGCGGCGAGCTCGACGTGCTGCGAACCCAGCAGCGAGGTCTGGCCGATCCTGGCGGTGGCGTTCTTGGGCAACTTGACCTTTTTGTCCAGGCCCAGCGTCAGGGTGGCGATCCAGTTCTTCAGCTTGATGGCCTTGATCGAGCCGACGAACACGTCGGCGACCATCACCTTGCTGTTGCCGTTGATCGCGAGTGTGTCGGGCACCTGCACGTAGACGGTCATGGCGCCCGACCCGCTGCCAGGCCCGCCCGGGATCGGGACCTGCGAGATGCCTTTCCAGCCACATGAACTCAGCACCATCGCGGCGATCAGCAGGATCAGACCTTGCCAGCTCCGATGGCGGATCACGCAAAGCGCGCCCCGCACGGGCCGACGGTTCGGCTTGCTCCTCGCGCGTGACGCGCTCGTCGCGCGGCTCACTGGCCACCTCCAAAGTCAGCGGGTGACGCGGGCCCGCCCGCGTTCGGTGCGGGCGCGGACACCGGCGCCGGTGTCGGGGCGACGGGGCCCGGGATCACGCCCGGCCCCGGCGGTGGCGGCGGAATGGGAACTTGCGGCGGAATCTGGCCGATGACGGGCGCTATCGGGTTTTCGTCGTAGGCGTTCGGCGGACCCGGCGGGGTCTGCAGGGTCGACTGGACCGGCTCGATGTTCGGTCCGCCCATCAGCTCGTTCAGCGACTCCGGGGTCATCAGGCCCGCGGTGATCGGCCCGACCTGCTGGCCCTGCATGCCCGGTGCGACGATCCAGCCCGGCTGGGTGTTGCGGTGTGACGTCGGGGTGTCCGGCACCCAGATGCCCGGGACGGTGGTGTCCTTGTATCCGTTCGGCGGATGCAGCCGATCCTCCGAATAGGCGACTTCCTTGGGCAGGGTCTCGGCCGTGCTGAACAGGTTCAAGCCGAACGGCGGGTAGTTGAACTTGATCGCATCGAGAATCGGCGCGAGGTACTGCGCGCACAGTTCGGCCGACTCTTGATAGCCCAGCCGGCTGCCCGCCTGGATTGCGCTACAGATGAACTGCATCGGGTTCGCGAAGTTGGTGATCGACGGGATGGCTACCACCGAACCGTGCGACGGGTGATAGATCTGGTTGATGTTCGCCGCGGCCGTCGGCAGCACGTGCAGCGCGGTCTCCAGCCCATTCAGCGGATCCGGTTGCAGCAGCGAGTTCGTAACGGTTTCCAAGTTGTTGATGTCTTGGACCAGTACCCCGCGGTTTTGGTCCAGCCAGGGCCGCACGGTGGTGAGCAGGCTGTCGAACTGCTGAATAGCGTTGGCCAGGTCGGTGTCGGAGTGCGCGAGGCGGGTGGTGAAATCGGCCAGGTTCTGGTTGAGCGCGACGAACTGCTGGTCGTCGTTGTGCAGTGCGTTGACGAACAGCGCGAGGCTGCGCACCACCGCGAAGAAGTCGCCGCGACCCTCGTTCAACGCGGTCAGCGCCTGCGACAGGTTGCTCAGCGTGTTGTTGAACTGTTTACCCTTGCCGGCCAGCCCATTGGCGAACGATTCGATGACCTCACCGAACGGACCCTTCGGCTGCTCGGCCGTCGGGCCCAGCTTGGAGATGATGTTGGTGATGCTGTTGCGCAGCTGATCCCACTCCACCGGCACCTGGGTGCGCTCTTCGGGGATCACCGCGTTGTCGGCCAACACCGGACCGCCCTTGTAGGCGGGCTCCAGCTGGATGGCTCGCGACGCCACCAGGGTCGGGTTCAGAATCACCGCCGAGGCGTTGGCGGGAACCCGGTATTGGTTCTCGTAGTGGAACGTGACCTTCATCTTGTTGCCGACGGGCTCGATCTTGTCGATCGCGCCCACCCGCAGCCCCATGATCTGGACCTTGTCACCCGGGTACAGCGCGTTGGCCGCCGGGAAATAGGCCACCACGGTGTTGGTGGTCACCTTCTGATATAGCCGCCACCCGACGTAGCCGACGACGAGCGCCAAGATCACCACCAGCGATCCGATGATCACGGATGCCCGAGAAAGCTTCGGTAGCCGCAGGTTGCGGACATCAAAGATGGTGCTCAATTCTGGCTACCTCCCCCCGCTGCGCCACTGCCTCCGGCTCCTCCGGGGTTGATGAACGGTGCTGGCAGTTGGTTGCCCGGCCCGGGCGGCGCCGGCGGTCCCGGCGGCAATCCCGGCGCGAACGTCGACGGCGGCGGCGGCGGACCCGCCGGTGCAAGGTTCTCGGTGCGCGCACCCGGGGGCGCCTGCGTCGGCAATGGCACCGGTGTTCCCGGAACGTCGGGTGGCGGATCGCCCGGCCGGCCCGCGATCGGGATGCCCGGCGTCGGCGGCAGACCCGCGGGATTCGGCGGCGACGCCATCACGTCGATGGGAGCCGGGAAGCCCGGCCCGCCGAACGGCCCTGCCGTCGCACCCGCACACGGCAACGGATTCCACGGTCGCGGCAGACCCTCGTCCCCGACGGTGACATTGCCGCCTGGATTGGCCGGCGTGTACGAGCAGGGCGATCCCGGCGGGACGGCGGGACCCGGGTGGTCGGGCGTGCCCTCTAGCACCGGCGGTGCCGGCGGCGGCGCGCCGTTGGGGAACCGGGTGCCGTTCGGGTCGGGCCACCGGTATTCCGGCAGACCGGCGCTGCGCCAGAAGTTCTCCGGATCGATGCCGCGCTTCTTGAACGCTGCGTCGACCCAGGGCTGCGAAATCTGGTACAGGGCCAGGTTGTGCAGGACCACCTTGAAGAACGGCCCCGACGCGATCGCCTCGTTCAGCGACGGCAGGAACTTGCCGACCTCGGTCAAACCGTTGGCCAGGTCGTCTTTGCGCTGCACCAGGATGTCGCTGACGGTGCGCAGCTGTTCCAGCACATGGTTCAGGTTCGGGTTGTCATTGATCAGGCCCTTGACCTGTTCGGAGAACGCCGCGATGTTGCCGAGCAGGGCGTTGATGGCCTGGCCGCGTTCGTTGAAGGCGACCAGCAGCGTCTTGGTGTTGACCAGCAACCGGTCGATCTGGTCGCTGCGATCACCGAGGATGCTGGCCACCTTGTTGGCCTGGGCGAGCAGGTGCTTGACCTCTTCGTCGCGCTTGCCGATGGTGGCGGAGAACTTCTCCACCCCTTCGAGCGCCGGGCTCAGGTGCGGATAGGTCTGGTCGATGGTCTGCGACAGCACGTGCAGAGACTGCTTGACGGTGTCGATGTCCCAGCCCTGGGCGGCCTTGGTGACGTCGAAGAACGCGTCGTAGATCTGGTAGGGCGTGGTGCTCTGGCCGACCGGCAATGTGCCCCCCGGCCGCAACGCCTGGTTGCCCCGCGGCTCGAGTTCGAGGATCTTCTTTCCGAGGATGGTGTCGGTCTTGACGGCGAGTCGGCTCTCGGTGCCGAAGCGTGCGGTGCCGGCGTTGAATTGGATTGCGATGTGGTCGCCGTCGATCTTGAGGCCCTCCACCTTGCCGACGTCCACGCCGGCGATGCGCACCTTGTCGCCTTTGCTGAGGCCGCCGGTGTCGGTGAACTGCCCGTAGTAGTGCGGCTTGGCCATCAGCATCGGGACACTGGTGAAGCTTTGGCCCACACCGATCACCAGCACCGTCACGACGATGCCCATCAGACCGATCCGGACCCGGTTGGGTGGTTCCAGTGTTCTCATTGCGGCGTGCACCTACCCGTCGGCTGCTGGAACAGCCGGACCGTGCGGACCGGACCGCCGGCCTGCAGACCGTTGATCTTCAGGGTGATGTCGCAGGCGTAGAAGTTCACGAAGTCCCCGTAGGAACCGATGGCACGCCCGATCATGTTCAACGCCGTCGGCACGGTTGCCGACCTGCTGGCCGAGGACCGCGGGCTGCTGCACCAGACGCTGAACTACCTGGATGCGGTACAACAGCCGCTGATCGATCAGCAGGACCAATTGCAGGACTACCTCAAGAAGGTGCCGACGGCGTTGAACATGATCGGGCGTGCCATCGGTTCCTACGGGGACTTCGTGAACTTCTACGCCTGCGACAT
>NZ_LZJR01000105.1 GCF_001667925.1 Mycobacterium sp. E2479 | reverse complement strand
ATCCAGAAATAACGCGAAAAATTCATCCGAGACGTCGTAGATGGACTGCGACTCCTCGTAAAAGGGCTCCAATCGCGTCATGCTCGCTGCATACCTTTCGTCATGGTTAACGCGAGCATATTACCGATCGGTCAGTGAGCTGTCATCGGGACCCGGTGAGTCTTCGGAAGTTGCTCAGTAAGTATAAAAGCCCTGACCGGTCTTCTTTCCAAGCCGGCCGGCCTCCACCATGCGCAGCAACAGCGGCGGCGGGCCGTACTGCGGTTCCTTGAACTCCTCGAACATCTTGTCCGCGATCAGCTTCAGGGTGTCCAGACCGACCAGGTCGGACAGCCGCAGCGGGCCCATCGGGTGCGACAGCCCCGCCACCACGGCCTTGTCGACGTCTTCGACGGTGGCAAAACCGGCTTCCACCATGCGGATTGCCGACAGCAGGTAGGGCACCAGCAGCGCGTTCACCACAAAGCCGGACCGGTCGGAGCAGCGCACCACCTGCTTGCCCAGCACCGCGCTTGCGAATTCCTCGGTGCGCGCGGCGGCGGCGTCGTCGGTGACCAGGGTGCTGACCAGTTCGACCAACGGCAGCACCGGGACGGGGTTGAAGAAGTGCAGACCGAGGACGCGCTGCGGATTCTTGGTGGCGGCGGCGATCTTCATGATCGGGATGCTCGAGGTGTTGGACGCCAGAACCGCGTCGGGATCGGTGATGACCCGGTCGAGTTCGGCGAAGACCTGCGCCTTGACGGCGTCGTCCTCGATGATCGCCTCGATGACCAGTTGGCGGTCGGCGAGGTCCGTCAGGTCGGTGGTGAAGGTGAGCTTGCTCAGCGCCCGGTCGCGTTCCCGCTCGGTCACCTTGCCGGCACTGACACCGCGCTCAAGTGACTTCACGATGCGGTTGCGTCCGGCCGTGATGAGGGCCTCGGTGGTTTCGAACACGGTCACGTCGACATCGGCGCGCACCGAGACCTCGGCGATGCCGGACCCCATCTGTCCGGCCCCGACAACTCCTACCCGCTGAATCGTTGCGTCACTCACTGATCTCTCCGGTGTTGTATCGTCTTGCACCGCAATAGGCCCCGCCCAGATTTAGCTGGGCGGGGCCTACGCTACTTCATCTCATTCTCCGGGCGCGGCTTGCGCCGCGGGCTCACTGCCTCAGTGTCTCAAGCCCACTGTTCCACTTCGTCCTCGCGGCCAAAGCCCGTTCGTCCTCAGTGGCTCAAGCCCACTGTTCCACTTCGTCCTCGCGGCCAAAGCCCGTTCGTCCTCAGTGGAACTGGCCCTCCTCGGTGGAGCCGGTCAGCGCGGTGGTCGACGAGGTCGGGTCCACCGTGGTGGCGATGCGGTCGAAGTAACCGGCGCCCACCTCACGCTGGTGCTTTGTGGCGGTGTAGCCGCGCTCCTCGGCGGCGAACTCGCGCTCCTGCAGCTCGACGTAAGCGCTCATCTGGTTGCGGGCGTAGCCGTAGGCCAGATCGAACATCGAGTAGTTCAGGGCGTGGAAGCCGGCCAGCGTGATGAACTGGAACTTGAATCCCATTGCGGCAAGCTCCTTTTGGAACTTCGCGATGGTGGAGTCGTCAAGGTGCTTGCGCCAGTTGAACGACGGCGAGCAGTTGTACGCCAGCATCTGGTCCGGGAACTCGGCCTTGACGCCCTCGGCGAACTTGGCGGCCAGCTCGAGATCCGGAGTTCCGGTCTCCATCCAGATCAGGTCGGAGAACGGCGCATACGCCTTGGCCCTGGCGATGCAGGGCTCGAGACCGTTGCGAACCCGGTAGAAGCCTTCTTTGGTGCGCTCACCGGTGATGAACGGCTGGTCGCGCTCGTCGACGTCGGAGGTGATCAGCGTGGCGGCCTCGGCGTCGGTGCGGGCGATGACCACGGTCGGAACGTCGCACACGTCGGCAGCCAGGCGTGCCGAGGTCAGGGTGCGGATGTGCTGCTGGGTCGGGATCAGCACCTTTCCGCCCAGGTGACCGCACTTCTTCTCCGAGGCCAGCTGGTCCTCCCAGTGCGATCCCGCCACACCGGCGGCGATCATGGCCTTCTGCAGTTCGTAGACGTTGAGTGCACCGCCGAAACCGGCCTCACCGTCGGCGACGATCGGCGCCAGCCAGTTCTCGACCGAGGTATCACCCTCGACTTTGGCGATCTCGTCGGCGCGCAGCAGCGCGTTGTTGATCCGGCGCACCACCTGCGGCACCGAGTTGGCCGGGTACAGGCTCTGGTCGGGGTAGGTGTGGCCCGACAGGTTGGCGTCGCCGGCGACCTGCCAGCCCGACAGGTAGATGGCCTTCAGGCCCGCGCGCACTTGCTGCACGGCCATGTTGCCGGTGAGGGCGCCAAGCGCGTTGATGTACTCGAGGTCGTGCAGCTGCTCCCACAGCACCTCAGCGCCACGGCGGGCCAGGGTGGCCTCCTCGACCACGGTGCCCTGCAGGGCGACCACGTCGTTGGCGGTGTAGGTCCGGGTCACATCCTTCCAACGCGGGTTGGTGTCCCAGTCCTTCTGGATCTGTTCGGCGCTCTTGGGGGTGCCAACGACAGACATTGGGCGTGCTCCTTCGATCTTGCTGAGTGCTGGATGCTGCACCGGCGGTAGCTAGCGGCTCAACTTCGCTGGTGTGCTAACTCGAAGATGGCACAGCTCATAGGGGGCGGTCTACCCGTTTCAGTTGCCAATTTAAGCAACGGCTCGGGGCAAATTTGCGAAGTTTGCTAACTTGCTAACAAACTTAACCGTTTCAGAATCTACCCGTCGGTAACCCTATCGCCGCAGGTCAACGCGCAATTCAACCGGGACGCTTGTCCTGTTATCGAGCAAAGATGGAGGCAACGGCTTTCGCCTCGTCGCCGACCGCATATGTGAGCGTTGTAACAGTGCGGTCGGTCAGCTCGGGACCGAACTGTTCGGTGGATCCGGCCGGGTGGACATGCGAGATGATCTCCAGCTTGTCGCCCAACGCCACCGGCGCCTCGTGTTCGATGGTGATGCGCAGGGAAGCCCGCAGCAGCTCCGGGTGCGACGCCAGATAGTCCTCGACCACGCTCCAGTACACCGAGTTGTTCATGTGGTCGAACAGGTCGATATCGGTGACCCGGACCGGAAACTCGTGGATCTCCGTCGCGTCGTCGCGGCTTCCCGGCTTGAGGTAGGACTTCCACCGCAACCGGTCGACGGAGGTCGTCTTGTGCAGGCCCGCCAGGAAGTCGTCGGCAATGCGCGAGGGCATCTGGGTGTCGCGGTTGATGCTGATCCAAAACGCCTCGGACTCGATCAGGCCCCCCTTGCGGCCATCGATGCGAACCCGCATCTCACACCACCGGTTCGACGTGCCCGAGCACCACCTGCGCAGGCGCAGCATGTCGTTGAACTCGATCGGACGGACCAGGTCGACCATGGTGCGCCGGACGATCCACAGGGGATGAGTCTCCTCGAAGCCCATCTCGCGCAGCTGATCCTGGCCGATGTCCTGAATGTGGCGGGCGGCCGCGTCCAGCCGTAACCGGCCCGTGCGATCGATATCGCCCACCCGCAACGGCCACTGACGGTCGAAAACGTCAGGGTGACCGTCGGGCACCGGCATCATTTGTTTATCCAGGCTCACGCCGTCGCTCTTTCCGTTCCTTTTCGTGGCTGCCCCCAAGGCTAAGGCCGAGGCTCGTTCGGATCATGCCAACGAGGTGGGTCGAATACTAATCCCGCCGAGACCGTACCCGATGCCAAGTCTGCGAATTAAATCTTCACAGGGGCCGGTAGCCTCGAAGACGTGTCGAAGACATTCGTTGGATCCCGCGTTCGCCAGCTGCGCAACGAACGCGGGTTTTCCCAGGCCGCGCTGGCTTCGACGCTGGGAATTTCGCCGAGCTACCTCAACCAGATCGAGCACGACGTTCGCCCGCTGACGGTCGCCGTGCTGCTGCGTATCACCGAGGTGTTCGGGGTCGACGCCACCTTCTTCTCTTCGCAGGACGACACCCGACTGGTGGCCGAGTTGCGCGAAGTCACCATGGACCGTGATCTGGACATCGAGGTCGACCCGACCGAGGTCGCCGAGATGGTCAGTGCGCATCCCGGGTTGGCGCGCGCGGTGGTCAACCTGCACCGGCGCTACCGGATCACCACGGCCCAGCTTGCGGCCGCTACCGAGGAGCGGTTCTCCGACGGCAGTGGCAGCGGGTCGATCACGATGCCGCATGAGGAAGTGCGCGACTACTTCTACCAACGGCAGAACTATCTGCACGAGCTGGACACCGCCGCAGAGGACCTGACCATCAAGATGCGGTTGCATCACGGCGATTTGGCGCGTGAGCTCACCCGCCGCCTCACCGAGGTGCACGGGGTGCACATCAACCGCCGGATCGACTTGGGCGACACCGTGCTACACCGCTTCGACCCTAAAACCAAAACGCTGGAATTCAGCAACCATCTGTCGTTGGGCCAGCAGGTTTTCAAGATGGCCGCAGAGTTGGCCTATCTCGAGTTCGGCGATCTCATCGACAGTCTGGTCGAGGATGGCAAGTTCACCAGCGACGAGTCACACACCCTGGCGCGGCTGGGGCTGGCCAACTATTTCGCCGCGGCCACCGTGCTCCCCTACCGCCAATTTCACGACGTCGCGGAGAATTTTCGCTACGACGTCGAGCGGTTGTCGTCGTTCTACTCGATCAGCTACGAGACCATCGCGCACCGGCTTTCGACGTTGCAGCGCCCGTCGATGCGCGGCGTGCCGTTCTCCTTCGTCCGAGTCGACCGGGCCGGGAACATGTCAAAGCGGCAGTCCGCCACCGGCTTTCACTTCTCCTCCAGCGGAGGCACCTGCCCGCTGTGGAACGTCTACGAGACGTTCGCCAATCCCGGCAAGATCCTGGTGCAGATCGCGCAGATGCCCGATGGGCGCAACTACATGTGGGTGGCCCGCACCGTGGAACGTCGTGCGGCCCGGTATGGTCAGCCGGGTAAGACCTTCGCGATCGGGTTGGGCTGCGAGCTTCGCCACGCTCACCGGCTCGTCTACTCGGAGGGACTCGACGTCTCGGGGGAACCAGGAACAGTGGCCACACCGATCGGCGCGGGCTGCCGAGTCTGCGAACGCGACAACTGCCCGCAGCGCGCCTTCCCGGCGCTCGGCCGCGCACTCGACCTCGACGAGCACCGCAGCACGGTGTCTCCCTATCTGGTGACCCAGCCGTGAGCGGCCCGCCGGAGGGCCGCATCCCGCCGGGGCGGTTTCGCGAACTGGGACCCATCAATTGGGTGATCGCGAAGCTGGGTGCGCGCACCGTGGCCGCCCCGGAGATGCACCTGTTCACCACCCTTGGTCAGCGCCGATTGCTGTTCTGGACGTGGCTGGCCTACGGAGCCCGGCTGTTGCGCGGGAAGCTTCCGGCCATCGACACCGAATTGGTGATCCTGCGGGTGGCACACCTGCGCGCGTGCGAATACGAGCTGCAGCACCACCGCCGGATAGCCCGCAAGGTCGGGCTGGACGCGGACCTGCAGGCCGCCATCTTCGCCTGGCCCGAGCGGCTGGACCCGGTCGAGGCACGCCTGACCGTGCGCCAGCAGGCGCTGCTGGCGGCGACCGACGAATTCGTCATGGACCGGACCATCACCGCTGACACCTGGCAGCAGCTGGCGACTCACCTCGATCGGCGGCGGCTGATCGAATTCTGTTTACTCGCAGGCCAATACGATGGCCTTGCCGCGACCATGTCGGCGCTTGAGATTCCGCTGGACAATCCGCACTAGCTACAGGTAGACGTCGGCGAGGATGGCCAGCGTCAGTAGCACGGGAAGTACCGGCAGCGCGAAGGCGAACGCCGCCCAGGCCTGCTTGGCCCGCCGACGCTGCCTGACGCCCCATACCGCGGCGCAGACCCCCAGCACCACCGAGGCCAGCAGCACCAGTGGTCCCCACTGGCCGGCCGTCGCGTTGTCACCGTTCGAAATGGCCAGCAACCACAGGACATAACCCGTCACCAGCCCACCCACGGCCGCCGCGATGGCCTGAGGGGTGGCGGTCCGCATCATCACCGTCTCAGAAATTGATCATGTGTCCGGTCAGGCCGTGGAAGCATTCCTGCAGCGCCTCGGACATGGTCGGGTGGGTGTGCACGTTGCGGGCCAGCTCGGTCGCGGTCAGGTCCCACTTCTGGGCCAGCGTCAGCTCCGGAAGAAGTTCGGAGACGTCGTGCCCGACCAGGTGTCCGCCGAGCAGCTCACCGTATTTGGCGTCGGCGATCAGCTTGACGAAGCCGCTGGGGTCGCCCACCCCGTGGGCCTTCCCGTTCGCGGTGAACGGGAACTTCGCCACCACCACGTCGTGGCCTTCGTCGCGGGCCTGTTCCTCGGTGAGCCCGAAGCTGGCGACGTTGGGCTGGCAGAACGTCGCGCGCGGCATCATCCGGTAGTCGCCGAGCGCCAGAGTCTCTGCGCCGGCGATGGTTTCGGCGGCCACCACGCCCTGGGCCTCGGCGACGTGGGCCAGCTGCAGCTTCCCGGTGACGTCGCCGATGGCGTAAATGTGCTCGACGTTGGTGCGCATGTAGTCGGTGATCCCGATGGCCTTGCTGTCGGTCAGCGCAACGCCGGCCGCCTCCAGGCCGAAGCCCGTGACGTTGGGCGCAAAACCGATGGCCTGCAACACCTTCGCGGCTTTGAGTTCTTCCGAGTTGCCGGATTTGCTGACGATGACGGTCACCTCCGAGCCGTTGTCGGAGATGGACTCGACCTTCGTTGAGGTGAGGATCTTGACGCCCATCTTCTTGAACTGCCTCTCGAGCTCCTTGGAGACCTCGGAATCCTCGTTGGGCAGCGCGCGCGCCAGGAACTCGACTACGGTGACGTCGACGCCGTAGTTCTTCAGCACATAGCCGAACTCCATGCCGATCGCTCCGCAGCCGGCAATGATGATCGACTCCGGCAACTCTCGGGACAGGATCAGTTCCTCGTAGGTGACCACGTTGGCCGACAGCGACGTGCCCGGAACCAGGCGGGTGCTGCTGCCGGTGGCGATGATGGCGTTGTCGAAGGTGACGGTTTCGGTGCCGCCCTCGTTGAGCTCGACGGCGATCGTGTTGGCATCGGTGAACCGGCCGTAGCCATGGATTTCGGTGATCTTGTTCTTCTTCATCAGGAAGTGCACGCCGGCCACGCGGCCCTCGGCCACCTTGCGGCTGCGGTCAAACGCGACCCCGTAGTCGAAGGTCGCCTGGCCGCTGATGCCGAACGTCTTGGCCTCTTTGGTGAAGATATGGGCGAGTTCGGCGTTGCGCAGCAGCGCCTTGGACGGGATGCATCCGACGTTCAGGCAGACTCCACCCCAGTACTTCGGTTCGACGACCGCCGTGGACAGACCCAGCTGGGCGGCGCGAATGGCTGCGACATATCCGCCGGGACCGGCCCCGAGGACGACGACGTCATAGTGAGAAGTCACGAGCCCACCCTAGTGGGCCACGACCCTTGGTGGCCGCCCGGGCGAGGCGTCAATAGGGAATGACACCGATGAGGCAGTGCCCCACCCGCTCGCAGTGGTAATAGCCGTACAGGGGCGCCGAGGCCACCAGCGCGGCGAACGGCCCGGACATCAGCGCCACCGAGAGCGCCGAGATCAGCGGCCTGCCCTGGGTCATCGCCAGCATCACCCCACCGACGACGCACACCACCACGTAGACCAGGACGACGAACAGCGCGGGCGTCTTGTCCACCGAGTGGTACCACCAATAGAACAGCCCGAGCCCGATCACGGCCGCCGCGGCCCACACGCCGAGCAGCACCAGGACCAACTTCCACCACTTGAGGTAGAGGTACCGGCCGGGCACATTGACCGGTTGCACCGGGCCGACGGGCTCGGCCGACTCCGGCTCGCCCGCGTCGGTCGCGGGCGTGGCCGCCCGGTCCTGCGCGGTTCCGCCCACAGGCTCTGGTTCGGTTGCGGCGGGATGCTCGCCGGTGTCGTCGTCGAAGTCGGGGACCCATGACTGGGTGCCGGTGTGCTCGGGGTCGCCTTCGTCATCCGAGAAGTCCGGCACGAACGCCTCGGTGCCGGGGCTGGAGGCGTCCTTGTCGTCAGCCACCGGCGGTCACCCGCAACGCAACCAGGACGCCGAACCAGCCCGGACCCACCGACAGCAGGAAAGCGCCCAGCATCGTGACCCACCGTCGTCCGGAAAACAGGATCGTCGTCAGCCCGACCACGCTGGGGATGCCGACCACCGAGACGATGGCGATACCCGGGCGGACGCCGGCGTGGACCGCCAGGGTGCTCGCGACACCCGCCAAAAGTCCGACGGCACTGCCGATCAGCATGGCGCTGGCCAACAGCCAGGGACGCGGAAGGGGAATCACTTTCTCGACTGTACTGCGGTTACCTGGCATGTCGCGGAGGAAGCGCCGGCCACCACCGGGCCTCGCGCCGGGGGGCGTTCGCCACGTTCGTAATCGGCCCCGGTGATCACCGCCGCGCTGGCTACTGCCGCCCGCTCTTCGGTGGTCAAGGCCCGGCCGCGGGATAAAAACCGGACCCCGTCGGGTGCTTCCAGGCTGAAGCCGCCGCCGCGGCCCGGCACCACGTCGATGACCAATTGGGTGTGCTTGTCGCGGTAGTGGGCCGTGTACTGCGGACCCGAAATCCACACCGGCACACCGTCCGTGCCGACGTCGAGCACGCCGAGCAACACGTCACGGTCACCGACGACGAAGTCGCCGAGCGGATAACACATGGGCGACGAACCGTCGCAGCAGCCGCCGGACTGGTGGAACATCACCGCACCGTGGGTTGCCTGCACCCGCCTCAGCACCTCGGCGGCCGGGGCGGTGATGACCACCCCCGCGACATCATGGCGCCGCTTTTCCTCATCGCTGCGCTCTGCATCGTCGCCGGCGCGCGCGACCATCAGAAGAATCCGAGCGCCTTGTCGGAGTAGGACACCAGCATGTTCTTGGTCTGTTGATAGTGCTCGAGAGCCATCTTGTGGCATTCGCGCCCGAAGCCCGACAGCTTGTAGCCGCCGAACGCCGCATGCGGCGGGTAGACGTGGTAGCAGTTGACCCACACGCGGCCGGCCTGGATGTCGCGCCCTGCGCGGTAGGCGGTGTTGCCGTCGCGGCTCCACACACCCGCCCCCAGGCCGTAGAGGGTGTCGTTGGCGATCGAGATGGCGTCGTCGTAGTCGTCGAACGAGGTCACCGTCACCACCGGCCCGAAGATCTCCTCCTGGAAGATCCGCATCTTGTTGTTGCCGCCGAAGATGGTGGGCTGCATGTAGAAGCCGCCGGACAGGTCGCCGCCGAGCTCGGCGCGCTCGCCGCCGGTGATCACCTTCGCGCCCTCATCCTTACCGATTTCGATGTAGGACAACACTTTTTCGAGTTGGTCGTTGGACGCCTGAGAACCCAGCATGGTCTCGCTGTCCAGCGGATCACCCTGGCGGACCGCCTTGGTGCGGATCGCGGCCAGCTCGAGGAACTCGTCGTAGATGTCGGCCTGGACCAGGCTGCGCGACGGGCAGGTGCACACCTCGCCCTGGTTGAGGGCGAACATGGTGAAGCCCTCCAGCGCCTTGTCCTGATAATCGTCGGCCTTGGCCATGACGTCGGAGAAGAAGATGTTGGGGCTCTTCCCCCCGAGTTCCAGGGTGACCGGGATCAGGTTGTGCGAGGCGTACTGCATGATCAGCCGCCCGGTGGTGGTCTCGCCGGTGAACGCGACCTTGGCGATCCGGTTGCTGGACGCCAGCGGCTTGCCGGCCTCGGCGCCGAATCCGTTGACGATGTTGACCACGCCGGGGGGCAACAGGTCGCCGATCAACGACATCAGGTAAAGCACCGAAACCGGTGTCTGCTCTGCGGGTTTGAGCACCACCGCGTTACCGGCCGCCAGCGCGGGCGCAAGCTTCCAGGCGCCCATCAAAATCGGGAAGTTCCACGGGATGATCTGCCCGACGACGCCGAGCGGCTCGTGGAAGTGGTAGGCCACGGTGTCGTCGTCGATTTGGGACAGCGAGCCCTCCTGCGCGCGCAACGCCGCGGCGAAGTATCGGAAGTGGTCGGCGGCCAACGGAATGTCGGCGGCCAACGCCTCGCGGATCGGCTTGCCGTTGTCCCACACCTCGGCCACCGCCAGCGCAGCGGTGTGCTCGTCGATGCGGTCAGCGATCTTGTTCAGGATCGCCGCCCGTTCGGCCGGGGCCGCCTTGCCCCAAGCCGGTGCCGCCGCGTGCGCGGCGTCGAGCGCCCTGTCGACGTCGGTCTCATCGGAGCGCGCCACCTCGCAAAACGTCTGGCCGGTGACCGGGGTCGGGTTCTCGAAGTAGCGCCCCTTCGCGGGCGCGACCCACTGCCCGCCAATGAAGTTCTCGTAGCGGGATTCATACGACATCAATGCCCCGGCAGAACCTGGACGTGCGAAAACAGTCATCTGCTCTCACTCCTCGTGCGGCTGTGTAACTCACCTCACACTACCGCCGCAGCCACAATGGTTTCCATGACGCCGAAAGCTCACGCCGCCCCCGAAGACAACGAGGATCCGTACCTGTGGCTCGAGGACGTCACCGGTGACGAGGCGCTGGATTGGGTGCGGGCGCATAACGAGCCGACTTTGGCGCGCTTTCGCGACGACAACTTCGAACGGATGCGCATCGAGGCGCTGGAGGTGCTCGACACCGACGCCCGCATCCCGTACGTGGTGCGCCGGGGCGAGTACCTCTACAACTTCTGGCGTGATGCGGCCAACCCCCGCGGGTTGTGGCGGCGCACCACGCTGGACAGTTACCGGACCGACTCCCCCGACTGGGATGTCCTGATCGACGTCGACGAATTGGGCCGGGTCGACGGCGAGAAATGGGTGTGGGCCGGCGCCAGTGTCATC
>NZ_LZJR01000104.1 GCF_001667925.1 Mycobacterium sp. E2479 | reverse complement strand
AAACTATCGGCCACCGCGCTCAGCGCCTTGCCGACGGACGAATCGGGTGCGCTGAGCACCAGTGGCGTGCCGGAATCGCCCGCGGCCACCAGCGCGGGATCCAGCGGGATCTGCCCCAGCAGAGGCACGTCGGCTCCGACCGCGCGGGAGAGCCGCTCGGCCACCTGCTGGCCACCGCCCTCACCGAACACCTGCAGCGTGGAGCCGTCGGGCAGGGTGAGTCCGGACATGTTCTCCACGACGCCGACGACACGTTGGCGGGTCTGCAGGGCGATGCTGCCGGCCCGCTCGGCAACCTCGGCCGCGGCCAGCTGCGGCGTCGTCACCACCAGGATCTCCGCGTTGGGGATCAACTGCGCCACCGAGATGGCGATGTCGCCGGTTCCCGGCGGCAGGTCGAGCAGCAGCACGTCCAGATCACCCCAGTAGACGTCGGCCAAGAACTGCTGCAGCGCGCGATGCAGCATCGGTCCGCGCCACACCACGGGGGTATTGCCCTCGGTGAACTGGGCGATGGAGATGACCCGCACGTCGTGGGCGATGGGCGGCAGGATCATCGACTCGACCTGGGTGGGCCGGTCGGTGGTGCCCATCATCCGGGGGATCGAATGGCCATGGATGTCGGCGTCCAGCACACCGACCGACAAGCCGCGGGTCGCCATCGCCGCCGCCAGATTGACCGTGACTGTGGACTTCCCGACGCCGCCCTTTCCGGACGCGACGGCGTAGACGCGGGTTAGCGAATTCGGTTGCGCGAACGGGATAATCGGCTCGCGGGCGTCGCCGCGCAACTGCTTGCGCAACTCGGTGCGCTGCTCGTCGTTCATCACGTCCAGGGTGACCTTGACCGCGCCGGTGCCCGGGACGTCAGCGACCGCCTGGCTTACGCGGTCGCTGATCTCGGTCTTCTTCGGGCAGCTGGCGGTGGTCAGGTAGATCGTGACATGGACCGCGCCATCGGACTCGGTGTCGATGCTCTTGACCATCCCGAGTTCTGTGATCGGACGCCGCAGTTCGGGGTCAATCACCTTGCCCAGGGCGGTGCGGATAGCCGCGCTCAGGTCGGCTGCCGAATCAGGAGAGTCATGGCGGGACATCACCGCCGAGTGTAGGCGTGCGCGAGGATGCGGTTTGGCGGCGACCCGCTGCGCGGGGCTAGCTGGCCGGACCGGGCCCCGGATGTTTTGGCTTGGGTGCGCCGAGCGCCGCGCCCGACGGTCCGGGGGACCTGGGCGCCGGGGCCGCCTGCGTGGGTCCGGCGGCCGGAGGCGTTGCCGCCGCGGCCGGGGGTGTCGGCGGTGGGCCGGCGTCCGGAGCGGGCGCTCCGAACGGCGCCGGCGCCGCGGGCGCTCCGAACGGCGCCGGCGCCGGGGGCGCGAACGGCGGCGGCGCGGGGGGCGCGAACGGCGGTGGAGGCGCGAACGGCTGCGACGGACCCGCGGGCGGCGTGTTCTGCGAGCCGATGCAGATCACCGTGCAACCGGGAACCCGGGCCGGCGCCTGCTGAGGTGTTGGTGTCATCCACGGGAACATCGGCTGGGAACCGGGGAGCCCCGGGCTGCTCAAGTCGATCAGCGGAACACGAGCCAGCGGGTCGTCGAGCGGCAGGCCGTTGATGTTCATCGGCAGGTTGGGGCCGAGCCCTTCGGCGTGCTCGAGGTGCGCGTCACCCAGCGGCGGCGGTGGTCCGGTCATCGGCGGTAGGTCGACCGGCACGACGCCTGTGGCGTAGGCCGCCGCCCAGCCCAACACGTTCTGCGCGTAGGGCATCGAGTTGTTGTAGCGCAGGATCGCGGTCAAGACTTGTGACTGCTCGCGCAGGTTGAGCCCGCCGCTGCACAAGTACCGGGCGGCCGCCAGGGTGGAGTCGAAAATGTTCTGCGGATCCGCCACGCCGTCGCCCTTGCCATCGGAGGCGTAACGCGCCCACGTCCCTGGCAGGAACTGCATCGGCCCCATCGCGCGGGCGTAGGTGACGCGGTTGCCCGCGCTGCTCTGAATGATGGTCTCGTTGCCGGGCAGCGAACCGTCCAGGGACGGGCCGTAAATCGGGCTGATTGCGGTGCCGCGTGAGTCGACCGCACCGCCGCCCGCGTGGCCCGATTCGATGCGCCCGATCCCGGCCAACAGGTTCCAGCTGACGCCGCAGCCCGGCGCCGCGACGGCCATCTTCTGTTCTGCATTGCGGTACGCGGCCAGCGCGATGCTTGGAATGCCCAGTGCGCCACGCGCGTTCACGATCATCGCCGGCGGCGGGGCGGACAACGCGGGCTCGGCGACGTGAAATGCGCTGGGACCGCGGTCCATCGCGACCACGGCGGGGCCGGTGAGGTCGGGGAAGCTCGGTGAGACCGCGGCCACCGGGGTGACGGCGGCATGCCTCGAGGGCATTCGCACCGGAAGCGAAGGGGACGCTGCGCTGACCGCCCCCGCGAAGACCAAAGGAGTGATCATTGCCACGCCGAAAATCGGCTTGCGCGTGTTCCGAAGTGCTCGCTGCCGTACAGACGCGGCGGCGGGGCTTTCACCCCGGCTTCCCCCTATGCGCACTCGACCGTCCTAGATATGTGAGCTGGGTCCACTTTCTGTTGGCTCGGTGAACCAGATCACCATACATAACTCTTGTGACACGAGTGGCGCAATGGTCGAAATGGTTCTCACCTGGATTTCTTAGCCGTGCGCTCAAGGGAGTCGCCGCCATGAATCGGGTCGGCACCTGCGGTTTCCGCCCGCAATTTAGCCAAAAATTCGCGCAAGTCATCGAACTCGTGGCGCAGGTACTCACGCGTCACCATCTCGCCGACGGCCAGCCGCACGGCGGCTAGTTCGCGGGCCAAGTACTCGGTGTCGGCCTTGGTCTGGGCCGCGCGGCGACGGTCGTCTTCAAGTGCGACGCGGTCTCGATTCTCCTGACGGTTCTGGGCCAGCAGGATCAGCGGCGCCGCGTAGGCCGCCTGCGTGGAGAAGGCCAGATTCAGCAAGATGAACGGATAGGGGTCCCAGCGCAGCCCGACCGCGAACAGGTTCAGCGCGATCCACACTATGACCACGATCGTCTGTAGCAGTAGGTACCGGCCGGTGCCGAAGAAGCGTGCGATCGACTCTGTGAACTGTCCGACGGTTTCGGGATCCAGCCGCGGGGAGTACCTGCGGGATGTTCGCGGCGTGTAGAGCCCCCGCGGAGCCGTGGACTTGCTCACGAGGGCCCTCCCATTCCTTCGAGCCGGCCGGCGGTGTCGAGTTCCTGCATGTCCACCCGCCAATCGTGCGGCAGCAGGTGATCGAGCAGGTCGTCGACGGTGACCGCCCCCAACAGATGGTTCTCGTCATCGACCACGGGCCCGCACACCAGGTTGTACGCGGCGAGGTAGCGGGTCACCGAGACCAGCGGTGTCTCCGGCGTCAACGTCAGCAGGTCGCTGTCCACGATCCCGCCGACCAGTTCCCCGGGTGCCTCGCGCAGGAGTCGCTGCAGTGTCACACAACCCAGGTAACGCCCGGTGGGGGTGGCCGTGGGCGGACGCACCACGAACACCATGGACGACAGCGCGGTGCTGAGGTCGGGATCGCGGACGCGGGCCAGCGCCTCGGCGACAGCCGTGTCGGCGGTCAGCACCACCGGGTCCGAAGTCATCAAGCCGCCCGCGGTGTCGGGTGAGTGGGTGAGCAGCCGGCGCACCGAGGCCGAATCCCCGGGATCCATGCGGGTCAGCAGGATCTCGGCGTCGGTTGGATTCAGCACGCCGAGCAGGTCGGCGGCGTCGTCGGGATCCATCTCCTCGAGCACGTCGGCGGATCGCTCGGTACCCAGCTGCGACAGCACGTCGGCCT
Source organism: Mycobacterium sp. E2479 (assembly GCF_001667925.1). GTDB lineage: Bacteria > Actinomycetota > Actinomycetes > Mycobacteriales > Mycobacteriaceae > Mycobacterium. The sequence goes on along the minus strand of NZ_LZJR01000104.1, from coordinate 1,240 downwards.
GATCCAGCTCGGGCAGTTCCTGCAAGATGTCGGCCAACCGGTCATCGTTGAGCGCCTTGAGCACCTCGTAGCGCCGTTTCGGCGGCAACCCCCGGATTGCGTCGGCCACGTCGACAGGTTTGCGGCCCTCGAACTGGTCGAGCAGTTGCGCCACACCTTGGCCCGGCAGCGCCAGGGCCGAAGGTGTCAAGCCTTGCACGTTGTGCCAGTCGACGACGTGAACCGGGCCCCGCCGTCCCAGCCGGCGTTGGCTGCGCACGGCGACCCGGCTCACCATCCAGTCCCGCGTTCGGGTCTGCTCGATGCCCAGGTCGGTGACCACCACGTCCAGGCCGGCCAACTCGGGCAGTTCGGGGTCGTTGACCTTGACGACGGTGTCGAGTACCTGGCCGATCGCCAGCACCTCCCCGGGCCGCTGGACGAAATGACGCAAGGACACGTTGCCCGTGCTCAACGTCACGGCGTTGGGCTCGATGGAGGCGACGCGCAAGATCGGGATGAAGATGCTGCGGCGCGTCGCGAGGTCGACTACCAAGCCGAGTACTCGCGGTTGTTGGCGAACGATGCTGATGCTGATCACGACATCGCGCACTCGCCCGACGGATTCGCCTAGCGGACCCAGCACCAACATCCGCGACAGCCGCGCGACGTACACCCTGTTGACCGATCCCATGGGAGTAGAGCCTAGGCAGCCGTCGGTCCGATGGCAGACAACCCGGGCCGGCCGGGGGCCTGATGCGTGGCGACCCGCTGCGCGCCGGGCTGCGCCGTGCTTGCGATCGCCTGGGGGGCCTGATGCCTAACGCGTGTGCATCGCGAAGAGCAGGAACACCAAAGATACGCCCAGCGTGGCGATTCCGATGACGATGCCCGCGACCGCTAGACCAAAGCCGTCCTGCCCCGTCCGCTTGACCTGTCTTATGGCGATCGCGCCCAGGACGATCGCCACGATCGATCCAATGCAGCACAGCAGGCCGGTGAACGACGAGATGAGCGAGGCGATCGCCAGCGCGTTCGTCCCGGCTTTCTGTGGCGGCGCAGATCCATAGCCGCCGTAATCGGGCGTCGAATAGTAAGCGCCCTGGTAATCCGGCGTTGGGTAGTAGCCGCCCGGATGAGCGGGAGGCCCATAGATGGGTGGGCCGCCGCCGGGCTCGCACGGATAGGCGGGAGCGCCATAGCCGGGCGGCTGCTCGTATCCGGGCGGGGGAGCTACGGGCGGCGGGTAGCCGGATGCGTA
>NZ_LZJR01000103.1 GCF_001667925.1 Mycobacterium sp. E2479 | reverse complement strand
CGAATACGGCGCCGACCTGCGCCATGTGTATGCCGTCATCGACGCTGGTGCCGCGGTTGACGATTGCGGAGGTGCCGCCGGAGCGTCCGGTGGCGGGGGCGGCCCGGGCGGGCCTGCATCCGGATTCTGCGGGGCGACGATGTCGTTCGTGCTGACGTCCGGTCGCTGGTCTGCATGCGGCCGGATACCGAAGGCCAGAGCCAGCGCCAACGCCACCAAGCCGCCGATGAACACCACTGCCACGGCCGCGATGGTCAACACCGACTTGCGGCTGCGCCGCCGGTGCGAAGGGGGGCCGGCCAGTCGATGGGCGTCGGACGCCGGGTCGTCTTCGGCGCTGTAGGCCAATTCGACCGCAGCGGCTGAGGAAGTCTGCGCGGCCGGCATCGAGACCGTCCGTGGCGCTCCCAGGTTTGCGTTCGCCGCGGCCAATGAGGCACCCCGCGCCAGAGCCATCTCGGATTCCTCGGGCGTAGTCACGGACAGTGCGGTCGCCGCCTCGAGCGTCGGCTTGATCGACGGGATGTCAACCTCGGAGCCGACCAGAAACACCCCGTCGGGGCGCGCCCTCATCGATTCAGCACCGGAGATCAGTTCGGTCAGCTCCGCAAGCGCGGCGTCGTCGCTGCCGGGCAGCGGGTGCCGGTGCAGGTCGGTGACCGTTCCGTCGGAGGTGTCGACGATCGCCAGGGTCGCGCAGGCAGGCTCGACGAGCAGTAACGCGGTGCGGGCCCAATTGGTTGCGCTACCCATGGCCTGCGCAAGCGCCGCGGCGGCCATGACGGCCGAGACCAGCATCACGTTCTCAATCTTGCGTGCCGCCAACGCGTCTCGCAGCGCCGCCGCCTTGACGGGATCGGTCCAGCTCACTCCGCTGGATCTGAGGCGATACCCGCCCTGAGCCGCGCTGTCTCGGGTCCCGAGGATGGCCGCGACGACGTGATTTGCTGCGGCGATGGGTGTTTCGCCGTCCTCGACGGTGAAACCGTTCTGGTCGACAGTCACCCCGCCGGCGGCTTCGCCTTCGACGAGCACCATGCGGACCGTCTCAGGCGCCATAGACACGCCAAGTACGACGTCCACCGCTCCTCCAAATCGTCCAAATTGGTTGCTGCGCTATGCCAGTACAGCTACGTTGCCGCCACCTTGGGGCCTCGCGATTCGAGGGTCAACCGGGCACCTGGGAAAAAGTTCCGGCCGCGGCCACACCCTAGTCCGCCACCCTAGCGCGCCGGGTCAGACACGCGAGCGAACCGCCAGTGCGCTACCGATGGCCGAAGCCGTGGCCACCGCCGAAACCGTGGCCGCCGAAGCCATGACCGCCACCAAACCCATGCCCCCCGCCGAACGGACCGTGACCACCGCCGAACGGTCCATGGCCGCCGCCGAATGGACCGCGGCCGCCGAACGGTCCGTGACCGCCCAAAGGCCCGTGACCGCCC
>NZ_LZJR01000102.1 GCF_001667925.1 Mycobacterium sp. E2479 | reverse complement strand
CGAAGCCAACTGGCCGACCGGCTGCCGGCCTATATGGTGCCGGCCGCGGTCGTGGTCCTGGAGACGATGCCGTTGACCGTCAACGGCAAACTCGACTTCCGCGCCCTACCGGCACCGGACTACAGCGCGGGTGTATACCGCGCCCCTGCCAGCACCACCGAGGAAATCCTGGCTGGCATCTACGCTCAAGCCCTCGGCGTGGAACGGGTCGGCATCGACGACTCCTTCTTCGAACTCGGCGGCGACTCGTTGTCTGCGATGCGACTGGTTGCGGCGGTCAATTCTGGTCTGGGCGCTGGTCTTTCGGTGCGTGATTTGTTTGAGGCGCCTTCGGTTGCGCGGTTGGCTTTGCGTGTCGGTTCGGGTGGGGGTGGGCTGGAGCCGTTGGTGGCGGTGGAGCGGCCGGTGGTGGTGCCGTTGTCGTTCGCGCAGAGCCGGTTGTGGTTCCTTGACCAGTTGCAGGGGCCGTCCGCGGTTTACAACATGCCGACGGGGTTGCGGCTCAGCGGTCCCCTGGATGCCGACGCGCTGGGTGTGGCGCTGGCCGATGTGGTGGGCCGTCACGAATCGCTGCGCACGCTGTTTGTCGCGTTCGAGGGGATACCCCAGCAGCTGGTGGTGCCGCCCGAGCGGGCTGACTTCGGCTGGCAGATTGTCGATGCCACTGACTGGTCGGAGGACCGGTTGGTCGAGGCTGTCGGCACCGAACTGGGTCGCCCGTTTGATTTGGCGCGCGAGGTTCCGTTGCGGGCACGGCTTTTCCGCACTGGTATCGATGAGCATGTGCTGGTGGTGGTGGTGCATCATATTGCCGCTGATGGTTGGTCGATCGCTCCGCTGGTGGCCGATCTGGGTGTGGCGTATGCCAGTCGGTGTGCGGGGCACACGCCGGGTTGGGCCGAATTGCCGGTGCAGTATGTCGATTACACGTTGTGGCAGCGGGCTCAGTTCGGTGATCTTGAGGATCCGCAGAGCCGCATCGGCGGGCAATTGGCGTATTGGGAGCAGACTTTAGCCGAGATGCCTGAGCGGTTGGCTTTGCCCACCGATCGGCCCTATCCGCTGGTTGCTGATCAACGCGGCGAGATAGTGACGCTGGAGTGGTCGGCTGGGTTGCAGCGGCGGGTGGCTTGGGTGGCTCGTGAGCATGGTGCGACCAGTTTCATGGTGGTGCAGGCGGCTTTGGCGGTGTTGTTGGGCAAGCTGGCCGGCAGTAGCGATGTGGCGGTGGGGTTTCCGATTGCGGGGCGGCGTGATCCGGCGCTGGATGAGTTGGTGGGTTTTTTCGTCAATACGTTGGTGTTGCGGGTGGATTTGGGTGGGGATCCCAGTGTGGCGGAGTTGTTGGGGCGGGTGCGGCAGCGCAGTTTGGCGGCCTATGACCATCAGGATGTGCCGTTTGAGGTGCTTGTCGAACGGCTTAACCCCACCCGATCGCTCACCCATCATCCGCTGGTGCAGGTGTTGTTGGCCTGGCAGAACCTTCCCGGGCGCCTTGGTGAGCCCGCGGCGGGGTTGAGGTTGGGTGATCTGCGGGTCAGCCAGTTGCCGATGAATACCCATACCGCGCGGACGGACTTGTCGTTGTCGTTGGCCGAACGCTGGACGCGCAGCGGTGAGCCGGCCGGGATTGGCGGGTCGGTGGAGTTCCGTACCGATGTGTTCGATGAGCAAAGCATCCAGGCGTTGATGGGGCGGTTGGAGCGGGTGTTGGAGGCGATGACCGCTGATCCGTCGCGGCGGTTGTCCTCGATCGATGTGCTCGAGGTGGGTGAGCGCGCCCGTTTGGATGAGATGGGTAACCGTGGGGTGCTGACTCGCCCGGTGAGTGCGTCGGTGTCGGTTCCGGTGTTGTTCGGCGAGCAGGTGGTGCGTGCCCCGGAGGTGGTGGCGATCCGTTTTGCGGGCCGCGCAATGACCTACCGGCAACTCGATGAGGCTTCAAACCGGTTGGCGCACTTGTTGGTTGGCGCGGGTGTGGGGCCGGGGCAGTGTGTGGCGCTGGTGTTGGAGCGCTCGGCTGAGGCGGTCGTGGCGATGCTGTCGGTGTTGAAGGCGGGGGCGGCTTATCTGCCGATCGACCCCGCGCAGCCCGACACGCGGATCGAATTCATGCTTGCCGATGCCGGGCCCGTGGCGGCGATCACCACCGCGCGGTTGCGGTCGCGGTTGCACGGGCGGGATCTAGTAATCATCGATATCGACGACCCTCGTATCGACGCTCAGCCCGGCACCGCGTTGCCGGTGCCTGCGGGCGACGATGTCGCCTATCTGATCTACACCTCGGGTACCACCGGTGTGCCCAAGGGGGTGGCGGTCACCCATGAGAATCTGATGCATTTGGCGGCGTCCTCGCCTGTTGATCTGCCGGCGTCGCAGGTGTGGAGCCAGTGCCATTCGTATGCTTTCGATTTCTCGGTGTGGGAGATCTGGGCCGCGCTGCTTGGTGGGGGGTGCCTGGTGGTGGTGCCCGAGGAGGTGGTGGGCTCACCGCAGGATTTCCACGCCCTGCTGATCAGTGAACGGGTCAATGTGTTGACTCAAACCCCTTCTGCGGCAGGGGTGTTGTCGTCTGAGGGTTTGGAGTCGGTGGCGTTGCTGCTCGGTGGTGAGCCCTGTCCGGCTGAGGTGGTGGATCGGTGGGCGCGCGGGCGGGTGGTGATCAACGCCTATGGCCCCACCGAGGCCACGGTGTATGCGTCGATGAGCGCGCCGTTGTCGGTCGGGGATGCGGCGGTGCCGATCGGTGCGCCGGTGTCGACGGCGGCGCTGTTTGTTCTCGACGAGTGGTTGCACCCGGTGCCGGTCGGGGTGGTGGGTGAGTTGTATGTGGCCGGTCGCGGGGTGGGGGTCGGCTATGTGGGCCGGTCCGACTTGACGGCTTCGCGGTTTGTGGCGTGCCCGTTCGCGCCGGCGGGGGCGCGGATGTATCGCACCGGGGACGTGGTGCGGTGGCGCGGCGATGGGCAGCTTGAGTATCTGGGGCGTGCCGATGAGCAGGTCAAGATCCGGGGGTATCGCATCGAACTCGGCGAGATCCAGGCCGCGCTGGCCGCCCTGGATGGGGTGGATCAGGCGGTGGTGGTTGCCCGCGAGGACCGCCCCGGTGACAAGCGCCTGGTCGCCTACCTGACTGGGACAGCCGACGCGGCCGGGGTGCGAAGCCAACTGGCCGACCG
>NZ_LZJR01000101.1 GCF_001667925.1 Mycobacterium sp. E2479 | reverse complement strand
ACCCATGACCCGACTCATCTGTCACCTATGTCGTGAACTCAGACACCCCAGGCGGCTCCACAGTTTCAAGCGGGCGCGACGAACCCCACCGGTCCCGACGCGATGCACAACGCCAGGGCGGCGGTGTTGGCGCGCACGGTGATCGCATCCCCGGCGCCCGGGAGCCGGGCGAAGACCCGATTGAGTCCGGGACGCACCGGCACTTTGACCTCGGGACCTTGCGTCATCGACAACGTCATCGAGCCGTCGCTGTTGGCCAGGTAGTTCAGTTCGACGGTCCAGTCGGCGGGCAGCAGCGGACCGTCGAGCACCAGCCGGGCCGGCTTGTCCGGTTGGGCAAAGTAGCCGCACCGCGGCATCGGCCCGGGCGCGATGGTCCGAACCCAGCTGACCCGTGCCTTGATCAGCCGACCCGAGCTGTCGATCATGCGCAATTGTGTTGTCGCAGGCGCGAATTCGGGCCTATTTTGCAGCAGGGCAAACAGGTGGCTGGCCAGATTCTCCGGCGCGGCCACCCGCTGCAGCACGAACGGGTCGACCTCCTGATCAAGCAGCGGCGCGTCCGAGGACGCATGCGCGGCGGCCAGAGAAGCCCGGGCGTTCTGCAGGTAGGGCTTGGCGGGGTTGTCACGCCAGCTGGTCAGGAACGTCGATGTCGAGTACAGGCTGCTGGCCGCGAACAGCATCGTCAACCCCGCGGCCGCCGCAGTGCGTTTCGGCGACGCGTCGAGCCAGCGCGGTCCGCCCTGCCGGTTGGGGGCCCTCGATGCCACGGCGGCCAGCAGTGCCAGCACCACGACCAGATCCGGCAGGTAGCGCAGCGTCTGCGCGAGTTCCAGTGCGGTCTGCTTCGACGACCGCATCAGGTAGATAGGCACCTGGCAGGCCACGGCGTAGCCGACGGCGATCAGCCACACCGGCCCGATGCGTGCCTTGCGAACCAGCGATACCCCCAGGGTTCCGGCAAGCACCAGCCAGCCCAGCGCCATCACCGACAGCGGGGGCGTGGCCCACGGCGAAGCCGGCGCCCACCGATCCCAGTGCCACGGCCCGCCGGCCAGCCCCGGCACGATGCCGTGCGTGATCGAGCGCATCAGCAGCTGCCACGTCATCGACAGGTCGGAACTCCACCGCTGCTGATCGACCACGGCCAGATACAGCGCGATCCAGGCCGCGGTGAGGGCAAGGGCAGCGATCCACAATCGCCGGCCGGCCCGCCACGCCGCCCGCAGCGCCGACCCCGGGCTTGGATCGCCGGTCACCCGGCACAGCAGCGCGACGACCGCGAACGCGACGAACGGGATCACCGCGGCCTTCTCGAAGAACAGCAGCCCGCCAAAGTACACCAGCACCCCGGTGACGGCGTAGCGTTCTTTGCCTGTGCGCACCAGCAGGATGGCGTCGCCGCACACCCAGGCCAGCGCGGCGAGCATCGGTAGCGAATTCAGCGCCGCCGCCCACCATGCGAATCCCGGCACGGCCAACGGCGTGAACAACGCGAACGTGAACGGGATCAGCAGCACGGGGCGCCACCCCGCGATGACGTACAGCGCACGCAACAACGCCAGCGACGCCAGCAGTTGCAGCACCACCAGGCTGACCGCCGGCCAGGTCCAGTTCAGCGGCGCCAGCCGGATGATGGTGCCCGCGACCAGAAATGCCCCCGGCATGAGATGCCCGTCATGGTCATCGAACAGGTACGACGGCGCGAGCAGGTTGTGGGTACCGGCCTTGCCGATGAGGATCAGGTCGTCCCAATAGAAGTAGCCACCGAACGCCAGCACCGCGCGCACCGCCAGCTGCACCGCGACGAGCGCGACGGCCAACACCGCTATGTATGGTGGGCCGGTGCGTGCACTGGTTACCGGGGCGGCCGGATTCATCGGCTCGACGCTAGTCGACCGTCTGTTGGCCGACGGTCACGCGGTGGTGGGCCTGGACAACTTCGCCTCGGGCCGCGCGACCAACCTCGAGCATCTGGCCGACCATCCGGCATACGCCTTCGTCGAGGCGGACATCGTGACCGCCGACCTGGAGGGCATCCTCGGCGAACATCGCCCGGAAGTGGTGTTTCATCTGGCAGCTCAGATCGACGTGCGGCACTCGGTGGCCGACCCGCAATTCGACGCGTCGGTCAACGTGATCGGCACGGTGCGCCTGGCTGAGGCCGCGCGGCGCGCGCAGGTCCGCAAGGTCGTGCACACCTCCTCGGGCGGATCCATCTACGGCACCCCACCGCGCTACCCCACTCCCGAGACCGTGCCGACCGATCCAGCCTCGCCGTACGCCGCGGGCAAGGTGGCGGGCGAGATCTATCTGAACACCTTCCGCCACCTGTACGGCCTGGATTGCTCGCACATCGCGCCGGCGAATGTCTATGGCCCCCGCCAAGATCCGCACGGAGAGGCCGGCGTGGTGGCGATCTTCGCCCAGGCGCTGCTCTCGGGTAAACCGACCAAGGTTTTCGGAGACGGCAGCAACACTCGCGATTACGTTTTCGTCGACGACGTCGTGGACGCCTTCGTCAAGGCATCCGGGGACGCCGGCGGCGGGCAGCGTTTCAACGTCGGCACCGGCGTCGAAACGTCGGACCGGCAACTGCATTCGGCGGTGGCGGCCGCCGTCGGGGGGCCCGACGATCCGGAGTTCGCGCCACCGCGACTTGGCGACCTCAAGCGATCCTGCCTCGACATCGGTTCGGCTGCAGAGGTTTTGGGCTGGAAACCGAAGGTCGACCTGTCCGACGGGGTGGCCCGCACGGTGGAATTCTTCCGGCGGACTCAGGCCGGTTAACGGCCGCTAGCTCGCTTCGGGCGCCTGCGCGGACTCCATCGCCACCGCGCGGGCAAGCCGCGCGTAGCGCAGCTCCAGGTCCTTGAACCGCATGTAGGTGCTGAGTGTGGTGAAGCAGAACGCCATGATCAGCGCGTAGAGCATCAGGTCGGTGCCGCGGCGCACGCCGAACCATTGCGCCACCACCGTCGTGTCATCGGGCCGCAGCACGGCGTAGATGCCGGCCAGCACGAACACCACGTAGCCCACCTTGACCCACGCCCGGGAGCGCGCGTTGCGGCGCGAGCGCAGCAGATAGACCAACAGTGCGACAATCGATCCGATCAGCAGCACCTGAATCCAGTTCATTTTGCAACCCTTTTCATCTCGGAAGCCTGCCGCGCAGGAACCCGTCGAAAATGATGTTGACGCCGTTGAGCAGGGGCTGCCCCTTCGACATCGAGTACGCGGTGTAGAGCACCTCGATAGGTTCTTCGGCCACGCGCCAATGGTTTTCGTCGATCAGCATGATGATTTCGTTGGCGTGGCTCATGCCGCTCATCGTGATGTCCAAGCCGTCGGCGACCTTCTTGTTGAATACTCGAAGCCCATTGTTGGTGTCGGTCAGGCCAAGTCGGCGGCCGCGTCGGCTCAGCCGCGCGGCGGTCTGCAGCACGATCCGTTTCACGAACGGCGGCCGGGCGCCGTGCTGCGCGCCGAACCGGGTGCCGATGACGACGTCGACGTCGCCGGCACGCAACCGGTCGACCATCGTCGCGAGGTCTTTGACGCGGTGCTGGCCGTCGGCGTCGAAAGTGGCGAAAATCTGGGCGCCCGGCTGCTTGCGGGCGTATTCGACACCCGTCTGAATGGCGGCTCCCTGCCCGAGGTTGATCGGATGCCGCACCAGGTGAGCGCCGGCGCGCAGGGCGATCTCACCCGTTTCGTCGGCGCTGCCGTCGTCGACGCACACGACATGGTCGAACACCGAACGCACATCGGCGACCACCTCGCCGATGACAGCTGCTTCGTTGTAGGCGGGAATGACCACCCAGACGGCATCTGTTTCAGTACCCATTTAAGCCCACAAGGTACACGCTGGTGCAGGCCAAATCAGCCGGTAGAGCGCGCGACGCGCGACAGAGCCAGCAGATGAACGCCGATTCCCACCACCGGGCCGCACAGCAGCCCGATCACGGTTCGAGTCTGCAGCGACAGCGGCAGCAACAGTAGCAATCCCGACGCGACCGTGGCGCTCACCCAACCCAGCGAGTAGGCCCGGTGCCGGGCGGCCGCCACTGCCGCCGCACCCGTCAATGTCAGCATGGCGATCGCCACCGCGGCCGCGGTCAGCCACGCCAGCAGCGCGCTGCTGGCGTGGTACTGCGGCCCGAAGGCGACCCGCAGCAGCCACGGGCCCACCGCGGCCGCCGCCAGCACCCCGACCGCACCGATCGCTCCGACGATCGCCGCGGGGGCGAGCAGGGCACGAATCCGGTCGCTGCGCTCGTCGACGAAATGGGCAATCAGGTTGCCCTGCATGGCCGTCAGCGGCACCAGCAGCGGCGCGCGGGTCAGTGTGACGGCCAGGATGATCACCCCGCCCTGGGCGCCGAGCTCCGCGCTGGTCAGCTTCAGCAGCACCGGAAATCCCATCACCAGGATGGCGCTGGCACCGGCCGCGGTGATCGAATGCGCCGCGCCCCGTAGAAATGTCGCGGTGCCGCCGGGGGTCAGCAGGCGGGCGGTGTGCCTGGTCGCCGGCGAGGCGATCAGCAGGATCAGCCAGGCGACCGCGCCGGCCACCGTGGCCCACAAGAAACCGACCAGATGCCATCCGAGCGCCACGGTTGCCGCGGCCACCGTCACGCGGATGATGGCGTCGGTCACCATCAGCGCGCCGTAACGGCTCCACTGGTTGGTGCCGGCCAGCATGCCCAGCAAGGTGGCGTGCACACAGAACCCGGCCAGCCCGACGCTGAGCAGAGCTACCGACAGCAGCCGCGCGTCGATGAACACCCGTGCGCTCCACAAGGGCGAGCTGCCCGCGATCAAGACGGCCGCGGCCACCCCGACCAGCATGGCGACGCGCATCGGGTGGGTGCGGGGTTCGCCGGGCACCGGCAAGGCGGCCAGGTCGCTGACATAGGGCCCACCAACGGAGCAAGAGCGCACTTCCCGGGTGGTTTCCTGCAACAGGCCGTTGGCCGCGCCCGTAACCAATCCGAATGCACCCCAGAAGACCCCGAAAACCGAAAAGCCGCCCGGCGCCAGGTCGCGGGCGGCCAGGTAGATGACGGCGTAACCGCACAGCGCCGTGACGGCGGTGGCGGTGCCGACCCGGGCCATGCTGCCGCGCGCCACCGGCCCCTGTGATGCGCTGATTTCGGTCATCGGGGCGGCGGCGCTTTCGGCCGGGTGTCCCGATGATTCGCCACAATTTGAAAATTCTATGCGGCCCGCAGCGATCGCCCGTGGCGCGATCCGGTTCGCTAGTGTGTGGCGGGCCGTCGGAAAGGATCCATGTCCGCTTTGCGCACCTTCGGGACCTCGCTGGTGGTCACCGCGGCGGCCCTCGGCATCGGATATGTGTACGGCGGGTTCAAAGGTCTTTATCTGCTGCTGGTGCTGGCCGCCCTCGAGGTGTCGTTGTCGTTCGACAACGCCGTCATCAACGCTTCGATCCTCAAACGGATGAGCCGCTTCTGGCAGCAGATGTTCCTGACGATCGGGATTCTCGTCGCCGTATTCGGCATGCGACTCCTGTTCCCGCTGCTCATCGTGTGGACAACAGCTGGGCTCGACCCGGTGCGCGCGATGGAGCTGGCCCTGCATCCGCCGCCGCACGGCGCCCTGGAATTTCCGGACGGCTCGCCCAGCTACCAAAAACTCGTCATCGCGGCCCACCCCCAGATCGCCGCCTTCGGTGGAATCTTCCTTCTGATGCTGTTCCTGGATTTTGTTTTCTATGACCGAGAAATCAAGTGGCTCAAGTGGATTGAGATCCCATTTGCGCGCCTGGGCCGGCTGGGGCAGGCGTCGTTGGTGGTCACGGGTTTGGTGCTGGTCCTGGTCGGTACGCAACTGACGCACTCGGGTGACGAGGCGGCGACGGTGCTGACCGCCGGGCTGCTGGGCATGGTGATCTATCTGGTGGTCAACGGAGTGAGCAGGGCGTTTCGGCCATCCGACACCGAAGCGGTAGCAGCCGGCGCGGCGGCGGGCCGTGCTGGCCTCACGCTGTTCCTCTATCTCGAAGTGCTCGATGCCGCCTTTTCGTTCGACGGCGTCACCGGCGCGTTCGCCATCACCTCGGACCCCATCATCATCGCGCTGGGCCTGGGACTGGTTGGCTCGATGTTCGTCCGGTCGATCACCATCTACCTGGTCCGCCAGGGGGCGTTGGGCCGGTACGCGTACCTGGAACACGGCGCGCACTGGGCCATAGGCGCGCTGGCCGTCATCATGTTGGGCTCCATCGAGCCCAGATTCGAGGTCCCCGAAGCCGTCACGGCCTCGGTCGGCGTGGCTTTCATCGCGGCGGCGGTGGGTTGGAGCATCCTGCGCAATCGCCGGGAGGCACGCGCCGGGGACTAGTGCCCCGCGGTGGGGTTCAGTGCCCTTCGGCCTTGAACCGCTCGATCGAGCGCTGGATCTCCGCCTCCGCTTCGGCCCGGCCGACCCAGTCCGCGGCCTTGACGAACTTGCCCGGTTCCAAGTCCTTGTAGTGCACGAAGAAGTGCTTGATCACGTCCAGCTCGAACTCCGGCACGTCCCCGATGTCTTGAACGTGGTCCCAGCGGTGGTCGCCGGCCGGCACGCACAGGACCTTGTCGTCGCCGCCCTTTTCGTCGGTCATCCGGAACATGCCCACCGGACGCGCCTCGACGATCACGCCGGGAAACACCGACTGCGGCAGCAGCACCATCGCATCCAGCGGGTCGCCGTCCTCGCCGAGGGTGTCTTCGATGAAGCCGTAGTCGGTCGGGTAGGCCATCGCGGTGTACAGGTAGCGGTCCAGGCGTAGCCGTCCAGTCTCGTGGTCGACCTCGTACTTGTTCCGCTGACCCTTTTGAATCTCGATGGTCACGTCGAATTCCACCGCGTGGGCTCCTTGTCGGTTAGGCAGGCCAATTTTGCTCTGTCACACCCTAGTCGAGCGCATCCGCGCCGATTCGGCAGAATGGGTTCAGACAGTCAGGAGAGTCATGGCCCGTACTCGCTGGCAAAAATCCACCCCAGTGCTCATCGGGTTGGGCGTGCTGGCGTTTGTCGCCGCCGTAGTGGTGGCGGCAACGTTTTTCACCACGGCCGGGCACGGCGCCAACAGCACGCGTGCCCCGATACCGCCCCCGCACGCGCCGACCGTAAAGCCCGGCATGACCCCGGTGAGCGAGACCGCCGAACTACCGAGCGGTCCCGGCGTCAGCGCGATGCTGGCACCAATGGCGAGCGACCCCAATTTGGGCCGGTTAGGCGCACGAGTCACCGACGCCATCACCGGAAAAGAGTTGTGGCAAGTGGCGGGCGACATGCCGTTGGTGCCGGCCTCGACAAACAAGGTGCTTACGGCGGCCGCGGCCTTGCTCACGCTGGACCATCAGGCCCGGATCAGCACCCGCGTGGTGGCCGGCAGCCAGAACGCCCAGGGGCCGGTCGTGCTGGTGGGTGCCGGCGATCCGGCGCTGTCGGCGGCGCCCCCCGGCGTGGACACGTGGTACCGGGGTTCGGCCCGGATCAGCGACCTCGTCGAACAGATCCGCCGCAGCGGCGTGACGCCGACCGCGGTGCAGGTGGATACCTCCGCATTCAGCGGGCCGACCATGGCGCAGGGTTGGGACGCTGCCGACGTCGACAACGGCGATATCGCGCCGATCGAGTCGGTGATGATCGACGCCGGCCGCATCCAGCCTTCGACGGTGAACTCGCGGCGGTCCCGGACCCCGGCCCTGGATGCCGGCCGGGAGCTGGCCAAGGCGCTGGGCCTGGACCCGAACGCGGTCACGATCGCGACCGCGCCGTCGGGGGCGCGCCAGCTGGCGGTCGTGCAGTCGGCGCCGCTGGTCCAGCGGCTCTCCGAAATGATGGATCACTCGGACAACGTGCTGGCCGAATGCATCGCTCGTGAGGTGGCGGCCGCGATCAACCGACCGCGTAGCTTTGCGGGCGCGTCTGACGCGGTGACCAACCGGCTGAGCACTGCTCACGTTGACACCACGGGCGCGGCGCTGCTGGATTCCAGTGGACTCTCGGTCGACGATCGGCTGACGGCCAAGACGCTCGACGGCGTCCTGCAGGCCGCGGCCGGGCCCGACCAGCCGTCGCTGCGGGCGCTGCTGGATCTGCTTCCGATCGCCGCCGGCAGCGGGACGCTGGCGGATCGCTTCACCGACGCCTCGACGGCGCAGGGCCCGGCGGGCTGGTTGAGGGCCAAAACCGGCTCGCTGACCGCCATCAATGCGCTGGCCGGGGTGCTCACCGACCGCAGTGGCCGGGTGCTCACTTTCGCGTTCATCTCCAACGATGCCGGCCCGAACGGCCGCAACGTGATGGATGCGCTGGCGACCCGGCTGTGGTCCTGCGGGTGCTCATGACGCCGTCGTCGGACCTGACCCTGGGCACCGCCGTCGACTGGACGTTCGCGGCCGCGGTCGGTCGGCGCTTGGCCAGGCCGGGTCCGCCGTCCAGCGACTACACCCGCCGCAGGGTGGTCGACGAACTCGCCACCGCGTCCACCAAAGCCGAACCGTTGGTGCGAGACGTCACCGGCCTGGTCACCAACGGCACGGTGCCAGCGGCCCGCATCGTCGACCGTCCGGATTGGATCGCCGCGGCGACCGAGTCGATGCGGGTGATGATGCACGGGGCCGAGAAGCCGCGCGGGTTTCTTACGGGTCGCGTCACCGGCGCGCAGACCGGCGCCGTTCTGGCATACGTGTCGTCGGGGATCCTCGGCCAGTATGACCCGTTCGCCACGGATAACGGGGCCAATCCAGGCTGTCTGCTGCTGGTGTATCCCAACGTCATCGCGGTCGAGCGGCAGCTTCGAGTCGATCCGTCCGATTTCCGGCTATGGGTGTGCCTGCACGAGGTCACCCATAGAGTGCAGTTCACCGCAAACCCGTGGCTGCCGGACTACATGTCGCAAGCGCTGGGTCTGCTGACCCGTGACGGTGGTGAGGACATCGGGCAGGTGATGGCCCGGCTCGCCGACTATGCCCGCAACCGCGGAGATAAAGCGTCGGAGTCCGACGCCAACTCGTCGGGGATTTTTGGGCTGGTGCGCGCGGTGCAGTCTGAACCGCAGCGCCAAGCGCTGGACCAGTTGCTGGTGCTGGGCACGCTGCTGGAGGGGCACGCCGACCACGTCATGGATGCCGTCGGACCAATGGCGGTGCCGTCGGTGGCCACCATCCGCCGCCGGTTCGACGAGCGCCGCCACCGCAAGCAGCCGCCGCTGCAGCGGCTGTTGCGCGCACTGCTGGGGCTCGACGCGAAGCTCAGCCAGTACACGCGCGGCAAGGCTTTCGTCGATCACGTCGTCGGGCAGGTGGGGATGGCGCGGTTCAACGCCATCTGGACGGGTCCCGAAACGCTGCCGCTGCCCACCGAGATCGAAGAGCCCCAGCGATGGATCGACCGGGTGCTGTAGGCGAGCTGCGCGCGGCTGTCGAGGCGTTCATCAAGACGCACCTCGCCACCGTCGAACAGTGGTGCGTGGCGCTGTCCGGCGGTCCAGATTCGCTGGCGCTGACCGCGGTCGCGGCCCAGCTGCGACCCACCACTGCGGTGGTCGTCGACCATGGCCTGCAAGCCGACTCCGCGGCGGTCGCCGAGACCGCCCGCGCGCAGGCCGTCTCGTTGGGATGCGTTGGGGCCCAAGTGGTCCGGGTGCAGGTGGGCAACCAGGGCGGTCCCGAGGCGGCGGCGCGCGCGACGCGCTATGCCGCGTTGAGCGCCTACCGTTGCGGTCCGGTGCTGTTGGGCCACACGCTCGACGACCAGGCCGAGACGGTGTTGCTGGGGCTGGGCCGCGGGTCCGGGGTGCGCTCGATCGCCGGGATGAGTCCATACGATCCGCCGTGGTGTCGGCCGTTGCTCACGGTGCGCCGGGCCGTGACGCATGGCGCGTGCCACGAACTCGGGCTGACCCCCTGGCGGGATCCGCACAACACCGATCGCCGTTTCACCCGGGCCCGGCTGCGCACCGAGGTGCTGCCGCTGCTGGAAGACGTGCTCGGCGGTGGCGTGGCCGAGGCGCTGGCCCGCACCGCGACCTCGCTGCGGGAGGATTCTGAATTCATCGACGCGCTGGCGGTTCGGGCGCTGCCCGAGACCCAGGCCGACTCAGGCCTGCGGGTGCGGGCGTTGGCGACGCTGGACGCCCCCGTGCGGCGGCGCGTGATCCGGACCTGGCTGCTAGCCGGCGGTGCAACAAACCTGACCGATAAGCAGATTCGTGCAGTGGACGCCCTGGTCACCGGCTGGCGTGGGCAGGGTGGAGTGGCGGTAGGGTCGTCGCAGCCCGACGCGCGATTGTTCGCGGGCCGCCGCGAGGGCGTGTTGACGTTGTGGCGCGAGCCGGTCGGCAAGCCAATCCACTAGCCGCAATATCGGGGCTGCCGTTGGTTATTCGCCCGCCATCGTGGCACTCTGTGGGCGTGGCCCAGATCTCCTCGGCGATCACCCCCGCCCAACCCGCGGAGCTGTACCCCGGGGATATCAAGTCTGTCCTGCTGACGTCGGCGCAAATTCAGGCGCGAATCGCCGACCTGGGCCGCGAAATCGGGCAGAACTACCGGGACGCCGCAATCGAGACCGGACAGGACCTGCTGCTGATCACTGTGCTCAAGGGCGCTGTGATCTTTGTCACCGACCTGGCCCGCGCCATTCCGCTGCCCACGCAGTTCGAGTTCATGGCCGTCAGTTCCTACGGGTCATCGACGTCCTCCTCGGGAGTGGTGCGGATTCTCAAGGATCTGGACCGCGATATCGAGGGCCGCGACGTGCTGATCGTCGAGGACGTCGTCGACTCGGGCCTCACCCTGTCCTGGCTGCTGCGCAACCTCAAAACGCGCCGTCCGCGTTCGCTGCGGGTGTGCACCTTGCTGCGCAAGCCCGACGCGCAGGGCGCCCATGTCGATATCGCCTACGTGGGCTTCGACATCCCCAACGACTTCGTCGTCGGCTATGGCCTCGATTACGACGAGCGCTACCGCGACCTGTCCTACATCGGGACCCTGGATCCCAGGGTCTACCAGCAGTAGACGCCGCTCCGATTCGCCGGGCTCAGTCCGATGGCGGCGACCCGCTGCGCCCGGCTACGCCACGGTTGCGATCGCCGTTAGTCCAACTCCCATAACGCTGTCACCGAGAAGTTCACCGTCTGCTGGCCGGGTTCCAGCGGAACCATCGACGGCATGGCCCGCGGCGCCCCGACCGGCGGCGGGGTGTTTCCGGAGGTCTCCGAAATCGACAGCACCCGGCCCAACCGGAGCCCGGACAGGTGCGCGTACTGCTCGGCGCGGTCCTTGGCGTCGTTGAACGCCCGCGAGCGAGCGTCCTTCACCAACTGCGAATCGTCGGCGATGGAATAGCGGACGGACTTGATCCGGGTGGCGTCACCGCCCGTGCCGACGATGAGGGCAAGCAAGCGCGACGCGGCATCCGTCGGGTGGATCTTGACCGCGATGGCGTTGGTCGCGCGGTACGCGGTGATGGCGGCAGTACCGCTGGGCCCGGGGTTGTTGTATTCGGGCGACAGCGTGACCTCGGTGGTGCTGATGTCCTTAGGGTCGAGGCCGGCGCCCGTGAGTGCGTTGATGACCGCCTGTTGCCGATCGTTGGTTTGGTTCATCGCCGTGGTGACGTCGGGCGCGGTGGATTCGATGCCGACATCGGCGGTCAGGGTGTCCGGGACGCCTTGCACCTGGCCGGTGCCCACAACCGTCACCTGACGGGGGTTGGCCCCGGGCTGCGGCGGGTTGTGCTTGTCGCAGGCCGGGATTGCCGCGATTGCCAGACCGGCCGCGGCCACGGCGATCGATCGGCGGACAAGTCTTTCACTCCTGGGTATCGGCATGACTGGACCCTAGCGCCTAGGTTGCGTCAGCAGGCGTCACCGACGCAATGGCGATCCCGATTATCATTGCGTGAGTGGGCGATTGGGGCACTGACTTGTCACGGTGGGCCGCCGCCCTACAGAAGCGGCAGTATCCTTCCGCCCGGACCCTCGTCGGGTGGTCCGGTCCGATCGGACCTGAATCCACGAATTCCGCGGTCCTTCGTCCGTTTATCCGCGAGTCGCCTCTGGACGTCGTCGGGGAGGCGCCCAATGCGGTCAGGCGAATTCCACAGTTCCCAGGTTTGAACCGCCCAGTACACCGCGAACTCGAGGATCACCGCAGATTCCAACCAAATGACCCATGGCTCCCATCCGGGATGCTTGAGATGCACTGCGACAACTGCGATTAACGTCACCGCCATCACAAGAGCAATGATCCGGTAGAACCATTTATAGCGGTCCTTGTGCGGCGCCTTCTCAGAGTCCTCTTGCCCCACGACGTATGCGGCGCAGAACACGGTGATGATGAAGGACAAGAGCATCAAGACACCGGAGACGCCGTGGATATGCGCATAGAACTGGTTCGGGAAAAAGACAAGGACAATGAGGCCGACCGCCATAATCACCCAGAAAATCAACAGCGCTACGGCTCCCAACGGGCTTCTGTTATGCCGAGTGTGGTTGCGCCAGTGCAGCACGGCCATCACCGACCAGCCTACAATCAGTGCAGCAACGACCGTCCAGACGTTAGGCTGAATTGCGGGCACGAAGTCAGACGGCAGACCATATGGCCCACACCGTTCCTGGGACGTGAGCGGACCCTGTGGCACCATCGCGATCATCAACGCGGACACACCAGCCAGAGTCAACAACGCATCCTCGGTGTCGTTGCTGCCCTTGTACATGATGAAAAGCGCGCCGAGCGCCAGAAGCGCGGCGATCAGGATGCTGTGCGCGGAGGTGTAATAGTAAGCACTGAGAGTGAATTGCCAGCAGGTTGCCGCTAGCTGCTCAAAGACAATGGCCAGAAAGACCATCAGCGTTACGATGACCATCCCGACGCGTAGGTCACGGTATATGGCAAGTGTGATGGGCGTTGGTTTCTGGTTGTTCATGCTGCCCACTTCAGGCTGTCCGGTATTTGTTCGGGGACAATAGCCGGTGATATGGCGCTTCGTAGCGGATTTAGCGGAAGCTCCTTGATTTCAGAGCTTGAGCCAACGCCTTAAAAAGGTGGGTCTTCCGGCAAGGGTTGCAGGACCGGCTCATCGGGCATCCAATCCGGCGGCAGCTCTTCGGCTTCTCGCGGTTCATTCACCCAGGTGCAATACGGGCTGGTGCTCGGCGTGCCCTTGAATAGGAAAAGCATGTCGCGCATATGGTTTCGGAACTTACGCGACTCGATTTCCTGTTTTCGCGCCTGCTCCAGTTGTGCTCGCGCCGCGTTGATCGGCCGTTGCTCACGATTGTGCCTGCGCGCTTGGGCGATTCGTGCGCCGCGACGCTGTGATCTGGTTCGCCGTTGCGGGGCGGGCGTCACGCAAGCCGGACGGCGCGGCTGGGGGAACAGGTCGGCGCCGGCCGGCGAGGTCCGATAGGTCCGTCCGCTCGGCGACGTCCACACCACGGTGCCGTCGGCGAGTTGCCTGTCGCGCCAGCCGCCGAAGGTCTTGAGTCGATGATGTTGCCGGCACAGGCATTTGAGGTTCTCCGCCGTAGTCCGCCCGCCTGCCGCCGGATCCCGATGATTGAACGGAATCGTGTGATCGAGGTCGCAGACCTTTGCTGGCCGGCTGCATCCGGGGAATCGGCAGGTGAGGTCCCGAAATCGAATGGCCCGTTCCAGCGCGGCGGGCGGTTGATAGCGCAGCGCCTCGACCGGGCTGGTCACCGGATTGGCGATGAGCACGGATGCGGCGGCGGCCAATTGGCGCACCTGCTCGGCATCGATGACGCCATAGCCTTCCAGATAACCGGGCTCCGCTCCGTTGGCGTAGACGGTTTGTTCGCTAGCCACCACGTTGATGACGACGCGCGCCCCGGTGCGATCGCTCTCGAAACCGGCGCAGGCGCCGGGAACGTCGGCGCGGGCGGGACACTGCGCTTGCCCGCAGGTACAGGCCAATCCACGGCCTTCAGCGAGCGCGGCCAACGCGTCGGCTCGGCGCTGATCCATGGTTCGCGGGTCCGCCGTGCACACCTGCTTGGCCAGCTCGGAAAGCCGTCGATCGAAGGCGACGGCAGCCGAGGCCGCCACCGAGCCGTGGATCTCGGCCATGCCATTGTCCGCAGCACTGACTCCGATGCAACGATCGTCCTCGGCGGCAAGCCGGCGCTCACGGGCCGCGTCGGGATCGGCGGCTCGCACGGCGGCGTCGACCGCGTTCACGATGCGCTGCCTGGACCAGCCGTGCCAGTTGCCAATGCGCTCGGCTAGCGAATGGTCGAGCTTGGCGATCAGCTTCTCATCGGTGACCAGATCGGTACGGCCGATGATCAACCGCACTGTGCGCCAATCCGTTCGGCCCTCGGCCAGCAGAGCCGCGACCTTGGGCAACCTGGTGTCGAGCGCCTCGGCGTAGGACACCACGTAGCTGGCGCCCATGGGGGAGAGGTTCATCGCGGCGGCGATTTCGGCGGCGGTCTGCTCGAAGCCGTCGATTTCGGCGTGGTCGCGTTCTGGCCGCTCGGAGGTCGCCACCCGGTGCCGAAGTAACGCGGCCACTGCCGCGAGCCGGCGTGCTATCAGCCTCGACTCCTCGCGGTGGGCGGACTCGATGACCCCCACTAGCGATGCGGGGCCTGAGGGTAACTCGAACATAGGTTCGATTCTAGGACGACCCGGTGACAACCTCAGGGGGTGACGAGGATCTTGCAATGCCGCTCGGGGTCGGCGAGGTCGTCGAACGCCGCACCGACCTCGTCGAGGCCGACCTCGCCGGTGATCAGCGGGCTGACGTCGATGTCGCCCTCGGCCAGGGCGCGCAGCGAGTCACCGAACTCCTCGGGCGTGTAGGCGAGTACGAATTGCACGTTGATCTCTTTGGCGATCGCAAAGAACGGGTGCATCGTGTCGGGCTGCATGCACACGCCGGCGACCACCAGGCGGGTGCCGGGCCGCGCCCGAAGCAGCACGTCATCGATGATGCCCGGCACGCCGACCGCCTCGAAGACCACCGCGGGCTTGGCGGTGTCGAAGGGCGAGCCCTGTGCAGGATCCAGCGTCTGGTGGGCTCCCATCGCGTTGGCCAGCTCACGGCGTGTAGGCGAAAAATCAGAAGCCACAATGGTTTCAACGCCACGGAGTCGAAGGGCGGCGATGATGGCGATTCCGATCGGGCCGCAGCCGAGCACCAGGGCCGGCTCGCCGCGGGCGATGTTGGACTTGTTGACGGCGTGCAGGCCCACCGCCATCGGCTCGGTCAGGGCGGCGTGTTTGAAGTCCAGGCCGTTGGGGATGGCCAACAGCAGCGGCGCCGAAAGCAGCATCCGCTCGGCGTAGCCGCCGATGGTGTTGTTGCTGTAGACGATCGGCTCGACGCCTTTGGCGGACAACAGCACCGGCAGCGACGTGACCAGGGTGCCCGGCGGATGGGTCTCGGTCTCTGGCCCGGCTTCGAGTATCTCGGCGCTGAACTCGTGCCCCATGAAGATGTCGTGGTCCAGGTCGACGTGCATGGCGCCCGAGTCGCCGGCCACCCGGTCACTCATTTCCAGCACCTGCGCACCGTGGGCGGCGAAATGCAGGTCGGAGCCGCAGATCCCGCACGCCCGCACGCCCACCAGCACCTGGCCGGCTTCCGGTATCGGCTCGGGTACGTCGTCGCGGTAGGCCATGCGGCCGTCTCGCAGCACCGCCGCGCGCATCAGTGCACCGCGTCCTTCTGCTCGTCGACGTGTTCGGTGATGGCCTTCACGACCGCCTCGCCGGCCCGGCCGATCAACTGGTCGCGCTTGCTCTTCGCCCAGTCATGTGACGAGCGGGATGCCTCGAGTTGTCGTTTGAAGTGCGGAATCACCTTGCGCGCCATCAGGTCATAGCTGTGGTACGTCGCTTGGGGCGAGGCCCAGTCGTGGCCGAGCATCAGCAAGGTGCCGAACCCGCCAGAGCGGTCGAGCAGGTCCTCGATGTGGGCGATGGCGTCCTCGGGAGTGCCGATGCAGCAATTTCCCTTCGCGGCATAGTCGGCGACGAATTCATGTGGCGTCTGGGCGTCTTCCACGCTGTTGGCCAACGGCACAAATCCGGCGGCGCCAAAGTAATTCGCGAAGTCCTGCAGCCCGTACGTGCAGTCGTCGATGGCCTGCTCACGGCTGTCGGCGATGTGCATGATGCTCAGCACGCGCCAGCCGGCCCGGTCGGGCTCATCCCGGCCGACCTTGGCGGCCTGTTCGCGGACCACGTCCCAGGTGGTTTCCAGTGCCGCGTAGCCGCCGGGGACCGACATCGACAACGACAGCAATGAGGTGCCGAGCGCTCCGGCCAGCCGCGGGCCCGACGGCGAAATCATTGCTGCCGTGGAGATTTCGGGGTAGGGCCAGGTATAGGGCCGGATGTGCAGCTGCGCGTCTCGCAGGGTGAACCAGTCGGAGTGACGGTCGATGCGTTCGGTGGGTGCGGCGCGGAACAGCGCCAGGATCGCTTCGAGAGATTCCTGCATCATCCTGCGCTGCTCGATGGGGTCGATGCCCATCATGTATGCGTCCGAGGGCAGCGCACCGGGACCGGTGCCGAACATCACCCGCCCGCGGGTCAAGTGGTCCAGCAGCACCCAGCGGTCGGCCACCATGAGCGGATGGTGGTAGGGCAGCGATACGACGCCGGTGCCCAGCCGGATGTGTTTGGTCCGCTCGGCCGCCGCCGCGATGAACACCTCTGGGCACGCGATCAGCTCGTAGCCACCGGAGTGGTGTTCGCCGAACCACGCCTCGTCGAATCCGAGCCGATCCAGGGCGACGACGCGTTCCATGTCGTATTCCAGTGCCACGGTCGGGGATTGGCCCACGGGATGAAACGGGGTGATAAAGACACCGAAACGCAGGGGCGCGCTCATCGCAGCTCCAATCCATTGAGGAATTCCAGTAAGGCCGCATTCACCTCGTCGGGACGCTCTTGCTGCAGCCAATGCCCTGCGCCGTCGAGCATCACTTGTCGGTACGGGCCCGAGATCGCATCCGCAGCGCGATCGGCGCGGATGAAAGTCAGGACGGGATCGGCCGTCCCGCCGATGAACAAGCACGGGACCGAGATCTTCGCGCCGTCGAGTTCGGCGGTGGTCTCCCAGTTGCGGTCGAAATTGCGATACCAGTTCAGGCCGCCGGTGAAACCCGTGCGAGTGAACTCGGCGATGTAGTAGTCCAGCTCGTCCTGGCTTATCCAGTCCGGCAGCCCGTCGGGTTCGGGCAGCCGGTCGATCAAACCTTCCGGACCGGGGGCGACCATCCGTAGCGCCGCGGTTTCATCATCTGATATCCGCAGGCCGCCCATCATTCGCCGCATCACCCGAGCGGGATCGGCGTTCAATTCGGCATCGGCGACGCCGGGCACTTGGAAGTACAGGATGTAGAAGAAATTCTCGCCGAACGTCTCGCGCCACGCCGTCGTCGGCGCCACCTGCGAGCGTGGGGTCACCGGCACGCTCATCGCGGCGACGGCGGCGACCCGGTCCGGGTGCAGCAGCGGGGCGTTCCAGACCACGGCTGCACCCCAGTCGTGCCCCACCCACACGGCGCGCTCCGCGCCCACGTCGTCGAGCAGACCGACCAGGTCGGCGGTCAGCTGATGGATGTCGTAGGCGTCGACGGCGTCGGGGCGATCCGAACCCCCGTAGCCGCGCTGATCGGGCGCCAACACGTGGTAGCCGGCCTCGGCGAGGATGGGTATCTGGTGACGCCAGGAGTAGGCAAGTTCGGGGAAACCATGCGACAGGAGCACCACAGGTGCGCCTCGCTCGCCCGCTTCGGTCACTCGCAGCCGCACACCATTGGTATCTACTAACCGCTCGGTTGGGGGCACCGTCCCACAAAAGCACAATGGTTGCTGGCTGAGAAGACCCCGAACGATCGTGGCTTACCCGAATAGCGCTCGGTCGGCGACCAAGAGGGCGGGAGGCGGGAATAATCGGTTCGATGCGACTGGACCATGTGGTGCTTTGGACGAAAAATCCGCGGGTGTCGATGGACTTCTACACACGGGTCGTAGGGCTGGAACCGGTGCGCTTCGCCGAGTTCGAAGCCGGAGACGCGCCGTTTCCCAGCGTGCGGGTATGTGCGGACTCCATCATCGACTTGATGCCCGCCGAAAGCGTTTCCGCGACAGAGTCATTGACCCGCATCGAGGGCAGCGCCGGCCACCCGGTCAATCACGTTTGTCTGGCGCTGTCGAAGGCCGAATACGATGCGCTGGACCGGCGGTTGCAGGCCGAAGGTGTGGACACCAGCGCGCGCCTGAACCGGAGCTTCGGTGCGCGGGGATGGGCGCCGCAGGGGTACTACTTCGTCGATCCGGACGACAATGTGGTCGAGGCCCGGTATTACGACTAGCCGGGAACCGCCCGTCGTTAACTGAGAAGGACCGTGTCGACCCGCTGCGCCCCGGCTCTGCCGGAGCTGGCGATCGCCACCGGAGACGATCGCCACCGGAGACGATGGTGTCGACCCGCTGCGCCCCGGCTCTGCCGGAGCTGGCGATCGCCACCGGAGACGATGGTGTCGACCCGCTGCGCCCCGGCTCTGCCGGAGCTGGCGATCGCCACCGGAGACGATGGTGTCGACCCGCTGCGCCCCGGCTCTGCCGGAGCTGGCGATCGCCACCGGAGACGATGGTGTCGACCCGCTGCGCCCCGGCTCTGCCGGAGCTGGCGATCGCCACCGGAGACGATGGTGTCGACCCGCTGCGCCCCGGCTCTGCCGGAGCTGGCGATCGCCACCGGAGACGATGGTGTCGACCCGCTGCGCCCCGGCTCTGCCGGAGCTGGCGATCGCCACCGGAGACGATGGTGTCGACCCGCTGCGCCCCGGCTCTGCCGGAGCTGGCGATCGCCACCGGAGACGATGGTGTCGACCCGCTGCGCCCCGGCTCTGCCGGAGCTGGCGATCGCCACTAGCGGTAGCCTGGACTTTTTCAGCTGCGTGTATATCGGGGAAGGACCTGGCCGGCAAGGCCGATGATTGATGAACCGGAAAAACGTGATTCGCACCATCACGGCGATTGCTGTCGTGGTGCTGCTCGGTTGGTCGTTCTTCTATTTCAGCGACGACACCCGCGGCTATAAGCCCGTCGACACGTCGGTGGCGATGTCTCAGATCAACGGTGACAACGTCAAAAGCGCACAAATCGATGACCGCGAACAGCAACTTCGCCTGACCCTGAAGAAGGGCAACAGCGACACCGACAATGCCGACAAGGTCATCACCAAGTTTCCCAGCGGCTACGCGGTCAACCTTTTCAACGCGCTGAGCGCCAAGAACGCCAAGGTCAGCACCGTCGTCAACCAGGGCAGCATCCTGGGTGAGCTGCTGGTCTACGTCCTGCCGCTGCTGCTACTGGTCGGCCTGTTCGTGATGTTCTCCCGCATGCAGGGCGGCGCCCGCATGGGCTTCGGATTCGGCAAGTCGCGCGCCAAACAGCTCTCCAAGGACATGCCCAAGACCACGTTCGCCGACGTCGCCGGCGTCGACGAGGCGGTCGAGGAACTCTACGAGATCAAGGACTTCCTGCAGAACCCCGGCCGCTACCAGGCGCTGGGCGCCAAGATCCCGAAAGGCGTGCTGCTATACGGCCCGCCGGGAACCGGAAAGACGCTGCTGGCCCGCGCGGTCGCCGGCGAAGCCGGGGTCCCGTTCTTCACGATTTCGGGCTCCGACTTCGTCGAGATGTTCGTCGGCGTCGGTGCGTCCCGGGTCCGCGATCTGTTCGACCAGGCAAAACAGAACAACCCGTGCATCATCTTCGTCGACGAGATCGACGCGGTGGGCCGCCAGCGTGGCGCGGGCCTTGGTGGCGGTCACGACGAGCGCGAGCAGACGCTCAACCAGTTGCTGGTCGAAATGGACGGGTTCGACCCGCGGGCCGGCGTCATCCTCATCGCGGCCACCAACCGACCGGACATCCTGGACCCGGCGCTGCTGCGGCCCGGCCGCTTCGACCGGCAGATCCCCGTGTCCAACCCGGACCTGGCGGGGCGCCGGGCGGTGCTGGAGGTGCATTCCAAGGGCAAGCCGATCGGCCCGGACGCCGACCTCGCCGGGCTGGCCAAACGCACCGTCGGCATGACCGGCGCCGACTTGGCCAACGTCATCAACGAGGCCGCGCTGCTCACCGCTCGCGAGAACGGCACCGTCATCACCAGCGCCGCCCTGGAGGAAGCGGTGGACCGGGTGATCGGTGGGCCGCGCCGCAAGGGACGGATCATCAGCGAGCAGGAAAAGAAGATCACCGCTTATCACGAGGGTGGGCACACGCTGGCCGCCTGGGCGATGCCCGACATCGAGCCGATCTACAAGGTGACGATTCTGGCGCGTGGGCGCACGGGCGGGCATGCGGTGGCGGTACCGGAAGAGGACAAGGGCCTGCGGACCCGCTCGGAGATGATCGCGCAATTGGTTTTTGCGATGGGTGGGCGCGCCGCCGAGGAGCTGGTCTTCCGGGAGCCGACGACGGGCGCGGTGTCCGACATCGAGCAGGCGACCAAGATCGCGCGCGCGATGGTCACCGAATTCGGGATGAGCTCCAAACTTGGTGCCGTCAAGTACGGTTCGGAGCACGGCGACCCGTTCCTGGGCCGCACCATGGGCACACAGCCCGACTATTCGCACGAGGTCGCTCGCGACATCGACGACGAGATCCGCAAACTGATCGAGGCCGCCCACACCGAGGCGTGGGAGATCCTCACCGAATATCGAGACATTCTCGACACTTTGGCCGGCCAGCTGCTGGAAAAGGAGACCCTGCACCGGGCCGAGCTGGAGGGCATCTTCTCCGGTGTCGAAAAACGCCCACGGCTGACCATGTTCGACGATTTCGGTGGCCGCATCCCGTCGGACAAACCGCCGATCAAGACGCCCGGCGAGCTGGCCATCGAGCGCGGCGAGCCCTGGCCCCCGCCGGTTCAAGAGCCCGCCTTCAAGGCGGCCATCGCCCGGGCCAGCCAAGCCGCCGCGGCCGCGCAGGCCGAGGCAGAGCGAAACGCCAACGGCAGCAATGGTTCTCACGGCGCTCAAGGCGGGAATCGTCAGGGGGAGCCGCAGGGGCCCACGCAACCCGACTACGGCGCCCCAGCCGGGTGGCGCGCGCCGGGGTGGCCGCCGCAGCAACAACAGCCGAATTACTGGTATCCGCCAGCCCAGCCTGGTCAGCAGCCCTACTGGCAGCAGCCGGCACGCGGTTACGCCGGCCCGCAGGGCTATCCCGGACAGCAGGGCCACCCGGGCGGTCAGCAAAGTTATCCCGGTCAGCAGGGCGGCGCTGGTCATCCCGGTCAGCCGCATCCCACCTATCCGCCGTATCCGCCGTATCCGCCGCCGGGTCAACCCGCGCCGGAGGGCGGGTCGCCCGACCGGCAGGATGACGACGTAAGCCGGTCCAACCCGCCGGCCCACGGCTGAGCAAACGGAGGATTCGATGGCGCTGCCGCATACCGCGATGCCCACGGCGCGGGTGTTCGATCGGGAACGCGCCGAGGCCGCGGTCCGCGAGTTGCTGCACGCGATAGGCGAAGATCCCGACCGAGATGGCCTGCGGGAAACGCCGGCCCGGGTCGCCCGCGCCTACCGCGAGATGTTCGCGGGGCTCTACACCGATCCCGACAGCGTGCTGAACACGATGTTCGACGAGGATCATGACGAGCTGGTGCTGGTCAAGGAAATCCCGC
Source organism: Mycobacterium sp. E2479 (assembly GCF_001667925.1). Taxonomy (GTDB): domain Bacteria; phylum Actinomycetota; class Actinomycetes; order Mycobacteriales; family Mycobacteriaceae; genus Mycobacterium. Next base: position 3,820 of record NZ_LZJR01000101.1, on the reverse strand, counting down.
TGTACTCCACGTGCGAGCACCACCTGGTGTCGTTCCACGGCGTCGCCCATGTCGGCTACATCCCGGGCACCGACGGCAGGGTCACCGGCCTGTCGAAGATCGCGCGCCTGGTCGATCTGTACTCCAAGCGGCCCCAGGTTCAGGAGCGGCTCACCAGCCAGATCGCCGACGCATTGGTGAAAAAGCTGAATCCGCGCGGCGTGATCGTCGTGGTGGAGGCCGAGCACCTATGCATGGCGATGCGCGGGGTCCGCAAGCCCGGAGCGATCACCACCACATCGGCGGTACGCGGGCTGTTCAAAACCAACGCCGCTTCTCGAGCCGAAGCGCTCGACCTGATCTTGCGTAAGTGAGTCTGGCGCCTGTGCAGGTAATGGGAGTTTTGAACGTCACTGACGATTCATTCTCCGACGGCGGCCGCTATCTCGACCCCGACAAGGCCGTCGCGCAGGGTCTGTCCCTAATCGCCGACGGCGCAGACATCATCGACGTCGGAGGAGAGTCGACCCGGCCCGGCGCCACGCGGATCGACCCGCACGTCGAGACGACTCGGGTCGTTCCCGTCATCAAAGAGCTTGCAGCACAGGGCATCACCGTCAGCATCGACACCATGCACGCCGACGTCGCGCGGGCGGCGCTGTGTGCCGGAGCGCGGATAGTCAACGACGTGTCCGGCGGCCGCGCCGATCCCGCCATGGCGCCGCTGCTGGCGGAAGCGAAAGTGCCCTGGGTGCTGATGCATTGGCGCTCGGTCTCGGCCGCGCGGCCGCACGCGACGCCGGATTACCGCGACGTGGTCGAAGAGGTGCGCGACGAATTACTGGCCAGCGTCGATGCAGCCGTGTCTGCCGGTGTCGACCCCGGCCAGCTGATGATCGATCCGGGACTGGGATTCGCAAAGACGGGACAACACAATTGGGCGTTACTACATGCCCTTCCGCGATTGGTCGCCACCGGCATCCCGGTGCTCCTTGGTGCATCGCGCAAACGCTTCCTCGGTACGTTGTTAGCCGGGGCCGACGGTGTGCCACGACCGCCCGATGGGCGTGAGACGGCCACCGCGGTGATTTCGGCGCTGGCCACCTTGCATGGGGCGTGGGGGGTGCGTGTGCACGACGTCCGGGCCACGGTCGATGCCCTCAAGGTCCTAGCGGCTTGGACCGACGGAGCGCACCCGGAACTGGCTGGAGACAATGGCTGATCGAATCGAGTTGCGCGGCTTGATGGTTCGCGGACAACACGGGGTTTTCGACCACGAGCGCGCCAATGGTCAGGACTTCGTCGTCGACATCACGGTGTGGATCGACCTCATCGGCGCCGCGGCCAGTGACCAACTGGCCGACACCTACGACTACTCGGCGCTGGCCCAGTTGGCCGCCGATGTGGTCGCCGGTCCCGCCTGCAATCTGATCGAGACCGTCGGAGCCCAGATCGCCGATCAGGTGATGGACGACGAACGCGTGCAGGCCGTCGAGGTGGTGGTGCACAAGCCGCAGGCTCCGATCCCGCAACAGTTCGCCGATGTCGCGGTCGTGGTCCGGCGGTCGCGCCGCGGCGGGCGCGGTTCGGTGGTCCCGGCGGGCGGGACACTATGACGCGCGGCGACCATGATGCCGGCGTCACCGGGATCGTGGGGGCGCCGCCCGCATGCGGGGGAGAGCGGCGCCCATGACCAAAGTGGTGCTGTCCATCGGCTCGAATTTGGGTGATCGGCTGGCCCGGTTGCAGTCCGTTGTCGACGGGCTGGGGGAGACGGTGCATGCCGTGTCGCCGGTGTACGAGACCGACCCCTGGGGCCGGGTCGATCAGGCGCCGTTTCTCAACGCGGTGCTGATCGCTGACGACCCGTCCTGCGACGCGCAGGACTGGCTACGCCGGGGACAGGAGTTCGAGCGCGCGGCGGGCCGGGTGCGCGGTGAGCGTTGGGGCCCGCGCACTCTCGATGTCGACTTGATCGCCTGCTACGGCCCAACCGAGGTGATCTCGCGGGAGAACAACCTGACGTTGCCACATCCGCTAGCCCACCTTCGGGCGTTCGTGCTCATCCCCTGGCTGGACGTCGACCCGGACGCTCGGCTCACGCTGGTCGACGGGCCGCAGCCGGTCGCCGGTCTGCTCGCTCAGCTGGAAGCGGCCGACCGGGACGGCGTGCGACCGACCGGCCTGACACTTGGGCTGCCGAACGGGAAGCGGTCGGCCGACCGCGGGCCGACGCGCTGATGGGGCCCACCCGCAAGCGTGACTTGACCGCCGCGGTGGTCGGCGCCGCCATCGTAGGGTATTTGCTGGTCAAGGGGCTTTACCGGTGGTTTCCGCCGATCACGGTGTGGACCGGCCTGTCGCTATTGGCTGTGGCCATCGTCGAGGCGCTGTGGGCGCGCTACGTGCGAACCAGGATCAACGAGGGCGAGATCGGGTCCGGTCCGGGTTGGCTGCACCCGCTTGCGGTGGCGCGCAGCCTGATGGTCGCCAAGGCCTCGGCCTGGGTCGGTGCGTTGATGCTCGGCTTCTGGGTCGGCATCTTGGTGTACTTTTTGCCCCGCAAATCCTGGTTGCGGGCGGCCGCCGAGGACACCTCAGGCACCGTGGTGGCGGCCGTCAGCGCGTTGGCCCTGCTGATCGCCGCGCTGTGGCTGCAACATTGCTGCAAATCCCCGCCGGATTCGACGGAGCACGGCGAGGGTGCGGAAAGCTAGTTCGGCGCCGGGATTGCCGGGAACAGGCTGGCGGTTGACCGGCGCGCGGCCGACGACAACCCGCGCGAGAATCGCCGACGCCGCCCGACACGCGGATTGACCTCGCACAGGTAGTCTCAGGCCATGACCGTTCTGTCCCGCGGCGCCCGAGTCCGGCGCGGCGGCCGCAGGCCGGGGTGGGTGCTCTTGACGGCGTTGCTGGTCCTCGCGATGGGGGCCAGTTCGGCGTTGGTTTTCACCAATCGGGTGGAACTTCTCAAGCTCGCTGTAATCCTGGCGCTGTGGGCCGCAGTCGCCGGCGCCTTCGTCTCCGTGCTCTATCGCCGCCAGAGTGACGCCGATCAGTCCCGGGTCCGCGACCTCAAGCTGGTTTACGACCTGCAGCTGGACCGGGAGATCTCGGCCCGGCGTGAATACGAGCTGACCGTCGAGTCGCAGCTGCGTCGCGAACTGGCCTCCGAGCTGCGCGCTCAGGCCGCCGACGATCTGGCCGAGTTGCGCGCGGAGCTCTCGGCCTTGCGAACCAGCCTGGAGATCCTCTTCGACACCGACCTCGCGCACCGGCCCGCCCTCGGTGGCACTGCCGACGGGGAGCCGCAACCGGAGCGCGCGTACAGCGAGTGGGATCGCAACGGCGAGAACCCGCGAGACACCCCGGTCGACTGGGTTTCCAGCGACCGCGTGACGGCGGCGCCGCAGGACACCTCCGGCCGCACCGACGACGCGATCATCGACGTGCCCGAGGAACCGCTGATCCCGCCTCGGCAACAGCCATCGCCCCGGCGGGAGCGGGTCCGTCAGCAGTACGAAACCGCCCATGAGCCGGCGTACGCCGAACAGCCTTCGTACGCCGAACAGCCTTCGTATGCCGAGCAGTCCCCGTATGCGAGGCCGGCGGAGCCGCAATTCGAGCCTCGCCACCAACCGCCCCCGGCCGAGCCGGAGCCGCAGTTCCAATCGGAGCCGCCCCCGGAGCCCCAACCGGAACCGACGCCGGAACCACCACCACAGGCACAGTGGCCGGGGCAGGGTTGGCAGCCGGTCGCCGCCGACGGCCAGTGGTTGCCGCCGGGCGCCCCGGGCAGCAATTGGGCCGGCGCCGACTCCCCTACGGACGCAACCGG
>NZ_LZJR01000100.1 GCF_001667925.1 Mycobacterium sp. E2479 | reverse complement strand
GTGGGGCCTCCAACCGGCATTTTTGACGTCGGCGGTCGGCGGCTGGTCACTCCGCCGATTCGGGGGCGGTCAGACGAGCTGAAACTGATCGGCGCGCTGGTGACCGGGGTGGCCCAAGGGCGCGGGGGCGTGCTGGTCATCGAGGGGCCGCCGGGCATCGGAAAGAGCCGCTTGCTCACCGAGGTTCTGGGGCTCGCCGAAAAGGCCGGTGTCCGGTCACTATTCGGCGAGGCGTTCGAGTATCAGCAGACGGTTCCATTCTTCTCACTGTTCATGGCCACCCTGCACGCCGATCCCCCGGTGGGAGACGCCGAGGCGCTGCGCCGGCTGGGCGGCACGGCGGATCTGCGCTACTGGGTGGTGCGCGATCTGGCCGACGCGATTCATGCGGCGGCCGCACAGACTCCGCTGGTGATTGTGTTGGAGGACATCCATTGGGCCGATAATGGCACGCTGTTGGCGCTGCGGTCGCTGGCCGGAGTGCGTCCGGATGCGCCGGTGTTGTGGGTGTTGACCGCCCGCACCGGGGCCGGCGGCCCGGCGGTGCAGGAGACGTTGTCGGTGCTGCACCGCACGAACGCCACATTTGTGCGGTTGGCGGCCATGACGTCGGACGCTGTCGCCGATATGGTCTGTGACGCGGTGCGGGCGAAAGCCGATGCGTCGCTGCTGAATCTGGCCGCCAAGGCCCACGGTAATCCGTTTCTGGTCACCGAGGTTGTCAGCGGGCTGGGCGAGGAGGGTCGGCTCACTGTCGATGGCGGCCGTGCCGGGGCGACCGGAGACGGGCTCCCGCGGCGTCTGGGCGCAACGATGGACCAGCGGCTGGACCTGCTGTCCAGTGAAGCGGCACAGGTGGTGCGGGTGGCCGCAGTGCTGCCGGACCGGTTTTCGGCCGGCTTGCTCGCCACGATGCTGGAGCGTTCGCCGGCATCGTTGCTGTCCGCGCTCGAGGAGGCGGTGCGTGCCGACCTTTTCGTCGAAGATGGTGAGCGGCTGAGGTTTCGTCACGATCTATTGCGTGAGGCCACCCGGCAGTCGTTGCCGCAGTCGCTGCGCCGGGCGATGGAGCGCCAATCGGCGTCGGCAATGCTGGGGATGGGGGCGGCCCCGGCCGAGGTGGCTACCCAGCTGGCACGCAGCGCGGAGCCCGGGGACAAGGAGGCTATCGGCGCGCTGCGGCAGGCCGCTCAGTTCGCGGGTCGCGGCGATGCGAGTGCGGCGGCGGACTTGTGCAAGTGCGCGCTGGAGCTGTTACCCACTGATGACGCTGAGCACGGCTCGCTGGTTGCCGAAACTGTGGAGTGGCTCAACCGGGCCAGCCGCTACGAGGAGGCCGAAGAATTGGCCGTGGCGGCGCTCGCACGGGCGGCCTCGCCCGAGGAGGAGGCGGAGATTCGCCTCCGGCTCCCGACAATCAACATGTACAGCGCCCAGCGGCGGGTGGAAGAGAATCGGCGCGCGCTCGAGTTGAGCGACATCAGCGAGGTCACCCGGGCGCGCCATCTGGCCCTGTTGGCTTACAACCTGTTGTACGACCAACCTGGGCAACAACGTGGGGCGGCCGACGAGGCCGCCGCAGCTGCGGCAGCAACCGACGATCTCGAGTCGAAAATCGTGGCAGATGTCACGCTTGCTTGTCTGGACTGTGCGGACGGGTATGCGGGCCGGGCCCTGCGCCGCCTCGAGCAGGCTTGCGCGCTGGCCGGCGCGAGTGATCCGACGCCAGCCCATGACTTGCTCGCAGCGCACCACGCCAACGTGCTGGCAGTGATCGGTCGGTTGGACGACGCTGCGGCCCAGATCGCCAATGGAACAGAGCAAGCTCGCCGGGAAGGTAACGCGATGGCCCTTGGCATTTGGGCTGACATCGATGCGTGGGTCCATCTCGCAGCGGGCCGGTTGTCCGCAGCTCGTGCCGAGGTGGAATCCCTGCCACGCTCGCCGAGGACAGGCGCGACCGACCTGGACATGATTCGCCTGGCGCTGCTGGCCGAAGTGGCGGTCCATACCGATGATCGAAACCTGCTGCAGCAGGTGGCCAATGACGCACGTGCCGCCTACCCAACCGGCGCCTCTGTGGTACGTCGGGCGGCGGCGCAGGTGCTCGCATTGGCGGCGTGGCAGCGCGACGACGTCCATGACGCGATGCGCTGGCTCGGCGGCATCACCCTTCTGGGGACACCTCTCACACCTGAGGTCTTTGATCTGGTGATCCTGAGTGCGCGGGTTACCTCGGCCGCCGGCGATGCCGGCCTGCGCGCGCGCGTCCTGCAGGCCACCGAGGCGCTGGAGCGTGAGCGGCCACCGCTGCCGCTGTTCTCGGGAGTCGCCCGATACGCCCGCGGGATAGTCGAACGTGACGTCGAGGCCTTGGTGTCGGCGGCGGAGTTGCTTCGCTCGTCGGGGCGGCCGCTTCTTTACGCAAGCGCTGCCGAGGATGCCGGCGGCCAGTTGGCTCGTGCGCAGCGCACTGCTGAGGCGCTTGACCAGCTGAACGCGGCATTTGACACCTACATCGAGCGCGAGGCGATTGCCGATGCGCGCCGGGTCGGCCGCGCGCTGCGCCGACTAGGAGTGGAACGTCGCATCGTCACGCGCCCGCGGGCAAAAACGGGCTGGGACAGCCTGACCGAGTCCGAGCTCAAGGTGGTCAACCTGATTGCCCAGGG
>NZ_LZJR01000099.1 GCF_001667925.1 Mycobacterium sp. E2479 | reverse complement strand
CCCGGCCGCCAGCACCGCGAAATTGGGCGCCAGCGCCGAGATCGCCTGCGAGGCGGTCAGGCAGGTCAGGCTGAGCATGAGCGCGCGCCGGCGCGGCCAATGCGCCGTCCAGCGCACCAGCGGAAACGTCGTCAGGGCCGCCACGAAGGCATACCAGGTCAGCAGCGTTCCCACCGCAAACAGACTCACGTGCAGGTCGCGCGCGATGGCCGGCAGCGCGCCGACCGGCAGGATCTCAGCGGTGACGTAGGTGAACGCCGCGGCGGCCAGCACAGCAAGCTGAGCCGCGATCCGTGGAGTCCACGTTCGCGCGGCAGCATTGGATTCGGCAGTCATGGCGTCTGTATCGGCCGGACTACCCACTTCCTGGGTTGTCGCGCCTAATGCGATCACACTGCCTTACCGTACGGACCGCAACTTCGCCTCCCCCCGCAGCACGGCCGTAGCGAAGGTCTCAACTGCGTCACCGATTGAAAAAGAACCCCTAAGTCAGGAGCGCACCAGGCGCGCGATGGCCGCGGAGGCTTCGGCGAGCTTGGCTTGGGCTCTTTCCGGGGCGTCCGGCCCCTCCTCTGCGACGGCGCGGGTGACGCAGTGATTCAGGTGCTCGTCGAGCAGATTCAGGGCGACCGACCGCAAGGCACTGTTGACGGCGCTGACCTGGGTGAGGACGTCGATGCAGTACTTGTCCTCCTCGATCATGCGGGCGATGCCACGCACCTGACCCTCGATGCGTCGCAGCCGCTTGGCGTAGTTGTCCTTCTGCTGCGAATAACCGTGCTCGTTCGTCATCTGTCACCCCTGCTGAATCGCCCGCCGCGCTGCGGCATCACACCGAACTTCAGGTTATACCCCGTTGGGGTATAACCCCGGAAATGGCCATCGCGACTGGCCAGCGCATACTTGAACGATGTCCACCACCGATTCGGCGGCAAGCGCCGACATCAAGCCGCGTAGTCGTGACGTCACCGACGGCCTGGAGAAGGCCGCCGCCCGTGGCATGCTGCGGGCCGTAGGTATGGGAGACGAGGACTTCGCCAAGCCGCAGATCGGGGTGGCTTCGTCCTGGAACGAGATCACCCCGTGCAACCTCTCCCTGGACCGGCTGGCCAAGGCGGTCAAGGAGGGCGTGTTCTCGGCCGGTGGATACCCGCTGGAATTCGGCACCATCTCGGTGTCCGACGGCATTTCCATGGGTCACGAGGGGATGCATTTCTCGCTGGTGTCGCGCGAGGTGATCGCCGACAGCGTCGAGACGGTGATGCAGGCCGAACGGTTGGACGGCTCGGTGCTGCTGGCCGGCTGCGACAAGTCGCTGCCCGGGATGCTGATGGCCGCCGCACGGCTCGACCTTGCCTCGGTGTTCCTCTACGCGGGGTCCATTTTGCCGGGGGTGGCCAAGCTGTCCGACGGCACCGAGCGTGAGGTCACCATCATCGACGCGTTCGAGGCGGTCGGAGCCTGCGCCCGCGGCCTGATGCCCCGCGAGGACGTCGACTCCATCGAACGCGCGATCTGTCCCGGTGAGGGCGCGTGCGGCGGCATGTACACCGCCAACACGATGGCCAGCGCCGCAGAGGCGCTCGGGATGTCGTTGCCCGGCAGCGCGGCGCCACCGGCGACCGACCGCCGCCGCGACGGGTTCGCGCGCCGCAGCGGTGCGGCCGTCGTCGAACTGCTGCGGCGCGGCATCACCGCTCGCGACATCCTCACCAAGGAGGCGTTCGAAAACGCGATCGCGGTGGTGATGGCGTTCGGTGGCTCGACCAATGCGGTACTGCACCTGCTGGCCATCGCCCACGAGGCCGGCGTCGAACTCTCGCTCGACGACTTCAGCCGGGTCGGGTCGAAAGTTCCGCACCTCGCCGACGTGAAGCCGTTCGGCCGCCACGTCATGTCCCACGTCGACCACATCGGCGGCGTCCCGGTGGTGATGAAGGCACTGCTTGACGCCGGGCTGCTGCGCGGCGACTGCCTGACGGTGACCGGTGCGACGGTGGCCGAGAACCTGGCCGAGATCGCGCCGCCCGACCCCGACGGGAAGGTGCTGCGCGCGTTGAGCAATCCCATCCACCCGACCGGCGGCATCACCATCCTGCGCGGCTCGCTGGCACCCGAGGGCGCGGTGGTCAAGTCGGCCGGTTTCGATTCCGACGTGTTCGAGGGCACCGCAAGGGTTTTCGACGGCGAGCGGGCCGCGCTGGACGCCTTGGAGGACGGCACCATCACCAAGGGCGACGCCGTGGTGATCCGCTACGAAGGTCCCAAGGGCGGGCCCGGCATGCGCGAAATGCTGGCCATCACCGGCGCCATCAAGGGCGCAGGTCTGGGCAAGGACGTGCTGCTGCTGACCGACGGCCGGTTCTCCGGCGGCACCACCGGCCTGTGCGTCGGCCACATCGCGCCGGAGGCGGTCGACGCCGGACCGATCGCCTTCCTGCGAGACGGCGACCGCATCCGCCTGGACGTGGCCAACCATGTGCTCGACGTGCTGACCGATCCTGCCGAATTCGAGGCTCGCCGAAAGGATTTCACGCCACCGGAGCCGCGCTACAAGAGCGGCGTGCTGGCCAAGTACGTGAAGCTGGTCAGCTCGGCCGCGATCGGCGCGGTCTGCGGCTGATCGCCGCCCCGGGCCCCGCTGATGCGGCCCGGGGGCGAATTACCTTGGGGTCTATCCGAGTTCGCGCTTATTCGTGCGTGCCCGCCGCGCGGGTGCGCATGCCGAAGTAGGTCGCGTTGAGGCCTAAGAACGTCAACAACGCGCCCGCGACGACATTCGACCAGGTCATGCCGGCGCTCAACGTGACATCCGGCAGGATCCACGTCGAGACGATGACCCACACGCCCAGCACCGGCAACGTCCAGGTCATGCCGTGCGCGCGGTCCAGCGTCGTCGCGAACCCGTAGGCCAAGAACGCCGCCGCGATCCCCGCGATCAGGTCGGACGTGGCAAGCGATGCCATGGCGTTGAATCCAACGATCCACGGCGATGCGGCCACATACAGGCCCGTCAGCAGGGCCAGACCGAACGTGACATGCGCGCTCATCGACTCGGCGACGCGCTCATAGCGCGCACGCAGAGCCAACAAATCGGGGTGGTGATCGATTGATGAATGGACTGTACTCATTTTGTGACCTTTCTGTTATGCAGCAAGCCTTTTGAGCCGGACTGCACCCATCCATCTGCCGTCAAGATTACGCCCGCGCGCCATTGGCCAGCAACGAAAATCGGCGCCCCATCGGGTCGCTCGGCGCGGCCGTATCGACGAGGCGCGTAGCGTGTTGGGTCATGGACATCGTGGACCGGCTCCGGCTCGATGTGCCGATCGGGCAGGCCGGCATGGGCGGCGGGCTGGCGGGCGCGACGTTGGCGGGTGCGGTCGCCCGGGCGGGCGGACTGGGCACGCTGGGCATCGATACGCCGCACCGGCTACGAACATCGATCGAACTGGTGCGCACACAGGCGCCCGGCCGGGCCGTTGCGGTGAATCTGTTGATGCCCTTCGTTCATCGTCGTCATGTCGCGGTCTGCGTCGAAGCCCGGGTAGACGCCGTCGTGCTGGCATTCGGCGAGAAGCGGGGTCTCGTCGCGCACCTGCGAGATGCCGGGATCTTCGTCTTCGTGATGGTGGGCACCGAAGCGCAGGCGCGCGCGGC
>NZ_LZJR01000098.1 GCF_001667925.1 Mycobacterium sp. E2479 | reverse complement strand
CGTCCATACCTTGCGCCGGGGACTGCAGTGCCCCGTGGGGCGGACGTGGCGCGGGTGCCTCGGCTTGACCTCGAGCCACATGAACGACGGCGACTTGGCCATGTCGATCCCGGCGCGGTCGTGGAATTCGGTGTGCACGTAGCCCGGACACACCGCGTGCACGGATACGCCGGTGCCTTGCAGGCCGACGGACAAGCCCTCGCTGAACGAGATCACCCACGCCTTGGACGCCGAGTATGTCGAGCCGCGCCCCGGCACCAGCCCCGCAACGCTGGCGATGTTGATGACGGTGCCGGCCCCGGCCTCCAGCATGGTCGGCAGGGCCGCGCGGGTCAGGTGCATGACCGCGGTGACGTTGACATCGAGCTGGGACTGCAGCAGCACGGGATCGCTGGACCAGAAGTCGCCGGAGGTGCCGAAGCCGGCGTTGTTCACCAATACGCGCACTCCCCCAGCGGCCAGCCGGTCGCACACCCGTTGCCGGCCTGCGGCATCGGCCAGGTCGGCGGGCAGGATCTCGACCCTGCCCGAGTGTTCTTGCAGTTCGTCCGACAGCCTGGTCAGGCGGTCGACGTCGCGGGCGACCAAGATGAGGTCGTAGCCGTCGCCGGCGTAGCGCCGCGCGAACCCGGCGCCGATTCCGGACGTGGGCCCGGTGATCAGGGCAACGGGGCGGGGCATGAGCGACATCCTAATGACGGCGGCATCATCGGCCGCCGTGAGCCGTCAGCGCTGATAGTTGTTGGCCTGGTGGCCGTTGCGTCCCGAGGGAGGTGGCCGGCGGATGGTTTCCGAGCGCCCGTCGGACCGAGGCTGGTCGCGGCGCACCGGCTCGGCGCCGTGACGACCTGACTGAAGATCCGGCCCGAGCGGCCCCGCCACGTCTTGTTGCGCGCGGCGCGGCGGCAGCTCGGCCCGGCCCGCCGGCGCCAACGGCCGGCTGGGCGAGGCGTTGCGCGGCCCGGCCGGCGCCCCGGTCTCCTGAACGGTCTCCTCGGGCAGCGGCGGCAGCACCCGCAGCAGGTCGTTGAACTGGCGCACGGTGCGCAGGCCCTCGTCCCACTGGGCGCGGGTGCTGGTCATGGGCATGGCGACCAGCGTCCAGTTCTGCTCGTTCCACATGATCTCGGCGCTATCCGGAGCGGTGTGCGCAAAGGTGACCATGCGGCGGTCGCAGGCCCGTCGGGCGGCATCCAGATTGGTGGAGTAGACCATCCGCGGCCCGATCGCACCCAACAGCCAAATGTCGCTCTCCCGTGGCTCTTTGAGGCCCTTGAGCCGCAGATCCACCACGACGTTGGTGCCCACCTTGCGGTGCAGCGCGATGACGGTGGCGACCTCTTCCAGGTCGAAGATGTAGACGGCCTCGCCGCGGATCTGACCCAGCACCACGTTCTGGGCGGCGACGTCGCCGACCGTCGACATCACCCCGCGCTTCCAGCGCTTGACGATGTCGGCTGATTCGCGCTCGTAGTCGAACCCGTGCGACCGCGCCCACGACTTGCGGCGCCTGCTGCGCCCACGCCGCCGATCGATGTCGACGTACAGCAGCACCCCCGCGCCGACAAAGCACAGCGCGGAGAGCGTGAACCAGAGGGGGACCATCCAAAACAGGGTATCTGCTATTGGCCCGGAACATGGAAGGCGACCAGGTCACAACCCAGTTACTTATTGTGCGACCCGCCCGGGACCGCCTCCCGTATTGTTCGGCCATGGTGTACCAGGGCTATCGGCTCATTCGCGTCGCCAGAAACGGTGGGATCTGCCGGGCCACGATCGACAATCCGCCGATCAATCTGCTGGACGTGGCGCTACTCACCGAGATCGACCGCCTAACGCGCGAGGTCGCCGCCGACGACGAGGTGCGGGTCCTGATCGTCGACTCGGCAGACCCGGAGATCTTCATCGCACACGCCGACGTCTCGTTGCTGCACGACCTGCCGGCCGACGACACTGCGCTGCACGACGAGCCGTCGTTCTTCCACGCGATGACCGAGCAGATCCGGACGTTGCCAAAGGCGACCATCGCAGTCATCGAGGGTGTCTGTCGCGGCGGCGGCTGCGAATTGGTGATGGGCTTCGATCTACGCTATGCCGCGCTCGGCACGACGGTGCTGGGTCACCCGGAGGTGTCCGTCGGAATCATCCCCGGCGGCGGCGGCACCCAGCGGTTGCCCCGGATGGTCGGCCGCGGCCGGGCACTCGAAGTGATCCTTGGCGGCATGGACATCGACGCCGCGACTGCAGAAGCCTGGGGATACGTCGACCGGGCCCTGCCCCCCGAAGAGCTGCGACCGTTCGTCGACCGGCTGGCCGCACGCATCGCAGCGAGCCCGCCCACCGCCATCGCAGCGGCCAAGCGGGCGGTGGACACCGCTCTGGACGGGGCGATCGACATGACAACCGGCCTGCGTATCGAGGATCAGCTCCTTCGGGAAACCGTCGCGGAGCCCGCGGCCCGCCAACTACTGAAAGCGATCATTTCGGCCGGCGCCCAGACCCGCGAATTCGAGTTGGGCGCCGCGCAGAAACGAGGGCCTAGCCCAGGATCAGCGAGTCGCCGTCGGGGCTGACGTTCACCGGAACGGTGTCGCCGTCGTGCACGTCGCCGGCCAACAACAGCTTGGCCAGCTGGTCACCGATGGCCTTCTGCACCAGGCGGCGCAACGGCCGCGCGCCGTAGACCGGATCGAATCCGCGCTGCGCCAACCACTGCTTGGCCGGCAGCGACACCTCCAGCGTGAGGCGGCGCTGCGCCAGCCGCTTCTGCAGCTGGGCCAGCTGGATGTCGACGATCTGCACCAACTCGCCGGGCTCTAGGCCGGCGAAGATGATCACGTCGTCGAGCCGGTTGATGAACTCCGGCTTGAACGCTGAGCGCACCGCCGCCATCACCATCTCCTCGTCGCCGCCCGACCCGAGGTTGGACGTCAGAATCAGGATGGTGTTGCGGAAATCGACCGTGCGGCCCTGCCCGTCGGTGAGCCGGCCCTCGTCGAGCACTTGCAGCAGCACGTCGAACACGTCCGGGTGCGCCTTTTCGATCTCGTCGAACAGGATCACCGTGTACGGACGCCGCCGCACCGCCTCGGTCAGCTGACCGCCCTGGTCGTAGCCGATGTATCCCGGCGGGGCGCCGACCAGCCGGGCCACCGAGTGCTTCTCGCCGTATTCGCTCATGTCGATGCGGACCATCGCGCGTTCGTCGTCGAAGAGGAACTCCGCCAGCGCCTTGGCCAGCTCGGTCTTACCGACGCCGGTCGGCCCGAGGAACATGAACGATCCGGTGGGCCGGTTGGGGTCCGCGACGCCGGCGCGGGAACGCCGCACCGCGTCGGATACCGCTGTCACCGCCCTCTTTTGGCCGATGACGCGCTTGCCCAGCTCGTCTTCCATGCGCAGCAGCTTGGCGGTCTCGCCCTCGAGCATGCGGCCGGCGGGGATGCCGGTCCACGCCGACACGACATCGGCGATGTCGTCGGGGCCGACCTCCTCCTTGAGCATCACGTTTTCGCGGGCCTCGGCATGGGGCAGCGCGGCCTCGAGTTTCTTCTCGACCTCGGGGATGCGGCCGTACCGCAACTCGGCCGCCTTGGCCAGGTCGCCGTCGCGCTCGGCGCGCTCGGACTCCCCGCGCAATGTGTCCAGCTGTTCCTTGAGCTCACGCACGACGTCGATGGCGTTCTTCTCGTTCTGCCACCGGGTGGTCAGCTCGGCCAGCTTCTCTTTCTGGTCGGCCAGCTCTGAACGCAGCTTCTCGAGCCGCTCCTTGGACGCCTCGTCCTCCTCCTTGGCCAGCGCCATCTCCTCGATCTCGAGGCGGCGGACCAGACGCTCGACCTCGTCGATCTCGACTGGCCGGGAGTCGATCTCCATCTTCAGCCGGCTGGCGGCCTCGTCGACCAGGTCGATGGCCTTGTCCGGCAGGAAGCGGGCGGTGATGTAGCGGTCGGACAGCGTCGCGGCGGCCACCAGGGCCGAGTCGGTGATGCGCACCCCGTGGTGTACCTCGTAGCGGTCCTTCAGCCCGCGCAGGATGCCGATGGTGTCCTCCACCGAGGGCTCGCCCACCAGCACCTGCTGGAAGCGGCGCTCCAGCGCGGCGTCCTTCTCGATGTACTTGCGGTATTCGTCGAGCGTGGTGGCGCCGACCAGCCGCAGCTCGCCGCGGGCCAGCATCGGCTTGATCATGTTGCCGGCGTCCATCGCGCCCTCGCCGGTCGCCCCGGCGCCGACGATGGTGTGCAGCTCGTCGATGAAGGTGATGATCTGTCCGGCGGAGTTCTTGATGTCGTCGAGCACGGCCTTGAGGCGTTCCTCGAACTCGCCGCGGTACTTCGCGCCGGCCACCATCGAGCCGAGGTCCAGGCTGATGACGGTCTTGTCGCGCAGGCTCTCGGGCACGTCGCCGGCGACGATGCGCTGGGCCAGCCCCTCCACGATCGCGGTCTTACCGACACCCGGCTCACCGATCAGCACCGGGTTGTTCTTGGTGCGACGGGACAGAACCTGCACGACGCGGCGAATCTCGTTGTCCCGCCCGATAACCGGGTCGAGTTTGCCTTCGCGGGCGCGCTCGGTGAGGTCGGTCGAGTACTTCTCCAGCGCCTGGTAGGTCGCCTCGGGCTCCGGGCTGGTGACCCGGGCGCTGCCGCGCACCTTGACGAACGCCTCGCGCAACGCCTGCGGCGAGGCGCCGTGGCCGGTCAGCAGCTTGGCGACGTCGGAATCACCGGTGGCCAGACCCACCATCACGTGCTCGGTCGAGACGTACTCGTCGTCCATCTCGGTCGCCAGTTGCTGGGCCGTGGTGATGGCGGCCAGTGATTCGCGCGACAGCTGCGGCTGCGAGCTCGCGCCGCTGGTTTGGGGCAGCCTGTCGACCAGGCGTTGCGCCTCGGTGCGGATGGTGGCGGGCTGGACGCCGACAGCCTCCAGCAGCGGCCCGGCGATGCCGTCGGCCTGCGTCAACAGCGCCATCAGCAGGTGCGCGGGCCGAATCTCCGGATTACCCGCGGCCGACGCGGCCTGGAGTGCCGAGGTGAGCGCCGCTTGGGTCTTGGTGGTCGGGTTGAAAGAGTCCACGACACCTCCGTTCGTAGTACAAAATGCTTGTCCACATGTCCAACGCCGTCAAGGTTGAGTGTGTTCCGCTCAACTCTACCGAGTTTTGGGCGATATGGCGTTCGGGGTATCCCCGAATCGATGACGCAGACGACGCAGCACCCCGACCAGGCCGACGGCGAGATGCCCAGAACTCCGCGCCGCGTTGCGCGGGCCTTCTCGCTCACCGCGGTGGCCGTCGGACTGGCGCTCGCGGGGCTGGTCGCGATCGGGCTGCATAGCGACTTCGCCGCGGGTGGCCCGTCGACCACGGTCCCGCAAGCCGGCACGCTGCAGGCCAGCGGGATCGGCACGACGAAGACGATCCCGTGTCACGCCGGCTACCTGTCGGTGAGCGGGAAGAACAACACCATCACCCTGACCGGGCACTGCACCAGTGTGAGCGTCTCGGGCAGCGGCAACCACGTCGCGGTCGACAGCACCGACGCGGTGAGCGCATCGGGGACCGGCAACGTCGTTCTGTATCACTGGGGTTCACCCAAGATCGACAACGTCGGGACGGCCAACATCGTCCGACAGGGCTGAATCACCGGCGGTCGAGCCTAGAATCGGGGCCCGTGAGCCTGGAGGACGTCGACGCACTGCGGATGCTGCGCGACGCCTTCGCCCCCGAGGAGTCGGGTTCGGCCGGGGAACCCGATGGGCTCGTGCACCGCTTTTACACCCATTGGTTCGCCCTCGACGCTTCGGTGCGCGACCTGTTCCCGCCCGAAATGGCCGCCCAGCGGCTGGCTTTCGGCCATGCGTTGCACTGGGTATACGGCGAGCTCGTCGCGCGGCACACACAGGAGCCGGTGTCGTTCCTGGCCCAACTCGGCCGCGATCACCGCAAATACGGTGTGCTGTCCCCGCATTACGAGACGCTGCGGCGGGCGTTGTTGACGACCCTGCGCGCCCACCTGGGTGCGGCCTGGACCGACACCCTCGACCAGGCGGCCAGGCAGTCGCTGAATTTGATCACCGGCGTGATGAGCGGCGCCGCGGACGCCGAGGAGGGTCCCGCCTGGTGGGACGGCACCGTCATCGAGCACATGCGGGTGTCGCGCGACCTGGCGGTCGTCCGCCTGCAGCTCGATCAGCCGATGCACTATCACCCCGGCCAGTACGTCAACGTCCACGTGCCCCAATGCCCGCACCGCTGGCGGTATTTGAGTCCCGCGATTCCGGCCGACCCGAGCGGCGGAATCGAGTTTCACGTCCGCCTGGTTCCCGGCGGCTTGGTCAGCACCGCGATCCTCAACGAAACGCGCACCGGCGACCGGTGGCGGCTGTCCAGCCCGCACGGCGGCCTGCGGGTCGACCGCGACGGGGGCGACGTGCTGATGGTGGCCGGCAGCACGGGGCTGGCGCCACTGCGGGCGCTGATCATGGACCTGTCCCGGTTCGCGGTGAATCCGCGGATACACCTGTTCTTCGGCGCCCGATACCGCTGCGAGCTCTACGATCTGCCGACCCTGTGGCAGATCGCCTCGCACAATCCGTGGCTGTCGGTATCGCCCGTCTCGGAGTACAACAGCGACCCGTCCTGGGCCGCAGACTATCCCGACGTCACGCCACCGCGCGGCCTGCACGTGCACCAGATCGGGCGACTGCCCGAAGTGGTGACCAAATACGGCGGCTGGGGCGATCGGCAGATCCTGGTGTGTGGCGGGCCGGCGATGGTCAACGCCACCAAGGCCGCCCTGATCGCCAAAGGGGCACCGCCCGAACACATTCAGCATGACCCGCTATGGAGGTAGCCATGCACGTCGTCACCCTGCACGATCCGTCGTCGCCGGTGGTCGCGCAGTTCGTCCCCGAGGCCGGGATGATCGGCACGTCGCTGCGCGACGCCGGTGTCGAACTGCTGGGCCAGCGCCGCGGCCTGGACGCCTACATCTCGGACGGCAAGACGATGGGCATCCCGATTCTGTATCCGTGGGCAAATCGATTGGGCGAGAACACCTATACCGCGCAGGACGTCACCGTGAGCCTGTTGCCGGGAGAAAACGGGGTGCGCACCGACCCCAACGGGCTACCCATCCACGGCGTCCTGGCCGCCTACCCTGGGTGGCGGGTGACGGCCGAGACCGCAAACGAGCTGACCGCCGAACTGGATTTCGGCGCCGATCCCCGATTGCTGGCCAGCTTTCCCTATCCGCATGTGCTCGCGGTGACGGCGCGGCTGGCCGACCGGAGGCTGACGGTCCGGGCCACGGTCACCGCGACCGGCGACCGGGCGGTGCCGCTGTGCTTCGGGTTCCATCCCTATCTGCAGCTGCCCGATGCGCCGCGGGCCGACTGGGTCATCGAGACACCGCCGTTGCGGCACCTGGGCCTCGACGGCAAGGGCCTGCCGACGGGCAATTCCGAGCCGCAGCCGGCGCGGGAAGAGGCGTTGCGAGACAAGGCCTTCGACGATGCGTATGACCAGGTGGCCGAGGGTTCGGTGTTCGCGGTGTCCGGCGGCGGGCGCCGCATCGAGGTGCACTTCGAACGCGGCTATCCGGCGGCGCAGATCTTCGCGCCGCCGGTCGACGACCCCGCGAAGGCGATCGTGTGCTTCGAGCCCATGACCGCACCGACCGACGCCCTGCGCCGTGGCGGCTACCGCTGCGCGCGGCCGGGCGAGCCGGCGGTTACGCAGTTTTCCATCCTGGTGTGATCTCGGTGACCACTTGGGTCTCTTCAGTCGCTGCCTGATGGCCACTGGGTGAATGCCAAAAGCGCTAGCAGATGCGCTAGCGCTTTGCGGATTGTCCCTATGCCTCCGGGAACGGAAACCCTTGGGGCGAAAGTGAAACCGAGCGACAGTCAACGGCCGCGGCGCGGCTGCCACACCACCAGCGCGGTGCTCTTGGGCACCACCGCCACGTCGCGGCGCTGGCCGGCCCGCGTCTGCGCCAGCTCCTCGGTCAATTCTTTGACCCGGGCCTGCAGCGCTTCGACCTGGTTGGTCAGCTCGATGATCCGTTTGATGCCGGCGAGGTTGACGCCCTCGTCCTGCGAGAGCCGTTGCACCTCCCGCAACAGGTCGACGTCGTGCTCCGAATACCGCCGTCCCCCACCGGAAGTCCGGCGCGGGCTGACCAGGCCGAGCCGGTCGTAGGTGCGCAGCGTTTGGGCGTGCATGCCGGCCAGCTCGGCGGCCACCGAGATCAGAAAGGTTCGGGCATCCTCTTTGCGGTTCTTAGCCATCAGCGATTACCTGCCCATCCGGCCCGGGGGTCGAAGCCGCTGGACCGCTCCGCGGCGGCGTAAGCCTCCAGCGCCTCCTGGGCTGCGCCCTCCAGATTCGGTGGTACGGCGACCTTTACGGTCACCAGCAAGTCCCCGTTGCCGCCGCTGCGCTTGGGCACGCCACGCCCGCGCACCCGCAGGATGCGGCCGTCGGCGGTGCCCTTGGGCACCCGGACACCGACTTTGCCATCCAGGGTGGGCACCGAAATGGTTGAGCCCAGGGCCAACTCGGCGAAGCTGACCGGAACGGTCACCGTGAGGTCGTCGCCGTCGCGTCCGAACACCTTGTCCGGGCGCACGTGCACGGTCACGTACAGGTCACCCGACGGCGCACCGCGCAATCCCGCCTCGCCCTGGCCGGGCAGCCGGATGCGCTGTCCGTCTTCGACTCCCGGTGGGATCCGCACATTGATCGTGCGGGTGCGGGTGGTGACGCCGGTGCCCTTGCACTCGTCACAGGGGTGCTCGATGATCGAGCCGCTGCCCCGGCAATCGGTGCACGGTTCGGAGAAACCGAATGCGCCCTGGTTGCGGTTGATCACACCGGAGCCGTTACAGGTGGGGCAGACCTTCGGGCTGGTGCCCGGCCGCGCGCCGCTGCCATGGCAGTTGGTACACGGCGCCGGACTGGTCAGCCGCAGCGGCATCGCCACGCCCTTGGCGGCCTCGAC
The DNA here is from genome assembly GCF_001667925.1 of Mycobacterium sp. E2479. Taxonomy (GTDB): domain Bacteria; phylum Actinomycetota; class Actinomycetes; order Mycobacteriales; family Mycobacteriaceae; genus Mycobacterium. Next base: position 6,126 of record NZ_LZJR01000098.1, on the reverse strand, counting down.
GAAATTCAGCTGCGTTTCCGTCTCGAGGTCGTTACCGCGCCGCGGCCGGCTGGGACGGGCGCCCGAACCGCGCCCGAACAAGCCGCCGAACAGGTCACCGATGTTGGTGCCGCCGCTTCGGCCGGCGGCATCGAACAAATCGTTGAGGTTGAACTCAGCGCCGTCACCGCCGACGTTGAAGCCCCCGAACCCGCCGCCGTCGAACCGGCGCCCGCCAAAACCACCGCCGGCGAACAGCCTTCGGGTTTCGTCGTATTCCTTGCGCTTGGCCGGATCCGACAAGACGTTGTGCGCCTCGGAGACCGCTTTGAATCTTTCGCCGGCGGCGGGGTTGTCGGGGTTGGCGTCCGGGTGTAGGTCGCGCGCCAACTTGCGGTAGGCGCGTTTGATCTCTTCGGGACTGGCGTCAGAGGAGACGCCCAGCTCCTTGTAGAAGTCCTTTTCGACCCATTCACGCTGGGCCATGTCGCGTCACCCCCTCACCACTTTCTCTTGGTCACTCTTCCAATGTGCTGATTGTGTGGTCTAGTCACCGGACGTGCCGGCGTTATCGTCCGATTCGGCGGGGTCGGTTTGCCCGGCCGCCGCGGCGGACTCGGCGGACTCGGCGGTTGCGTCGCCCTCATCGTCGACCGTGTCGACGACGCCGACCAACGCGTGGCGCAGCACCTGATCGCCCAGCTTGTAGCCCTGACGCATGACGGTGCCGATCACCGGACGGGAGCCGTCGCCTTCGTGCTGGACGGCTTCGTGCAGCACCGGATCGAAGTCCTCGCCCTCCTCGCCGAACGCCGACAGGCCGAGGCCGGTCAGCGCGCTTTCCAGCTTGTCGGCCACCGACTTCAACGGCCCGGACTCCAGGTCGCCATGCTTGCGTGCGCGGTCGAGATCGTCCAACACGCCCAGCAATTGGTTGACGACGGCGGCCTTGGCCCGGTCCGCCGCGGCTTGCTGATCGCGCAGCGCACGCTTGCGGTAGTTCGCAAAGTCGGCCTGCACCCGTTGCAGATCGCCCAGCAGTTCGGCGGCCTTGCCGGCCTCCTCGGGTGATTCACCCGAGAAGTCGCCCCGCGCAGCCCCTCCCGGCGCGTTGCCGGGAGGGACCTGCCGTACTTCACCGGTCTCAGGGTCGATTCGCCGCTTGTCAGTGACTGTCACCTGTTCCTGTGGATTGCTTTCCGTCACTTGGACTCCCGGTCATCGTCGACCACCTCCGCGTCCACGACATCGTCAGCGGAGCCAGACCCGTCGCCTGCCGCGCCGCCACCGGCCTGCTCGCCGGCGGCCTGGGTGGCCTCGTAGATCGCCTGTCCGAGCGCCTGCGATTCCTGCCCCAGCTTCTCCATGGCCGCCTTGATCGCGGTGATGTCGGTGCCGGCCAGGGCCGTCTTGGCCTCGGCGATCGCGGCGTCGACCTTGGACAGCGTGTCCTCGGGGACCTTCGAGCCGCCCTCGGCGTCACGCTGGTCCTTGACGAACTTCTCCGTCTGGTAGACCAGCGATTCGGCCTGGTTGCGGACGTCGGCCTCTTCGCGACGCTGACGGTCCTCCTCGGCGTGCGCCTCGGCGTCCTTGATCATCCGGTCGATCTCCTCCTTGGACAGGCCGGAGCCCTCCTGGATTTTGATCGTGTTCTCCTTGCCGGTGCCCTTGTCCTTGGCGGTGACGTGCACGATGCCGTTGGCGTCGATGTCGAACGTGACCTCGATCTGTGGGACGCCGCGTGGGGCCGGCGGGATGCCGGTGAGTTCGAAGGAGCCGAGCAGCTTGTTGTGCGAAGCGATTTCGCGCTCACCCTGATAGACCTGGATCTGCACCGACGGCTGATTGTCGTCGGCCGTGGTGAAGGTCTCCGACCGCTTGGTGGGGATGGTGGTGTTGCGTTCGATGAGCTTGGTCATCACGCCGCCCTTGGTTTCGATACCCAGGCTCAGCGGCGTAACATCAAGCAGCAGAACGTCTTTCACCTCGCCCTTGAGCACGCCGGCCTGCAGGGCGGCGCCCACGGCGACAACCTCGTCGGGGTTGACGCCCTTGTTGGGCTCCTTGCCGCCGGTGAGCTCCTTGACCAGCTCGGTCACCGCGGGCATCCGGGTGGAACCACCCACCAGGACCACGTGGTCGATCTCGGAGACCGAGATACCGGCGTCCTTGATCACGGACTGGAAGGGCTGACGCGTGCGGTCCAGCAGATCCTGTGTGATGCGCTGGAATTCGGCGCGGGTCAGCTGCTCGTCGAGGAACAGCGGGTTCTTGTCCGCGTCGACGGTGATGTACGGCAGGTTGATCGACGTGCTCTGCGAACTCGAGAGCTCGATCTTGGCCTTCTCGGCGGCCTCACGCAGCCGCTGCATCGCCATCTTGTCCTTGGTGAGGTCAATTCCGCTGGTGCCCTTGAACTTATCGACGAGCCACTCGACGACGCGGTCATCCCAGTCGTCCCCACCGAGGTGGTTGTCACCGCTGGTGGCGCGGACCTCGACCACACCCTCGCCGATCTCGAGCAGCGAGACGTCGAACGTACCGCCACCGAGGTCGAAGACCAGGATGGTCTGTTCCTTCTCGCCCTTGTCCAGGCCGTAGGCCAGCGCGGCCGCGGTCGGCTCGTTGACGATGCGCAGGACGTTGAGGCCGGCGATCTGGCCGGCTTCCTTGGTCGCCTGACGCTGGGCGTCGTTGAAGTACGCCGGCACGGTGACCACCGCGTCGGTGACGTCCTCGCCCAGATACGCCTCGGCGTCGCGCTTCAGCTTCATCAGCACGCGGGCACTGATCTCCTGAGCGGTGTATTTCTTGTCATCGATCTCGACGGACCAGTCGGTTCCCATGTGTCGCTTGACCGAACGGATGGTGCGGTCGACGTTGGTGACCGCCTGGTTCTTGGCGGGCTGGCCGACCAACACCTCGCCATTGCGCGCGAAGGCGACGATGGACGGCGTGGTCCGCGAACCCTCCGAGTTGGCGACGACGACTGGGTCACCACCCTCGAGGACTGCGACGACGGAGTTGGTGGTCCCGAGGTCGATACCGACCGCACGAGCCATGGTGATTCCTCCTGAATATGTAGAGCTTGCTTGGTGTCACTATGCTGAGTGAACCCCGCTCAAGCCTGCCCGTGGGGCTGGTGGGCTGTCAACCCGGCATTGAGTGTGGTTCGCTCAACTTGTCGATCATGTTAACGGCGATCGGTGCCGCCTTGTTCCCGGGGTGGCTGACTATTCGGAGCCCCGTCGGCAACATCCTCGATCAGCGCCAGCAGCGCGCGGGTGGCCGCGCTGACCGGCCGGGTCCCCGAGGTCGCCACGTAGAGCCGCCACTGCAGGTCGTGCCCGGTGATTCGGACGCTGACCAAGCCCGAGCTGTCGATGCCGTCGAGGATGGACCAGCTCAAAAAGCCGATGCCCAGCCCCTTGCGGATGCAGGTCGCCGCGGTGCCGATGTCGGCAACCTCCACCGCGACGGTCCGCTCGACACCCGCAGCCGCGAACGCGGTGTCGACCACGGTGCGGTTGCCATACCCCGGCGGTCCGTCGACGAAGGACATGCCCGCCAGATCGGCCAGTGAAACCGTCTTGCGCCGCGTCAGTGGATGCTCGGCGGGCACCACCAGCAGGAGGGGCACCGACGCGACCAGCCGGGTATTCAGGTCAGCCGGTGGTGGTCCGGTGAACACCAGAAAGGCGACGTCGAGGCCCCCGTCGCGCAATTGGCCGGCTAGACCGGCCGAGCCGGCGCTGGCCGCACGCAGGTGGACGACCACCTCGGGGTGACGGGCGTGCAGTTCGGCCAGCACGGTCGGCACGTCGATGACGCTGACCGACGTCAACGTGCCGACCCTGACGGTGCCGCGCACGGTGCCCCGGGCGGCGTCGACCGCGTCCTTGGCCGCGCGGGCGGCGTCAAGCGTGGTCCGGGCGTGGGGCCGCAGCGCTTCTCCGGCGGGGCTCAATGTCGCTCCGCCCGGGCCCCGGACGAAGAGCTCGGTGCCCAGTTCGCGTTCGAGCGCCTTGATCGTCGCCGATACTCCGGATTGCACGACCCGCAGTCGCGTGGCCGCTCCGGTGAAGCTTCGGCTGTCCGCGACGGCCAGGAAATACTCGAGGTGGCGAAGCTCCATATCAGCGATTATCACCAATAATGATCAAGCGCATCAGAATATATCGTTGGTGCTGATCGTGGGGTCGGCCATACCGTGACAATGCCCATGAATCAGCAAACCCCCACCGAGATCGGCACGCGGTGGTCGTCGGGGTCCCCCGACGACAGATTCGTCGTGGAAAACCCCGCCACGGGTCAGGTCGTCACCGTGGTGCAAGGCGCCGGTATCGACGAGGTGGACAGGGCGGTGCGGGCGGCACACGCCGCGCACCTGAGCTGGAAGCACCGCCCGGCCCGTGAACGCGGCCGCTATCTGCGGCGGGTCGCCGACGTCATTCGCGCGCACGCCGACGAGATCGCCGCCCTCGAGTCGCTGGAAATGGGCAAGCCGATCAGCCAGGCCCGCGGCTTCGACGTGGAAGCCGCGATCGGAATCTTCGAATACTTCGGCGCCATGGTTGAGGTGCTGCCGAGCCAGGCGCGCGACTACGGCCCGATCTTCGACGTCACCACGCTGGAGCCCTACGGCGTGATCGCCGGCATCGTGCCCTTCAACTGGCCGCCGATCCACACCGCGGGCAAGATCGCTCCCGCGCTGGCCGTCGGCAACGCCGTCGTGCTGAAACCGCCCGAGCAGACGCCATCGGTGGTGCTGCGGCTGGTCGAACTGATCCAGTCGGTGCTGCCCGACCCGGTGGTGCACGCCGTGCCCGGCGGCGGCGAGGTGGGCGCGGCGCTGGCCGAGCATCAACTGGTGGGCAAGATCTCCTTCACCGGATCACCGCTCACCGGTTCGGCTGTGCTGCGCACCGCGGCCGGCAACCTCACGCCGGCGCTCATGGAGCTGGGCGGAAAGAACCCGCTGCTGGTATTCGACGACGCCAATTTGCGCGAGGCACTGCTGGCCGCCGTCGAAGGTGGCTTTTTCAACCAGGGCGAGGCGTGCACAGCGTCCTCGCGAATCCTGGTGCAGGACAACATCTATGCCGAATTCGAGAAAAGGCTGTGCGCCGCGGTCTCCCAGCTGCGGGTGGGCGACGGCGCCGACCCCGGCACCGACGTGGGCCCGCTGGTCACCAGGGCACAGCGCAAGCAGGTGCTGGAATATCTCGACATCGGCATGGCCGAGGGCGCCCGCATCGCCGCCCAGGCTCCGCTGCCGCAGGATCCCGAACTCGCGGACGGCTTCTACGTCGCACCGACCGTGCTGACCGGCGTCACACCGGGCATGCGGGTGGCGCAGGAGGAGATCTTCGGCCCGGTCGTCGCACTGATCCGGTTCACCGACGAGGCCGAGGCGGTCCGCATCGCCAACGGCACGCCGTACGGACTGGTCGCCGCGGTTTTCACCGCCGACGGCGATCGGGCGCTGCGGGTGAGCCGGCAGATCCGGGCCGGAGCCGTCTTCATCAACAACTACGCGCGGATGGCCATCGGCAGCGGATTCGGCGGCGTCGGCCACAGCGGGTTCGGCCGCGAGCACGCACAGGAGACGCTGGCCGAATACGGCTACACCAAAACCATCCGCCTGGCCGCCAACCGCGACGAGCTGCCGTATTGGAACGCCGCCACCCGAGTCGTCGAAGGATAACTCAGATGCGTGTAATCGCCCTTGAAGAGCATTACGCCACAACGGAATTCCTGCGTGGGCCGGGCACCTGGCTCGCGTCGCGGCCCGGCATCGTGGAACCGGCCAGCGATCTCGGCGACGGCCGCATCGCGGCGATGGACGAGGCGGGGGTGGATCTGGCGGTGCTGTCACTGGCCGCACCCGGGGTGGAACAGCTGGACCCGGACGAAGGCGTTCGGCTGGCCCGCGACTGTAACGACCGGCTCGCGGCCGCGGTGCAGCGATACCCGGATCGCCTGGCGGGTTTTGCCACCGTGCCCACCAGCGCCCCCGACCAGGCGGCCGACGAACTCGAACGGGCCGTGCGCCGGCTCGGCTTTCCCGGCGCGGTGATCAACGGACACAGCCGGGGCCGTTACCTGGACGACCCGTTCTTCGAGCCCATCCTGGCCCGCGCG
>NZ_LZJR01000097.1 GCF_001667925.1 Mycobacterium sp. E2479 | reverse complement strand
CCCACCCAGACCTACAGCTGCGCGTACTTCGAGCGTGAGGACATGACCCTCGAGGAGGCGCAGATCGCGAAGATCGATCTGGCGCTGGGAAAGCTCAAGCTCGAGCCTGGGATGACTCTGCTGGACATCGGCTGCGGCTGGGGGGCCACCCTGCGGCGAGCCGTCGAGAAATACGACGTGAACGTCGTCGGCCTGACGCTCTCGGAGAACCAGGCCGAGCACGTGCAGAAGTCGTTCGATCAGATGGACACCACCCGCAGCAGGCGGGTGCTGCTGGAGGGCTGGGAAAAGTTCCACGAGCCGGTGGACCGGATCGTGTCGATCGGCGCGTTTGAGCACTTCGGTCGCCAGCGCTACGGCCGCTTCTTCAAGATGGCCTACCAAGCGCTGCCGCCAGGCGGAGTGATGTTGCTGCACACCATCGTTCGGCCGTCGTTCAGGGATGCCCGCGCCAGGGGCATGAAACTGACCCACGAGATCGTCCAGTTCTCGCAATTCATCCTGGCCGAGATCTTTCCCGGCGGCTGGCTGCCGACCCCGCAGACCGTCGGCGAATACGGGGTCACGGCGGGCTTCGACCTGACCCGGGTCCAGTCGCTGCAGGAGCATTACGCGCGGACCCTCAACATCTGGGCGGCGAATCTGGAAGCCAACAAGGAGAAGGCGATCGCTCTCCAGTCCCAGGAGATCTACGACAAGTACATGCACTATCTGACCGGGTGCGAGAACTTCTTCCGCAAGGGCATCAGCAACGTGGGGCAATTCACGTTGGTCAAGTAGCTCACAGCATTTCAGCGCACAACGGTGATCCGTTGGGGCTGAGTGCCTATGGTGAGCCGGTCACTTCTCCAACGTGAACTGGTTGACGTCGGTGTAGCCCTCCCGGAACAGCTTCGCGCAGCCGGTGAGGTACTTCATGTAGCGGTCGTAGACCTCCTGAGACTGGATGGCCAACGCCTGCTCGCGATTCGCCTCGAGCGCCTCGGCCCATAGATCCAGTGTCCTGGCGTAGTGCAACTGCAGCGACTGGACCCGGGTCAGGTCGAAGCCCGCCGTGACCCCGTATTCGCCGACGGTCTGCGGGGTCGGCAGCCAGCCGCCGGGAAAGATCTCGGCCAGGATGAATTGCGAGAACTGGACGATCTCGTGGGTCAGTTTCATGCCCCTGGCGCGGGCATCCCTGAACGACGGCCGAACGATGGTGTGCAGCAACATCACTCCGCCTGGCGGCAGCGCTTGGTAGGCCATCTTGAAGAAGCGGCCGTAGCGCTGGCGACCGAAGTGCTCAAACGCGCCGATCGACACGATCCGGTCCACCGGCTCGTGGAACTTTTCCCAGCCCTCCAGCAGCACCCGCCTGCTGCGGGTGGTGTCCATCTGATCGAACGACTTCTGCACGTGCTCGGCCTGGTTCTCCGAGAGCGT
>NZ_LZJR01000096.1 GCF_001667925.1 Mycobacterium sp. E2479 | reverse complement strand
TTTGGTGCTTTTGTGCCGAGCAAGTTCACCGACTCCTACGTCAAGCTGGCGTTTGTCGCCGACGACGTCGACGTGGCCACACTGCCCGCGCCGCTGACCCTCGACAGCTTCGCGGACCTGCCGCCGGAGAAAAAGCCTTCGGTGCGCACGCTTACCGTCCGCCACGTCGACGTCGAGACACGCCGCATCACGCTCGACATCGTTGTGCACGGAGAGCACGGCGTAGCGGGCCAGTGGGCGTCCACGGCCCAACCCGGTCAGCCGATCTACCTGATGGGCCCCGGCGGCGCGTACACACCGGACCCGGCCGCCGACTGGCACCTGCTGGCGGGCGACGAATCGGCGCTGCCGGCCATCGCCGCGGCGCTGGAAGCGCTGCCGCCCAGCGCGGTCGGCAAGGCGTTCATCGAGGTTGCGGGCCAAGAGGACGAGATCCCACTGACCGCACCCGAAGGTATGGAGGTGCGCTGGGTCTATCGCGGCGGCCGTGCCGACCTGGTTCCCGAGGACCGTGCCGGCGACCACGCGCCACTGATCGAGGCCGTCACCAGCGCCTCCTGGCTGCCTGGGCAGGTGCACGTCTTCATCCACGGCGAGGCCCAGGCCGTCATGCACAATCTGCGCCCCTATATCCGCAAGGAACGCGGTGTGGATGCGAAATGGGCGTCGTCGATCTCGGGGTACTGGCGCCGCGGTCGCACCGAAGAGACCTTCCGGCAATGGAAGAAGGAACTGGCGCAGGCAGAGTCGGCCAACTCGTCAGCCTGACGACCGCCTGGCATTGTCTACCGCATGGCATTTGGCGACTACCAGAACGAGATCTACTTCAAGGGCCTGGGCGGGGTGGCGCCCGCGCTGCCGATGGTCTTCGCGGAGCTGGAGGCGCGGGCCGAGCGGGCCATGTCGCCGTCGGTCTGGTCGTATGTCACCGGCGGCGCCGGCGACGAACGCACGCAGCGGGCCAACCGGGAGGCGTTTGATCACTGGGGCCTGATACCGCGCATGTTCGTCGGTGCCGCGGCTCGCGACCTGTCGGTGCAGATGTTCGGCTTGACCTTGCCGTCGCCGGTGTTCATGGCGCCGATCGGCGTCATCGGCATCTGTGCCCAAGACGGCCACGGCGACCTGTCCACCGCGCGCGCCGCGGCGACCACCGGCGTCCCGATGGTGGTGTCCACCCTGACCGCCGACCCGATGGAAGACGTCGCCGCGCAGTTCGGTGACACGCCCGGCTTCTTCCAGCTGTACACGCCCAAGGATCGAGACTTGGCCGCCAGCCTCGTGCACCGGGCCGAAGCCGCCGGTTACAAGGGCATCATCGTCACCCTCGACACTTGGATTCCCGGGTGGCGGCCGCGCGACCTCACGACGGCCAACTTTCCCCAGCTGCGGGGGCTGTGCCTGAGCAACTACACCAGCGATCCGGTTTTCCGCGCCAGCTTGCAGCGTCCGCCGGAGGAGGACCCGCAGGGCACCGTGCTGCAGTGGGTGACGACGTTCGGGAATCCTTTGACCTGGGACGACCTTGACTGGTTGCGGTCGCTGACCGACCTGCCACTGATCATCAAGGGCATATGTCACCCCGACGACGCGCGGCGCGCCAAGGACGGCGGCGTCGACGGGATCTACTGCTCGACGCACGGCGGTCGCCAGGCCAACGGCGGCCTGCCCGCCCTCGCGTGCCTGCCGGGAGTCGTAGAGGCGGCCGACGGGTTGCCGGTCTTGTTCGATTCGGGGATCCGCAGCGGCGCCGACGTCGTCAAGGCGCTCGCGCTGGGGGCCACGGCCGTGGGGATCGGCCGGCCGTACGCCTACGGCCTGGCGCTCGGGGGCGCCGACGGCATCGTGCACGTGTTGCGATCGATCCTGGCCGAAGCGGACCTCATCATGGCCGTCGACGGCTATCCCGCGCTCAAAGATCTCACCCCGGACACACTTCGGCGCGTCGACTAGAGCGCCCCGGCCCGGGCCTGCGACCGTGGGCGAGTGCAGGCGATCCTCGAGGAGTTCGACGAATACCTGGACTTGCAATGCGGCCGTTCAGCCCACACCCGCCGCGCCTACCTCGGCGACCTGCGCTCGCTGCTCGCCTTCATCGGAGACCGCGGGACAGGTCTGGACGGGCTGAGCCTGCCCCTGCTGCGCTCCTGGCTGTCGGCCGCGGCCGCGGCCGGTGTCGCCCGCACGACACTGGCCCGGCGCACCTCGGCGGTCAAGGCCTTCACCGCGTGGGCCGTGCGGCGTGGGCTGCTGACCGCAGACCCGGCCGGCCGGCTGCAGGTCCCCAAGGCACACCGCACCCTGCCCTCGGTGCTGCGCCAGGACCAGGCCGCAGAGGCCATGGCCGCCGCCAAATCCGGTGCGCAGCAAGGAGATCCGCTGGCGCTGCGTGACCAGCTGATCGTGGAGCTGTTGTATGCCACCGGGATCCGGGTCAGCGAACTGTGCGGCCTGGACATCGACGACGTCGACACCCGGCATCGGCTGCTGCGCGTGCTCGGCAAGGGCAACAAGCAGCGCAGCGCGCCGTTCGGCAGACCGGCGGGCCAGGCGCTCGACGCGTGGCTGGCCGACGGCCGTCCGGAGCTCGCGACAGCGGAGTCGGGCCCGGCGCTGCTGCTGGGCGCGCGGGGCCGCCGGCTCGACGTCCGCCAGGCGCGCACGGTGGTGCATCAAACCATCGCCGCGGTAGACGGGGCACCGGACATGGGACCGCACGGCCTGCGGCACAGCGCGGCCACGCACCTGCTTGAAGGTGGGGCTGACCTGCGCGTTGTTCAGGAGTTGCTCGGCCATTCGAGCCTGGCGACCACCCAGCTGTACACCCACGTCGCGGTGTCCCGGTTGCGCGCGGTGCACGATCAGGCCCACCCCCGGGCGTGAGCGTGAGCTGACGGCGGCGAGCGTGCCGCCAGGGCGGCGCAGAAGCACACCCGCTGCCAGAAGCGCACACTCAAGCGGAAGACTCAGCGGTTCAGCGGTTTGAGCCGGATCGGCGTGGACTTCAGCAGACCCAGCGGATCGACGTAGTCCGCGCCCGACGCCGGGCCCCACATCGCGCCCCAGTGCAAACACGCTGCTACCGGGCACCCGGCATGCCCAGCCATCAGTTCGCCGATCACGGTTGCGGCCGTCACCGGCTGGCCGACCCGCACGGCCGCCCGGACCGGCTCGTAACTGGTGTGCAAGCCACCGGGGTGGGCCAGCGACACCACTGGCCGCCCGGCCAGCAGCCCGGCGAATACCACGGTCCCGCGCCCCGCGGCGTACACGGGCTGACCAGCGTTGCCGGCCAGGTCCACGCCCCGATGTCCGGGATTCCAGTTGGGCGATGGGGCGTTGAACGTCCGGGCGACGGCCGGAGGCGGGCGCAGCGGCCAGTCCAGTCGATCCTCGGCGGCGACCGCAGGCACCGCGTTGACCAGGCCAGCGCACAGCAGCAACGCTCTCCACCGCATCCGGGCAGTTCAGCGCTCCAGCGCCGGTCTGGCCACCCGGCCCCGCCGGTTTTGTGGACGAGCGGCCCGGTTGGGGAAGCGTGGCAAAAGCACCTGCTGAGTCGGTGTAAACTGCTGGTCGCAGCTCGTTCGCGGGCTGACTTCGCGCGTCTGCATCGCGTCTCTGGTTCCACTAGGAGTTCGCATTGCGTGCCGGGCGGTCCCGACCGGGTTTTACCCGGGCGGGTCCGGCATCGCAGCAGCCGCCAGGGCCCGGCCTCACCCGATGCCAGGCGACAACCGACACACGTAAGGCACAACCATGGCCGTCGTAACCATGAAGCAGCTGCTGGACAGCGGCACCCACTTCGGGCACCAGACCCGTCGGTGGAATCCCAAAATGAAGCGGTTCATCTTCACCGACCGCAATGGCATCTACATCATCGACCTGCAGCAGACGCTGACCTTCATCGACCAGGCGTACGAGTTCGTCAAGGAAACCGTCGCGCACGGCGGAAGCGTGCTGTTCGTCGGCACCAAGAAGCAGGCGCAGGAGTCCGTCGCCGCCGAGGCGACCCGCGTCGGCATGCCGTATGTGAACCAGCGCTGGCTGGGCGGCATGCTGACCAACTTCTCCACGGTGCACAAGCGGCTGCAGCGCCTCAAGGAGCTCGAGGCGATGGAGCAGACTGGTGGCTTCGAGGGTCGCACCAAGAAAGAGATCTTGATGCTGACCCGCGAGAAGAACAAGCTGGACCGCAGCCTCGGCGGTATCCGCGACATGGCCAAGGTGCCGTCGGCCATCTGGGTCGTCGACACCAATAAGGAGCACATCGCCGTCGGCGAGGCCCGCAAACTCGGTATCCCGGTCATCGCGATCCTGGACACCAACTGCGACCCCGACGAGGTCGATTACCCCATCCCGGGCAACGACGACGCGATCCGTTCGGCCGCATTGCTGACCAAGGTGATCGCTTCCGCGGTCGCCGAGGGGCTGCAGGCCCGCGCCGGAGTCGGCCGCGGCGACGGCAAGCCCGAGGCCGAGGCCGCCGAGCCGCTCGCCGAGTGGGAGCAGGAGCTACTGGCCTCCGCTACCGCCACCGCCCCCACCGACGCCGCTGCGGGCACCCCCGAACCAACTACTGAATCCTCATAGGAAGGCTGACCATTGGCGAACTTCACCGCTGCCGACGTCAAGCGGCTTCGGGAACTCACCGGTGCCGGCATGCTCGACTGCAAGAACGCGCTGGCCGAAAACGACGGCGACTTCGACAAGGCCGTCGAGGCGCTCCGCATCAAGGGCGCCAAAGACGTCGGCAAGCGCGCCGAGCGTGCGACCGCCGAAGGTCTGGTCGCGGCCCAGGGCGGCGCGCTGATCGAGCTGAACAGCGAGACCGATTTCGTTGCCAAGAACGCGGAGTTCCAGGCGCTGGCCGACCAGATCGTTGCCACGGCCGCGTCGTCGAAGGCCAAGGACGTCGACGAGCTCAAGGCCGCCACCGTCGGTGACAAGACCGTCGAGCAGGCAATCGCGGAGCTGTCGGCAAAGATCGGCGAGAAGTTGGAGTTGCGCCGCGTCGCGAACTTCGACGGCACCGTCGAGACCTACCTGCACCGGCGGGCGGCCGACCTGCCGCCCGCGGTCGGCGTGCTGGTCGAGTATGAAGGCTCGGACACCGAGGCCGCCCACGCCGTAGCGCTGCAGATCGCCGCGCTCAAGGCCCGCTACCTATCCCGCGACGATGTGCCGGAGGACGTGGTCGCCAGCGAGCGCCGCATCGCGGAGGAAACCGCCAAGACGGAGGGCAAGCCGGAGCAGGCCCTGCCCAAGATTGTCGAGGGCCGGCTGAACGGCTTCTTCAAGGACGCCGTGTTGCTCGAGCAGCCGTCGGTGTCCGACAGCAAGAAGACCGTCAAGGCGCTGCTCGACGACGCCGGTGTCACGGTGACGCGGTTCGTTCGCTTCGAGGTGGGTCAAGCCTGACACGCCCGAGCCGACGACAGACGGGTGACCTCTCGGCGGCGCCGGGCGCAGGCTAGCGTCAGTGCCATGCGACACGTGCACGCGTTCGGCGACGATGCCCTTGGTGATTTGGATGCGGTCGGCCTGGCCGATGCCCTGAAATCCGGCCAGGTCGGCAGGGCCGAGGTGGTCGAGGCGGCGATCGCGCGCACCGAAGCCGTCGACCCGCTGCTAAACGGGTTGGCGTACGCGGCTTTTGACCAAGCGCGGGCGGCCGCGGCGGGCGCTCCCAGCGGGTACTTCGGCGGCATTCCGACCTTCATCAAGGACAACATCGACGTCTCCGGACAGCCCACCATGCACGGCACCGACGCGTGGACGAGCCGGAATGCCGTCGCAGACAGCATCTTCACCCGGCTGTTCTTGGGCACTGGGCTGACCTCGGTGGGCAAGACGCAGTTGTCCGAATTCGGGTTCAGCGCATCCGCCGAGCACCCGCGGCTGGGCCCGGTCCGCAACCCGTGGGACACCGAGTACACCGCCGGAGCGTCGTCGTCGGGTTCCGGCGCGTTCGTCGCCGCCGGCGTGGTGCCGATGGCGCACGCCAACGACGGCGGCGGTTCGATCCGCATCCCGGCCGCGTGCAACGGGTTGGTCGGACTCAAACCGTCGCGTGGTCGGCTGCCTCTGGACGCGACGCTGCGCCGGTTACCGGTCGGCGTCGTCGCCAACGGCGTGGTCACCCGCTCAGTCCGTGACACCGCGGCCTTTTACCGCGAGGCCGAGCGCATCTGGCGTAACCCCAACCTGGCGCCCGTCGGGGACGTCACCGCACCCGGCAGGCAGCGGTTGCGCATCGCGGTGCTGACCCGGTCGGTGCAGCGCGAGTGCAGTCCGCACATTCGGGAACTGACTTTGAAGTCCGCCGGTCTGCTCGAGGAGCTGGGCCACCGTGTCGAGCACGTCGAAGAGCCCCCAGTCGCGGCCAGTTTCGCCGACGACTTCGTCATGTATTGGGGATTCCTGGCGCTGGCCCAGGTCCGCGGGGGCCGCCACCTGTTTGGCGAAACATTCGATTCCAGCAAGCTGGACCAACTGACGCTGGGTCTTCTTCGTCATACCAGCCGCAACATTCACCGCCTCCCGACGGCCATCGTGCGGTTGCGCCGGGCGCGCAGACGTACCGCACGGTTCTTCCGTACCTACGACGCGGTGCTCACTCCGACACTCGGCGGCGAGACGCCCCGCATCGGATTCCTGGCGCCCACCGATTACCAGCAGGTCATCAGCCGGCTGATCGACTGGGTCTCGTTTACCCCCGTGCACAACGTCACCGGCGAACCCGCGATCTCGCTGCCGCTGGCGCAGTCGGCCCACGGCATGCCGGTGGGCATGATGCTGTCGGCGGATATGGGGCAGGAATCGCTGCTGCTCGAATTGGCCTATGAGCTCGAAGAGGCCCAGCCATGGGCGCGTATTCACGCCACCGGCTGATTGACCTGGCGCGGCCTGGTTTCACGCGCCCGCGCCGCGCTAGCCCCTAGTCGGAGCCGAGCTTCTCGAGCATTCTTTTGAACTCACGCTGCTGAGTTTCGGTGAGCCGGGACAAGATGCGGGTGTCGGCGCCGCGGACCGCTCCTTCGGCGCGTTTGAGCAGGGCGCGGCCCTGGCCGGTCAGGTTAGCCGGCAGCGCGCGCCCCGAGGACACCGACGACGGCCGCGCCACGGCGCCGACCTCTTCCAGCTTGCGCAGGACCGTGTTCATCGCCTGCGGGGTGACATTGGTGTGGCGGGACAGCTCGGCGCTTGACGTCCCCGGGAACAGTGAAAGTATGCGCAGGCAAACGAATTCGGGCAGGGTCAGGCCCAGCGGACCCAACGCGGTGGCAACCTCTGGTCGCAGCACCGCCCCAACCCGGTAGAGGAGGTATCCCAGCGGAGCGTCGTCGGCCTGACTCATGTCAACGATATTGACATATTTGTACCGGCCGATGCGTGCATTGCTCAGACCGTGATTGTTGGCGCCCCGAAGGGGTAACCGACCGGTTACCCGCAGCGCTTGCGGCACATGAGGAGGTTCGATGCCGAAGACGACGAAAGGCGGCGCGGCCAAAAAGAGCGAGTTGCCCAGTACGTTGCAACGTTCCAGCGCCAAAGCCCAACGTACGTTCGCGAAATCCCATGACGCGGCCGCCGACCAGTACGGCAGCGAGGAGCGCGCCCACCGGGTGGCGTACGCCGCTGTCAAGCACAGTTTCGAAAAGGTCGGTGACCACTGGGAGTCCAAGGACGAAAAGGGCCCATCCGATGCGCGAGCCGAGAGCGGCGGCCTGCGGCCAACGGGGGAGTCGGCCGAGGGTGTCGATGCCAACGCCAGCAAGAAGCACCTGCTCGACCTGGCCCGCCGTCTTGACATCGCCGGTCGGTCCAGTATGAACAAGTCGGAGTTGGTCGACGCGATCAAGAAGCACAACCGCCGGGTTCGGGGCCGCTGAAATCGCGTCACGCCAGGCAGAGCCTGACCGTAGAGTGAGCCGGGAAGAGAATCGGGATGGTGAGGGTTCTGGATGACTGGCCCACTGCAACGGTTTTCGCTACAGAATCGGTCGCCCGCCGGTGACCGCCACCCGCGCCCCGGAGATGTAACTCGCATCATCTGAGGCCAGCAGCACGTATGCCGCCGGTGATGATCGCCTTTTTGCCCAGCAGTTTTCCCGATCCCTGGTAACTGTTTTCACCACAATCAGGAATCGGGTCCGGATTGTTTGTTGCGCCACAAAGCCCATGTCATTTCCTTTTTATGATTCGCGCGGCACCGGGCCCGCCGTCGGAACATCCGGGTCGTCGTCGGCCGGCGGCTCGGGATCGCGCCATTCCTCGCTGCGACTGGACCGATTGCCGCGGACCGTGCCTTCCAGTTCTTCCTTGAGCGCGTCGTCCTCGCGCGAACCATGCTTGGAGTTTCCGCGTTGCACGTGATCGCCCCCCTTCGCGGCTGTTTGGGATTGGGCTGTCCTGACACGCCTAGCCCAGCGAGCGACTACCCGTCAGCACACGACCTAATCGCGGGCCATTTGTGAGCAATGAGGCAGTTGTTATCATTGATGCGTAAGATGCTCCGTCGGAATGCGACGGTATTTGCCTGGTAAATCGACCCAATATGGGTGTCGATGTTTAAAGCCCCGGCCGGCTGGCTATTTGCTGCATATCTCTATGCCCTTTACGGGGGGCCAATTGTTCGAAACGAAAGGAATGGACAATGCGAGTCACCAAGACTGCCGTTGCGACCGCTGCCGCCGCGGGGGGGATAGCAGTGGCAACGATCTTCGCGACGCCCGCTTCTGCTGCGCCCAACATTCAGGGGTTCGGCACCAGCGAGCAGCTCGTCGATGGGCCGTTGATCACCAATTACACGGTGAGCAACCTGCAGCCCAGCAACGTCTCCATCCCCGGGTACACGCCTAAGGGCACGCTGTACCAGGCCGACGTCAGCGTCCGGTCGGATGGCGGGCTCGTGACCCCGATGGTCAACGACTTCGTCGCCCGCGGCCCCAACGGACAGAACTACCGGGTGATCGACAAGGTGGGGGTTCCCAATGGGCTCAACCCGGCACCGATTGCCCAGGGCAGTGAGTCGACGGGCACGCTGTATTTCGACGTGACGGGCGCGCCGCCGAACGGCGTCGTCTACAACGACGGGATGCAGGACATCCTGATGTGGACGTCAAACGTGCAGGGTGGCTCGGCTCCTGGCGAGGCTCCTGGCGCGCCGAACAGCCCGGCACCGGGTGCCCCGCCCGCGCCGGCGCAGCACACCTAAACCCGTTGTGAAATCTCCCCGCGCCATGCGAGTGGCGCGGGGAGATCCGCATTTGGGGAATCGTGTGCGCTCGAATCGGGTACCCGACCAAGCATGAGTAACCCCGACCACAGACCGGCGCGGGTGCGTGCCCAAGCGCAGCGGCAAGCCAAAGAAGCCCGCGCAGCAATGGAACAACGACGCGACAGCCAAGGCGGGGGGCTGAGTGGCTGGGTGGCCGAGCGTGCGTCGCGATGGGACCTGTCCGGCCAGGACGAGACCACACTGCAGCGCCAGAAGTATCTATGGAATGTACTGGTGGACTATTGGTTTCGGATGGAGATCGACGGCTGGGAGAACATTCCCGAGAAACCACCGGCACTTCTGGTGGGGATCCATTCCGGTGCACCATTCGTCTGGGATGCATGGACCGTCGGCCTGCAATGGTGGCGCCGGTTCGGGCAGGAGCGCGCCCTGCACGGCACCGCTCACGATGCGCTGATGGCAATTCCTTTATTCGGGCGCTATTTCCGGTCGATGGGAGTGCTGCCGGCCGCGCCCGACGCGATTGCCACCGCATTAGCGGAAGGGCGCGACGTTGCGCTGTGGCCCGGTGGGGAAGTGGACTCACTGCGCCCGTGGACCGAGCGCGATCGGGCCAACCTGGCGGGAAGGACCGGCTTCGTCAAGATGGCGATCCGTGCCGGCGTTCCAATCGTGCCGATCGCGACCGTTGGCGGCGCCGACGCGATGCCTGTGCTGATCCGTGGCGACCGGTTGTCGAAAGCGCTGCGCTTGGACCGAATTTTGCGGCTCAAGGTGTTCCCGATGGCCGTCTCGTTGCCGTGGGGGATCGCACCGGCGGCGCTTCCGCAGCTGCCCTTGCCGGCCAAGATCAGAACCCGGTTCATGCCGGCCGTGGAACTCGACAACGATCCCGCGCGGGCGGACGACGAGCAATACGTCGACCGCAAATACCACGAGGTGCAGGACGCCATCCAGGAAGGAATGAATGCGCTGGCGCGCAAGCGTGCATTTCCGTTGTTCGGTTGATCGCGAACTGAAGCGAGATCGCCCGGTTACAGCTCCGACGCTTCCCTCACGCTGGGTGCGGGCGCCGTAGTAGACGTCCAGATCGGCGTCAGCCTCGAGTCCGTGACTACCCATTCCGGCTGCGGTGGCGTTGCCGCCCGGTAGCCGACTCCGCGCACGGTGTCGATCAAGAATTGATGCCGGCTGCCCAGTTTGGCGCGTAGCCGCCGAATATGCACGTCGACGGTTCGCACCTTGCCGGTGCTTTCGGGTCCCCACGCCTCTTGCATCAGCCGGGTTCGGGTGAACGCCTGACCGGCGTGCTGCACAAGGAAATTCAGCAACTTGAACTCGGTGAGCGTCAAACCTAGGTCGCTGCCTTGCAGCGAGGCAGTGAAACTGGCCGGACGCAACAACAGATCGCCGAACTTCAGCGTGCCGTTGACCGCGCTGCGCCTGCGGCTGATCGCAAGGCGCAACCGGGCCTGCAACTCTTCGGCGCCGGTGCCGGGCAGCATCACGTCATCGAAATTGCAGTCGGCGTCGACGGTGGCACAGTCGCTCGGCGCCACCAACGCCACCACCGCGGTACCGGGGTTGTCGCTGGACAGCCGATGGCCGACGACCTGAGCCATCGCCATGTCATTGCGCGCATCGATGATTGCGATGTCGGCCATGGCGTGCTGCCCGTCGGTCCCGGCCGTCAGGGTAGTGCGGTGCATCGACTGCGCGAACGTCGCCAAGCACGGTAGAGCCGATTCGAAGTCATCCTCATCGCTGAGCACCATCACGTCCAACGGCATCTCCAAACCTCTCGACGTCCCGGCTTCCCCCCGGTCCGTAGGCACCTCTGCGGAGATGTCGTACAGCGCTAGGCGTGAATACCCGCCGAGTCGGAAACTATGCAAAGCTATGCAAACTTCGAACGACCGATGCGGCTCAGAAAGCGATGGGCCCGGCCCGTTTCCACGGACCAGGCCCATCGGCTATAACGTGCTACTGGTTGTCTTTCTGGCGCTCCTCGGCCGCCTTGGCGCCGCCGCGCGCGGCTTCCGCTTCGGCTTCCTTCTTCGCCGCGTCACGCTGCGCGTCGGCCTTGTCTTGCTGCGCCTGGCCCTCGCGCGTGAGGTCATCACGACCCGCTACGGCGCCTACGGCCTCTTTGGCCTTTCCCTTGACGTCCTCGACGACGCCTTTCACAGCTTCGGCAGGTCCCGACTTGTTTTCTTCGGCCATGGAAATGCTTCCTCCTCGTTGGCGTACTCTGAGCGATCCAACGCTCAGCGGCGATCGCGAGCGATCGACCCGGTCATACGGCGAGGCCGGTCCTCATTGCTTGAGACCGCATACGTCTGCCGCGTTGATCCGGATTCCCATGCCAACCGCGACTCAAACGCGAGCCCGAAGAGCGGTGACACAGATCCCAGTACCGGAAGCCTCGAAAATTGGGCCGGCACGCCAACTACGCGCATAATGCACCCCGCGGACGCCGCATTGTGCTGCGATGGGGCAGGATGTGAAATGCCGTTCCGGATGGAGATCACCCGGGATGGCACTCTCATGCGAGGAGTCTGATGACGGAGTCCAGGGAGCCCCAAGTCGCCCGCTCGGCGGCTCCGAGTTCGGAGCCCGAAAGCGCCGGCAACGGCGCATCGACATCTGCACCCGAAAATGGACTGGCTTCAGGTCGGCCGCCGAGCCGACCCAGGTATTCGCGGGTGTTGCTCAAGCTCGGCGGTGAGATGTTCGGCGGCGGCCAGGTCGGCCTGGATCCCGATGTCGTGGCGCGGGTGGCACGACAGATCGCCGAGGTCGTTCGCGATGGTGTCCAGGTCGCCGTCGTGATCGGCGGCGGCAACTTCTTTCGGGGCGCGCAACTTCAACAGCGCGGCATGGAACGCACCCGTTCGGACTACATGGGCATGCTGGGCACTGTCATGAATAGCCTTGCGCTGCAAGATTTTTTGGAGAAAGAAGGCATTGTCACCCGGGTCCAGACCGCGATCACCATGGGCCAGGTCGCCGAGCCTTATCTACCGTTGCGCGCCGTACGCCACCTGGAAAAGGGGCGCGTGGTGATCTTCGGAGCCGGCATGGGGTTGCCGTACTTCTCCACCGACACCACTGCCGCGCAGCGCGCCCTAGAGATCGGCGCCGAGGTGGTGTTGATGGCCAAGGCCGTTGACGGCGTGTTCGACGCGGATCCGCGCCAGCATCCCGATGCCGAGTTGATCGCCGCGATCAGTCATCGTGAGGTCATCGACCGCGGGCTGCGAGTAGCCGATGCGACCGCGTTCAGCCTGTGCATGGACAATGGCATGCCGATCCTGGTGTTCAACCTGCTGACCAACGGCAATATCGCCCGAGCCGTCGCTGGTGAGAAAATCGGGACTCTGGTCACCACCTGAACCGAGGACGCGATGGTTGGCGCGTGCGAGGATGCGCAGCGCAGCGATGAGGAGGATCGGCGCACATGATCCGCGGCGGCGACGATGCAGAGCGAAGCGATGAGAAGGAGCGACGCACATGATCCGCGGCGGCGACGATGCAGAGCGAAGCGATGAGAAGGAGCGACGCACATGATCGACGAGGCTCTCTTCGACGCGGAAGAGAAAATGGAAAAGGCCGTAGCGGTTGCCCGCGACGACCTGTCGACCATCCGGACCGGGCGCGCCAACCCGGGCATGTTCTCGCGGATCGTGATCGACTACTACGGCGCGGCCACGCCCATCACGCAGCTGGCCAGCATCAACGTGCCCGAGGCGCGCCTGGTCGTCATCAAGCCCTACGAAGCCAGCCAGGTGGGCGCGATCGAGACGGCGATCCGCAACTCCGACCTCGGCGTCAACCCCACCAACGACGGCACCCTGATCCGGGTGGCCGTGCCACAGCTCACCGAGGAACGCCGCCGAGAGCTGGTCAAGCAGGCCAAGGGCAAGGGGGAGGACGCCAAGGTCTCGGTGCGCAACATCCGCCGCAAGGCGATGGAGGAGCTGCACCGCATCCGTAAGGACGGTGAGGCCGGCGAGGACGAGGTCGGCCGGGCCGAAAAGGATCTGGACAAGACCACCCACCAATACGTCAACCAGATCGAAGAGCTGGTCAAGCACAAAGAAAGCGAACTGCTGGAGGTCTAGCGACCGCTCAGCAGCGAAGTACATCCACGCCAGTGGCTACCCCAGAACCCGGCTCAGGCGACCCGCCCGGCGATCGGGAGTCCGCCAACAAGGAAACGATCCAGCAGTCGGCCAAGAAGACATCCCGGGCCGGGCGCGACCTGCGCGCCGCCATCGCGGTGGGCGCCGGTATCGGCGGCGTCCTGATCGTGACGCTGGTGTTCGCCCCGCGCTTCTGGGTTCTGATTGTCGCCCTGGCCATCGTCGTGGCCACCCACGAAGTGGTTCGGCGACTGCGCGAAGCCGGCTACGTCATCCCGATCATCCCGTTGTTGGCCGGAGGGCAGCTCACCGTCTGGCTGACCTGGCCGTGCCACGCGGCGGGCGCACTGGCCGGCTTCGGCGTCACCGTGGTGGTCTGCAACGTGTGGCGCTTGTTGATGCAGGACAACAGCAAACGGCCCGAGCCTTTCGACGGCTCGCCGTCGGCTAACTACCTCAGGGACGCCTCGGCAACCGTGTTCCTGGCCGCGTGGGTGCCACTGTTCGCGTCGTTCGGCGTCCTGCTGGTCTATCCGCATGACGGGGCCGGGCGGGTGTTCTGCCTGATGATCACTGTCGTCGCCTCCGACACCGGCGGATATGCCGTGGGGGCGCTCTTCGGTAAGCACCCGATGGTCCCGGCGATCAGCCCCAAGAAATCCTGGGAGGGATTAGCCGGGTCCTTGGTGTTCGGAATCACCGCGGCGACGCTGACGGCGACGTTCCTGGCGGGCAAACCGCCTTGGACCGGCGCTTTGCTGGGCGTTGTCCTGGTGTTGACCAGCACGCTCGGCGATCTGGTGGAATCACAGGTCAAGCGCGATCTCGGTATCAAAGACATGGGCCGGTTGTTGCCCGGCCACGGTGGTCTGATGGATCGGCTCGACGGCGTCCTGCCGTCAGCGGTCGCAGCCTGGACGGTGCTGACACTCGTTCCCTAGGTCGGCCCGAACGTGACCGATACTGGTTAGGTCATGGTTCAACAATTGGTTTTCTCCGAGCCGCGCCCCCGCAGGCCCCCGCGGCACCTGGCCGACCTCGACGAGGACGGTCGCGCGGCCGCCGTCGCGGAGCTGGGCCTGCCGGCGTTTCGCGCCAAACAGTTGGCGCATCAGTACTACGGCCGGCTGATCGCCGATCCGCGGCAGATGACCGACCTTCCGGCGGGATTACGCGACGCCATCGCCGAGACGATGTTCCCCATCCTGCTCACCGCCGCGGCCGACGTGACCTGCGATGCCGGCCAGACGCGAAAGACATTGTGGCGGGCCCCCGATGGAGTCACCGTCGAGTCGGTGCTGATGCGCTATCCACACCGCAACACCGTCTGCATTTCGTCGCAGGCCGGCTGCGGCATGGCCTGTCCGTTCTGCGCGACGGGCCAGGGCGGGTTGACCCGCAACCTCTCGACAGCCGAAATCCTCGAGCAGGTGCGCGCCGGCGCCGCGGCCCTGCGTGACGACTTCGGGGACCGGTTGTCCAACGTCGTGTTCATGGGCATGGGGGAGCCGCTGGCCAACTACGCCCGCGTGGTCGCCGCCGTGCGGCGCATCATCGCTGCGCCGCCGCAGGGATTCGGTATCTCGGCCCGGTCGGTGACGGTGTCCACGGTGGGCCTGGCTCCCGCCATTCGTAAGCTCGCCGACGAACGCCTCGGCGTCACGCTGGCGCTGTCGCTGCACGCACCCGACGACGAACTGCGCGACACCCTGGTGCCGGTCAACAACCGATGGAAAATCAGCGAAGCCCTCGACGCCGCAAGGTATTACGCCGACGTCACCGGGCGGCGGGTGTCGGTGGAGTATGCGTTGATCCGCGACGTCAACGACCAGCCCTGGCGCGCAGACCTTTTGGGGCAGCGGCTGCATCGCGCGCTCGGACCGCTGGTGCACGTGAACCTGATTCCGCTCAACCCCACCCCGGGGAGTGAGTGGGACGCCAGCCCCAAGGCCGTGGAGCGGGAATTCGTCCGGCGGGTGCGCGGCAAAGGGGTTTCTTGCACCGTGCGCGACACTCGCGGCCGCGAAATCAGCGCCGCCTGTGGACAGCTGGCCGCCGAAGGCGGGTAGCTGGAGCGCAGGCGATTCAGCCGGGCCTGTGGACAGCTGGCCGCCGAAGGCGGGTAGCTGGAGCGCAGGCGATTCAGCCGGGCCTGTGGGCAGCTGGCCGCCGAAGGCGGGTAGCTGGAGCGCAGGCGATTCAGCCGGGCCTGTGGACAGCTGGCCGCCGAAGGTGGATGAACCGGACGAGGCGCTGCCCCGTCGACAAGGCATAACTGAAACAAATGAGGTGTGTCATGAGTATTCGCTTGTCAGCCCTGAACACAGCGTTTGCCGCCGTACTGATTGCTGCCACGGTGCTGGCCGGCGTCGGCAACGCCCCACGCGCGCTGGCCGCCGATGACCGGCTGCAATTCACCGGGACGACGCTGAGCGGTGCGCCTTTCAACGGCGCCAGTTTGCAGGGCAAGCCCGCGGTGTTGTGGTTCTGGGCGCCGTTCTGCCCGTTCTGCAATGCCGAAGCGCCGGGCGTCAGCCAGGTGGCGGCCGCCAACCCCGGTGTCACCTTCGTCGGCGTGGCCGGGCGCTCGGACGTCGGCGCGGAGCAGAACTTCGTCTCCAAGTACGGCCTGAACTTCACCAACCTCAACGACGCCGACGGATCCATCTGGGCCCGGTACAACGTCCCGTGGCAGCCCGCCTATGTGTTCTACCGCGCGGACGGCAGCTCCACGTTCGTCAACAACCCGACCTCGGCGATGTCGCAGCAGGAGCTCTCCGATCGGGTCGCCGCGCTGAGGTCCTGAGTTGGTAGACCACGGTCTGGTCGGCCTGGCCTTCGCAGCGGGACTGGTAGCCGCGCTGAACCCGTGCGGGTTCGCCATGCTGCCCGCCTACCTGTTGCTGGTGGTGCGCGGTCAGCGTTCGCAGGCATCGTCCGGCGTTGCTGTCGCCGGTCGGGCGCTGGTGGCGACCATCGGGATGGCGCTGGGCTTCCTGACGGTGTTCGGCGTGTTCGGCGCGCTGACCGTCTCGGCGGCCACGACCGTGCAGCAGTACCTGCCGTACGCCACCGTGGTCGTCGGGGTGGTGCTGATCGGGCTGGGGGCGTGGCTGCTGTCGGGCCGAGCACTGTCGGCCCTGACCCCGCGGTCGCTGGGTCCGCGGTGGGCCCCCACCGCCCGGCTGGGTTCCATGTACGGGTACGGCATCAGCTATGCGATCGCCTCACTGTCGTGCACCATCGGGCCATTTCTGGCCGTTACCGCCGCCGGCCTGCGCGGCGGATCGGTCCTCACCGGGTTGATGATCTACCTCGCCTACAGCGCGGGGCTGACCCTGGTGGTCGGGGTGCTCGCGGCCGCTGCCGCGACGGCGAGTTCGGCGGTGGTGGAGCGGCTGCGGCGAATGCTGCCGTTCGTCAACCGGATCGCCGGCGCGCTGCTGGTGCTGGTCGGGCTGTACGTGGCCTACTACGGTAGCTACGAGGTGCGCCTGTTCGGTGCGAACGGCAACCCGCAGGACGCGGTGATCATTGCGGCCGGACGGCTGCAGGGCGCGGTGGCCGGCTGGGTACAGCAGCACGGGATATGGCCGTGGGTGATCGCCGTGCTCGCGTTGGCGATCGTCGCGATCGGCGGCGCATGGCGGCGCCGAGCGCACCGCTAGGGCAGACGCGCGGGGCTACCTGATCCAGCCGCGGCGGCGGCCCCACAGGTCGCGGATCAGCACCACGAGGGTCAACGTCGCAAACCCGATCAGGAACCAGTTCTCGATGTTGCCGACGTGGTTGCCGCGCAGCATCGCCAGCAGGAAGCCGAACACGAACAGGCCGGTGATGTGCCAGGTGCGGTGGTTGATCCTGCTCCAACCCCACGCTGCCGACGGCACCTCGACGGCGTCGACGCCGGTGAAGTGCTCCACCTCGGTACTGGCCACGGCGAATCCCCTTCGGATCGGATCGGCTTGTCCTGAGAATTCTGGCACACCCCCCGGCGGGCTTGCGGGGCATGGCCGAAGGAGATGGCCCCGGCCGGTGCCGGGCGGCACAATGAATGGGTGACCAACCCGACGACCGACTGGCAAACGCGGGACCGGCTCCGCGTGCTGGTGCTGGGCAGTACGGGCTCCATCGGCACCCAGGCGCTGGACGTCATCGCCGCCAACCCGGACCGCTTCGAAGTGGTCGGCCTTGCCGCCGGAGGCGCCAACCTGGACACGTTGCTGCGGCAGCGCGCCGATACCGGTGTGACCAACATCGCGATCGCTGACGAGAAAGCGGCCCAGCGGGCCGGCGACGTCCCCTTCTCCGGGCCGGAAGCCGCAACCCGGCTGGTCCAGGAGACCGACGCCGACGTCGTCCTCAATGCGCTGGTAGGCGCGTTGGGTCTGCGGCCCACACTTGCCGCGCTGGAGTCGGGCGCCCGGCTGGCGCTGGCCAACAAGGAATCGCTGATCGCCGGCGGTCCGCTGGTGCTCCAGGCCGCCAGGCCGGGACAGATCGTGCCGGTCGACTCCGAGCATTCCGCCCTGGCGCAATGCCTGCGCGGCGGATCCGCCGAGGAAGTCGCCAAGCTGGTGCTGACCGCCTCCGGCGGCCCGTTCCGCGGCTGGACGACCGCCCAACTCGAGGACGTCACCCCGGAACAGGCCGGCGCCCATCCGACGTGGTCGATGGGCCCGATGAATACGCTGAACTCGGCCTCGCTGGTCAACAAGGGGCTGGAGCTCATCGAGACCCACCTGCTGTTCGGTGTTCCCTACGACCGCATCGAGGTGGTCGTGCACCCCCAGTCGATTGTTCATTCGATGGTCACCTTCGTCGACGGTTCGACCCTTGCCCAGGCCAGCCCCCCGGACATGAAGCTGCCGATCTCGCTGGCCCTTGGCTGGCCGCAGCGGGTCCCCGGCGCGGCCGCCAGCTGTGACTTCAGCACGGCGTCTAGCTGGGACTTCGAGCCGCTGGACGACGACGTTTTCCCCGCCGTGGAGCTGGCCCGGCATGCTGGGCAGACCGGTGGCTGCATGACCGCCGTCTACAACGCGGCCAACGAGGAGGCGGCGGAGGCCTTCCTCGCGGGTCGGGTCGGGTTTCCCGCGATTGTCAAAACCATCGCCGACGTGCTGCACGCCGCGGACCAATGGGCCGTTTCACCCGCTAACGTGGATGAGGTACTCGACGCGCAGCGCTGGGCACGTGAGCGGGCGCGACGCGCCATCGCACAATCCCAGCCCGCCGCCGTGTCGGCAAAAGCCCCCGAAGTGGTGTGAGAAAGGTCCTCGCAGCGGAGATGATGTTTGTTATCGGCATTGTGCTGTTCGCACTGGCCATCCTGATCTCGGTGGCCCTGCACGAGTGCGGGCACATGTGGGTCGCACGCGCGACCGGCATGAAGGTGCGGCGCTACTTCGTCGGCTTCGGCCCCACCCTGTGGTCGACGCGGCGCGGTGAAACCGAGTACGGCATCAAAGCGGTTCCGCTGGGCGGCTTCTGCGACATCGCCGGCATGACCTCGGTCGAGGAGTTGGCTCCCGACGAGGCCGACCGCGCCATGTTCAAGCAGGCGGCGTGGAAGCGGGTGGCGGTGCTGTTCGCCGGTCCCGCCGCGAACTTCATCATCTGCCTCGTGCTGCTCTACGGCATCGCACTGATCTGGGGCCTGCCGAACCTGCATCCGCCGACTCGGGCGGTCGTCGGCGAAACCGCCTGCGTGGCACCGGAAGTTGCGCCGGGCAAGATCGGGGACTGCACCGGACCCGGTCCGGCGGCGCTCGCGGGAATTCGGCCCGGCGACGTCATCGTCAAGGTCGGCGACACCCCGGTGTCGACATTCGAGGACATGGCTGCCGCCATCCGCAAGGTGCGCGGCAACATCCCGATCGTCGCCGAGCGCAACGGCACCACGATCACCACTTACGTCGATGTCGCACCCACCCAGCGCTACCTGGCATCCGGGTCCAACGCGCAGGGCGGTCAGCAGCAACCCTCGACAGTCGGCGCCATCGGCGTCGGCGCGGTCAAGGTCGGGCCCACGCACTATGGACCACTCACGGCGATCCCGGCCACCATCGGCTTCACCGGTGACCTCACCGGCGAGGTCGGCAAGGCGCTCGTCGCGATCCCTACGAAGGTCGGTGCGCTGGTGCACGCCATCGGCGGCGGTCAGCGCGACCCGGAGACGCCTATGAGCGTCGTCGGGGCCAGCATCGTCGGCGGCGACACCGTCGACCACGGGTTGTGGGTGGCGTTCTGGTTCTTCCTGGCCCAGCTGAACCTCATTTTGGGCGCGATCAACCTGGTGCCGCTGCTGCCGTTTGACGGCGGCCACATCGCCATCGCGGTATTCGAGAAGATCCGCAACCTGATTCGGTCGGCACGTGGCATGGTCGCAGCCGCGCCGGTGAACTACCTCAAACTCATGCCCGCGACGTACGTCGTGCTGGTGTTCGTGGTCGGCTACATGCTGCTGACCGTGACCGCCGATCTGGTCAATCCGATCAGGCTCTTCCAATAACGAGACCGAAGGAATCAACAGTGACCATTGGCCTGGGCATGCCGCAGACGCCGGCGCCCACGCTCGCTCCCCGGCGTACCACGCGCCAATTGATGGTCCGCGACGTCGGGGTCGGCAGCGACTATCCGATCTCGGTGCAGTCGATGTGCACCACCAAGACGCATGACGTCAACACGACGCTGCAGCAGATCGCCGAACTGACCGCGGCCGGCTGCGACATAGTCCGGGTGGCCTGCCCGCGTCAGGAGGATGCCGACGCGCTGGCCGAGATCGCCCGGCACAGCCAGATCCCGGTCATCGCCGACATCCACTTCCAGCCCAAGTACATCTTCGCCGCCATCGACGCGGGGTGCGCCGCGGTGCGGGTAAACCCGGGCAACATCAAGGAATTCGACGGCCGCGTGGGCGAGGTCGCCAAGGCTGCCGGTGCGGCCGGCATCCCGATCCGCATCGGCGTCAACGCGGGCTCGCTGGACAAGCGGTTCATGGAGAAGTACGGCAAGGCCACCCCTGAGGCGCTGGTCGAGTCGGCGCTGTGGGAGGCCTCGCTGTTCGAGGAGCACGGCTTCGGCAACATCAAGATCAGCGTCAAGCACAACGACCCGGTGGTGATGGTCGCCGCATACGAGCAGCTGGCAGAACAATGCGACTACCCGCTGCACCTCGGGGTCACCGAGGCCGGCCCCGCCTTCCAGGGCACCATCAAGTCCGCGGTCGCTTTCGGCGCACTGCTGTCGCGCGGCATCGGCGACACCATCCGGGTATCGCTGTCGGCGCCGCCGGTCGAGGAAGTCAAGGTCGGCATCCAGATCCTCGAGTCGCTGAACCTGCGGCCGCGCGGGCTCGAGATCGTGTCGTGCCCCTCGTGTGGACGCGCGCAGGTCGATGTCTACACCCTGGCCAACGCGGTCAGTGCCGGCCTGGACGGTCTGGACGTGCCGCTACGCGTCGCCGTGATGGGGTGCGTCGTCAACGGTCCAGGGGAGGCCCGCGAGGCCGACCTTGGCGTCGCGTCGGGAAATGGCAAGGGTCAGATTTTCGTGCGCGGCGAAGTGATCAAGACCGTGCCTGAATCCCAGATCGTCGAGACCCTGATCGAGGAGGCAATGCGGATCGCCGCCGAAATGGATACCGAGGCGGACATCGACCGCGGACCGGAAGCAACATCGAGCGGTTCGCCTGTTGTCACCGTAAGCTGATAACGCCAGCGCCCGGTCGAAGAGTTCGCACCACAAGAGAGTTCGCCATATGTCGGCTCCGCCCCTGTTCCGCCTTGTCGGTGAGCGACGGGTGTCCGTGGTGCGCGACGCGGCCGCCGTCTGGCGGGTGCTCGACGACGATCCCGTCGCGTCATGCATGGTCGCGGCCCGAGTGGCCGACCACGGCATCGACCCCAATTCGATCGGCGGCGAATTGTGGACGCTGCGCGGTGCCAACGAATCGCTGTGCTTCGCCGGGGCCAATCTGATCCCGCTGCGCGGCGCGCCGGCCGATCTGAGCGCCTTCGCCGACGAGGCCATGCGCGGGACGCGACGCTGCTCGTCGCTGGTCGGCAGGGCCGAGCTGGTGATGCCCATGTGGGAGCGGCTCGAGGCGGCCTGGGGCCCGGCCCGTGACGTGCGCGACCACCAGCCGCTGCTGGCGTTGTCCACTCACCCCGGCTGCGATCTCGACCCCGGCGTGCGACAGGTCCGGCCCGAAGAGCTGGACGCCTACCTGGTGGCCGCCGTCGACATGTTCATCGGAGAAGTGGGCGTCGATCCGCGGCTCGGCGACGGCGGCCGCGGCTACCGACGGCGGGTGGCCAGCCTGATCACGGCCGGACGCGCCTGGGCGCGGTTCGAGCACGGCCAGGTCGTGTTCAAGGCCGAGGTCGGCTCGCAGTCTCCGGGCGTGGGCCAGATCCAGGGGGTGTGGGTGCACCCGGAGTGGCGCGGGATCGGCCTGGGCACCGCCGGCACCGCGACGGTCGCCGCGGTGATCGTCGGCACCGGACGGACCGCCAGCCTGTACGTCAACGACTTCAACACGGTGGCGCGTGCCGCGTACGCCCGTGTGGGTTTCACCGAGATAGGCACCTTCGCGACGGTGCTGCTCGACTAGTCTCCGCCTTCGGATCACCACTTCCGAGCGAGTGTGCGGGTGGCCGCACGCTCGGCACCGAATGTGCGGGTGGCCGCACATTCGCCAAGTAGCACGCTCTCGATTCACGCATAACGGTCCGGTCTCGGTGTGTCGGCGGTGCTGTTCTGGCCGCAGTTCTTAACATTTGCACCGATGGCAACTAGAACAACAATAGCCTCATCCGTATCAGGTTTGCTGCTGGTCGCAGTGATCGTTCTGTCCGGTTGCACTCCCCGGCCCGACGGCCCGGGCCCGGCGGCGGAGAAATTCTTCCGCGCCCTGGCCATCGGCGACACCGCGACCGCCGCGCAGCTCAGCGACAGCCCCAACGACGCCCGCGAGGCGCTCAACGCGGCCTGGTCCGGCCTGCAGGCTTCCCATCTCGACGCTCAGGTCCTCAACGCCAAGTACGCCGAGGACAGCGGCACCGTCGGCTACCGCTTCACGTGGCACCTGCCCAAGAACCGGACCTGGACCTACGACGGCCAGCTGAAGATGGCGCGCGACGAGGGGCACTGGGCGGTCCGGTGGACCAGCGCCGCGCTGCACGAAAAGCTGGGCGAGCACCAGACGTTCGCGTTGCGCGCCGACCGGCCGCACCGCGCGTCGGTGAATGAGCTCGGTGGCAGCGACGTGCTGGTGCCGGGCTACCTGTACCACTACACGCTGGACGCCGCCCAGGCCGGACCGGCCCTTTCCGGCACTGCACACGCGATCGTCGACGTGCTGCACCCTTTCAACGGGACCCTCAACGATCCGCAGCTGCTCGCCGAGCAAGCCAGCTCGACGCCCCACCCGGTGGACCTGGAAGTGACGCTGCAGCCCGACGACAACGACAAGGTGTTCCCCCTACTCGGGCACCTGCCCGGCGTTGTGGTCACTCCCCAGCCCGAAATGCTGCCCACCGACCCCCATTTCGCGCCGGCGGTCATCGCCGCGGTGAAGAAGGCGGTGGTCGACCAACTCGACGGCGAGGCGGGCTGGCGGGTGGTGAGCGTCAATCAGAACGGTGTCGAGGTCGAGGTGCTGCACGAGGTCCAAGGGTCGCCGGCGCCGTCGGTGTCGATCACCCTGGACCGGGTGGTACAGAACGCCGCCCAGCGCGCCGTCGACAACAAGGGCGGCAAGGCGATGATCGTCGTGATCAAGCCGTCGACCGGAGAGATCCTCGCGATCGCACAGAATGGCGGCGCTGACGCGGACGGTTTGCCCGCCGCCAACGGCCTGTTTCCGCCGGGGTCGACGTTCAAGATGATCACCGCGGGCGCGGCCGTCGACCGCGACATGGCCACCCCCAACACCATGCTGGGCTGCCCGGGCCGCCTCGACATCGGGCACCGCACCATCCCCAACTACGGCGGTTTCGATCTCGGTGTGGTGCCGATGTCGCGCGCGTTCGCGAGTTCGTGCAACACCACCTTCGCCGAGCTCAGCAGCAAGATGCCGCCGCGCGGCCTGTCGCAGGCGGCCACCCGCTACGGCATTGGACTGGACTATCAGGTCGACGGCATCACGACGGTGACCGGGTCGGTGCCACCGACGGTGGACCTGGCCGAACGCACGGAGGACGGTTTCGGCCAGGGCAAGGTCCTGGCCAGCCCGTTCGGTATGGCCCTGGTGGCGGCGACGGTCGCCGCCGGCAAGACGCCCGTCCCGCAGCTGATCGTGGGCCGCCAGACGGCGGTTCAGGGCGACACCACGCCTATCAGCCCGAAGATGATCGATGCGCTCCGCCCGATGATGCGTCTGGTGGTGACCAACGGCACCGCCAAGGAGATCGCCGGCTGCGGCGAGATCTATGGAAAAACCGGTGAGGCCGAGTTCCCGGGCGGATCGCATTCCTGGTTCGCCGGCTACCGCGGCGATCTGGCCTTCGCCTCGCTGATCGTGGGGGGCGGCAGCTCCGAGTGGGCGGTTCGGATGACCAAGTTCATGTTCGAAGCGCTGCCGCCGAACTTCTTGGCCTAGCGGTCCCCGTGCCGCTTCAGCGGTAAATTGCGAACATGACCGATACCGGTGGCGACATGGTGGCGTTGCGCGTCTCCGACGCCGACCGCAACGGCACGATGCGGCGACTGCACAACGCGGTCGCGCTGGGGCTGATCGATATCGACGAGTTCGAGCAGCGCTCGTCGCAGGTGTCTTACGCGCGCACACGCGGCGAACTGGACGGCTTGGTCGGTGATCTGCCCGGACCGGGCGCCATCGTCACCTCCGCGGCCGACCGGGTGGAACTGCGCGGCTGGGCCGGTTCGCTGAAGCGCCACGGTGAATGGACGGTGCCCACCCGACTGGCCCTGGTCCGCCGGCTGGGCTCGGTGGCACTCGACCTCACCAAGGCCCGGTTCGCGGGGCCGGTGGTGGTCATCGAACTCGACATGAGATTCGGCTCGGTGGAGGTTCGATTGCCGGACGGGGCGAGCGCGTCCATCGATGACGTCGAGGTGTACGTCGGCAGCGCCAGCGACCGGCGCAAAGACCCGCCCGGTGAGGGCCGGCCGCACGTGGTGCTGACCGGGCGGGTGGTGTGCGGCTCGGTGATCATCCGGGGACCGCGCCGCTCGCTGCTGCGCCGCCAGCGGCTCTAATCGCCGGCCCGCCCTCGTCGAGTGTGCGTTGAGGGCGGGGAAACCCGAGAATTCCCGCCGTGACGACACACTGAACGCCGTCGATGCGCACTCGACGCACGGTCGGGTCGCGCGGCCTGCGATTAAGCTGGCGCCATGCCCGCTCGCACCGCACTCGCTCCCGGAGAGTTGTCCCCGACTCTGCCGGTGCCCAGCCGCATCCCGCGCCCGGAATACGTCGGCAAGTCCACGGCCCAAGAGGGCAGCGAGCCGTGGGTGCAGACCCCCGAGGTGATCGAGAAGATGCGCGTCGCCGGCCGGATCGCGGCCGGCGCGCTGGTGGAGGCGGGCAAAGCCGTCGCGCCCGGGGTGACCACCGACGAGCTGGACCGCATCGCCCACGAGTACATGGTCGACCACGACGCTTACCCGTCGACGCTGGGTTACAAGGGCTACCCGAAGTCGTGCTGCACGTCGCTCAACGAGGTCATCTGCCACGGGATCCCCGACTCGACCGTGATCGAAGACGGCGACATCGTGAACATCGATGTCACGGCCTACATCGACGGGGTGCACGGCGACACCAACGCGACCTTTTTGGCCGGCGACGTCTCCGAGGAACACCGGCTGCTGGTGGAGCGCACCCGCGAGGCGACGATGCGCGCCATCAACGCCGTCAAGCCCGGTCGTGCGCTCTCGGTCGTCGGCCGCGTGATCGAGTCGTATGCAAACCGGTTTGGCTACAACGTTGTTCGTGACTTCACCGGGCATGGCATCGGTACCACATTCCACAATGGCTTGGTCGTCCTGCACTACGACCAGCCGTCGGTGTCCACCATCATCCAACCGGGGATGACGTTCACCATCGAACCGATGATCAACCTCGGCGGTCTGGACTACGAGATCTGGGACGACGGCTGGACGGTGGTCACCAGGGACCGCAAGTGGACCGCGCAGTTCGAACACACGCTGCTGGTCACCGACACCGGCGCCGAAATCCTCACCTTGCCATGACGTTTGCCGGATGACCGGAGCGTTGCTGGTCGCGGGCACCAGCTCCGACGCCGGGAAATCGGTGGTGGTGGCGGGCCTGTGCAGGTTGTTGGCCCGCCGCGGGGTCCGCGTCGCCCCGTTCAAGGCACAGAACATGTCCAACAACTCGGTGGTGACGGTTGAAGGCGGTGAAATCGGGCGCGCCCAGGCGATCCAGGCGCGCGCGGCGGGCCTGGAACCCAGTGTGCGATTCAACCCGATCCTGCTCAAGCCGGGCAGTGACCGCACCTCGCAGTTGGTGATCAAGGGTCGGGCCGCCGACTCGGTCAGCGCGGAAAGCTATGTGCAGCAACGTGACCGGCTGGCATCCATCGTATTTGAGGAAGTGAGTTGTCTGCGCGCGGAATTTGACGCGGTGATCTGCGAGGGCGCCGGTTCGCCGGCCGAGATAAATCTGCGCGCCACCGATTTGGCCAACATGGGGCTGGCCCGCGCCGCGAATTTACCGGTGCTCCTGGTCGGGGACATCGACCGGGGCGGCCTGCTGGCGCACCTGTTCGGGACGGTCGCGGTGCTCGAGCGCGACGACCAGGCACTGATCGCCGGCTTCATCGTCAACAAGTTTCGCGGTGACCCCGCGCTGCTCGAACCCGGGTTGCGCCAGCTGCACGACATGACGGGCCGCCCCACCTACGGGGTGCTGCCGTACGCCGACGAGTTGTGGCTGGACGCCGAGGACTCGCTGTCGGCAGTCGCGCACCGCGTGATCGGCACGCCGACGCCCCCGCGCGGTGATCAGTGGCTGCGGGTGGCCGCCATTCGGCTGCCCCGGATTTCCAACTCCACTGACGTCGAGGCGCTGGCCTGCGAACCGGGGGTGCTGGTTCGCTGGGTCACCGACCCCGCCGACCTCACCGACACCGACCTGATCGTCATCCCCGGCAGCAAAGCCACCGTCACCGACCTGTCTTGGCTGCGCGATCACGGGCTGGCCGACGCGATCACCACGCATGCTCGTGCCGGCAAGCCAGTGCTGGGAATCTGTGGTGGATTTCAGATGCTGTGCGACCGTTTAGACGATCCGGTGGAATCCGGGATCGTGGGCGTACCCGGGCTTGGGCTGCTGGACGTCGACATCACCTTCGATCCCGACAAGACCTTGCGTCGCTGGCAGCAACCGCTCACCGGCTACGAGATCCATCACGGGCGGGTCGCCCGCTGCGGGGAACAGAGTTGGTTCGCATCCGAAGCGGATCCGCACCCGCAGGGGGTGGTGCGCGGCGCGGTCTTTGGGACCCATTGGCACGGCTTGCTCGACAACGATGATTTCCGGCGCGTGTGGCTCGATCGGGTCGCCGACGCCGCCGGCCGCGCCGGCTTCGAGGTCGCCGATGTCAACGTCGCCGCGCGCCGCGACGCCCAGCTCGACCTCGCCGCCGATCTGCTGGAGTCCCATCTCGACATCGACGGTATTCTCAGCTTGCTTGACGGTCCGCCGCCACGACGGCCGCATCTCGTAAGTGGGTTGCGGCCGTAGGTCATTCGCCATCAAGGCGGCGCAAATGCCGCGGTTTACGGCGCGGTCAAAAAGCTGGGTCCGCGCATCAAAATGCCCAGAATCATCGCGTTCGTATGCCGTTTGGCTGTAGCGTGCTGGGGTGTCCTCGATGATGACCACCTTGGACGGTTTCCCCGTGCCGGTGGTTATAGCCGGCCCGGAGACCGGCGTCGTCGTCGTCATATTGGGCGACGAGGACCGTATCCCGGCGGCCTACGACGCCGTTTGCGAACGCTTGCACACCGCGTCGCTTCGGACGGTCGTGATCGGCTTCGATCACCGCCTGACTCCCAAGTCGGTGATCGGCATCCTCGACGCGCTGGGCATCGGGTGGGCCGTGGTGATGGGGGACCGCGCCGGAGGAGAACTGGCGTGGGAACTGACGGCAACCCGGCTGGGCCGTTTCGTCGGACTGGTGGTGATCGATCGCGGCCATCCCCAGGCCACCGCTTACGAAGGCGCCTTCACCGACGGACATTGCCCGCCCGTCGAGGTCGGCACGACGGTGTTGGTCAGCTCGCCGGCCGCGCGGGCCGTGGCACAGGCCAGCCAGCGCTACGTCTACGCCGAATACCGCGTGGTGCAGCTGGGTCGGCGCAGCGTGCAGGAGTCGACGGCGCAACTGGCCGCTGAGATCATTTTGCGCGCCAGTACCTGGTAGCGCCTGGTTGACTGACGGTCATGGCCAGTGAAGAAAGTGCTGTGACCGAACCGAATGCCGCGATGTTGTCATTGACCGCGCTCGAACGACTGGCCGGCACCGGCGAGGTGGACACGGTCATCGTGGCGTTCGCCGACATGCAAGGCCGGCTGGTCGGGAAGCGGATCGACGCGCGGCGGTTCGTCGACGACGTGGCCGCACACGGCGCCGAGTGTTGCGGCTACCTGCTCGCCGTCGACGTCGACATGAACACCGTCGGCGGTTATGCGATCTCGAGTTGGGACACCGGTTACGGCGATACGGTGATGACGCCCGACCTGTCCACCCTGCGGCGCATCCCATGGCTGCCAGGGACGGCGTTGGTGATCGCCGACGTGGGCTGGCCCGACGGCAGCCCCGTGACCGTGTCGCCGCGGGCGATTTTGCGACGCCAGCTTGGCCGGCTGGCCGAACGCGGCCTGGCCGCCGACGTCGCCACCGAGCTCGAATTCATCGTGTTCGACGAGCCCTACCGGCAAGCATGGGCCAACGGATACCGGGGGTTGACCCCGGCCAGCGACTACAACATCGACTACGCGATCTCGGCCTCGTCGCGCATGGAGCCGCTCTTGCGCGCCATCCGCCAGGGAATGATCGGCGCCGGTCTGCAATTCGAGGCCGTCAAGGGCGAATGCAATAAGGGGCAGCAGGAAATCGGTTTCCGGTACGCCGACGCTTTGGTCACCTGTGACAACCACGTCATCTATAAGAACGGTGCCAAGGAGATCGCCGACCAGCACGGCAAGAGCCTGACGTTCATGGCCAAATACGATGAGCGAGAGGGGAACAGCTGTCACATTCATCTATCGCTGCGCGATCCGCAGGGCGGCGCGGTGTTCGCCGGTCCCAGCCGGCCGCACGGCATGTCATCGGCGTTCTGTGGGTTTCTGGCCGGCCTGCTGGCCACCTTGAGCGACCTAACCCTGTTCTACGCGCCGAACATCAACTCCTACAAGCGATTCGCCGAGGGCAGCTTCGCGCCCACCGCGCTGGCGTGGGGACTGGACAATCGCACCTGCGCGCTGCGGGTGGTCGGTCACGGGCCCAACACCAGGCTCGAGTGCCGGGTGCCGGGCGGCGACGTCAACCCGTATCTGGCAGTGGCGGCGATCGTCGCCGGCGGGCTGTACGGTATCGAACGGGGTCTGGAGCTGCCGGATCCCTGCGCGGGAAACGCCTACCAAACCCCGGGCGTCGAGCGGCTGCCCGCCACGCTCGCCGAGGCGGCCTCGGTGTTCGAGCACTCGACGCTGGCTCGAGACGTGTTCGGCGACGACGTTGTCGCCCACTACCTCAACAACGCCCGAGTGGAGTTGGCGGCGTTCAACGCGGTGGTTACCGATTGGGAGAGGATGCGTGGGTTTGAACGCCTCTAGATCGCCGCGCCCGGTGGTCGGCCTGACGACGTATCTGGAGCAGGTGCAGACCGGAATCTGGGATATTCGCGCCGGATTCCTGCCGGCCGACTACTTCGAAGGCGTCATCCGGGCCGGCGGGATTGCGGTGTTGCTGCCGCCGCAGCCGGTGGTCGCCGAGATCATCGAATCGGTACTGGACGGCCTGCATGCGCTGGTGATCACCGGAGGGTATGACCTGGACCCCGCCAGCTACGGCCAGCAACCGCACCCCACCACCGACCCGCCCCGCACCGACCGCGACGCGTGGGAGTTCGCGCTGTTGCGGGGTGCGCTGCGGCGTGGCCTGCCGGTGCTGGGCGTCTGCCGCGGCGCACAGGTGCTCAATGTCGCGCTCGGCGGCACCCTGCACCAGCACCTGCCCGACGTGCTCGGGCACAGTGGGCATCGCGCGGGCAATGGGGTGTTCACCAGGCTGCCGGTGCGCACCGTGGCGGGCACCCGGCTGGCCGCGTTGATCGGAGAATCCGTCGATGCGCCGAGCTATCACCATCAGGCCGTCGACAGCGTGGGGGAGGGCCTGATGGTCAGCGCGCGGGACGCCGACGGTGTCGTCGAGGCACTGGAGCTGCCCGGCGAGCGTTTCGTCCTTGCGGTGCAATGGCATCCGGAACAGTCGCTGGAAGACCTGCGGTTGTTTGCCGCGATCGTGGACGCTGCCCGGTCGTATGCGGGACGCGTGAGCTGAGTTGAGCGCAGTGCAGCTGATCAACCCGGCGACAGAGGAGGTGTTGGGCTCGGTCGAGCAGGCCGACACTGCCGCGGTCGACGACGCGGTCGGGCGGGCGCTGGCGGCGCAGCGGCGGTGGGCGCGATTGTCGCCCGCCGAGCGAGCCGCCGGCTTGCGGGCCTTCGCCGCCGCCGTCGACGCCCACCTCCGCGAGCTGGCGGCACTCGAAGTCGCCAACTCGGGGCATCCCATCGCGGCGGCCGAATGGGAAGCCGGTCACGTCCGCGACGTGCTGAACTTTTACGCGGGAAGTCCGGAACGCCTGTCCGGCAAGCAGATTCCCGTGGCCGGTGGCCTGGACGTTACGTTCAACGAACCGATGGGCGTGGTCGGTGTCATCACCCCGTGGAACTTTCCGATGCCCATCGCATCGTGGGGTTTCGCACCCGCTATGGCCGCGGGCAACGCCGTGCTGATCAAACCCGCGGAGGCCACGCCGCTGACCACGATCCGGCTCGGTGAGCTGGCGGCGCAAGCCGGACTCGACGCGGATCTGCTGCAGGTGCTGCCGGGGCGGGGCGCGGTGGTCGGGGAGCGGTTCGTCACCCATCCCGACGTCCCCAAGATCGTGTTCACCGGGTCCACCGACGTGGGCAAGAAGGTGATGGCCGGTGCGGCCGCTCAGGTGAAGCGGGTGACCCTGGAATTGGGTGGCAAGAGCGCGAACATCGTTTTCGCCGACTGCGACCTCGAGCGCGCTGCCGCGACCGCACCGGCCGGGGTGTTCGACAATGCGGGGCAGGACTGCTGCGCTCGCAGCCGAATCCTGGTGCAGCGCAGTGTCTATGATCGGTTCATGGAGCTGCTCGAGCGGGCCGTCACCAGCGTCGTCGTCGGTGACCCGGCATCCCGCGACACCGAGATGGGTCCGCTGGTGTCGGCCGCGCATCGCGACAAGGTGGCGTCGTATGTGCCTGACGACGCCCCCATCGCGTTCCGTGGCACCGCGCCGGCCGGCCGCGGATTCTGGTTCCCGCCAACCGTTCTGACGCCGCAGCGCACCGACCGGAGCGTCACCGACGAGATATTCGGCCCGGTGGTCACGGTGTTGGCCTTCGACGACGAACACGACGCCGTCAGCTTGGCCAACGACACCAGCTACGGACTGTCCGGATCGATCTGGACCGATGATCTGTCCCGTGCGCTGCGCGTCTCCCGGGCGATCGAATCCGGGAACCTATCGGTGAATTCGCACTCGTCCGTTCGGTACAACACGCCGTTCGGCGGGTTCAAGCAGTCGGGGCTGGGCCGCGAATTGGGCCCGGACGCGCCGCTGCACTTCACCGAGACCAAGAACGTGTTCATCGCGATAGCAGAGGAGTAGGTGGTGGCGGTCGATCTCACGCAACGATTGGCGGGCCGCGTGGCCGTCATCACCGGCGCCGGCGGCGGTATCGGGCTGGCCGCGGCACGGCGGATGCATGCCGAGGGTGCCGCGATCGTGGTCGGCGACATCGACGGCGAGGCGGGTGTCGCCGCGGCCGACGAGCTGTCCGGCTTGTTCGTGCCCACCGATGTGTCCGACGAGGCCGCGGTCAACGCGCTGTTCGACACCGCGGCGCGGACTTACGGTCGCATCGACATCGCGTTCAACAACGCCGGCATCTCACCACCCGACGACGACCTCATCGAGAACACCGAACTGCCGGCGTGGCAACGCGTCCAAGACGTCAACCTGAAGTCGGTATATCTGTGCTGCCGGGCGGCGTTGCGGCACATGGTTTCCGCGCGGAAAGGCTCGATCATCAACACGGCGTCGTTCGTGGCCGTACTGGGGTCGGCGACGTCGCAGATCTCATACACCGCCTCAAAGGGCGGCGTACTCGCGATGTCGCGTGAGTTGGGTGTGCAGTTCGCCCGGCAGGGCATCCGCGTGAACGCGTTGTGCCCCGGTCCGGTCAACACCCCGCTGCTGCAGGAGCTTTTCGCCAAGGACCCCCAGCGGGCGGCTCGCCGGCTGGTGCACGTCCCGGTCGGCCGCTTCGCCGACCCCAGCGAAATCGCCTCGGCGGTGGCATTTTTGGCGAGCGATGACGCGTCATTCATCACCGCTGCTACGTTCATGGTCGACGGCGGCATCAGCGCGGCCTATGTCACCCCGCTTTAACCGCCGTACTTGTCGGCCGCATGTGAGCCGGGCGGCTCGCTGACCGCGACCAGGTGGGTTGGCTCGCCGAGCCGGTCCCCGCGCAGCCGGTCCATCGTGGGGGCGGCGGCCGCCCAGGTGCGCGGTACCGACAGCCCACCGACGGGCGCCGCGCGACCCAGGCCCGCGCACACGCGGTGGGTGGCGGCCGGCTTGGGGAACAGTAATTGCAGGGCCGCCCTTTTGTTCATCGAATTGAGGTGGCCGATCGCGTAGTCCGACGGCGCGGTCACCGAGTTCAGCTTGGACAGCGCCGGGGTGACCGTCGATAGGGACGCTTCCAACGTTGTCAGCGACGACGCGAGGCGTCTGAGGGCCTCTGGTATCACCGACATCACTTCGCAGCCGGCCGTTATGACGTCCGGCGCAGACTGGAGGGTCCAATTGCGTTTTGTCACATCAAAATCGCCAGCCGGAGCGGGGAAGGGAGCCAATGCGACCGCACCGGCGGCGGATTCGGCGTAGGCGTGCATGGCTGCGGCGTTTTGCGCCCACATCGCGTCATACTCGGCATCGACGTTCGCGATCGCCGCGCTCTTCTGGGCCAGACAGTTCCTCGACACCAACAACATCCGTTGCGTGCGGTTGCCGGCGATCGTCGCTGGCGCCACCATGGCCGTGAAGGCCGACTGATGCGCGCAGGCTGCCGCCTCGAGCTGGGTGGCCGCGTGCTCACTACGGGCCGCGACGGTGTCGAGCCAGTCCACATACCGCGTCGCGGCTTCCGTCAGGGCCGAGCCCACGCCGCTGGCCGCCAGCTGCGCGGTCATCGCCCGGTAGTCGGCGGCCGCGGTGAAGAGCCGCGCTGCCAACGTTTTCCACGCGGCAGCGGCCCACATCATCGATCCCGTGCCGGGACCGGCATACATCCGCCCGGAGTTGA
This sequence comes from Mycobacterium sp. E2479, assembly GCF_001667925.1. GTDB lineage: Bacteria > Actinomycetota > Actinomycetes > Mycobacteriales > Mycobacteriaceae > Mycobacterium. Next base: position 266,044 of record NZ_LZJR01000096.1, on the reverse strand, counting down.
TCTCCGGAGGTCGCGTCGCGAAATCCATTACAGCCTCCGGCTGCCTGCGACGGTGTCAGTGGTGCCCGACAACATGAAGGTCTTCTTTCACAAGATTGACACGATGGTTACCAGCCTTGGGGCGGCTACGTGTCGCGGAAACCCACCATGCATCGGCAGGACACGCGCAGCCCGGGCGCACGATCAGCGGCGGGCGACGCAGATCTCGGTCAAGATATCTCGGTCGGACGCGATGGCCGCGGGCGCGCGGGCTGGGACGCCGCCGGTGGCAAACCCTATCGGCGTGAACGACCATGGCGCGGGCGGCAGCACCGATTGTGCTGACAAGCGGTTCCACGTCATGGGGCGTTCTTTCGTCGTCCACGCGCTGCGGAAGGGCTTCTTGTTGGTCTGGTTCGCCGGTGCCGAAGGCTGCGAAACGGTCAGGGCGGGCCGGCTGAGGGAGCCGGGGAGATCGGGCATCTGTCCGGGGTGCGGGCCGCTCGTTGCCTCCGACCAAGCCGCCGGCTCCGGTGGCGCCGCCGCCGCGAAGCCGGGCCGCAGCGCCGAGCCCGTGATCAGGGCGATGAATACCGAGAGCTGCGGCAACCGCGATGGCCCGCTGCCATCGCCGAGTTTCGCCAACACCCCCGAAAACCACAGTGCACCGAATGTACCGCGGGAAAATTCGGTGAAGGGTCGTAGCAACCTGTGAACTCGATCCGAGTCCGGTGTGTGTTTGCGCAGCTATGGCCGGAAAACGATGAGCGGAATCGCCATCTCCGCCGCCGTGCCACCACCGTGAAAGCCGACCAGGAGAGCGGCTTCCGGCGGCTCATGCGCGCTGGCCAGCACCGCGGTGTCGCCCGAACAGACGACGACCACGTCGCCGAGGCGCTGGCTGTGTCGCGCGGTGACCCGCCCGAACATGCCGGTCGCCGTCGCCTGCTCGCGGCTGTATACGGTGGCGCGGCCGTCCAGCAGCTCGCCCCACGCGGCTTGCACGTCGCGTGCGGCGCCCGCCTCGGTGTGCAGATACCGCACCCGCGGCTCGCCGGCCACCACCCGGATGCCCTCGGCCAGCCTGGGGTCGGTGTCGAGGTCGATGCGGGCCTCGGGTGGGACGTTGAGGCCGCCGTGATCGGCGGTCACCAGCACCGCCGTGTTCGCGGGCAGCGTGTCGAGCAGGCGGGACAGCAGTGTGTCGACATTGGTCGCCGCGGCATGCCACTGCTCGGAGCCGATACCGAAGACGTGGGCGGCGGTGTCGAGCTCCGCGGTGTAGCCGTAGATCAGCCCGGGCGCCGCGCGCAGCTCGTCGGACAGCAGCCGCGCGTAGTTGTCGGTGGGGCCGGCTGGGTGGAATTGGGCTCCGCGGTACGCTGCCTCGGTCAGCCCGCTGCCGATGAACAGGGCGGGTAGCACGGCGCGCGCGCTGACGCCGGCGTTTTTGAGCCGTTCGAACCACGTCGGCACCGGCTGCCACACGGCGGGGGACGGGTCGGCACGCCAGTGGACGTGGCTGAGCACCCGGTCGGTGCCGGGCACCCTGACGGTGAAGCCCAGGATGCCGTGCTCGCCCGGCAGCGCGCCGGTACCCAGCGACACCAGGCTGGTCGGCGTGGTCGACGGGAAGGTGCAGTCCAGCCGCGTCAGCCGCCCGGTGCTGCCCCTCAGCACGGCTTCCAGCAGCGGCGCGCTACCGGCCAGCTGCGGAAGCAGGTGCCAGCCCAGCCCATCCACCAGCACGACCAGCACGCGGTCGATGCGGTCGGCGCCAACCCAGTCCGCCACCGCCAGCTTGTCGACGGCACCTTCGATTTCGAGCAGGGCGGCCGCCGCGGGCAGCACGTCGCAGAGAGAACCGGGCACCGGGCCAGTCTGGCGGCGAAGTCAGACGCGCGCCAGTCGCTGGCCGGTCACCAGCAGCTGCCGACTGGTGCTATCGGTCAGCGCACGAAGCTGCGCCGGCGACAGCCGGCCGCACAACCGGCCCCAGTGCATCGCGACCACGTCGCCGGCAGCCACGTCGGGCACCCCGCTGTACCCGTCAGTCCACACTTCGAGCACGCGCGCCGACGGCTTGGACAGCGTGAGGGCCTGACCATCCCACGCCAGCCTTTGGCACAACACCTCGACGCGATCGCCGTCGCGGGAAACCACTGTCCCGGAAGTGATTCGGCAGTTATCGAGCACGTTCAGCGGCTGCTCGACATCAATTTTGCGGCCTCCGCCGCCTAAGAACCGCGTCCACGGGTACACCCCGAACACGTGGAAGCAGTGATTGCCGGCGGCCTCGCAAGCCAGCTCCGTGGTGAGATGCGACCAGTAGTGGCCCGCCTGCGGGCCGATGATCGCGAGCAGCGCGTCAAAGAATTCCTGCGGGTCCAGGCCTGCGCCGGCGCCGCCGCCGAGCCAATACGACTCGACCAGACGATAGTCCAGCGGGTCGGCGATGCCGGTCAGTTTCGACAGCACCCGCAGATACGGCCACGCGCCGGAGAATCTCGTCGCTGCCCGGCGCACCTCGTCGACCGAGCCGTCCCGCAAGGTCGCTCCCAACGGCGGACCGCAATAGCCGAGCGCATTGGGCGCATATGCGTAGCGGGCGAACATCTCTGCGCCCTTGTCACAGGTCAAGTGCGCCCCACCAGCTTGACGGCGTCCCGGTGCATGCGGCCGAAGTTGTAGTACGCCGCACAGGCGCCCTCCGGGGACACCATGCACGTCCCGATCGGGGTCTCCGGTGTGCATGCGGTGCCGAAAACCTTGCATTCCCAAGGCTTGAGCACACCCTTGAGCACCTCACCGCACTGGCAGGCTTTGGGGTCGGCGACTCGCACGCCGGGCATCGCGAACCGCAGCTCGGCATCGAACTCGGCGAAATCGTCGTGTAGCCGCAGCGCGCTCTGCGAGATGAATCCCAGCCCACGCCATTCGAAGTGCGGGCGCAGCGCGAACACCTTGCCCATCAGCGCCAGGGCCGCCGGGTTACCGTGCTCGGGGACCACCCGCTTGTACTGGTTCTCCACTTCGCAGCGGCCCTCGCGGATCTGACGCAGCAACATCGCTACCGAGGCAAGGATGTCCAGCGGCTCGAAACCCGCCACCACCAACGGTTTTCGATACACCTCGGGAACGAAGCGGTACGGCCGGTTGCCCACCACGGTGGACACGTGCCCGGGGCCGATGAATCCCGACAGCCGCAGGTCCGGCGACTCCAGGATGGCCCTGATCGGCGGCACGATCGTGACGTGGTTGCAGAAGACGCTGAAATTGCGCAGGCCCAACTCACGCGCCCGCACCAGCGTCACCGCTGTCGACGGCGCGGTGGTCTCGAAACCGATGGCGAAGAAAACCACTTGTTTGTCGGGATGGTCGACCGCGATCTTCAACGCGTCCAGCGGCGAGTAGACGAATCGCACGTCGGCCCCGCGGGCCTTGGCGTCCAGCAGGCTGCCGTGCGAACCGGGCACGCGCATCATGTCCCCGAAGCACGTGAAGATCACGTCGGGTTGGCCGGCCAGCCACATCGCGTCATCGATGCGTCCCATCGGGATCACGCAGACCGGGCAGCCCGGGCCGTGCACCAGTTCGACGCTGTCCGGCAGCAGATGTTCGATGCCGTGCCGGTAGATGGTGTGCGTGTGCCCGCCGCACACCTCCATGAACTTGAAGTTTTCACCGCCCGTCCCGGCCAGATGCTCGATGGCCGCCAGCAGCTTGCGCGCCGCGGCCGGGTCGCGGAATTCGTCAACGAATTTCATTGCCGCTCCTCGTCAAACGATGGCCGACGAATCGAAGGCCTGCATTTCGGTCGTGTAGGTGTCGCCGAGTTTCTTGATGGCGGCCAGGGTCAGCAGCGCCTCGGTCTCGTCGATCTTGGCCATCGCGAACCCGACGTGCACCAGCACCCAGTCGTCCGGTGCGGGCATGTCGTCCTCCAGCAGCCGGACGCTGATCACCCGCTGCACGCCACTGACGTCGACCTTGGCCAAACAGTTGGCGGGATCGGTGATTTCCACGATCCGGCCCGGAATCCCCAGACACATGGCCAGCTCCTTTCTCTTGTGGCGACCCGCTGCGCCCGGCTTTCGCCGCGCTTGCGATCGCCACGTCAGCAGATTCGCGGCAACGGATCCCCGACGAGCATGTCGACGATCCGGGTGCCGCCGAACCCGGTACGCAGCACCACGCTTTCGGCGGGTTCGGCAACGATTTCCCCGACCTCGGCCGCACCGGCGCCCAGCGGATGCGACCGCAACGCCTCCAGTCCGGCCTGGGCTTCCTGCGGCGCGACGACGGCAACGAACTTGCCCTCGTTGGCGACGTAGAGCGGGTCGATGCCGAGTAATTCGCAGGCGCCATTGACCATGGGAGCCACCGGAAGTCGCTCCTCGTCGAGCAGCACCCCGAGGCCGCAGGCCTGCGCCAATTCGTTGCATACCGTTCCCACGCCGCCGCGCGTCGCGTCCCGCATCCATCGCGTGGACGGGGCGGCCGACATCAACAACTCCACCAACGGGCTGACCGACGCGGTGTCGGAGGCGATGTCGGCCTCGATGGCCAGATCGCCCCTGGCGAGCATCACCGCCATGCCGTGATCGCCCATCGACCCCGACAGCAGCACCTTGTCTCCGGCGCACACCGCCTGTGCCGACAGCGTGCGGCCCGCGGGGATGACGCCGGCTCCGGCGGTGGTGATGAACAGCCCGTCGGCCGCACCCTTGGGTACCACCTTGGTGTCACCGGTGACGACTTGCACGCCGGCGGCGGCGGCCGCGGTGGCCATGTCGGCGACGATCTCCCTCAATTCCGCGATCGGGAAACCCTCTTCGAGCACAAACGCCGCCGAGATCCAGGACGGTACGGCACCGGCCACCGCCAGGTCGTTGCAGGTGCCGTGGACGGCGAGTTCTCCGATGGACCCGCCGGGAAACCGCCGGGGCTGCACCACAAACGAGTCCGTCGACATCGCCACCCGCTCACCGCTCGGCAGGGTCAGGACGGCGCCGTCGCCCAGCGATTCGAGCAATGGATTGCGAAACGCCTCCACGAATACCGCGTCCACCAGCGCCGCCGACGCCTTGCCGCCCGCGCCGTGCGCCAGGGTCACATGGTCGTCGAGGAGTCGGGGGCGACGCCGGCGGAACGACTCGATCCGCTCGATCACATCGCCTTCGCCGAATCGCGGTCCCGACGACAGGTAGTCACCCGCCGACTTGTTCATCATGCCGCCCCCAAACCTTGATCGTCGCCGAGACATTCGTGAACTGACAGCCACAACTGATAACCCAGCAGCGCCTGAGACTCCTGGATCCGGTGCACGCTTTGCGAACGAACGACGAAGCAGGCATCCACGTTGGGGTTGTCAACGAAGGCGCCGCCGTCGTAGCCGGCGAAGCCGACGGTGTACAGGCCGCGGTTGCGGGCTTCGGCCAGTGCGGTCAGTAAGTTGGGTGAATTGCCGCTGGTCGACATCGCGATCGCGATGTCGCCGTCCCTCGCCCGGGCGATGAGCTGGCGGGCGAACACCAGCTCGAAACCGACGTCGTTGCCCAGGGCCGTCAGAATCGCCTGATCGGCGGTCAACGACCACGCCGGAAGCGGCTTGCCGAGCGGTGGCCGCGCGAACAATCGCGCCAGCGTGGTGCAGTCGGTGCAACTGCCGCCGTTGCCGAAGGTGAACATCCTTCCGCCGGCGGCGAATCGGCGCGCCGACTCGGCGGCGGCCACCGCCAGCAGGCCGGCGTTGGCCTCCAGCGTGGCGCGCCGTAGCGCGAGGCTTTCGGCCGCCTTGGCCTGTGCGGACGCGGCAAGGTCGGCGAGCAGTGCTGAGGGGTCGTCCTCTTCGGCGTCGATGAACGGATACAAGAAGTTGGTGGGCTCGTCAGCGGCGCTCATGAAACACCTTCTTGCTCTTCGTCGTCGATGCGGCTGATCGCCGTGCCGGCATGCACCAGCACCAGCTCGCCGGGCGTGACGGGCTCGACAAGTGTGGTGACCACATCCTCGATGCCCCGCGCGGTGCGTACCCTTGCCTGACCGTCGACCGAAGCGCTCACCACTTCACCCAGTCGGCCTTCGTCGCTGCACGTGACACACACTCCGTCGTCGTCGCTCTGGGGTTTGAGCAACCCTGAATGCTCGAAACACACATGGGTCAGCTCCCACAACAGGTGGTAGAAAAGCACGAAGCCGCCGGTGGCGGGCACGCGCGGGTCCGGATCATCGAGCCACAGCACGTGATCGGCCGCGGCCGCCGCAGGTGGCTCGCCGCTGCCGATCCAGATCGTGGTGGCGCCCCAGGCCGGGCCGCGGCGCATCACCGAGCGCACGTCCGCATTGTCCGCACCGGAGATCGCGACCACGATGTCGCCGGGCCGCACCGACACCCGCACCAGATCCACCAGATTGGGTCCGGTCAGGGCCACGGCAGGCAGGGCCCGCTTGCCCATGATCACCGGATGGACGAATTCGACCGCGATGTGCAGCGCGTGGGGCTCCCACGACGGCGCGATGGACCACATCGTGGCGCCCGCGGCGAATCGCTTGGCCAGCGTCAGAGCGGTGGCGGCCAGGTCCTCAGCCAGTTCGGCACTCAGCCCGCGATCGATGGCGGTGGTGATCATCGTGTCAACGCCTCCTCCCGCCCGGTCAGCGCCGCGACCGCGGCCTGGCCCAGGGCCAGCCCCCCGTCGTTCGGCGGCACGGTGTGATGGGTGAGAACCTCAAACCCGTTCTGCTGCAGTTGCGAACGGCAGGCGTCCAATAACAGAACGTTCTGGAAAACCCCGCCGGTGAGACCCACCAGCGCAATGTCGCCCGCCACCTGGGTGACCACTTCTGTGACGGCGACGGCGACCGCCCGGTGAAACGCCGCGGCGAGCACCGCCGGTGCCGTTCCAGCGTAGAGCGCCGCAACCATGGTCTGCACCATCGGGGTTGGGTCGATCACCCCATCGGGGCACACCGCCAGCGGCAACGCCGGCTGTGTTCCTGCTTGACCCGCCGACTGCGCCAGCGCCTCGAGCTCGATCGCGGCCTGCCCCTCGTAGTCGATGCGGTGTCGCACCCCGAGTAGGGAGGCGACCGCGTCGAACAGGCGGCCCATGCTCGAGCACGGCACGCAACCCGCGCCGGTCTCCAATTGCGAACGGACCAGGCGCAGTTCGTCGGCGGTCGCGGCGGCCACCGGCGCCAGGTCGGGGGTCCAGTCGATCTCGGCCCTCCGCAACTGGGACAGCGCCATCCGCCACGGGTTGCGCACCGCGGCGTCGCCACCGGGCAGCGGCACCGCCAATAGGTGTCCGGACCGAACGAAACGGTGGCTTCGGGTGTCCAGGGTGAGAATCTCACCACCCCAGATCGTTTCGTCGCAGCCGTAACCGGTGCCGTCGAAGGAGACCCCGACGATGGGTTCGCCGAGGCGCCCGTGCTCGGCCAGCAGCGACACCACGTGGGCGTGGTGGTGCTGGACCAGATCGAGCGGCCGCTCGTCCGCCTGGCGCTCGGCCCAGCTTCGGGTGTGATAGCCGGGATGCAGGTCGGCGGCCAACCGCACTGGGCGGCCGCGGATCTCGCTGAGCTGGCTCACCGCCCGCTCGAACGCCCGCAGCGTCTCCCAGGTGGCCATGTCGCCGATGTGGCCGGACAGGTAGGCCCGGTGGCCATCGGTAAGGCAGAAGGTGTTCTTCAGTTCGCCGCCCACCGCCAGCACGGCTGGGGCGTCGAGCTTCAAGTCAATCGGCAGCGGTGCGTAACCACGGGACCGGCGGATCGGCAGCTCGTGTGGCCCCCCCTCATCGTGGACGACGCGCACCACCGAGTCGTCGCACGGCACGTGAATCGGGCGGTCGTGATCGAGCACGGCGTCGCATAGCGGCGAAAGCCGATGTCTAGCATCGCTATCCGTGAAGCAGATGGGCTCATCGGAGCGGTTGGCACTGGTCAGCACCAGCGCGTCGGGCACCGGCGCGGGGTTGTCGGGAACCGGCGCTAGGAGCAGGTGATGGATGGGGGAGTAGGGCAGCATCAGACCCAGCAGCGGGCTGCCGGGCGCGACGGTCGGCGCGACCGGGGCGCCGGCACGTCGCTGCAGTAACACGATCGGGCGGGCCGGACCGGACAGCACCGCGGCCTCCGCGTCATCGACGTGGGCGTAGCGGCGCGCCACGTCGAGATCGCGAACCAGCATGGCGAACGGCTTGGCGCCGCGCGCTTTGCGCGCTCGTAATGCGTCGACCGCCGCTGAGTTGTCGACGGTGCAGGCCAGATGGTAGCCGCCGATTCCCTTGATGGCCACCACGGCGCCGGATGCCAGCGCGACCTGAGTGGCGGCCAGCGCCGAGTCCGAGCCGCTCACCCGGCCGGCCGGCGATGCGAACCACAGGCTCGGCCCGCAATCCGGACAGGCGATCGGCTGAGCGTGGAATCGGCGATTCGCCGGATCGTGGTATTCGGTGGCGCAGCGCGCACACATGCCGAAGCCCGACATCGTCGTCGCCGGGCGGTCGTAGGGCAGCCGCGTGATGATGGTGAACCGAGGTCCGCAGTTGGTGCACGTCACGAACGGATGCCGATAGCGGCGGTCGTGCGGGTCGAACAGTTCGGCGATGCAGTCGTCGCACACCGCGATGTCGGGCGGGATCGGGGTGGTGGTGCCGGCGGCCAGCTGGCTTGGCACGATGCGGAATTCGGGTGGACACGCGGGGCTGGCGGCGACGTCGGCGACGCGCACGTCGGTGATCCGTGCCAGGGGTGGCGCCTCTGCGCGCAGCCGCCGCCCGAACTCCGCCACGGAGGCGGGCCGGCCCTGCACCTCGAGAAAGACCGCAGCCGAGTCATTACCGACGAATCCGGCGAGGCCCAGTTCGGTCGCGATCCTGTGTACGAACGGACGGAAGCCGACCCCCTGCACCACGCCGGTCACCATCACCCGTTGCCGCACTTGGGTATCAGGGGGGCCGGGCCGCGACAGCAAAGGGGTATCGGTCATATCAACCGGCCTCCGGGGGCGATGGTTCGCCGGTGCTGCCGCGGCCCATCAGCTCCAGGCCGGCCATCGCCTGTTCGGCCCCGGCCTGATCGGTTTTCTCGACGACGAAGCCCATGTGGATGATCACCCAGTCGCCGGGCGCGAACGTCTCGTCCGGCAACATGCCGACATTGACCTTGCGTTGTTCGCCGGTGACCTCGACGAGTGCAAGCTGTCCCTCGAAACCGTCCAACATTCCGATGACCTGCCCCGGTATGCCCAAACACATGGCTCAGTGCCCCTTTTCGGCCGCAGCAGGCGCGTCATGCAGCGCCGCGACGATCTCTTCGACCGCCCGCGCCGCCCGGGGGACGGCCTGTGCGACCGGTTCGGTCAGACCAATGCCCTCCGAGACGCTGCCGGCTTCGCAGCCGACCACCACGGTGTAGGGCGGATGGCCCCCCAGCGCTCGCAGGCTGGCGAAGACAGCGGCCGGGTCCATGCTGTGCCCATCCAGGCCGTTCGGCGCGGGTGAGGACTCGTGGTCGGCCTGAAAGACGTGCAACGTGCCGGGATGGCCCCGGCTCGGCACGGCATCGACCAGGACCAGCGTGTCCCACTCTTCGAGCAGGTCATATGCCAGGTGCATGCCCCGGATTCCGTAGTCGATCACCTGGATTGTCGGATCATCCTGGGGCAGCTCGGCGTTGCGAACCACCTCCGAACCGAACCCGTCGTCACCCAGGAAAATGTTGCCGATCCCGGCTACCAAAATGCGCGTCGTCATGGTGACACCCGCATCGGTTACATGCGCCTCAACTTGAGATAGCGGCGGGCATCCGGCACCGACATCGCGCCGAGCGCCAGCCCGATCGCTACCACCAGCGCGACAATGGCGATGAAGATCCAACCTAGGACTTCCATAATGAACTCCTTTCAGGGGTTCGTGCTGTGCTGCGACTGCAGCGGTTCGACTTCGTCGGGGGAGAAGTACAGATAGCGTCCGTACCAGTCGTGCAGGTCAGCGGCCGGGTCCTCGTCGACGACGACGCCGACGTGCTTGTTGCCTTCGACGTCCTCGTGTACCGAGGTGACGCGGGCGGTCTTGCCGGCGACGAAGATGTCCTGGGCGTCGGCGTTGCGCCGCGGGCGCAACCGGACCTTGCTGCCTCGCGCGATCCGGACCCCGTTCACCAGCACCGCGTCGATCTCAGGGCGAACGGCATTGTCGGCCAATGGATCCCACCACTCTACTCCGTCGGGGATCTCGGGTAGAAGTCCAGCGGAGACATTGAGCCCGTGCGGATCGCGCAGCGCCCCGTGCAGTCGTGCCATGGCCTCCGGCGACATGGCGTCGCATTCGTCGATGATTCGCGCGGCCCGCGGATCGGTCGCGCGGGCCTGCGCCTTCTCGTCATCGGTCATGGTCATCACGCGCAGGGTGAGGATCTCGTCGATCTCCGTGCAGTCGTACAGGGCGGTGTCGCTCTGTTCGGCGACCTCGGGATGATCGTAGAGGATGATCGGCGAGATCAGCAGCGTGTTGTCGGTGCCCGGGGCGCCGGCCAGCACCGGGAAGCAGCGATGCCGGCCGCACCGGGCCACCGCATCGACCGCGGACTGTGGCGGCTCGAGCAAGGAAATAAACCGGCCGCCAACGACTTCGGCGATAAGGTGCGTTCCGATCATGGATCGCGCGATCGCGTCCCCCTTATCGCGTGCGGGCGCACCGGTGTTGGCGACCCGAACCGAAACCCGGCGTAGGTCGCCGTCGGGTTCGCTGGCGACGGTCAATACGCCGCGTATCTCGTGTCGTTCGCGAACCAGTCGGCCGCCGTCGAGGAACTCGATGTCGGTCGCCGCGTCAGCCGTCACCGGCAGCGACCAGGGTTGATCGCCGAACGCAAGGGGACCGAAGGAGATTTCGCATTCCACCGCTTCGTCCCAGGTCAGCCACGACCCGGCCGCGGTCCGCAGTTCATCGACGGGTCTGAAATCGCCTGCACCGATGGCTCGTTCGGCGCGTCGGTGCTGCAGCTGCAGAAACCGCACCACCAGCGTCAGCGCCTGGGCGCCGTCGATAAGGAAATCCGCGGACACGGTGTCGTCTTCGCCCAGGCCGGATTCGACGGCACCGGGGGGCCCCAAAACGCCGAATTGCCAGCGTGATTGATTCTTGCTGGACGTCCCTCGGTAAGGGTAGAGCAGGTAGCCTTCGTAGAGCACCGCATCGGCGACGGCGCGGGCCCGGTCCCAGCTCGACGTCATCGCGTCACCTCCCGATCGGTGACTTCGAGCAATGAGGTGACCGCGTGGTCGAAGTCGAGCATCCCGTGGGACGACTTGTAATCGGCCAGTTGCGCGATGGTCTCGTGGCTCAACCGAATCCAGCCGCTGTTGGGATAGTGCTGCGCAATCAGGTCACGCCAAACCGTGACCGGCATGGCGTAGTTGTCCTCGCAGTCCCACGACACCTGCTGAACCGAGAATCCCCGCTCTGACTTGACGAAAATCGTGCCGCTGAACAGGAACTGCAGCGGCAGCGCACCGTCGCGCAACGCATGCAGGTATTTGGCGGCGGCCACCTCGAAGTCGTACGTGCATTCCAGGGGCAGGGTCGCGGTCGTGTGACCGGTGAACCCCGGCACCATCGTGGCGCAATGCTGCCAAAGGAAGGTGCGTTGGGTGCTGGCCCAGCGTTCGCGCCCGCCGAACAAGTCCGTCAGCCCGGCCGCTTCGGCGTCCGAGTAGGAACGGCGCAGCGGTTCGATTCTTACCTGGCACCGCAGGGCAATGGCGTGCACGGGATCGTCGCCGCTGGCGGTGACCTCGACGCGGGCGGTGAGGATCGGGCTGACGCTGTAGGGTTCGGCGGACACGTCCAGGACCGCGAAGCTCACATTCATCGGCGGGCCGTTCATCGCGGTGTCTCGGTGGCCCGGGTGGCGAGCCGGTCGAAAAAGCCGTCAATGAATTCGCGGGCCTGCTGGCCGCCGTCGAAGCCGCGCCACATCATGCGCAGGCGTCCGACGAATTCGTAACAGGCGTCGATGGGTACCAGATATGTTTGTGGCTGCGACAATTCGCCATCCTGGGCACTGTCGGCAACCCGGACGAGCAGGGCCTCCACGTCGTCGGCGAGTAGGCCCACCCGCGGGTCGGCGGTGCGGATGGTGTCCCAGACCTCCATGTCCAGCTCGGATTCGGTAGCCCCGGCCGGACCCGGGTAGAAGGCGACGGTGTGCCCGAGGGCGGAATTGGTGAAGAAGAAGGCGACCCCGACCGGGATCTGCAGTGCCTCCCACACCAGGCGATCCAGGGCGAAGTCGGGAAACGACAGATACCGGTCCGGCACCGCGCGGTAACGCAGGTCGGCTTCGGTGTCGGTGAACAGCAGATAGCAGGCGCGGCAGACGCACATCAATTGGCGTCCGGCCACGTTGACCACGTGCTGGTGCTCGTCGGCGATCGCCTCCGCGCACATCTCGCAGCGCTCGCCCGCGGGTTCAGGCGCGCGCCGGTCGCTCCTGATCCGGGCCAAAACCTCGAACGGGGTGCTCATGCCGGTGCCCCCATCACGTCGGCCTTCAACGCCACCGAGAGCAGGCCGTCGCGGCTCAGCAGTGGAATCGGATCGAGATGGCCCGCCGAGCCACCGGTCGCGGCGGCTCCCGCACCAACGACGTCGAAATCCGTCCCACAGCCCGCACAACGCAGCATTCGATCGTGCAGTTGCGAACCGGCCAGCGAATCCTCACACACCGGGCAGTGATCCCGGTAGGTGAAGGTCTGGTCGCCGACACGGCAAGCCAGCACCATTACCCCGTCGATCGCGAATCCCGCGACTTCGCCGGCTGTCAGCTCGGCCAGTTCGGGTGCCGGGTGCCAGACCGTCGGCCCATGTCCGTTGGAATGCAGGCGCGCCAGCAGCGATTCGGCGGGAATGACACTCGCGGAGGTGGTCGCGGCTTCGGCGGTCACCACCTCGATCGAGGAGACCTCCGGTGCGGCCGCACGGACCGCATCCTGCACGGCCAGCTCCAGTGTCACCGTTGACGACGGGCAGCTCTTGCAGCTGCCCTTGAAGGCCAGCCGCACGGTGAATTCCTCCGGGCGTTCGCCCAAAACGACCTCGAGCAGGTCGACGTCCCCGCCGTGCGAACCCAGGTAGGGTCGCACCCGGTCCAGCGCGTCGGACACCCTGCGGTGCACGTCATGCGGATGCAGACCGTGCACAAGGAGCAGGCTGGCCACCAGGTCGTCGGTGGCCAGCCGCTCGACCAGCCCCCCTTCCGGTACGGGATCGCCGGCCATCCGCACGATCCGCTCCAGTCCGGCGCCGTAAAGCCCGACTACTTCGCGAACCAGTTGCTGTGCACGGTCATACGCGGCGGTCCCGCCTGCTGCGCAGGAATCGAGCAGTGTCTGGATCCGATCGCCCGCCTCACGCCACTGCGCGTCATTCGCGGACTTGTCCGGGCGATCCGCCATGTGTCACTCCCCGACGGGTGACTGGGTCGGCGTGTGCAGTCTGTCCAGGGATTTGCCCTTCCCCAGGTACATGTGCACGCCACACGGCAGGCATGGATCGAAGCTGCGCACCGTGCGCATGACGTCGATGCCCTTGAAGTTGTCCCGGCCGTTCTCCTCGAAGATCGGCTGCCCTTGAACCGCGTCCTCATACGGACCCGGTGTGCCATAACTGTCGCGCGGGTTGGCATTCCACGGTGTGGGTGGGTACGGGTGATAGTTGGCGATCTTGCCGTCCCGGATCACCATGTGGTGGCTGAGCACACCGCGCACCGCCTCGGTGAAGCCGCATCCGATGGCCTCATCGGGCACCTCGAACTTCTCCCACGTCTTGGTGCGCCCGGCGCGAATCTCCTCGAGCGCCTTCTCGGCGAAGTGCAAGGCGCACGCCGCCGCGTAGGCCTGGAAGTAGGTGCGCGCCCGGTCGCGTTCAATCGTGTTGCTGCCGTACTTGGGGATCTTCCACTCCAACTCGACGGGCCCCTTCAGGGCCGTCTTGGGCAGGTTGATCTTGACGCTGTCGCCGGTCGCCTTCACGTACCCGATGTCGACCAGGCCGGCCAGCGCCGTCGACCACAGCCGGGCCAGCGGTCCGCCGCCGGTGTCCAGCGCGAGGTGGTCCTTGCCGTCGAACCAACGCGGTGACATCACCCAGCTGTACTTGCCGCCCTCCATATCCCGCTTCTGCGGGTGCGGGTTGGTGTGCTGGTTCCACGGATGGCGCCGGTCCACCGGGTTGCCCAGCGGGTCGGTCTTGACGAACATCTCCTGGTCTGTCCAGTCGTCGTAATATGAACTGCCCAAAAGGATTCGGATGCCGAGGTTGATGTCCATCAACGAGTGGGTGACCAGCTTGCCGTCGACCACCACGCCCGGCGTGACGAACATCGCGTTACCCCAGCGCTCCATGTCCTTGTATTCGAAGTTGCACACCTCCGGGTCCTGAAAGGACCCCCAGCAACCGAGCAGGGTGCGGCGCAGCCCGACGTTCTCGTAGCCGGGCAGGGCCTCGTAGAAGAAGTCGAACAGGTCGTCGTGCATGGGCACGACCTTCTTCATGAACTCGACGTAGCGCATCAGCCGCGTCATGTAGTCGGTCATCAACTGAATGGTCGCCACGGTGCCGACGCCGCCGGGGTACAGCGTGGACGGGTGCACGTGGCGGCCCTCCATGAGGCAGAACATCTCTCGCGTCCAGCGACTGACCACGAGCGCCTCGCGGTAGAACTCGCCGCTGAACGGGTTGAGCGAGCGCATGATGTCCGCGATCGTCTTGTAGCCGTGGGCGTCCGCGTGCGGCGCCGGCGTCTTCTCGGCCAGCGATAGGACACTCGGGTTGGTCTCGGAGACCATCTTTTCGCAGAAGTCCACGCCGACCAGGTTCTCCTGGAAGATGTTGTGGTCGAACATGTATTCCGCTGCCTCGCCGAGGTTGACGATCCACTCACCCAGATGCGGCGGCTTGACCCCGTAAGCCATGTTCTGCGTGTAGCACGAACACGTGGCGTGGTTGTCGCCGCAGATGCCGCAGATGCGGCTGGTGATGAAGTGGGCGTCCCGGGGGTCCTTGCCCTTCATGAAGATCGAGTAGCCGCGGAAGATCGACGAGGTGCTGTGACACTCGACGACTTCCCGGTTCTCGAAGTCGATCTTGGTGTAGATGCCCAGGCTGCCCACGATCCTGGTGATGGGATCCCAGGCCATGTCGACCAGTTGGCCGGGCTCCCGCTTGGCGTGGGTGGGGTCAGGAATGATGGTTGTCATCGCGCTACTTCTTCCCGCTTTGGCTGCTGTCAGCGTTGGCTGATGCGGCGACGGCTCTTCGGCTACGAGTTTTGGCGTAGGAGCGCGCCGACCGGTAGGTGACCTACCAGGTGCGGCGCGCTCCGGTGGTGAGTTGATCGCCGTTGTGGCGCCACCGCGGCTCCTTGTCGACGGTGCGTTCCGTGATACCCCTCAGACTGCGAATCACGGCCCCGTACAGACCCGATGCGGTGCTCGAGATCTTGCCGCCGGGTGGCTCATCCATGAACGGCATGAACTTGTCCGGGAAGCCCGGCATCGTGCAACCGATGCAGATTCCACCAACGTTGGGGCAGCCCCCGACGCCGTTGATCCATCCGCGCTTGGGCACATTGCATTTGACGACTGGACCCCAGCAGCCAAGTTTCACAATGCATTTCGGTGACCCGTACTCGGTGGCGAAGTCACCCTGCTCGTAGTAGCCGGCTCGATCGCAACCCTCGTGCACGGTGTTGCCGAATAGCCATTGCGGGCGCAGCGCGTCGTCGAGCGGGATCATCGGCGCCTGAGCGGTCGCCATGTAGAGCAGGTAGGTGAGCGTCTCCGACAGGTTATCCGGTTGGATGGGGCAGCCGGGCACGCACACGATCGGAATGCCGGCCTTGCTCTTCCAGTCCCAGCCGAGGTAGTCCGGCACGCCCATCGCCCCGGTCGGGTTGCCCGCCATCGCGTGAATTCCTCCGTAGGTGGCGCAGGTCCCGACCGCCACGATGGCGGTGGCCTGGGGCGCCAACCGGTCGAGCCATTCGCTGGTGGTCATCGGCTGCCCGGTGGCCGGGTCGTTGCCGAAGCCGCACCAGTAGCCCTCGTCCTTGATCTTCTCGTTCGGGATGGATCCTTCGACAACGAGCACAAACGGTTCCAACTCGCCGCGGTCGGCCTTGAAGAACCACTCCAAGAAGTCGTCCGCCCCTCCGTTGGGTCCGCATTCGAAGTCGATGAGGGGCCAGTGCACGGCGATCTGGGGGAGTCCGGGCAGGGCACCCAAAGCGATCTCCTCGACGCTGGGCTGGGTGGCAGCAGTCAATGCCACCGAATCACCGTCACAACTGAGGCCCGCGTTAATCCATAGAACATGGATCAATGTTTGTTCTGCCTTGACTGCTGCTTCTGTTGGCATGCTGCAGCTTTCCGGAGCCGGGCTGGGGCTCCTGCGCCACCGGAGTCGACCGTCGGCCCACTTGCGCAGCGCTATTTTTTGGGTCTACTCCCGCTATCGGGCGTTGTCAACGGTTCGCCGGTACTCGCTACTGTCCGCGGGTTGCACAGCGGCGAAAAGCCGTGTCGTGCCTGGCCGATCAGTGGCGTTCGGCAGCATCGAATTAGCGAGTCTTGCGAATGTTTCGCAGGAGCGATCGCACCGGCCCGAGCCCACGCGCGCCGTTCAGGCCGCGTCAGTGGCGAAGCGCCGCAGCCAGCCGAACCAGGCACTCATGCCATCGCCGGTGCGCGCGCTGACCGGCAAAATCGTCGCTGTCGCATTCACTTTGCGGACATGGGCGATGTACGTGTCGACATCCACCTCGAGGTGGGGCACCAAGTCGATCTTGTTGAGCAGCACCACGTCCACGGACCGGAACATCACCGGATACTTTAGTGGCTTGTCTTCGCCCTCGGTCACCGAATACACCATCGCCTTGGCGTGCTCGCCGACGTCGAACTCCGCCGGGCAGACCAGATTTCCGACGTTCTCGATGACCACCAGGTCCAGCGCGGCGAGGTCGAGACCTGACAGCGCGCGGTTGATCATGGGAGCGTCGAGGTGGCATTCGCCGCCAAATCCGTTGCTGGTATTGAGCAGTGAGACCTGGGCGCCGCGCCCGATGAGCTTTGCCGCGTCCAGGTCGGTGGCGATATCACCTTCGATCACCCCCAGCGCCAGTTCCCCGGCGAGTTCGTCGAGCGTTGCCTGTAAGATGGTGGTCTTGCCCGACCCCGGGGAGCTCATCAGGTTGAGGGTGCGAACCCCATTGCTCTCGAAGGCCGCCCGGTTGGCGTCGGCGAGCACGTCGTTCTCCGCGAAGATCGCTTCCAGCACGTCGATGCGCTGACTGCCGGTCTGATAGCGGCTGTGATCGCCATGTTCGTGATCGTGGGGAAGGTGATCGTGTTCGTGGGCGTGCACGGTTCCGTCGTCGTGTCGATGAAATCTACCCATCGTCAACGCCTTTCACGAGACATCCAATGATGTCACCAAGAATTCGTTGCCGCGCAGCACCTCGACGTCGGAGCTGTCACACCGGGGACACCAGATCGACCACGGCGAGGTGATGTCGGATTGCCCGCCGCATGCCCGGCACTTGACTTCGGCGCCGACGCACTCGAGTTCCAGTTCGGCGTCCGGCATGTCCTCGGCGTCGCGGACCAGCGTCCAGCAGAAGGACAGCGACTCCGGCACCACCTGCCGAAGGGCGCCCACGCGCACCCGCACCACGTCGACGTGCCGACCGTCGGCGTGATCCTTGACGACACCGGCGATCGCTTCGCACAGCGACAGCTCATGCATTGCCGGTCACCGCCGATCCGTGAGCTGGGCGCAGGCCAACGAGCCCATGAGCACTGTTCTACACCCGAAGGGCGGTTTGTGGTCAGCCCTTTGCCGGCCGGCTCACGCGGTCCACTTTTCTTCGATGCGCCCGTAACGCCACACGAGTAGAGCGACCGCCCACGTCGCGACGAACATGCCGACCACGAAATAGCCGACGGTGTTGAGGTCCAGCCCGCCGATCCAGTTCCAGAACGAGCCTCGCCAGCCGAACTGGTCGGCCAACAGGGCGAGCAGTTCGACGCTGCCGATCACCCACGCGACCGCCACCGACAGCGCTGTGATGGTGATGTTGTAGTAGATCTTGCGCACCGGGTTGGAAAACGCCCAGCCGTAGGCGAAATTCATGAACGAACCGTCGATCGTGTCCAGCAGGCACATGCCGGCGGTGAACAGCACCGGCAGGCAAACGATGGCATACCAGGGCAGCCCGGCGGCGGCGCTGGTGCCGGCCAGCACCAGCAGCGCGATCTCGGTGGCGGTGTCGAACCCGAGCCCGAACAGCAAGCCGACGGGGTAACAGTGCCAGGACCTGGTGATCGACTTCGTGAAGCGGCCGAGCAGTCGGTTCATCAGACCACGGTTGTCCAGATGCCGCTCCAATTCGGCCGCGTCGGTGCCGGGGTCGTATTCGCCCCGGCGTAGCCGCGCCAAGACGCGCAGTATGCCGACCAGAACGATGACGTTGAGAAGCGCGATCGCGTACAGAAACACACCCGAGACACTGGTGCCGATCAGCCCGGTGTAGTGGTGCAGTGTCGAGGAGTCGTCGCTGACCGGTCCGACAACCGTCTTCACCCCGCACGCCAGCAGCACCGCCAGCCCGAAGACCACCGTCGAGTGGCCCAGCGAGAAGAAGAAGCCAACGGCCAGCGGTCGTTGCCCGTCGTTCATCAGCTTTCGAGTGGTGTTGTCGATGGCGGCGATATGGTCGGCGTCGAAGGCATGGCGCATGCCCAGGGTGTAGGCCGTCAATCCGATTCCGACGCCAAAAGCTTTGCCGCCCAGGCTGTATTGGGCCGGTGCGACGAAGACCACCATGGTGAGCCAGCCGAGCAGGTGCAACGCGACGATCACCGCTAGCATCGATGCAAGTCGGCCCCATTCCGCGGGCGTCAGGGCGCCGAGAGGCCCGGTGGTCCTTGACGGCCGCCAGGCGATCTCGGTACTGGCCACTGGGGTCCTTCCGGCGCGTCCTTGCGGTATCGGCTGAGAACAACCGGCACGACTGTAAGTTCCACGGCTTGCCAGATGCAAGCGAGTCGCAGGAACCGCGGAGTCTAGATTGCGTCGAACACTGGCGATCCGACCGCTTGGGCGCGACACTGAAACGCGTGGCGCCCAAGCCGTCGGCACTGGATGCGTCGGTCACCGAGAGGATCGGCGATTTTCTGCGCGCCCGGGGGCTGCGGCGAATGGCCTCCCGCATCCAGGTGCTGGCGGTGCTCGAACCCGTCAACGGTCACCTCCCGGTCGCCGAGATCTACCGGCGGCTGCGGGAGTGCCTGCCTACCGGGGCCCACGCACCCGACGTGGCGACCGTCTACCGCACCGTGACCACCCTCGTCGATCAGGGTGTGCTGCACGCATTGACACTCGACGGCGGTGTGACGACCTACGGGTTGGCCACTGTGCCGCATCATCACGCGGTGTGTACCAACTGCGGCACCATCATCGAGGTGCCCGCCCGGCAGCTGAGTTCGGCGCTCGAACACGCGATGGCGGGCAGCTCGTTCGCGCTCTCGGAGGCCGCCGGGCTGACGCTGCACGGCCTGTGTCCGCAATGCCAGGACGACAAGTCCGACCTCCGGCCGCGCCGGGGCTGAGGTCAGCGCAGACCCAGTAGCGCGTTCTCCAGCGCTTCGGGCAGCGCCGGATGGATCCAGTACTGTCCGCGAGCCATCTCCGGCGTGGTGAGGCCGAAGCTCATCGCCTGGATCAACGGCTGGATGATGGATGAGGCCTGATGGCCCATGATGTGTGCGCCCAGCAGCCTCCCGGTGCCGCGCTCGGCGACGAGCTTGACGATCCCGGTGGTGTCCTCCGACGCCCAACCGTAGGCGACGTCGCCGTAGTCCTGGATCTTCACCGAAACTTTGAACCCCTTTGCGATGGCTTCGTTTTCGGTCAATCCGACGGAGGCGACCTGTGGATCGGTGAACACCGCCGCGGGCACGTAGCGATGGTCGGTGACGGCCATCGACTCGGTGTCGTCCCAGTCACACAACAGGTTGTGCTGCACGACGCGCGCTTCGTGATTAGCGACGTGCTTGAGCTGATACGGCGACGAGACGTCGCCGAGGGCGAAAACCCCGCGCGCCGTGGTTCGCTGGTACTGATCGACGGCCACCAGGCCGTCCTCGACGGCGACGCCGGCCTGCTCGAGGTCGAGTTGATCCGCGTTGGGCACCCGGCCGGTCGCCACCAGCAGCGCATCGGCGTGCACGGTGCGCCCGTCGTCGAGTTGCACCGCGACGCCCGAACCTTGATTTTCGGCGCCCACGACGTTGCGGTGGGTGTGCAATTCCCATTTGCTCGACGCGATCCGGGTGAAACGTTCGCTGACGACGTCGTCGAGATGCCGCAGCAGTGTGGCGCCCCGGACCACCAGGGTGACGCGCGAGCCCAGGGAGGAGAAGATGTGGGCGAATTCGGCCGCCACGAAACCGCCTCCGACGATCACCAGATGCTCTGGCAGTTCTGGGATGCGCATGATCGTGTCGCTGGTGTGGTACCGGGCGCCGCACTCGAGGATCGCCGGGGGCACCACGGCCCGCGCCCCAGCGGCGATCACCACCTGGTCGGCCGTGAACTCGTCGCCGGCATCGGTGCGCAACAGGTAACGCCCGTCGGATTGGACCCGACCGAACCGGGTGTGTTGCTTGTAAACGTCGACGTTCGGCGCGGCGCTGCGATAGTCCTCACCGCCGACTCCTATCGGATCGATGCGCCCGAAAATGCGCGAGACGATGTCGTCCCAGCGCACCCTGTCGATGTGTGCGTCGATGCCAAAGCGCGCCGCGTCCCGGATCGTCTGGGCGACCTCGGCGGCGTAGACGAACATCTTGGTCGGGATGCACCCGACGTTCAAACAAGTGCCACCGAAGGTGCCCTCTTCGCAGATCGCCACTCGTTTTTCGTCGAAGCGGTCATCGAGAATGCTGTTGCCCGAACCGGTTCCGATGATCGCGAGGTCGTAGGTCTCCAAGCCGTCACCCCTTTCGCAGCGACGCCGAGGCATCATCTTTGGTGCACAGGTAGCCGTCCAGCCACAGATCCAGTTCCCGATAGGCGACTTCGCGCGGCCCGGGCAACGACAAGAACACGTCGTGCTTGGCGTCGGTCACCGGGACGACGGAGGTGCGGTTGCCGATGCAGCCCGCCCAGCGGGCGATCTGGGTGACGTCGAGAACCGCGTCGCCGCACTGCATGGACGCCGGATCGGAGCTCTCGTGCACGCTGTGATCCGATCGCAGGATCAGATTTGGCACGCCGACGTCGAGACCGCGATGCAGGCGGGCCTGGCCGCGGCGGATGGCGTGCAGCCAGCCGAAGGTGATGGGGAACCCGCCCACGGGTTTCCATTGCAGGTTGTAGTCGAATTCGCCGGCATAGGCGCGATGCAAGGTGGTGCCGTAACCACCCTCACCGGGCGAGCGGGCCACGCCCTTGGACCGCACGCGCGACAGGCCGGCGATCAGCGCCACCGTCACGGAATGCCGCAGGATGGGCGGCCCTGGCAGCTCCAAGAACGGGCTGTTGAGCACCAGGCCGCCCACGCGGGCGTGCACGGTAGGGTCTCGCCGGCGCAACCGGTCCAGCCACAGCGGCACGATGAGCCCGCCCGCGGAATGCGCGTACAGCAGCACCTGGCGGTGTTCCGCGATGCCGGCCAGCGCCTGATCGAGTTCGGTCTCGTAATTCTTGAGGTCGGTGATGAAGTGCGGCGTCTGCCCGTCGCGATGCGATCGCCCGCACTTGTGGAGGTCCAGCGCGTAGAAGGCGAAGCCGCGAGCCGCGAAGTGATCGGCCAGCTCGGTATGGAAGAAGTAGTCGGTGTAGCCGTGCACCGCGAGCACCGCGTGCGTTGCGGGCGCCATTTCGCCGCTCGCCTGCTGCGGTTCGGGTCCGCGCCGTATCAGCGTCGCGACGATGTCGCCCTCACCCGCCGGGTCGGCCCCGAGCGCAATGGTGCGTTGCTGGTAACCGGGGAGGACATCGGGCACCCAGCCGGTCACTTCGGCGGTCACCCTGCCAGTCACGAGGCCAGCTTAGAGCTTTTGCTGGGTGCGGGGCGGCGCACGTGGTTCGCGGCTCGTTGCCTCGGGATAGCCTGGGGATCGGCCCAGTCGAGGGAAGGACCAGCAAGCCGGTGTCATCGCTAGCCAAAGCCACGTCAGCGGACGTCGTGCTGGTAGGCGCGGGCATCATGAGCGCGACGCTGGGAGCCTTGCTGCGCCGGTTGCAGCCGGATTGGTCGATGACCTTCGTGGAGCGTCTGGACGCCGTCGCCGCCGAGAGCAGTAGCCCGTGGAACAACGCGGGCACCGGGCACTCGGCGCTGTGCGAGCTGAACTACACCCCGCAGCGCGCCGACGGCTCGATCGACATCAGCAAAGCGGTGCGCATCAACGAGCAATTCCAGGTGACCCGCCAGTTCTGGGCCTACGCCGTCGAGAACGGGATTTTGACCGACCGACGCTTCGTCACCGCAGTCCCGCATGCGAGCTTCGTGCGTGGCGCGCAGCGGGTCGACTATCTGCGGCGCCGACAGCAGGCATTGGCGCCCAACCCGCTGTTCGCCGGCACTGAGTTGATCGACGACCCGGGCGAGTTCGCCCGCCGGTTACCCTTCATGGCGGCCGGACGTGACTTCTCCGAACCGACGGCTCTCAACTGGGCGCCCAACGGCACCGACGTCGACTTCGGCGCCCTGTCACGACAACTCGTAGGTTTCTGTGTGCGCAGCGGCGCGACCGCGCTGTTCGGCCACGAGGTCCGCAACCTGTCAAGGCAGTCCGACGGCACGTGGACGCTATCGATCCGCAACCGGCGCACCGGCGAAAAGCACCGCCTGAACGCTAAATTCGTCTTCGTCGGGGCCGGCGGTGATGCGCTGCCGCTGCTGCAGAAGTCCGGCATCGACGAGGTCAGGGGTTTCGCGGGATTCCCGATCGGCGGTCGGTTCCTGCGCGCCGGCAACGCGGCGCTCACCGCCGCACACCGGGCCAAAGTGTATGGCGTGCCCGCACCGGGTGCCCCCCCGCTAGGGGCGCTGCATCTGGACCTGCGTTACGTCAACGGCAAGCCTTGGCTGGTGTTCGGCCCGTACGCCGGCTGGTCACCGAAGTTCTTGAAACACGGGCACTTCACCGATCTCCCGCGCTCGGTCAAGCCGGACAACCTGGCCTCACTGCTCGGTGTCGGCGTCAGTCAGCTGACGCTGCTCAGATACCTGATCGGCCAGCTGCGGCTGTCCGAACCGGGCCGGCTTCGCATGCTGCGCGAATTCGCTCCGACCGCGGTCGCTCCGGATTGGGAGCTGACGCTGGCCGGCCAGCGCGTGCAGGTGATCCGGCGGGACAAGCGCAAGGGCGGTGTGCTCGACTTCGACACCACCGTGGTGGGCGCCGCCGACGGCAGCATCGCGGGCCTGCTCGGCGGCTCCCCGGGAGCGTCGACGGCGGTGCCTATCATGCTCGGCGTCCTGCAACGCTGCTTTGGCAACCGCTTTGCCTCGTGGCTGCCCGCGCTCAAGGAGATGGTTCCGTCCCTGGGGGCGACGCTGTCGGATGAACCGGCGCTGTACGACGAGGTTTTCTCCTGGGGAACGAAGACGCTGGGGTTGGGCGCCGCCCCATGACACGCGCTGACGACGATGCAGAGCGCAGCGATGAGGAGGAGCGGCGCCAGTGACACGCGCTGACGACGATGCAGAGCGCAGCGATGAGGAGGAGCGGCGCCAGTGACAGAAGCACTGCGACGTATTTGGGCCAAAGACCTTGACGCCCGGACACTCTACGAGCTACTCAGGCTCAGGGTGGAGGTTTTCGTTGTCGAACAGGCGATCCCGTATCCGGAGCTGGACGGGCGTGACCTGCTCGCGGAAACTCGGCACTTCTGGCTGGAAACGCCTGCTGGCGAGGTGATTTCGACCCTGCGGCTGATGGAGGAACATGCCGGGGGAGAAAAGGTGTTCCGGATCGGGCGGTTGTGCACCAAGCGCAATTCGCGCGGTCAGGGTCACACCACCCGGCTGCTGCGCGCGGCGCTGGCCGAGGTGGGTGACTACCCGTGCCGGATCAATGCGCAGACCTATCTGGCGGAGATGTACGCCCAGCACGGATTCGTCCGCGACGGAGACGATTTCCTCGACGACGGTGTTCCGCACGTGCCCATGCTGCGGCCCGGTTCGGGTATGGCGGAGACGCCGTGAAGCCCTACCCGTTCAGCGCGATCGTCGGGCACGACCAGCTGCGCCTGGCCCTGCTGCTGTGCGCCGTGCGCCCGGAGATCGGTGGCGCACTCATCCGCGGCGAGAAGGGCACCGCCAAGTCGACCGCCGTGCGTGGCCTGGCGACGTTGCTGTCCGAGGCCACTGGCAGCGACGCCGGCCTGGTCGAAATGCCGCTCGGGGCAACCGAAGACCGGGTGATCGGCTCGCTGGACCTGCAGCGGGTGCTGCGCGACGGCGAGCACGCGTTCTCGCCTGGCCTGCTCGCCCGCGCGCACGGCGGCGTACTCTATGTCGACGAGGTCAACCTGCTGCACGATCACCTGGTCGACGTGCTGCTCGATGCCGCGGCGATGGGGCGGGTGCACATCGAGCGCGACGGTATCTCGCATTCGCACGAGTCCCGATTCGTGTTGATCGGCACCATGAATCCCGAAGAAGGCGAACTGCGTCCGCAGCTGCTGGATCGGTTCGGGCTAACCGTCGACGTCCACGCGTCGCGCGACGTCGAGGTGCGGGTGCAGGTCATCCGGCAGCGGATGGCGTACGAGGCCGACCCGGACGGTTTCGCCGAGCGTTATGCCGACGCCGATGCCGAGCTGGCCCGTCGGATCGCTACGGCACGTGCGCTCCTCGACCGTGTGGTCTTGCCCGACAACGAGTTACGCCGCATCGCGGCGTTGTGTGCGGCGTTCGACGTCGACGGCATGCGCGCCGATCTGGTGGTCGCTCGCACCGCCGTCGCGCACGCGGCTTGGCGCGGCGCCGACAGCGTTGTGGAAGAGGACATCCGGGTGGCCGCCGAACTGGCGCTGCCGCACAGGCGCCGCCGAGATCCCTTCGACGACCCGGGCATCGACCGCGACCAACTGGACGAGGCCCTGGCGCAAGCCGGTTCCGATCCGGACCCCGATCCCGACCCGCCAGGCGGCGGTCAGCGCACCGAGCCGGAACAGGATGCTCCGCAACGCAATTCACCGGAAAACGCTAAGGCGCAGCGGCCTAAGACCCGGCCCAGCGCGCCGCCGTCGAGAACCTTCCGCACCCGCGCGCTTCGCGTTCCGGGTCTGGGGGAGGGGTCGCCCGGACGGCGGTCACGGGCCCGAAACGCGAGCGGCAGCGTGATCGGCGCCGCCGACGCGGACGACACGAGCTGCGCCGGGCACGGGCTGCACCTGTTCGCCACCCTGCTCTCGGCCGCCGAAAGTGCCGGCGCCGGACCGCTACGACCGCAGCCCGACGATGTGCGGCGCGCCGTGCGCGAGGGACGCGAAGGCAATCTGGTGATCTTCGTCGTTGACGCATCGGGTTCGATGGCCGCGCGCGATCGCATGGCGGCGGTAAGCGGCGCCACGCTGTCGCTGCTGCGCGACGCGTATCAGCGTCGCGACAAGGTCGCCGTGATCACCTTCCGCGAACAGCAAGCACGGCTGTTATTGCCGCCGACCTCCTCGGCGCACATCGCCGGGCGGCGACTGGCGCGGTTCGACACCGGCGGAAAGACTCCACTGGCCGAAGGCTTGCTGGCCGCCCGTGAACTCATCGTCCGGGAGAAGGCGCGTGACCGAGCCCGGCGCTCGCTAGTGGTGGTGCTGACCGACGGCCGCGCCACGGCCGGCCCGGATCCGTTGGGCCGCAGCCGTACCGCGGCGGCACGGTTGGTCGCCGAAGGTGCCGCCGCCGTCGTCGTCGACTGTGAAACATCTTTTGTGCGGCTGGGCCTGGCCGAGCAACTGGCCCGCCAACTCGGCGCGCCGGCCATTCGGCTCGAGCAGTTGCACGCGGATTCCTTGACGCGCGCGGTGCGCGACGCGGCGTGAGCGGAAAGGATAAGCGCTGATGCCACAGGGCGTTCCACTGCAAGTTCCCGATGACGGCCTGACTACGCGGGCGCGCCGTCACACGCCGGTACTGGCTGTCCATACCGGCGACGGCAAGGGAAAGTCCACCGCGGCATTCGGAATGGCGTTACGGGCCTGGAATGCCGGGCTGTCGGTGGCGGTGTTCCAATTCGTCAAAAGCGCTAAGTGGAAAGTGGGCGAGGAGGCGGTTTTCGGCCAGCTGGGCCAGTTGCATGACCAGCACCAGATCGGTGGACCCGTCGAATGGCACAAGATGGGTGCGGGCTGGTCCTGGACGCGCAAGGCGGGCAGCGACATCGATCACGCGGCCGCGGCGGCCGATGGATGGACGGAGATCGCGCGCCGGCTGGCCGATCAGCGACACGACTTCTACGTCCTGGACGAGTTCACCTATCCGCTCAAGTGGGGTTGGGTGGACGTCGATGAGGTGGTGCAGCGGCTCACCTCCCGACCCGGTCATCAGCACGTGGTCATCACGGGACGCGACGCGCCGCCGCGTCTGATCGACGCGGCCGACCTGGTGACCGAGATGGCCAAGGTCAAGCATCCGATGGATGTCGGGCGTAAGGGGCAAAAGGGCATCGAGTGGTGAGTGTTCCCGCTGTCGTCATCGCCGCTCCGGCATCAGGTAGCGGAAAGACTACGGTGGCAACGGGTTTGATGGGAGCTCTGCGGCGCGCGGGCCACACCGTGGCGCCGTTCAAGGTCGGCCCGGACTTCATCGATCCCGGCTACCACGGTCTGGCCGCCGGCCGGCTCGGCCGCAACCTCGATCCCATCCTGGTGGGCGAGGACCTGATTGGCCCGCTGTACGCCCACGGTGCAAATGGCGCCGACATTGCGGTGGTCGAAGGGGTGATGGGACTGTTCGACGGCCGGATCGGGCAAACCGCCACGACTCCCGCGCCGGGGTCGACGGCCCACGTCGCCGGCCTGCTGGGCGCGCCCGTGGTCCTGGTCGTCGATGCGCGCGGCCAAGGCCAGAGCATCGCCGCGTTGTTGCATGGCTTTTCGACGTACGACACCGCGACCCGCATCGCCGGTGTGATCCTGAACCGGGTCGGATCGGCCCGGCATGAGCAGGTGCTGCGGCAGGCCTGCGAGCAGGCCGGTGTTCCGGTGTTGGGCGCAATCCCGAGACAGGACGAATTAGGGCTGCCGACAAGGTATTTGGGCTTGATCACCGCAGTGGAGTACGGCCAGCGCGCGCGATCGGCGGTGGATGCGATGACCGCCTTGGTCGCTCGACACGTCGATTTGCCGTCCCTGGCCGCGATCGCCGGCAGCCGAATTGCCCAGCCGCCGTGGGATCCCGCGGCGGCGGTCGGCGAGACGCCCGGGGGATGTGCCGGTGTCGCGGTGGCGTCGGGGAAGGCATTCAGTTTCGGCTACGCCGAACACGCGGAGCTGCTGAGGGCCGCGGGCGCCGAGGTCACCGAATTCGATCCGCTCGTTGATGTGTTGCCCGACGGCACCGACGCGGTGTTGCTGCCCGGCGGTTTCCCCGAACAGTTCACCGCGGAGTTGTCGGCCAATGAGATCGTGCGCCGGCAGATCAACGAACTCGCCGCCGCCGGTGCGCCGATACACGCCGAGTGCGCCGGGCTTATCTACCTGGTCTCCGAGCTCGACGGCCATCCGATGTGCGGCGTGCTGGCGGGGCAGGGGCGATTCACGTCGCACCTGGCCCTGGCGTATCGCGATGCCGTCGCCGTGGCGGATTCGTCGTTGTACACCGCCGGCCAGCATGCGGTGGGGCACGAATTCCACCGCACCACAGTCACATTCACTGAGGACTATCAACCCGCCTGGATGTACCAGGTCCACGACGGCGACCGGGCGGGCGGTTGGGTGCGCGACGGCGTCGTGCACGCCGGAGTGCACGCGTCATATCTGCACACCCATCCGGCCGCCGCGCCGCAGGCGGTGGCGCGCTTCGTCGCACACGCCAGCGCCACTAGATCGATGGTGGCGACCCGCAGCGCCCGGCTTCGCCGCGCTCGCGATCGCCACTAGGCTTGCCGGGTGACCGAGAGCGCCTACCTAGCTGGGCTGCGGCTGGCGGGCAAAAAGGTCGTCGTGGTCGGCGGCGGCACCGTTGCCCAGCGGCGGCTGCCCTTGCTCATCGCCAGCGGCGCCGACGTTCACGTCATCTCCCGTAGCGCCACCAGGTCGGTCGAAGCGATGACGGGAATCACCCTGGCACTACGCGAATACCGCGAAGGCGACCTCGACGGAGCCTGGTACGCGATCGCGGCCACCGACGACGCACAAGTGAACGAGGCCGTGGTCGCCGAGGCCGAAAGCCGCCGCATCTTTTGCGTCCGCGCCGATATCGCGGTCGAGGGGACCGCAGTGACCCCAGCGTCTTTCGACTATGCCGGGTTGTCCGTCGGCGTACTGGCCGGCGGCGACCACCGCCGGTCGGCGGCGATCCGCTCGGCCATCCGCGAGGCGTTGCAGACCGGGCTCATCACGCCCGACAGCCCGGTGGGTTCGGACGCGGTCAAGGGCGGCGTCGCGCTCGTCGGCGGCGGGCCCGGCGACCCCGAACTGATCACCGTGCGCGGCCGGCGGCTGCTGGCCCAGGCCGACGTCGTGGTCGCCGACCGTCTCGCGCCACCGGAGCTGCTGGCCGAGCTGCCCCCACATGTCGAAGTCATCGACGCCGCCAAGATCCCATACGGGCGGGCCATGGCCCAGGACGCCATTAATGACGTCATGATCGAACGCGCCCGCGCCGGCAGCTTCGTGGTGCGTCTCAAAGGCGGCGATCCCTTCGTGTTCGCTCGCGGATATGAAGAAGTGCTGGCGTGCGTCGAGGCCGGAATCTCGGTGACGGTGGTGCCCGGTGTGACAAGTGCCATAGGAGTGCCCGCTTTGGCGGGCGTTCCGGTCACTCACCGCGCGATAAATCATGAGTTCGTGGTGGTCAGCGGCCATCTGCCGCCCGGCCATCCCGAATCGTTAGTGAATTGGGATGCACTGGCCGCAATGTCAGGCACGATTGTTTTGCTGATGGCGGTCGAACGCATCGAACTTTTCGTCGACGCCCTGCTCAAAGGCGGACGACCTGCGGATACTCCGGTGCTGGTGGTTCAGCATGGAACAACTGCCGCTCAACACACTTTGCGGGCTACCCTGGTCGACACGCCGGAGAAGATGAGTGCCGACGGTATCCGACCTCCCGCGATCATCGTGATCGGTGCTGTGGCGGCCTTCGGGCTTTAAACGGTTCTTAAGATTACTGTAAGGTAACCCTTTATGACGGCTCTCAACGATGCAGAGCGCGCAGGGCAGAAACTGGCCTCGGCGCGCCCCGATCGTCCGGCCCCGGCGAGCACTGCGCTCCCGGCGGAGACCGCCTCCAAGCCCCCGGCGGAGACCGCCCTGAAGCGCATCAGCAAGTACTACCCGGCGTGGCTGCCTTCTCGACGCTTCATCGCGGCGGTCATCGCGATCGGCGGTATGCAGCTGCTCGCGACGATGGACAGCACCGTCGCCATCGTCGCGCTGCCCAAGATCCAAAACGAACTCAGCCTTTCCGACGCCGGCCGCAGCTGGGTCATTACCGCCTACGTGCTGACGTTCGGCGGGCTGATGCTGCTGGGCGGTCGCCTCGGTGACACCATTGGGCGCAAGCGCACATTCATCGTCGGTGTTGCGCTCTTCACCATCTCATCTGTGCTGTGCGCGGTCGCCTGGGACGAGGCGACCATGGTCATCGCGCGGCTGTCACAGGGCATCGGGTCGGCCATCGCGTCGCCGACCGGTCTGGCGCTGGTGGCGACCACCTTCCCCAAGGGGCCCGCCCGTAACTTCGCGACTGCGGTGTTCGCGGCGATGACGGCGGTCGGGTCGGTGATGGGTCTGGTGGTCGGCGGCGCCCTCACCGAAGTGTCGTGGCGGCTGGCGTTCCTGGTGAATGTGCCGATCGGCCTGGTGATGATCTACTTGGCCCGCACCGCGCTGCGCGAAACCAACCGCGAGCGAATGAAGCTCGACGCCACCGGTGCCGTGCTGGCCACCCTGGCATGCACCGCGGCCGTGTTCGCCTTCTCGATGGGTCCGGAAAAGGGCTGGGTGTCGATCACGACGATCGGGTCTGGCGTGGTGGCGCTCGGTGCCGCCCTCGCCTTCGTCATCGTCGAGCGCACGGCCGAAAACCCCGTCGTCCCGTTCAACCTGTTCCGTGACCGCAACCGGTCGGTCACCTTCACCGCCATCTTCCTGGCCGGCGGGCTCATGTTCAGCCTGACCGTGTGCATCGGTCTGTACGTACAAGACATCCTCGGTTACAGCGCGCTGCGCGCCGGCGTTGGCTTCATCCCGTTCGTCATCGCAATGGGAATCGGCCTCGGCGTTTCCTCGCAGCTGGTGTCGCGGTTCTCGCCGCGGGTGCTGACCATCGGGGGCGGGATCCTGCTGTTCTGGGCGATGCTGTACGGCTGGGCATTCATGCACCGCGGTGTCGCGTACTTCCCCAACCTGGTGCTGCCCATCGTGGTCGGCGGGATCGGCATCGGTATGGCCGTCGTCCCGCTGACGCTGTCGGCCATCGCCGGCGTGGGCTTCGATCAGATCGGTCCGGTATCGGCGGTGACGCTGATGCTGCAGAGCCTGGGCGGCCCGCTGGTGCTGGCCGTCATCCAGGCCGTCATCACCTCTCGGACCCTGTATCTGGGCGGCACCAACGGACCGGTGAAGTTCATGAGCGATGCGCAGTTGTCCGCGCTGGACCACGGCTACACCTATGGGCTGCTGTGGGTGGCCGGCGTGGCCGTAATCGTCGGCGGCGCAGCGCTGCTGATCGGCTATACCCCCGACCAGGTTGCGCACGCGCAGGAGGTCAAGGACGCGATGGACGCCGGGGAGCTCTAGCTCACCCCGCACGGACCCTCTTCGCAGCACGCTAGGCTGGCCCGCTGTGATCACCCGGATGTCCCAGTTGTTTTTGCGCACCTTGCGCGACGATCCCGCCGACGCCGAAGTCGCCAGCCACAAGCTTTTGATCCGGGCAGGTTACATAAGGCCCGTCGCGCCGGGGCTGTACAGCTGGCTGCCGCTGGGATTGCGGGTGCTGCGCCGGATCGAGCGCATCGTCCGCGAGGAGATGGACGCCATTGGCGGACAAGAGATTTTGTTTCCCGCCCTGTTGCCGCGCGCACCCTATGAGACGACGAACCGGTGGACCGAATATGGCGACTCTGTGTTCCGGCTGCAAGACCGTCGCGGCAATGACTACCTGCTGGGCCCCACCCACGAAGAGCTGTTCGCCCTGACCGTCAAGGGTGAATACAGCTCCTACAAAGACTTTCCTGTCCTGCTGTATCAGATCCAGAACAAATATCGTGACGAAGCGCGGCCGCGGGCCGGCATCCTGCGGGTCCGTGAGTTCCTGATGAAGGACTCCTACTCGTTCGACATCGACGACGCCGGCCTCAAGGCCAGCTACCACGCGCACCG
The DNA here is from genome assembly GCF_001667925.1 of Mycobacterium sp. E2479. GTDB lineage: Bacteria > Actinomycetota > Actinomycetes > Mycobacteriales > Mycobacteriaceae > Mycobacterium. The sequence goes on along the minus strand of NZ_LZJR01000096.1, from coordinate 234,428 downwards.
CGAGGCCTATCAGCGGATCTTCTCGCGCCTGCAGGTCCGCTACGTCATCGTGTCCGCCGTGTCGGGCGCCATGGGCGGCAGCGCATCGGAGGAGTTTCTGGCCGAAAGCGCGGTCGGTGAAGACACGTTCGTGCGGTGCCTGGAGTCCGGGTATGCGGCCAACGTCGAGGCCGTCGTCACCGCCCGCCCGGAAGCTCAGCCCATCGATGGGCTGCCCGAGCCGGTTGTGCACAACACCGGCGACACCCCGACCATCGCCACCCTGGTGGACTGGGCCAACCAGGCGGACTTGGGGCGCACCGTCACCGCGTCCGACACGCTGAAGAACGTCCTGCTCAAGGTCCGCCAGCCCGGCGGGGAGTGGGAGTTGCTGGCCATTGGGGTGCCGGGGGACCGTGAGATCGACGACAAACGGCTGAGCGCGGCGCTGGAACCGGCCGAATACACGCTGCTCGACGATGCCGACTTCGCCAAGTACCCCTTTCTGGTGAAGGGGTACATCGGGCCGAAAGCGTTGCAAAGCAACGGCGTTCGCTACCTGGTCGATCCGCGGGTGGTGGAGGGCACCAGCTGGATCACCGGGGCCGACGAAACCGGGCGGCACGTCGTCGGATTGGTGGCTGGCCGGGACTTCACCGCCGACGGCACCATCGAGGCCGCCGAGGTGCGCGACGGTGACCCGTCGCCGGATGGCGCGGGCCCGCTGGTCTCGGCGCGCGGTATCGAGGTCGCCCACATCTTTCAGCTCGGCCGTAAATACACCGACGCCTTCACCGTCGATGTGCTCGGTGAGGACGGCAAGCCGGTCCGCCTGACCATGGGCTCCTATGGCCTGGGGGTGTCGCGGATGGTGGCCGTCATCGCCGAGCAGCACCACGACGAACTGGGTTTGCGCTGGCCGTCGGCCGTCGCACCGTTCGACGTTCATCTGGTGATCGCCAACAAAGACGCGGAAGCCCGTACGGGTGCCGGTAATCTCGCCGCCGAGTTGGACGGGTTGGGCATCGAAGTGCTGCTCGATGATCGCCAAGCCTCACCTGGCGTGAAGTTCAAGGACGCGGAACTGCTCGGCGTGCCGTGGATCGTCGTGGTGGGGCGGGGCTGGGCGGACGGCGTGGTGGAGCTGCGCAATCGCTTCGGCGGCCAAACCCGCGAACTGGCGACCGGACCGTCGCTGGCCGCCGACATCGCGGCGGCACTGGGCGGCTAGTCCCGATGGTGGCGACCCGCTTCGCCCGGCTTTGCCGCGCTCGCGATCTCCACTAGTCCCGATGGTGGCGACCCGCTTCGCCCGGCTTCGCCGCGCTCGCGATCTCCACTAGTCGTTGCCGCCGGGGAAGCTGGTCGTGATGGGCCAGGCGCCCAGCACGCGGTTCCACCGGGCGGCCATGACCGCGCTCTGTACCAAGGCCGTCGACGCGAACGCACGGTCGGCGCCGGTCTCCGCGTGCTCGGCGACCACGCGCCACGCCCCCGCGCCGTCGTTCTCCATCCGTGCGGCCAGCCGCGCGGCATCGGCCGGACCGCCCACCACCATGGGCAGCTGGTAGCCGGGCGCGGCGATCGGGGCGGTCACCTTGCGGGCGTTCAGCATCGCGATGACGTCGTCGCGGCGCTGGCGGTGCTGCGTGAGCGCCTCCACCACCATGTCGTTCACGCTGGGCGGCGACAGCGCGGAGACGATGCCGTAGCCGTAGATCGTCGAATGCTCGATGGCCAGCGCGTCGCACAGAGCCGTGTTGTCGGCGTCCTTACCGGAGGTCATATCGACGGCCCCCCGGGCACTAGCGCAACCGTGTAAGACGCCGTGCAGGATGCGACGATCGAGGCGAGCAGTCCGGCCCGGTAGCCCGATTCGGTGCCCACCAATCGACTCGCGCTGTCGGCGGAGGCGCGCAACGCGTCGATCACGTCTGACACCGGCGGCGGGGGCGGTGGCGGCCCGGCCGGTTGGGCCTGGCTGGGGGTGGGCGTTTCGCTCGAGGACGACGTGGCGAGCTTGCCGGTCGCGCGCGCGATCTCCGCGGACAGCGCGCGGGCATGCGCGGCGCGCTGGTTGGCCACGACCGCCAGCGCGGCGGCGACCTGCGGCGGGTTCCCGACGGCCGCGGCGGCGGCGCCCGCCAGCGCACTGTCGTGGCGGGCCTGATCGAGCGGCCCCAGCAGTTGCTCGACTGGCGGGGGCTTGGGCGCGGGCTTGCCACAGGCGGTCGGCACGGCCCCGAGCGCAGCCAAAGCCACACCACCGGCGAGGATGTCTCGCCTGCTGATGAACGGAACTGCGCTAGGCACAAGGACATCCTGCCATCGGGGCGAAGACGGGCGAGACGCCAGGACGCGATCACGCCGTCAACCGCGAATCCTGGCGTATCGTTGATAGCTGGTTCGCGCAGAGGGCAGCCACTGACAGCAACGGTCGGAACCGCCGGACACCGGAAGTCATCTGCGAAGCCAACGGGGCGCCGACATCCGCCAGATGACCGGACAACTCAAGATGAGGAGCTCGCCGTGACCACCGGGCTACCGTCGCAGACGCAGGTGATCGAGCTACTCGGTGCAGAGTTTGCGCGCGCCGGCTTCGAGATCGAAGACGTGGTCATCAACGCCCGGACCCGCCCCCCGCGAATCATGGTGATCGCCGACGGCGACGACGGCCTCGATCTGGACACTGCAGCCGCGCTGTCCCGCTCGGCATCGGCGTTGCTCGACGGCGTGGACACCATCTCCGACCACTACGTGCTCGAGGTCTCCTCGCCGGGCGTAGACCGCCCGCTGACCAGCGCGAAGCACTTCCGCCGGGCCCGCGGCCGCAAGGTCGACGTCGTCCTGTCCGACGGATCGAAGCTGACCGGCCGGGTCGGTGCAACGACCGACGGGGCGATCTCGCTGGTGGTCCGCGCCGGGCGGGACTGGGCGGTGCGCGAGATCCCACTCGGTGACATTGCGAAAGCTGTTGTCCAGGTGGAGTTTTCGCCTCCTAACCAAGCGGAGCTGGAACTGGCGAGTATGGGTCAGGCCCGGAGGACGGAGACCGGAGCATGAACATCGACATGGCCGCACTGCACGCGATCGAGGTGGATCGGGGCATCTCTGTCAACGAGCTGCTCGAGACGATCAAGTCGGCGCTGCTCACCGCCTACCGGCATACCGAAGGTCACCAGAACGACGCGCGGATCGAAATCGACCGCAAGACGGGAGTCGTCCGGGTGATCGCCCGGGAGACCGACGAAGACGGCAACGTCATCAGCGAGTGGGACGACACCCCCGAGGGTTTCGGGCGAATCGCCGCCACCACCGCCCGCCAGGTCATGCTGCAGCGCTTCCGCGACGCGGAAAACGAGCGGACCTATGGCGAGTTCTCCACCCGCGAGGGGGAGATCGTCGCGGGCGTCATCCAGCGTGACAGCCGGGCCAATGCGCGCGGCCTGGTCGTGGTCCGGATGGGCACCGAGACGAAGGCGTCCGAGGGTGTGATTCCGGCGGCCGAGCAGGTTCCGGGCGAAAGCTACGAGCACGGCAACCGCGTTCGGTGCTACGTGATCGGGGTGACCCGCGGGGCTCGGGAGCCGTTGATCACCCTGTCGAGGACCCACCCGAACCTGGTTCGAAAGTTGTTCTCGCTGGAAGTTCCCGAGATTGCCGACGAATCGGTGGAGATCGTCGCCGTGGCCCGGGAAGCCGGCCATCGTTCCAAGATCGCGGTGAAGTCCAACCTTCCCGGCCTGAACGCCAAAGGCGCCTGCATCGGTCCCATGGGGCAGCGGGTCCGCAACGTGATGAGCGAGCTGTCCGGCGAGAAAATCGACATCATCGACTACGACGAGGATCCCGCGCGCTTTGTCGCCAACGCGCTGTCGCCGGCGAAGGTGGTGTCGGTCTCGATCATCGACCAGGCGGCTCGCGCCGCTCGCGTGGTGGTACCCGACTTCCAGTTGTCGCTGGCCATCGGCAAGGAGGGCCAGAACGCGCGCCTGGCGGCCCGGCTCACCGGCTGGCGCATCGACATCCGCGGGGACTCGCCCGGCGGTCCCGGGGGGCATTCGGAGAGCCAGTCCGAACACGGTGCCACCCACGGAATGGCGCACGACCGCTAGCGCCCGGGCGGGCCTGCAGCTGCCCACCCTCGGGTGGTTCTGACCATCGATTCGGTGACGCTAGACTGAGCCGTGATCCAGCGTGAGCCTTCGACCTTGGCGCACCGTCATGCGGGTGGACCCGTACGGACGTGTGTCGGGTGCCGGAAGCGAGAGCTGGCCGTCGAGCTGCTTCGAGTGGTGGCTGTGCCGAACGGGAACGGTGGCTTCGCCGTGATCGTTGACACAGGTAACAGCCTGCCGGGGCGGGGTGCGTGGCTGCATCCCGGACCGCAGTGCGCACAACAGGCAATCCGGCGGCGGGCTTTCACAAAAGCGCTGCGCATCACCGGTTCACCGGATACATCCGCGGTGGTCGAGCACATAGAGTTTCTCTGTGCGTCCGGCCGCCCGGCAACAGAACAGGTAGCAAAGAACATGAGCACACCGTGAAGTCCCGATGACTCGCATTCCTATGCGTTACAGCTAATCCCCGAGGCGCGGCCCCACAACTGTCGCCTCATAGACAGGAGATGTAGTGGCAGGTAAGGCCCGCGTACACGAGTTGGCTAAGGAACTCGGTGTCACCAGCAAGGAAGTTCTCGCCCGGCTGAATGATCAGGGCGAATTCGTCAAATCCGCATCGTCGACGGTAGAAGCCCCGGTGGCTCGTCGGCTGCGCGAGTCCTTCGGCGGCGGCAAGGCCGCCGAGAAGGCCCCCGCGAAAGCCGCGGCCAAGGCCGCCAAGGCCCCCGACAAATCGCTCGACAAGGCCCTCGACAGCGCCATCGGCAGCGCGGGTGGCAACGGCGAAGCGACGGCGACGCCCGCCAAGCCCGCCGGTCCCCAGGCCTCCGCCGAGGCCCCGGCCCGCCCGGGCCCCGCTCCCACACATCCGTCCGCGCCGTCTCCGGGGCAGCCGAAACCGCCCGCGCCCGGGCAAGCGCCGCGCCCCGGTATGACGCCGGGCCCGCGCCCGGGCCCGATGCCCAAGCCCCGCGCCCCGCGCGTCGGCAATAACCCGTTCTCGTCGGCGCAGCCCGTCGACCGGTCCATCCCGCGTCCGCAGGCGCCCCGTCCGGGAGCACCCCGCCCCGGCGCGCCGCGGCCGGGCGGCGCTTCCCCGGGCAACATGCCGCCTCGACCCGCCGGTGCCGGTGGGCCGGGCCGCCCGGCTCGGCCCGGCGCGCCGCGTCCCGGCGGTGGCCGTCCCGGTGGTCCCGGCGGTCGTGACGGAGGAGGCGGCAACTACCGCGGCGGCGGTGGCGGTGGAGTCGGTGCCCCGCCCGGAGGCGGCGGCGGTTTCCGTGGCCGTCCCGGTGGTGGCGGCGGTGGCCGTCCCGGCCAGCGCGGCGGTGCCGCCGGCGCTTTCGGCCGTCCCGGCGGTGCGCCGCGACGGGGCCGCAAGTCGAAGCGGGCGAAACGCGCCGAATACGAGAACATGCAGGCGCCGGTGGTGGGCGGAGTGCGGTTGCCACACGGCAATGGCGAGACCATCCGCCTGGCTCGCGGCGCGTCGCTGAGCGACTTCGCCGACAAGATAAACGCCAACCCGGCTTCGCTGGTGCAGGCGCTGTTCAACCTCGGCGAGATGGTCACCGCCACGCAATCGGTTGGCGACGAGACGCTCGAGCTGCTGGGCAGCGAGATGAACTACGTCGTCCAGGTCGTCAGCCCCGAGGACGAAGACCGCGAGCTGCTGGAGTCCTTCGATCTGAGCTACGGCGAGGACGAGGGCGGCGAGGAAGACCTGCAGACCCGGCCGCCGGTGGTGACCGTGATGGGTCACGTCGACCACGGTAAAACCCGACTGCTGGACACCATCCGGAACGCCAGCGTGCGGGAAGCCGAGGCGGGTGGCATCACCCAGCACATCGGTGCCTACCAGGTGGCCGTCGAACACGACGGGGTCGAACGGCCGATCACCTTCATCGACACCCCAGGTCACGAGGCGTTCACCGCCATGCGTGCCCGCGGTGCGAAGGCCACCGACATCGCCATCCTGGTGGTCGCCGCCGACGACGGCGTCATGCCGCAGACGGTGGAGGCCATCAACCACGCCCAGGCGGCCGACGTGCCGATTGTAGTGGCGGTCAACAAGATTGACGTTGAGGGTGCCGACCCGGCCAAGATCCGCGGGCAGCTCACCGAATATGGTTTGGTGGCAGAGGATTTCGGTGGCGACACGATGTTCGTCGATATCTCCGCCAAGCAGGGCACCAACATCGAGCAGCTGCTCGAGGCGGTGCTGCTGACCGCCGACGCGGCCCTGGACCTGCGGGCCAACCCCGACATGGAGGCCCAGGGTGTGGCGATCGAGGCGCACCTGGACCGCGGTCGCGGTCCGGTCGCCACGGTGCTGGTGCAGCGCGGCACGCTGCGGGTCGGCGACTCGGTGGTCGCCGGCGACGCGTACGGCCGGGTTCGTCGCATGGTCGACGAGCATGGCGAGGACGTCGAAGAGGCGCTGCCGTCGCGGCCGGTGCAGGTCATCGGTTTCACGTCGGTGCCCGGGGCGGGTGACAACCTGCTCGTCGTCGACGAGGATCGCATCGCCCGCCAGATCGCCGACAAGCGCAGCGCCCGCAAGCGCAACGCGCTCGCCGCGCGTTCCCGCAAGCGGATCAGCCTGGAGGACCTGGACTCGGCGCTGAAGGAAACCAGCCAGCTGAACCTGATCCTCAAGGGCGACAACGCCGGTACGGTCGAGGCGCTGGAAGAGGCCCTGATGGGCATCCAGGTCGACGACGAGGTGGCGCTGCGCGTCATCGACCGCGGCGTCGGCGGCATCACCGAGACCAACGTCAACCTGGCGTCGGCCTCGGACGCGGTGATCATCGGCTTCAACGTACGTGCCGAAGGCAAGGCCACCGAGCTCGCTAACCGCGAGGGTGTGGAGATCCGCTACTACTCGGTGATCTACCAGGCGATCGACGAGATCGAGAAGGCCCTGCGCGGCATGCTCAAGCCGATCTACGAGGAGAACCAGCTGGGTCGCGCCGAGATTCGGGCGATCTTCCGGTCCTCCAAGGTCGGCATCATCGCCGGTTGCATGATCAGCAGCGGCATCGTGCGCCGCAACGCCAAGGCGCGGTTGCTGCGGGACAACATCGTGGTCACCGACAACCTCACGATCACCTCGCTGCGACGGGAGAAGGACGACGTGACCGAGGTCCGCGAGGGCTTCGAGTGCGGTATGACGCTGGGGTACTCCGACCTCAAGGAAGGCGACATCATCGAGTCCTACGAGTTGGTCCAGAAGGAGCGCACCTGATGGCCGACCCGGCCCGGGCGCGCCGTTTGGCCAAGCGGATCAACACGATCGTCGCCTCGGCGATCGAGTTCGAGATCAAGGATCCCGGGCTGGAGGGGGTCACCATCGTCGACGCGAAGGTGACCGCCGATCTGCACGATGCCACGGTGTTCTACACGGTGATGGGACGCACGCTGGACGACGAGCCGGATTACGGGGCTGCTGCGGCCGCCCTGGAACGGGCCAAGGGCGCGCTGCGCACGATGGTCGGGGCCGGCACCGGCGTGCGCTTCACGCCCACGCTGACGTTCACCCGCGATACCACGTTGGACAACGTGCAGCGAATGGACGAGTTGCTCGCGCGGGCGCGCGCGGCGGATGCTGATCTGGCGCGGGTCCGTTCGGGGGCCAAGCCGGCTGGGGAGGCCGATCCATACCGGGAGAGCGGATCGGGTGGGGAGCCCGGCTTCGACGGGAGTATCGGTGACGACAACGAACACGAATACTGAGCTGGGCGGCGGCCCCAGGGTGGGGGCGCGCGTCGACGCCGCAGGCGCGGTCGAATTGCTGTCGCACGCCGACACGGTCGCGGTGATCGCACACGTGCATCCCGATGCCGACACCATCGGCGCTGGGCTGGCGCTGGGGCTGGTGCTGGACAAGTGCGGCAAGCACGTCGAGGTGAGTTTCGCCGAGCCGGCGGGACTGCCCGAGTCGTTGGCGTCGTTGCCCGGCTGCGGGCTGCTGGTCAGTCCCGATGCGATGCGTCGCGACGCCGATTTGGTTGTCACCGTTGATGTTCCGAGCGTCAAGCGGCTGGGCGCGCTGAGCGACTTGGCGGTGGCGGCCGACGAGGTGTTGGTCATCGACCACCACGCCTCCAATGATGTCTTCGGCACCGCCAATTTCATTGACGTGTCTGCCGATTCGACGACGATGATGATCGCCGACATTCTCGACGCCTGGGGCAAGCCCATCGATCCCGATGTCGCGCACTGCATCTATGCCGGACTGACCACCGACACCGGCTCGTTCCGCTGGGCCAGCGGGCGAGCCCTGCGGCTGGCCGCTCGGCTGGTCGACGGCGGCGTCGACAACGCCGCGATCAGCCGCACCCTGCTGGACAGCCACCCGTTCGGATGGCTGCCGTTGCTATCGCGGGTGCTGGCCTCCGCCCAGCTGTTGCCGGAGGCCGCGGGCGGCCGCGGGCTGGTGTATGCCGTTGTCGACCACCAGGATTGGGTCGGTTCACGGCCAGAGGAAGTCGAAAGCGTCGTCGACATCGTGCGGACCACGCAGCAGGCGGAGGTGGCCGCGGTATTCAAAGAGGTCGCGCCGCAGCAGTGGTCGGTGTCGATGCGGGCCAAAGCCGCGGTGGATTTGGCGTCGGTCGCGTCCGGGTTCGGCGGCGGGGGGCACCGGCTGGCGGCCGGCTACTCGACCAGCGGCTCGATCGAGGCCGCGGTGGCGTCGCTGCGCACCGCCCTCGACTAGCAGCATCTGGTTCGTGGTGATCGCAAGCGCGGCGAAGCCGGGCGAAGCGGGTCACCACCATGTGAGTTCGTGGTGATCGCAAGCGCGGCGAAGCCGGGCGCAGCGGGTCACCACCATGTGAGTTCGTGGTGATCGCAAGCGCGGCGAAGCCGGGCGCAGCGGGTCACCACCATCTAATTAAAACGCCCAGCTTCCCGAGCGCTGGACGACGAATCCGTGGTCGCCGCTGGTGGTGTCCAGGCAGGCGACGAGGTCGTCGGCTCCCACCGCACAGGTGACGTTGAGGTAGGTCAACTTCTGGCCCACCGCCAGCGCCTTGCCCCCGGCCGGTAACTGGGCCGGGTTGCCGTCACATCCGCCGTAGGACATGCGGCTCAACTGGTATCCGGGGCCCTTGAAGTCCACCGAACCCACGAGACAATCGCCGGGTCGTGGACGGCCGCCGGGGACGGGTACGTCGTCCATCCCCACCATGTCGCCCTTGCACTTGATGTCCTGCGACGGCTGGGGTACGGGCGGCGGTCCGCCGTAGAAGTCACAGACCAGGGCCGGGCCCGCCGAGAAACTGACCCGTGGCGGGCTCCCCGGCGCGCCGGCGACCAGGTAGCCGTCGGCCGGTACGGCGGTGAAGGTGTCGAGGTTGGGAAATCCCGGTGGCGGCAGCGCGCCCGCGTGCGGCGCGAACACCGCGATCGCCGACGCGGCCGCCAGCGTCAGGCCGCACAGCATCCGCGCGGCGATTCCGACGACCGTATTCATCAGCTGATCGTATGGGGTGGGCCCGATCGGCGGGGGCGGACTGGCGCAGATCGCGACGTCAACGCACCTGCGAGCGCCCGCGTTGCAGCACGGCCTCCCGGTTGGCGGCGATATCGTCCCCGCTGGTCCGGAACTGCCGGGCCGCCGTGGCCTCTTGCCACAGCCCCGCGCTGATCTGCGCGTCGTCGATGCGGTGATAGGACGCCAGCAACGCCCGCACCGCATCCTGGTTGTTTCCGACGATCGACGCCGCCACCGCCCGCGCGGTGGGCAGCAGCTGGTCGTGGGGCACCACCTCGGTCACCAGCCCGGCACGCAGCGCGTCACCGGCCGACAGATAGTCACCGGTCATGCTCATCCGCCGGGCCAGCCCGACTCCCACCTTCTGCGGCAACCGCACGCTCAAACCCCAGGTGGGCAGCAGGCCCACCCGTGCGTGCGTGTCAGCGAAGCGGGCGTTCTCCGAGGCGATCAGGATGTCGCAGTACAACGCCAACTCCAACCCGCCGGTCACCGCGGCGCCGTTGATCGCACCGATCACCGGCTTGGTCAGCGCCGGCCACCGCGGCGAGATGTCAGGAAGCGCCGAGGAGCCGCCCAGTTCTTTGAGATCCAGTCCCGCGCAGAACACCGGGTCGGCGCCGGTGACGATGACGACGTCGACCTCCTCGTCGGTTTCGGCGTCGGCCAATGCGCCGAAGAAGCGGTCCCGCAATGCCGAAGACAGGGCGTTGCGCGACTGGGGCCGATTGAGGGTCAGGGTGCGCACTCGTTCGTCGGTGTCGATCAGCAGGATCTCGTCGGTCATCACATCACCGTAGCCAGGCGCCCGGATCAACCGGGCGCCGCCTCGCCGCCGGCGGAACCGTCGGGAAGCGGTGGCGCCGAGCAGCGCTTATCGTGGAAAAGATGTGCCGGAATATCACCGAACTGCGCGGTCTGCAGCCAGCGGCCACCGCCGAGGAAATCGCGGCGGCGGCCCGACAATACGTGCGCAAGGTCAGCGGCATCACCCACCCCTCGGCCGCTAATGCCGATGCGTTCGAGGTGGCGGTCGCCGAGGTCACCGAGACGACGACGCGGTTGCTGGGGCAGCTGCCTGCGCGGCGCCAGCCGCCCAAGACGGTTCCGCCGCTGCGCCGTCCCGAGGTGGTAGCGCGGATGGCGGCCGCGAAATGAACGTCGCCACCGAATCTCCCACAATTCCCGCGCTCAAGGAGTGGAGCGCTGCGGTGCATGCCCTGCTGGATGGCCGCCAGCGAGTGTTGCTGCGCAAGGGCGGCATCGGCGAGAAGCGATTCGAACTGGCCGCGCGCGAATTCCTTCTGTTCCCGACGGTCGCGCACAGCCATGCCGAGCGGGTGCGCGCCGAGCACCAGGACCTGCTGGCACCCGCCGCCGCCGACAGCACCGACGACGAGTTGGTGATCCGGGCCGCCGCGAAAGTTGTTGCGGCGGTGCCGGTTGAGCGCCCGGACGGCCTTTCGGCCATCGAAGATCTGCACATCTGGACCGCCGACTCGGTACGAGCCGACCGGCTCGACTTTCGTCCCAAGCACAAACTGGCCGTGCTGGTGGTGTCGGTGAGACCGCTGCTCGATCCGGTGCGCATCATCAGGACTCCGGAATACGGCGGCTGCAAGAGCTGGGTGCAGCTACCGGTGCGGGCGCCGTCGGCGGCGCCGGTGCACGACGACGTGGCGCTAGCCGCGGTCGCCGCCCGGGTCCGCGCCGCGGTTGGGTGACAACTCCGCCGGGGGTACGCGACCGGATCAGAACTTGTAATACGGGGCGAGGTCGTTGGCGCGTTGCAGATTGGTCTGCATGCAATCGACCTCGGGATTGGAATAGACGGTCGAGTAGTAAAGCGCCTGCTGCAGCACCCCGTAGCTGGTCCTGAAGACGACCATGCACGAGTAGTACCAGTAGCTGTTGTGGTAGGTCGGTTTGAGCACCCAGTACTGCGCGGCGCGGTGACCCGCGATCGTCGTCTCGACGGCGTCGGCGGGCAATGACTGCTCGTAGGTGCGCCAGATGATCGGCTCGACGGCCACCTGATAATTCCCTGCGTCGAAGTGGCAGCGCAGCCCGTCTTCGTGCTCGGGCGGCGTGAATCCCAGCCCGAGCCGCTGGATGACATCGAACGGAATGTCCTCGCACGCGTCGAAGGGGCGCGGATCGGTGGTCGCCACGATCGGGCTCTTCATGGTCGTTTCCATCGGCTGGGCGGTCGACCTCAGTTCGACGGGCCGATCGCCGACGCCCGACCCTGCCGGGGCGGTCAATAGACCCATCGTGCCCCCGATGGCCGCTGTGAGCAGCGCACCCAGCGCGCCCATCAGACGAACATTGGCGAACACGACACCCCCTGACGCCCCAGCGGTCCTTTCGGGGGAGTGTACAAGTCCCGCGCGGGACGTCACAGGCAAACCTGAACTTGTTCTAACTCGCCCGCTGGCCGGTCGAGATGACGCCCACGACACGGGCTTGCTCCGTTGGGGTCGTTAGGGTGGTTAATCGTGGCTGGGCATACATCGGGACGGGAACCGACCAACGGTGGGCAACCGACACTGTGGGCGGTGTCCGACCTGCACACCGGCCACCTTGGCAACAAGCCGATCACCGAGTCGCTGCATCCGTCCCATCCGGACGACTGGCTGATCGTCGCCGGGGATGTCGCCGAGCGCACCGACGAGATCCGTTGGGCGCTTGACCTGCTGCGACGGCGCTTCGCGAAGGTGATCTGGGTGCCGGGCAACCACGAGTTGTGGACCACCACCCGCGACCCGGTGCAGGTCTTCGGCAAGGCGCGCTACGAGTACCTGGTCAACATGTGCGACGAGATGGGTGTGGTCACGCCAGAGCACCCGTTCCCCGTCTGGACGGAGCGCGGCGGCCCGGCCACGATCGTGCCGATGTTCCTGCTCTATGACTACAGCTTCTTGCCGGAGGGGGCCACGAGCAAAGCCGAAGGCCTGACCATCGCGCGTGAGCGCAACGTGGTGGCCACCGACGAGTTCCTGCTCTCCCCGGAGCCGTACGCCACCCGTGAAGCGTGGTGCCGCCAGCGTCTCGAGATCACCCGTGCCCGCCTGGAAGAACTGGACTGGATGACACCGACCGTCCTGGTGAACCACTTCCCGCTGGTCCGCGACCCCTGCGACGCTCTGTTCTACCCGGAGTTCTCCCTGTGGTGCGGAACCACCAAAACCGCCGACTGGCACACCCGCTACAACGCTGTCTGCTCAGTCTACGGCCACCTGCACATCCCGCGGACCACCTGGTATGACGACGTGCGCTTCGAGGAGGTGTCGGTGGGCTATCCGCGGGAATGGCGGCGCCGCAGGCCGCCAAGCTGGCTGCGGCAGGTGCTGCCGGATCCGCAGTATGCGCCCGGGGACCTCAACGACTTCGGCGGCCACTTCGAGATCACTCCCGAGATGCGGCGACAGGCCGCGCAGTTCCGGGAACGGTTGCGGCAGCGGCAATCACGATGACGGAAGACACGCTGGTTTCCGCGGTACTGCCGGTGACGGACGGTCTCGCCTACTCCGAGGTGTATTCCGATCCGCCCGGTCTCGCGCCGCTGCCCGAAGAAGAGCCGCTGATCGCCAGGTCGGTAGCCAAGCGCCGCAACGAGTTCATTACCGTCCGGCACTGCGCCCGAGTCGCGCTGGGCGAGCTCGGCCTGCCACCGGTGCCGATCCTCAAGGGCGAGAAGGGAGAACCCTGCTGGCCCGAGGGCGTGGTGGGCAGCCTCACCCACACCGCGGGTTATCGGGGTGCGGTCGTGGGCCGCACCGAGGCGGTGCGCTCGGTGGGCATCGACGCCGAACCGCACGACGTGCTGCCCGACGGTGTGCTGGACGCGATCACGCTCGAAGAGGAGCGACACGAGATCTCCGCCTTGCCCGCCGGGCTGCATTGGGACCGAATCTTGTTCTGCGCCAAGGAAGCGACCTATAAGGCCTGGTTTCCGCTGACCAAGCGATGGCTGGGTTTCGAAGATGCTCATGTCGTGTTCGACCTCGACCCGCCCGATGGGGGAACGACCGGAGTGTTCGTCTCCAAAATCCTGATCGATCCGGAGGCGCGGTCGGGTCCGCCGCTGACCGCGCTCAGGGGTCGATGGTCGGTCGAGCGAGGGCTGGTGCTCACCGCGATCGTGCTATGAGCGAAAGCCCCAGCGGGCCCGGAATAGTCGTCATCGACAAGCCGCCCGGGATGACCAGTCATGACGTGGTCGGCCGCTGCCGCCGGATCTTTTCCACGCGCAGGGTGGGGCACGCGGGGACTTTGGACCCCATGGCCACCGGCGTGCTGGTGATCGGCGTCGAGCGCGCCACCAAGATCCTCGGCCTGTTGACCGCGACCGAAAAGTCCTACACCGCCACCATCCGGCTGGGGCAGAGCACATCCACCGACGATGCCGAGGGCGAACTGCTGCACCGTGTCTCGGCGCGGCACCTGACGAGCGAGGCGATCGAATCCGCCGTGGGCGGCCTGCGCGGTGACATCGAACAGGTGCCGTCGACGGTCAGCGCTGTCAAGATCGACGGCAAGCGCGCCTACCGGTTGGCCCGCGAGGGCCAGGCCGTCGAGCTCAAGGCCCGGCCGGTGCGCATCGACCGGTTCGAGGTGTGCGACATCCGGCCCGGGCCCGCCGGCCAGGACGTGGTCGACCTGGACGTCGAGGTCGACTGCTCATCGGGAACCTACATTCGCGCCCTGGCCCGCGATGTCGGCGCCGCGCTGGGGGTGGGCGGGCATCTGACGGCGTTGCGGCGCACCCGTGTCGGGCGCTTCGTGCTCGATCAGGCGTACCCGCTCGACGAATTGGCGGAGCGCCCGCGACTCACTTACAGCCTGGACGAGGCTTGCCTGGCGATCTTCCCGCGCCGCGACCTGTCCGCCGAGCAGGCCGAGGCGACCGCCAACGGTCGGCCCCTGGCGCCGGCCGGGTTCAACGGCGTCTACGCCGCCTGTGACCCCGGCGGCCGGGTGATGGCGCTGCTGCGCGACGAGGGCGCGCGCACGAAGTCGGTGGTGGTCATCCGCCCGGCGACGATGCGGGACGGGACGTCCTGAGGAGGAGTCGGGCCTTTGGGTTGCGTCCGGCGACGATGCGGGACGGGACGTCCTGAGGAGGAGTCGGGCCTTTGGGTTGCGTCCGGCGACGATCTAACGGCCCCCGGCCCAACGGTTGGTTGGGCTACGTTGCACACTGAGGTATCTAGGCGGCCTACGGAAGGGGCTGAAATGTCCACCAAAACGTCCAACAAGGTCTACGTCGTCGGCGTTGGCATGACGAAGTTCGAAAAGCCGGGGCGCCGTGAGGGCTGGGATTATCCCGACATGGCCAGGGAATCGGGAACCAATGCCCTGAAGGACGCTGGCATCGATTACCGCGAGGTTCAGCAGGGCTACGTCGGCTACGTCGCCGGTGATTCGACGTCCGGACAGCGGGCGCTCTACGAGCTGGGCATGACCGGCATCCCGGTCATCAACGTCAACAACAACTGCTCCACCGGTTCGACGGCGCTCTTCTTGGCCGCGCAGGCCATTCGCGGCGCCATCGTCGACTGCGCGATCGCACTCGGCTTCGAGAAGATGCAGCCTGGCTCCCTAGGCGGGGGCGCCCAGGACCGCGAATCGCCGATGGCCAAGCACGTCAAGGCGATGGCCGACATCGACGAGTTCGCCATGCCCGTCGCCCCGTGGATGTTCGGCGCTGCCGGGCGCGAGCACATGAAGCAATACGGCAGCACCGCAGAGCATTTCGCCAAGATCGGTTACAAGAACCACAAGCACTCGGTCAACAACCCGTTCGCCCAGTTCCAGGAGTCCTACACGCTCGACGACATCCTGGCGGCGCGGATGATCTCCGACCCGCTGACCAAGCTGCAGTGCTCGCCGACCTCGGACGGTTCGGGCGCGGCGATCCTGGCCTCGGAAAGCTTCGTTGAAAGCCACGGTCTGGCCGGCCAGGCAGTGGAGATCGTCGGCCAGGCCATGACCACCGACTTCGCGTCGACGTTCAACGGCAGCGCGAAAAACCTCATCGGCTACGACATGAATGTTCAAGCCGCACAACAGGTCTACGACCAGTCCGGGCTCGGCCCGCAGGACTTTCAGGTAATCGAGCTGCATGACTGCTTCTCGGCCAACGAACTGCTGCTCTATGAGGCCCTCGGCCTGTGCGGTCCGGGCGAGGCGCCCAAGCTGATCGATAACAACGACACCACCTACGGCGGTCGTTGGGTGGTCAACCCGTCCGGCGGCCTGATCTCCAAGGGGCACCCGCTCGGCGCGACCGGGCTGGCGCAGTGCGCCGAGCTCACTTGGCAGCTACGCGGGACAGCGGACAAGCGCCAGGTCGACAACGTCAGCGCCGCACTGCAACACAACATCGGGCTGGGCGGCGCCGCTGTCGTCACCGCCTATCAGCGCGCCGAGCGTTAAGGGCGCCATGATCGAGTGGTCCGACACCGACCTGATGGTCCAGAATGCCGTCCGCCAGTTTGTCGACAAAGAGATCCGCCCGCATCTGGACGAATTGGAAACCGGCGAAATGTCGCCGTATCCGATCGTGCGCAAGCTGTTCAGCCAGTTTGGCCTCGACACCATGGCCGCCGAGTCGGTCAAGAAGATGCTGGACCGCGAGCGCGCCAAGCAGAACGGCGAACAGGTCGACGATGAACGCGACGAAATGCCGGATGAAGCAGGCGGTTTCGGTGGCGGCGCGCAGGGGTCGATGATCGCGGTGTTGGTGTCCGAAATCGCCCGGGTCAGCATCGGGTTGCTCAGCACTGCGTCGGTGAGCCTCGGCCTTGGCGCGGCGACCATCATGAGCCGCGGGACGCTGGCGCAGAAGGAACGCTGGCTGCCGGAGCTGATGACGCTGGAAAAGATTGCGGCGTGGGCTATCACCGAGCCGGACTCGGGCTCGGACGCCTTCGGCGGCATGAAAACCTACGTCAAGCGCGACGGCGAGGACTACATCCTCAACGGGCAGAAGACCTTCATCACCAACGGACCATGCGCCGACGTTCTCGTCGTCTACGCCAAACTCGACGAGGGTGACCCCGGTGTCGACAAGCGCAACCGGCCGGTGCTGGTCTTCGTGCTCGATGCCGGCATGCCGGGCCTCACGCAGGGCAAGCCGTTCAAAAAGATGGGCATGATGTCCTCGCCGACCGGCGAGCTGTTCTTCGACAACGTGCGGCTGAGCCCGGACCGGCTGCTCGGCGAGAGCGAACAGCACGCCGACGGCGACGGCCGCGACAGCGCTAGGGCCAACTTCGCCGCCGAGCGGATCGGGATCGCGATGATGGCGTTGGGCATCATCGACGAATGCCACCGCTTGTGCGTGGACTACGCCAAGAACCGGACATTGTGGGGCAAGAACATTGGGCAATTCCAACTGATCCAGCTCAAGCTGGCCAAGATGGAGATTGCCCGGATGAACGTGCAGAACATGGTCTTTCACACCATCGAGCGCCAACAGGGCGGCAAGCCGCTGACACTGGCCGAGGCCTCGGCGATCAAGCTGTACTCGTCGGAGGCGGCCACCGAGGTGGCGATGGAGGCCGTACAACTGTTCGGCGGCAACGGGTACATGGCCGAGTACCGGGTGGAACAGCTGGCCCGCGACGCCAAGTCGCTGATGATCTACGCGGGCAGCAACGAGGTTCAGGTCACCCACATCGCCAAGGGGCTGCTGGCCGACTGAGCGTCTGTTCGCCGAGCGTGACGTCAGGGCGAAAAATGTCGCGAAAACTCGCCATGAGTTCACGCTGGGCGCGAGATGGAAGATCGGCGCCGCTAGGCCGTCACCCAGATGGCCCGGGCGGCCGGGCTGCCCAGGTCGACCGTCGTCTCGGCGCCGTCGCCGGAGTCGATCGCGACCGAAATCATGCCGGCGAATTCGCGACGGGTCAGGACCCGCAGGCGGGAATCGAGGTTGATGCCGACATCGGTGAAATAGCGCAACATCTCGGGGTCGGCGTCGGAGATGCGGGCGACCGTGCCGGTGTCACCGTCGTCGCACGCCCACAGCTGGCGGGCCGGCGGGGTGGGCACCTGGCCGTCGGAGGCCGGGATCGGGTCGCCATGGGGGTCGCGCTGCGGGAAGCCCAGTTTCGCGTCGATGCGGGCCACCAAGCGATCGGACACTGCGTGCTCGAGCACCTCGGCCTCGTCGTGCACCTCGTCCCAGGCGTAGCCGAGCTCGTTGACCAAGAAGGTCTCCAGTAGTCGGTGCCTGCGCACCATCTCCAGGGCCGCCCGCCGCCCCGCCTCGGTCAGCGTCACCGCGCCGTACTTCTCGTGGTCGACGAGGCCCTGCTCGGCGAGCTTGCGGATGGACTCCGAGGCGGTGCTGGCCGACACCCCGATCTTCTCGGCCAGCATCTTGGTGCTGACCTTCTCCCGTGACCACTCTTGGGCATTCCAGATGACCTTGAGATAGTCCTGGCCGACCGCGGTGATACCGCCACGCTCTTCGTCAGGCCTCACAACCAGAAGTTTAGGCAACCCACGCCTGATCCGGCCGCTCCCCGACATCATGGCGGGGCTCAGGCCCTCTGGATCTCCCGGCGGATCACTCGGCGCCGTAGGCTTGCGGCGTGCAGCGGTGGCGCGGCCAAGACGAGATACCCACGGACTGGGGCAGGTGTGTGCTCACGATCGGTGTGTTCGATGGCGTGCATCGGGGCCACGCCGAGCTGATCGCGCATGCCGTGAAGGCGGCGCGGGCCCGCAACGTCCCGACGGTATTGATGACGTTTGACCCACATCCCATGGAAGTGGTCTACCCCGGCAGCCATCCCGCGCAATTGACGACGCTGACCCGGCGCGCCGAACTGGTCGAAGAGCTCGGCGTCGACGTCTTCCTGGTGATGCCGTTCACGACCGATTTCATGAAGCTCACCCCGGAGCGTTACGTGCACGAGTTACTGGTGGAGAACCTGCACGTCGTGGAGGTCGTGGTGGGGGAGAACTTCACCTTCGGCAAGAAAGCGGCGGGCAACGTCGAGACCCTGCGGCGCGCGGGGGAACGCTTCGGGTTCGCCGTGGAGTCGATGTCGCTGCTGTCAGAGCATCACAGCAACGAGACCGTGACCTTCTCGTCCACCTACATCCGGTCCTGTGTGGACGCCGGCGACATGGTGGCGGCCACCGAAGCGCTGGGCCGCCCGCACCGCGTCGAAGGTGTGGTGGTGCGCGGCCACGGGCGCGGCATCGAGCTGGGTTACCCGACCGCCAACGTGGCGCCGCCGATGTATTCGGCCATCCCGGCCGACGGCGTTTACGCCGCGTGGTTCACCGTGCTCGGCCACGGACCGGCCACCGGCACCGTCGTCCCCGGTGAGCGCTACCAGGCGGCGGTGTCCGTCGGCACTAACCCGACCTTTTCCGGGCGCACCCGCACGGTCGAGGCGTTCGTCCTGGACACCACGGCCGATCTCTACGGCCAGCATGTGGCCCTGGATTTCGTGGCCCGGATCCGCGGTCAGCACAAGTTCGACTCCGTCAAGGAACTCGTGGCCGCGATGGGTCAGGACACCGACCGGGCTCGGGCTTTGCTGTCCGCGGGTTAACCCGCTTTGCTGTCCGCGGCTTGACCCACTGCGCTGTCCGCGGGTTGACCCACTGCGGTGTCCGCGGGTTGACCCACTGCGCTGTCCGCGGGTTGACCCACTGCGGTCACATCCGCCACACCAGTCTCTGCGCAGGGGTACTCGATGTGCCCGCCTTCCAGCGACAACGCGTAAGCCCGCGGTTGTCGCTGGAAGGTGGGCAAAACCAGTGTTCTCCAAGGCAGGGACCAATGGGGCGGATGGGGCTCACGCGCCCAGTGCGGGCGCCGCGCCGTTTGTGCCCGGTGGCTGCGCCGCTGCTAAACTGCCGGACGACATCGGCGCGTGCTGCGGTTCGCGGTGGCCGCGCCTTGAACATGCCTTTCGCGGACCGATTGATGGAGATAGTTCGTGGCGCTGACAGCCGACCAGAAAAAAGAGATCCTGGGCAACTACGGCCTGCATGGCACCGACACCGGTTCGCCCGAGGCGCAGGTCGCGCTGCTGACCAAGCGGATCGCCGACCTGACCGAGCACTTGAAGGTGCACAAGCACGACCACCACTCGCGGCGCGGGCTGTTGCTGCTGGTCGGACGCCGGCGCCGGCTGCTCAAGTACGTCGCTCAGATCGATGTCGAGCGGTACCGCTCGCTGGTCGAGCGGCTGGGCCTGCGTCGCTGACACAACCTCTGCCGGGGCATCCGCGGCCCGCACGTTCCGAGCAATATGGCGGGCAGGGGTGGCCCGTGTAGAGTGAGGACGTTCTGGGCCTGTTCGGCCCGAACGAACGGTGCGGTCACGCAGATCCGCGTGTGCCGTTCCAGCGTGTCACTACGCACCCCCGAGGGAGCAGCCCAGTCTGCATCGGGCGGTCTTCGGTAGTGGCTGCCGGGCTCTCCGGATCTGGGGCAGGTCGGCCGCTTCGATCGATGGCCGTAGCCGTATACAGACTGCTCTTCTCCGAAAGCTCTCCAGGGTGATCGCGGACCCAACGGGTCGGTGAGCAACCCTGCGGGGCCTCTCCAGGTTGCGCGTGACGACGCGAAACAGCCGAATAAGAGAGGCCGTACGGACGTCCATGTCTGTCGCTGAAATTGAAGAGGGCGTGTTCGAGGCGACCGCCACCATCGACAACGGGAGCTTCGGCACCCGCACCATCCGTTTCGAGACCGGCCGGTTGGCCCAGCAGGCAGCTGGTGCCGTGGTCGCGTACCTCGATGAGGAGAACATGCTGTTGTCGGCGACCACCGCCAGCAAGAGCCCCAAGGAGCACTTCGACTTCTTCCCGTTGACCGTCGATGTCGAGGAGCGGATGTATGCCGCCGGCCGCATCCCCGGTTCGTTCTTCCGTCGCGAGGGTCGTCCCTCCACCGACGCGATCCTCACCTGCCGGCTCATCGACCGGCCGCTGCGCCCGTCGTTCGTTTCCGGGCTGCGCAACGAAATCCAGGTCGTGGTCACGGTCATGAGCCTGGATCCCAATGACCTGTACGACGTGCTGGCGATCAACGCCGCGTCGGCCTCGACCCAGCTAAGCGGCCTGCCGTTCTCGGGTCCCATCGGTGGGGTGCGGGTCGCGCTCATCGATGGCACCTGGGTGGCGTTCCCCACCGTGGAGCAGCTCGAGCGCGCGGTGTTCGACATGGTGGTGGCCGGCCGCAAGGTCGACGGTGACGTCGCGATCATGATGGTCGAGGCCGAGGCCACCGACAAGGTCATCGAGCTTGTCGAGGGCGGCGCCCAGGCTCCGACGGAAACCGTTGTGGCCGAGGGGCTCGAGGCCGCCAAGCCCTTCATCGCTGTGCTGTGCACCGCGCAGGAGGAGCTGGCCGGGGCCGCCGCCAAGCCCGTCGGCGAGTACCCGACGTTCCCGGACTACCAGGAAGACGTCTACTACTCGGTGGCCTCGGTGGCCACCGACGAGCTGGCCAAGGCGCTGACCATCGGCGGCAAGGCCGAGCGCGACGCGCGCACCGACGAGCTCAAGGCCGAGGTGCTGGAGCGGCTCGCCGACACCTACGAGGGCCGCGAAAAAGAGGTCAGCGCCGCCTACCGGTCACTGACCAAGAAGCTGGTGCGCCAGCGCATCCTGACCGACCACTTCCGCATCGACGGCCGCGGCATCACCGACATCCGCGCGTTGTCGGCCGAGGTCGCCGTGGTGCCGCGGGCGCACGGCAGCGCGCTGTTCCAGCGCGGCGAGACCCAGATCCTGGGTGTGACCACCCTGGACATGGTCAAGATGGCTCAGCAGATCGACTCGCTGGGACCGGAAACCACGAAGCGCTACATGCATCACTACAATTTCCCGCCGTACTCCACCGGCGAGACCGGCCGGGTGGGCTCACCCAAGCGGCGCGAGATCGGGCACGGCGCCTTGGCCGAGCGTGCCCTGCTTCCGGTGCTGCCCAGCGTCGAGGAGTTCCCGTACGCCATCCGTCAGGTGTCCGAGGCGCTGGGCTCCAACGGCTCGACCTCGATGGGTTCGGTCTGTGCGTCCACCCTGTCGCTGCTGAATGCCGGTGTGCCGCTGAAGGCTCCGGTGGCCGGCATCGCGATGGGTCTGGTGTCCGATGACGTCGAGGTCGACGGCAAGACCGAGCGCCGCTTCGTCACCCTGACCGACATCCTGGGCGCCGAGGACGCGTTCGGCGACATGGACTTCAAGTGCGCCGGCACCAAGGACTTCGTCACCGCGCTGCAGCTGGACACCAAGCTCGACGGCATCCCGTCGCAGGTGCTGGCCGGCGCGCTGGGGCAGGCCAAGGACGCGCGGTTGACCATCTTGGAGGTCATGGCCGAGGCGATCGACGCTCCCGACGAGATGAGCCCCTATGCACCGCGGGTCACCACCATCAAGGTTCCGGTGGACAAGATCGGCGAGGTCATCGGGCCCAAGGGCAAGGTCATCAACGGCATCACCGAGGAGACCGGCGCCCAGATCTCCATCGAGGACGACGGCACCGTGTTCGTCGGCGCCACCGACGGGCCCTCGGCGCAGGCCGCGATCGACCGCATCAATGCCATCGCGAACCCGCAGCTGCCGACGGTTGGCGAACGGTTCCTCGGAACCGTGGTAAAGACAACGGATTTCGGTGCATTCGTGTCGCTGCTGCCCGGGCGTGACGGCCTGGTGCACATCTCCAAGCTAGGCAAGGGCAAGCGGATCGCCAAGGTCGAGGACGTGGTGAACGTCGGCGAGAAGCTGCGCGTCGAAATCGCCGACATCGACAAGCGTGGCAAGATCTCGCTGGTTTTGGTGGAGGAAGACAACGCGGCTCCCGCCGATGCTCCGGCGGCCGCCCCTGCCGATGCCGCAACGGCGAGCAGCTGACTCGTCGGCCGGGACGCGTCCCGGCCGGGCCGGCGCCCTGCGCCGGGGCAAGGCCGCTGAGGCGGAATCGACGCCAAAAGCCGCGCTGCGGCGCACCACGCTGCCGGGCGGCTTGCGAGTGGTCACCGAGTACCTGCCCTCGGTGCGTTCGGCATCCGTCGGGGTCTGGGTCGGTGTCGGCTCGCGCGACGAGGGTGCCACCGTCGCCGGGGCCGCGCACTTCCTCGAGCACCTGCTGTTCAAGGCAACCCCTAGCCGCACCGCCGTGGACATCGCGCAGGCGATGGACGCCGTCGGGGGAGAGCTGAACGCGTTCACCGCCAAGGAACACACCTGCTACTACGCCCACGTGCTCGACACCGACCTGGCGCTGGCCGTCGATCTGGTCGCCGACGTGGTGCTCAACGGGTGCTGCGCGGCCAGTGATGTCGAGCTGGAACGCGACGTGGTCCTCGAAGAGATCGCGATGCGCGACGACGACCCCGAGGACGCGCTCGGCGACTTGTTTCTGAGCGCGCTCTTCGGTGACCACCCGGTGGGCCGTCCCATCATCGGCACCGCGCAGTCGGTGGCGTCGATGACGCGAAACCAACTGCACTCGTTTCATGTCCGGCGCTACACCCCCGAGCGGATGGTGGTGGCGGTGGCCGGCAATGTCGACCACGGCGAGGTGGTCGCCTTGGTGCGCCGGCACTTCGGGCCGCATCTGGTTCCCGGCCGCGAACCCATCGCCCCGCGCAAGGGTGCCGGACGGGTCACCGGCGGCCCCCGCCTGCTGCTGGGCAACCGGGATGCCGAGCAGGCTCACGCGTCGTTGGGCGTCCGCACCCCCGGCCGTCGCTGGGAGCATCGCTGGGCGCTGTCGGTGCTCAACACCGCGCTGGGCGGCGGCCTGAGTTCGCGGCTGTTCCAGCAGGTTCGAGAGCTGCGCGGGCTGGCCTACTCGGTGTATTCGACGGTGGATGTCTTCGCCGACAGCGGTGCGCTGTCGGTGTATGCCGCCTGTCAGCCCGAACGCTTCGCCGAAGTGATGGCGGTGACCAGCGACGTGCTCGAATCGGTGGCGCGCGACGGCATCTCCGAGTCGGAATGCCGCATCGCCAAGGGATCGTTGCGCGGCGGTCTGGTGCTCGGCCTGGAAGATTCCAGCTCGCGGATGAGCCGGCTGGGCCGCAGCGAGCTCAACTACGGCAGACACCGCAGCATCGAGCACACCCTGCAGCAAATCGATCAGGTGACCGTCGAGGAGGTCAACGCGGTGGCCCACCGGCTGCTCGGGCAGCGTTACGGCGCCGCGGTTCTGGGACCCTACGCGGCCAAACGGTCACTGCCCCAACAACTTCGGGCGATGGTAAGTTAACCGAATGGTACTGGGCCAGATGGTGCTGGGCTTTTGGGACATCAACGTGCCCATCGTGGGTGCTCCCATGGCCGGCGGGCCGGGGACCCCCGCCTTGGCGGCGGCGGTGTCCAATGCCGGCGGGCTCGGATTCGTCCCCGGTGGGCACCGCAGTGCCGAGCAGCTCGCCGACGACATCGTGGCGGCGCGCAAGGCCACCACCGGCCCGCTCGGAGTGAACTTGTTTGTGCCCCAACCCAGCGTCGCCGACTGGGTGGCCCTGCACTACTACGCGGCCGAACTTGAAGAAATCGCCGAGCACTACCAGGTGGAGGTAGGTCACCCGCGGCACGGTGACGACGACGAGTGGGAACAGAAGCTCGAGGTGGTGGCCGACCTTCGGCCCGAGCTGGTGTCCTTCACTTTCGGCGCGCCGCCGCCCGACGTGATCCGGCGGCTGGGCGCGCTGGGCCTGCTGGTGATGGTCACCGTCACAACGGCCTACGAGGCGGGAGTCGCCGTCGCGGCGGGCGCGGACAGCCTGGTGGTCCAAGGGCCCGCCGCCGGGGGGCACCGCGGCACCTTCGCACCGGACATGGAGCCCGCCAACGAGTCGCTGCATCAGCTCATCGACCGCATCCGCAACGCGCATGACATTCCGATCATCGCGGCGGGCGGACTGGGCACCGCCGACGAAGTGGGGGCCGCGCTGCGCAGGGGAGCGGTGGCGGCCCAGGTCGGCACCGCGCTACTGCTCGCCGATGAGGCGGGCACCAACTCCGCACACCGCGTCGCGCTGAAAAACCCGCTGTTCGCGACGACCGTTGTCACGCGGGCATTCTCGGGCCGCTACGCGCGCGGCCTGGAAAACGACTTCACCCGCATGCTCGATCACGTCGCGCCGCTCGGCTACCCCGAGGTCAACCAGATGACCTCACCGATCCGGGAGGCGGCGGCCGCGATCGAAGATCCCAACGGGATGCCCCTGTGGGCCGGGACGTCGTTCAAGAACGCCTGCGCGGGCCCCGCGGCCGACATCATCGCCGGTCTCGCGGCCACCAGTTAGCCCGCACGCACCGGTCAGGCCAGAACGGTTGCCGGCTCGGTGAACGCCATGCCGAGGTCGGTGGCCACCTGTTCGGACAGGAGCGCGCCGCCGTGCGTCGAAAGACCCTTGGCCAGAGCAGGATCCGAACGGCACGCCGCCAGCCAGCCGCGATCGGCGAGCGCGAGCACATACGGCATGGTCGCGTTGGTCAGTGCCACCGTCGATGTCTTGGGCACCGCGCTGGGCATGTTGGCCACGCAGTAGAACACGGTGTCGTGCACCGCGAAGGTGGGGTCGTCATGCGTGGTGGGGCGGGAGTCCTCGAAGCAACCGCCCTGATCGATCGAAATGTCCACCAGCACGGCTCCCGACTTCATTTGTGAGACAAGGGAATTCGGGATCAGATTGGGCGCCTTCGCGCCCGGCCGCAGCACGGCGCCGATGACCAGGTCCGCGCGCTTGACGGTGCCCTCCAAATCGTAGGCCGACGAGTAGCGGGTGCGGATCTGGCCGCCGAACTCCGCGTCGAGCAGCCGAAGCTTGTTGATGTTCACGTCGAGCACCGTGACCGACGCCCCCATACCGCCGGCGACCCGGGCCGCGTTGTAGCCGGCCGTGCCCGCGCCCACCACCACGACGTCGGCGGGCTTGACGCCCGGAACACCGCCCATCAGCACGCCGCGCCCCCCGTGGGTGCGCATCAGGTGGTAGGCCCCCACCTGAGCGGACAGCCGTCCGGCGACCTCGCTCATCGGGGCCAACAAGGGCAGTGTGCCGTCCGCGGTCTGGACGGTCTCGTAGGCGATCGACGTCGTTCCGGATGCCAACAGCGCCTCGGTGCACGCCCGTGATGCGGCCAGGTGCAGAAAGGTGAACAGGATCTGGTTGCGTCGCAACAGGTCATACTCGGCCGGTACCGGCTCTTTGACCTTGAGCAGCAGGTCCGCGTCTGCCCAGACCTGTTCGGCCGTCTCGGTAAGTTGGGCGCCCGCGGCCTTGAATTCCGAGTCGGTGATCGCCGAACCTTCTCCGGCACCGGCCTGCACAAACACGTCGTGGCCCCGGCGGGTCAGTTCGGCGACGCCGGCGGGGGTGATGGCGACCCGGAACTCATTGGTCTTGGTCTCGGTCGGTACGCCGACTCGCATGATCGCCCCTTGGTTGCCGGTTCACGTTCAAGTGTGAAGAAACTTCGCGGGAGCCGCAAAAGCTGGCTGTTTGCTGGCTATGATCGGCGAATGACCGACCCGTGCGTTTCGGCCACCGTGCAGATCGACGCCCGGCCCGAGGTGGTGTACCGGCTCATCACCGACCTGCCCACGCTGGCCGACCTGGCCGAGGAGGCGGTCGCGATGCAGTGGCGCAAAGGCGAAGCGGTGCGGCCCGGCGCGGTGTTCACCGGCCACAACGAGAACGGCAGCCGCCGCTGGAGCACCAAGTGCACGGTCACCGACGCGGAACCGGGCCGCCGCTTCGCGTTCGACGTGAGCCATACCGTCTTTCCGATCGCGCGCTGGCAATACGACATCGTCGCCGCCGACGGCGGGTGTGAGGTCACCGAAAGCACCTGGGACCGCAGGCCCGGGTGGTTCCGCAAGGTCGCGGGCAGGGCCACCGGCGTCACCGATCGGGTGACCGCCAACACCGAGCACATCCGGCTCACCTTGCAACGCCTCAAGCAGCGCGCCGAGACCGAATAGACGAACAAACCCCGGGGGTACCGATGTCGCGACGCGATCCCGCCGTAGCCGTCGTCGGAGCCGGTATGTCCGGGCTGTGCGTCGCAATTGCCTTGCTGCGCAGCGGTATCAGCAATGTGACCGTCTATGAGAAAGCCGACGACGTGGGCGGCACCTGGCGCGACAATACCTACCCGGGTCTGGTCTGCGACATCCCGTCGCGTATTTACTAGTACAGCTTCGCCAGAAATCCCGACTGGTCGCACCTGTTCTCACCCGGCGGTGAAATCCAGGCCTATTTCCAAGACGTCGCCGACCGTTTCGCTTTGCGGGAACGCATCAGGTTCGGCACCGAGATCGTCCAGGCGCGCTTCGACGACGGCCGCTGGTTACTGCGCACCGACGCCGGCGACGAATCAACGGTCGACTTCTTGATCTCGGCCACCGGCGTGCTGCACCACCCGCGACTCCCATCGATCCCGGGCCTGGATGACTTCGGCGGCAACGTGTTTCACTCCGCGCGCTGGGATCACGGTGTGGACGTGCGGGGCCGGTGCATCGCGATCGTCGGCAACGGGTCGACCGGCGTGCAGCTGGTGTGCGGGCTGGCCGGGGTGGCCGGCCACGTCGCGCTGTTCCAGCGCACCGCGCAATGGGTGCTGCGCCTGGCGAATCCGCGCTACAGCGGCTTCACTGGGATCACCCGGCGCAAGATGCCGTGGCTGGATAAGTTGGCGTATCGCATCTACAGCCTCGGGTACGACTTCTTCGCGGTCGGACTGACCAAGCCGGGCCTGCGCCGAAAGATCATGGCAGCGCTGTGCCGCGCCAGCCTCTGGGAAATCCGCGACCCCGAGTTGCGACGGTCGCTGACTCCCGATTACACACCGGCCTGCAAACGCCTGGTGATGTCGAACGGTTTCTACCGGGCCATGCAGCGCGACGACGTCGAACTGGTGACGGCAAGCATCGACCACGTGGAACGGCGCGGCATCGTCACCGGCGATGGCGTCCTGCACGACGTCGACATCATCGTGCTCGCCACCGGGTTTGACACCCACGCATTTTTCCGGCCGATGGAGTTGATCGGCCGCGACGGCGTTCGCGCCAACGACGTCTGGCGCGACGGTCCTCGCGCCTACCAAACCGTGGCGCTGTCCGGCTTTCCCAACTTCTTCATGATGCTGGGGCCGCACAGCCCGGTGGGAAACCTCGCGCTGACCACCGTGGCCGAATCGCAGGCCGACCACATCCTGACCTGGATCGAGCGCTGGCGTCGCCGCGAATTCGACACGATCGAGCCGACGGCCGCGGCGACCGAAAGCTTCAACGCGAAGCTGCGCGCCGCGATGCCGGACACCGTGTGGACCACCGGCTGTAACAGCTGGTACCTCAACAAGGACGGCGTGCCCGAGGTGTGGCCCCTCACGCCCGCCGAACACCGCCGGATGCTGGCCAACCCCGACCCCGGCCAGTACGTGCTGCGCCGGCACGTCGCGGCCGGGTGAGCACGATCGCAAAGAACCCAGTACCGGCGGTTTCGCATATCTGCGCGGCGTACTTATACTTGGGACGCGCCACGTCCGCCGCAAGACCGTGATCGAGGGCTAAACGCTGAGGTAGGGGGCACGCACGATGCTGACCGTCGACAACCAAGCAGCGGGTCCGCATGACGCCTCGCTGGACCACGAACGACTGGTTCTCGAGGCCCGCGATGTGGACTTCGACTGGGCGCAGCTGCCGTTCCACTACGTGCCCGGCGAGCCTTTTGCCACCCATGTCCTCAACGTGCTGCACCTGCTGCTGCCCGCCGGCGAAGAGTTCTTCGTCGACGTGTTCAAGCAGACCCTGCCGCTGATCAAGGACGACCAGCTGCGCCTCGACGTGCAGGGCTTCATCGGCCAGGAGGCCGTGCATTCGCAGGCGCACGCGAACGTGCTCGCTCACTTCGCCGCGCGCGGCATCGACCTGACCCCGTACACCGGCCAGATCAAGTGGCTGTTCGACAGGCTGCTGGGGCCGCGGCCCAACTGGAGTCGGCGTCGCCAGCAGAGCTGGCTCCTCGAGCAGGTTTCGCTCGTCTCCGCGATCGAGCACTACACCGCCATCCTGGGGGAGTGGATTCTCGACTCGCCGGCCCACGACAATATCGCTACCGATCCGGTGATGCTGGACATGCTGCGCTGGCACGGCGCCGAAGAGGTCGAGCACAAGGCGGTGGCCTTCGACACCATGAAGCATCTGCAGGCCGGTTACTGGCGACAGGTGCGCGCCCAGCTCGTCGTGACGCCGGCCATGCTGCTGTTGTGGATTCGCGGTGTGCGGTTCATGTACTCGCTGGATCCCGAGCTGCCGCCCGGCACCAAGCCGCGCTGGCGCGACTACTTCTCCGCCGCGCGCCGCGGTTTGGTGCCCGGGCCGATGCGCTTCATCCGGGCGGTCGGCAACTATTACCGGCCGGGCTTCCACCCCTCGCAGCTCGGTGGGCTGGGGCTGGCCGTCGACTACCTGGCGATCTCACCCGCCGCGCGCGCCTCGCACTGAACCGATGGCCATCACGTCGACCATCACCGCCAGCGACGGCGTCACGCTGGCCGTGCACCGGTACACCGACATCGACCCGGCGCGGCCAACCATCTTGGCAATTCACGGATTTCCGGACAACCACCATGTCTGGGACGGCGTGGCCCACGAACTGACCGGCAAGCCCTACAACGTGGTGGCCTACGACGTACGTGGGGCCGGTGAATCAACCCGTCCCGCAAAAAGATCCGGATACCTCTTTGCGCAACTGGTCTGCGACCTCGGTGCCGTGATCGACAGCCTGGGTGTCGGTCGGGTGCATCTGCTGGCCCATGACTGGGGATCGATTCAGGCATGGGCGGCGGTCACCGACGAATCGGTGATGGGCAAAGTCGCTTCCCTCACTTCGATCTCGGGCCCGCACCTGAACTACGCCGGCGCATTCCTGCGGTCGGCGCGCACGCCGCGCACCGCGGCCCAGGTCATCAGACAACTGATCGCATCGGGCTACATCGGCTTCTTCCTGTGCCCTGGCGTGCCGGAACTGTCGTTTCGCTCACGCGTCGGCGTGAAAGCCATTGAGGCACTTGAGCGCATCGGCCGGTCGAGCACGCGCAGCCAGCACCACGACACCCTGCGCTCGGTCACCGATTATGTGTACGGGCTCAACCTGTACCGGGCGAACATGCCGGCGCCGATGGTGGCGCCCGGACGCCAGCTCCCCGAGACAAAGGTCGCCGTCCAGACTTTGGCGCCGCGCCGCGACATCTTCGTCACACCCGCGCTGCAACGGTTCACCGGGGCAATTCCGGGCGGCGGCAGGGTGATCGAGATCGAAGGCGGGCACTGGGTGGTTACATCGCGTCCGGATGTCATCGCCCGGTTGACCGCCGAGTGGGTCGACCGCAACGTCGACGGTGCGCCCGGCGCGGGAGCGGCCGAAGTGCGCGGCGCGCGGCGTGAGGTGCGGGGCAAACTCGCGCTGGTCACCGGCGCCGGCGCCGGAATCGGGCGAGCCACGGCGGTGGAACTGGCTCGGCACGGCGCCCGAAAGATCGTGCTCGCCGATCGTGATCTGGCCGCTGCCAACGAAACCGCCGACGCCGTGCGCGCCGCGTGCGCCGAGGCGGCGGTTTACCAGGTCGACGTCAGCGACGAGGCCGCCATGAACGAGCTTGCGACGCAAGTGCGCAACGAACACGGGGTGGTCGACATCCTGGTGAACAACGCCGGCATCGGGATGGCGGGCCGGTTCCTGGAGACGAGCTCGGCGAACTGGGAAACCATCATGGGCGTCAACGTTCACGGCGTCATCTCGGGCAGCAGGGCGTTCGGGGCGCAGATGGTCGAACGCGGCGAGGGCGGCACGATCATCAACGTGGCGTCGGCGGCGGCTTACCTACCGTCGAAGTCCATGGTCGCCTACAGCACCACGAAGGCGGCGGTGCTGGCGCTGAGCGAGTCGTTGCGCGCCGACTTCGCCGACGAGGGGATCAGCGTCACGGCGGTGTGCCCGGGATTCGTCAACACCAACATCGCCAAGAGCACGATCTACGCGGGGATGAGCGCGGACCAGCAGGAGCGGGCGCGGGGCAAGGCGGACGCCGCCTATCGGCGCCGCAACTTCACCCCCGAAGCGACCGCCAGGGCAATCGTCAAATCCGTCAAGACCGCTCCGGCCGTGCTGCCGATCGCCGCGGAGTCGCGGATCGGCTATGCGATGCGGCGCATCAGCCCGGGGGCGATTCGGCTGTTCGCGCGCTTGGACATTCGGCAGAAATAGGGGACCGTTTCAATGCCGGAGAGCATTTGGGCCAGCAGACCCGCCGACCTGTACGGACGGCGTGACCACGACCGATTCGGGTCGTTGCTGTGGGGCGTCCGGGCGGTGTTCGAAGGCTTTGCCACGCTGTCACGGTGGTCGCCGTCGCGGGTGAAACCGGTGCAGCGCAAGCTGACCGCGGTGGTGACCAAGCGCGAGATGGCCGCGCCAGACGTCGTCGCGTTGACCCTGGCCGACCCCGACGGCGGGCTGCTTCCATCCTGGACGCCCGGCGGCCATATCGACGTGCTGCTGCCCTCGGGCCGGCGCCGGCAGTACTCGTTGTGCGGTGCGCCCGGGCGGCGCACCGAATACCGCATCGCCGTTCGCCGGATCGCCGACGGCGGAGGCGGATCCATCGAGATGCATGAGACGTTCGATGTGGGCGACACGCTGTCGTTCGAAGGTCCGCGCAACGCGTTCTACCTCGGCACCGCCGAGCGGGACGTTCTGTTCGTCATCGGCGGCATCGGCGTGACGCCCATCCTGCCGATGATCCAGGTGGCGGCGCAG
Source organism: Mycobacterium sp. E2479 (assembly GCF_001667925.1). Classification (GTDB taxonomy): domain Bacteria; phylum Actinomycetota; class Actinomycetes; order Mycobacteriales; family Mycobacteriaceae; genus Mycobacterium. The sequence continues at coordinate 203,010 of NZ_LZJR01000096.1, read as the reverse complement.
CGCGGAATCAATTGGCGCGCAATCTACACCGGCCGCAGCCGCGAGTACATGCCACTGCTAGACGAGGTCGTGTCGCTGGGGCCGGACCGGGTGACGGTGTGGGCCGACGACGAGCACGGCCGCTTTGCCACCGTGGCGGAGCTGTTGGACGGGGCGGGACCGGCGACCGCCGTTTACGTCTGCGGGCCCAGCGCCATGCTGGAAGCCGTCCGCATCGCCCGCGACGAGCATGCTGGTGCGCCACTGCATTACGAAAGGTTCAGCCCGGCACCCGTCGTCGACGGCGTGCCGTTCAAGCTGGAGCTCGCACGATCAGGGCAGCTGCTTGCGGTACCGGCGAATCGCACCGCGCTCGAAGTGATGCTCGATAGGGACCCGACCACCCCATACTCGTGCCGGCAAGGATTCTGCGGGACATGCCGGGTCAAAGTGCTTGCCGGACAAGTGGATCACCGTGGCCGCGCCGACCCGGGCGACGACGGCATGCTGGTGTGCGTTTCGCGCGCCGACGGTGAGCGGGTGGTCATCGACGCCTGAGGCGGTAGCACAGTGGGGCCAACCAGGGCGGCTGAGGTCTCGGGGATAGAGCAGCACGGCCAAGGCCTTCGGCGACGTGAGCGCGTCGAGTACCTGGTCCGGCAGTATCCCGGACCAGGATCGCCGCCACACCGGATAGTGCAGCGCGGCCACATCGGCGAATCACTTGACGTGGCAACGCGGATCGTGACGTCGGCCATTACGGCCGCGACTGCTCGAGGTAGGCGGCCAGGGCGTTGGTCAGACCCCGGCGCGCCATGTCGAGGTCGGCATAGGAACCCAGCTGACGCTCCGAGACCAGGCCGCGCATCGCACCGGGGATAAGGGCGGCGACCTCACGAACCCGATCCGGATCGACGGACAGACCGGCAAAGGCGTGCTGGCAGGTCTGCAGCCAGCTTTTGCCCCAGGAAAACAGCTCGGCGGCGGTGCGCGGGTAGAGCCGCTCGAGCTCCTGGGGATCACGCGGCAACGCGGCCCGCAGGTTTTCGATCGCCCGTGAATCCGGGGACGCCAGGCCGCGGTAGAGGGTATCGATGATGGCGCCGACCCGCTCGCGCAGCGGCGCATCCGGCGAGACGGGTGTGGACAGCGTCGAGAAGGTCGCGGCGCGGCGTTCCGCGGTGCGGTGCAGCACGGCGGCCCAGAACCCATCGGTGTCGCCGAACTGGTACTGGACCGCTCCCCACGTGGCGCCGATGTCCTTGGCGATGCGGTTGGCGGAGACCGAGCCCCGCTCGCCGGAGGCCAGCGAGCGTAACGCCGCCTCGAGCATGCTTTCGCGGGTCGCGTTGCCCCGCCGATTGGGGCGCCGGCCCGCAACGCCGGCCGCGCTGCTCTGACGGGTCATCCGCCGATCCTATCCACTGACGCGCGGCGGTATGAACAGTTTCATAGAGGGTACTTTGATTTTCTCCCGGTGCGGCCTATCATTCCTACGCGAGGGAGGGCAGCTCACATGGCAGGGCTCGATGGCTAAGCCACCGTTGTCGATGACACCGACCGGCTGGTTCCAGGTCGCCTGGTCCGACGAGATCGGCGTCGGCGACGTGCACAAGATGAAGTACTTCGGCCAGGAGATGGTCGCCTGGCGTGCCGAATCCGGCGAGCTCACGGTGATGAACGCCTACTGCGAGCACCTGGGCGCGCACCTGGGCTATGGCGGCAAGGTCGTCGGCGAGACACTGCAGTGCCCGTTCCACGGGTGGCAGTGGAGCGCCGACGGCCGCAACGTCTGCATCCCGTACCAGGATCGGCCCAACCGTGGCCGCCGCATTCGCACCTACCCGGTGGTCGAGCGCAACGCGTCGGTGTACATCTGGCACGACGTGGACCGCCGCGAGCCCTATTTCGACGCGCCGGACGTGTTCGCCGCGTTCGAGGACGGCAGCAGCGCGGCCGACTACTACCCGCAGCAGCGGCTGTACCGCGAGACCCTCGAACTGCACCCGCAATACGTGTTGGAAAACGGGGTGGATTTCGCGCACTTCAAGTACGTGCACAACACCCCGATCGTGCCGGTGTTCACCCGCCACGACTTCGCCGGGCCGGTGTCCTATGTCGACTTCACCATCACCTTCGCGGGCGACGACGCCCAGTTGATCGAGGACGTCAACAGCGGCGTGCAGGCCATCAACGGCGGATTGGGCATCGCGGTGACCAAGAGCTGGGGCATGATCGACAACCGCACCATCTCGGCGATCACGCCGGTCGACGAGTTCTCCTCGGACGTGCGGTTCATGGTCTACATCGGCCGGACGCCGCACAAAGACCAGGACCGCGCCGCCGCCAGGGCGGACGAGTTCGGGCGCGAAGTCATCCGCCAGTTCGAGCAGGACATCGAGATCTGGCAGCACCAGCGTTATTCGGATCCGCCGGCTTTGGCCGCCGACGAGTACGAAGGTTTCACCGCAATTCGCAAGTGGGCCAAGCAGTTCTATCCCGAGGCGTTCGCATCGCAGGAAGGCGTAAGCCAATGAGCACAGCACCGATCCGTGTCTTTCAGGTCGGCAGCGGCAACGTCGGCTCGGAGATGATCAAGCGGATCGCCGCCCAACCCGACATCGAACTCGTTGGCGTGCATTGCTATTCGTCGGAGAAAGTCGGTAAGGACACCGGAGAGTATGCAGGGCTGGCGCCCAACGGGGTCGCGTTCACCGGCACGGTCGAGGAGATCATCGCCGCCAAGCCCGATGTGCTGACGTTCCACGGCGTGTTCCCCGACGAGGACCTCTACGTCAAAGTGCTTGAGGCGGGCGTCAATATCGTCACCACCGCCGACTGGATCACCGGCTGGCACCGCGACAAGAATCACCCGCACCCGTCAGGCAAGCCGGTGACTCAGTTGCTGCAAGAAGCCTGCGAGAAGGGCGGCGCCACGTTCTACGGCACCGGGATGAACCCGGGGCTGAACCAGATCCTGGGCGTGGTGTGCTCGGCCGACGTCGCCGAGATCCAGAACGTCACCACGATCGAATCCGTCGACGTGTCGTGCCACCACTCCAAGGACACCTGGATCGAGGTGGGTTACGGCCAGCCGGTTGACGACCCCGAAATCCCCTCGAAGCTGGAGAAGTACACCCGCGTGTTCGCCGACAGCGTGTACATGATGGCCGACTGCTTCGACCTGCGGCTGGATGAGGTCAAGTTCAGCTACGAGCTGGGCGCGTGCACCAAGGATGTTGACCTGGGGTGGTACACGCTGCCCAAGGGTTCGCTGGGCGGTAACTACATCAAGTACCAAGGCATGGTCGACGGCGTGCCGCGGGTGGAAACGCACCTGGAATGGCAGATGACTCCCCACACCGATCCCAGCTGGAACATCAAGGGCTGCTACATCACTCAGATCCAGGGCGACCCCTGCATCTACAACAAGCACATGATCTTCCCCAAGCCCGGCGTCGATCTGTCCAACCCGGACAACTTCGCCTCGATCGGCATGACCGTCACCGGCATGCCGGCGCTTGCTTCGATCAAGTCGGTGGTCGCGGCGCCACCGGGGCTCATCACCAGCGCCGACCTACCGCTGCGCGGGTTCGCCGGGCGCTTCAAGAAGTAGACCTTCCGCCGGCGGCAAGCCGTCTCGCTGAACGTGCTCCACTTGCGCAAACGGGCTGGCATGCCGCCGGCATCAGACAGTTCCCTGTTTTTCCGAGCAACGCTGCGGGTAATCTCACGTGGTGCGCGCGGGATTTGTAAATGCGGCAGCCGCCGTGGTCATCGCCGCATCCTCGTGCCCCTCTGGTTCGGCTGAGCCCGCGGCCGAGAGTCCACCGTTCCCGATCGGTCAGCTGGGCGTGCCCGTGCATGCGCGGTCGGCCGGCGGCGCGACCGCCGACATCACCGTCGACAGTGCGACGTGGTTACCGCCGGGGTGCGCCTCTCATTTTGCGAGTCCGACGCCTGACTCTGCCTGCAACGTGGTGGAACTGACTATCACCGCGACGTCCCACCGGTTCTTCCAGTTCGACCAGCGCTATATGTTCGCCGGATACGGCGGCGGCGATCAGCCATGGACCCATCCCGTCGACGCGCCCCAGCCGTCATCGCTTGCGGTCGACTACCGGAGGCTGAACAAGATGCCCGCGCTGCAAGCGGGCGGCCTGCACGACGGGCAGACCGCGCATGGATTCGTCGGCTTCGTCATGCCGACGGGAGGCGACCTGTACATCACGATCAACGATCCCGAACAACCCGCTCCCTACACCGAGGCGGGCTGGATCGTCCACACCTGATCGGCGCGCGAAACCCCCGTCCGAGTTGTCATGAAATAACTCGACGCACGCCGCGGCGCAGAATTGACCGGGTCTAGGGTGAAACTCATGCGGGTAGGAGTGCTGGGAGCCAAAGGCAAGGTCGGTTCGGCCATGGTCGCGGGCGTGCAGTCGGCCGAGGATCTGAGCCTGTCGGCCGAAGTGGACGCCGGCGATCCGATGAGCCTGTTGACCGAGGGTGACACCGAGGTCGTCATCGACTTCACCCACCCCGACGTGGTGATGGGCAACTTGAAGTTCGTCATCGACAACGGAATTCACGCCGTCGTCGGGACCACGGGCTTCACCGCCGAGCGGCTGCAGCAGGTGCAGGATTGGCTCGCCGACAGCTCTGGCACTTCGGTGTTGATCGCGCCGAACTTCGCGATCGGGGCGGTGTTGTCGATGCACTTCGCCAAGCAGGCGGCGCCGTTCTTCGACTCGGCCGAGGTGATCGAGCTGCATCACCCGCACAAGGCCGATGCCCCGTCGGGCACCGCGGCGCGCACCGCAAGACTTATTGCCGAGTCGCGAAAGGGATTGCCGCCCAACCCGGATGCCACCAGCACCGCCCTGCCGGGCGCGCGCGGCGCCGACATCGACGGCATTCCGGTGCATTCGGTGCGGCTGGCCGGGCTCGTCGCCCATCAGGAGATTCTGTTCGGCACCGAGGGGGAGACGCTGACCATCCGCCACGACAGCATCGACCGGACCTCGTTCGTGCCTGGTGTGCTGCTGGCCGTGCGGCGCATCCAGGACCACCCCGGCCTGACGGTGGGTCTCGAGGCCCTGCTCAATCTGCAATGACCAAAGCCCTGCGCACCCAGTTGCTCGTCGCCTTCATGTGCGTCGCGCTGTTGGTGTACTTCGTACTGCTGGGGCGCGTGGCCGTCGCGATGATCGGCTCCGGCCGCGCGGCCGCCGTCGGCCTCGGACTGGCGGTGTTGATCCTGCCCGTGATCGGGCTCTGGGCGATGATCGCCACCCTGCGCGCCGGATTCACCCACCAGAAGCTGGCCCGGCTGATCGCGGCGGAACAAATGGAACTGGACACCAGCGCGCTGCCGCGCCGGCCGTCGGGCCGCATCCGGCGCGACGCGGCCGATGAACTGTTCGCCACGGTGCGCACCGAAGTCCAGGACCACCCCGACGATTGGCGGCGCTGGTACCGGTTGGCCCGCGCCTATGACTATGCGGGAGATCGCCGCCGCGCCCGTGAGGCGATGAAGACGGCGGTTCACCTGCAGGGCCAACCGTGAGCGAAACACCGAGCAAGACGCTGCTGATCGTGCATCACACGCCGTCGCCGCACACCCACGAGATGTTCGAGGCCGTGGTCTCCGGCGCCACCGACCCCGACATCGAGGGCGTCGAGGTACTGCGGCGACCGGCGCTGACGGTCTCGCCGGCCGAGATGCTGGCCGCCGACGGCTACCTGCTGGGCACCCCGGCAAACCTCGGCTACATCTCGGGTGCCCTCAAGCACGCGTTCGACTGTGCCTACTACCAACTGCTCGACTCGACGCGAGGGCGACCGTTCGGGCTGTACCTGCACGGCAACGAGGGCACCGAGGGCGCCGAGCGTGCCGTCGACACCATCACCACCGGGCTCGGGTGGTCCAAAGCCGCAGAGACCGTGATCGTTTCGGGCAAACCAAGCAAGGATGAGTTGCAAGCGTGCTGGGAGCTCGGGGCGACCATCGCGGCACAGCTGATGGACTAGTCGGGTCTCGACGGCCTGATGCCCCCCGCGACGTATCCCAGCGCCCCCACCAGGGCCGCGAACTTGACCAGCGCGGCGACCTGTGCGCGCCGGGCATGCACGCCGATACGCCTCCCGCGCAGCACGCTCAGCAGTGAGACCCCCTCCACCGCATCACCCGCGACGGCGACGAGCGCCGCGGCGGGCAAACCGGCCGGGTGGCCGCGCCGCCGGCGCGCGCGGTCGACCAGTAGCGCCGTCAATACGCCGTAGGTGGCCATGTAACCGAAGTCGAGCCACAGCGACAGGCGTGCGGCCCGCTGACCGTCGCTTCCCCACCGGCTCATGATGTCTTCGGCCCGAGATGCACTGCCGGCCAACTCGAATGCGATGATCCCCGGCCCGCCGCTGCGGCGCATGCGATGTTCCAGCACGAGCATCACCGCGGTATAGCCGAGGAAGGAGACGGCGGCCGCCGCGAGGCGACGGTCCGGAACGCGGTGGCTCACCAGTCAAGGCTCCCGTGAATCGGTTCGCGAGTCCAGGGTGCCCGCCTAGGCGTAGGTCGGTTTGAAGGCGTCGGCCGGTTGAGCCAGGGCCAGCGCCGAGCTGGTACCGATCGGCCCGTGCTGGTCGAACAGGGTCGCAGCACCGGTGGCGACCCCGGCTGTGGCGTAGTGGCTCTGGGCGGCCAGACCGAGGAATTCCCCGTCGGGCAATCGGCTCGCGGTGACGGTGTAGTCGGCGTTGATGTAGCGCAATCCAGCGGTGCCCCAATGGGTGAGCGAACTGGTGATGTCGCCGGCGAAGGCCAGACGGGTGAACGGCGTCAGCGGGTGCCCGTGCACCATCGGCCGAAACAGTCGCGCCCAGGCAAACTTCTGGGAGTGGTTCTGCTCCCATTCGCCTGCGGCAATTCCCGGGCTGCCTTGCGACGTCGCGCCATACCCCCAGATGAGAAACGGCATCTGGGCGGGAAAGCCGTCCGAGGATCCCGGGAGCGGCGGCATCTGCGTCGGCGACGACCACACCTGCCCGTCGGGATGAGCACCGCGACGCAGGAACAGCGTGCTGGCCCGGGCGACGACGGTGCCGTTCTGGATCAGGCTGCCGTCGACCAGCTTGATGCGCCGACCCTCGCGCTGCACCGAGGTCTGGATCTGCACCGGCTCCAGCGCGGCCGGGCGCAACAAGTCAACCGTGAAGCGGGCAGGTTGCAGGTCCGGATCGATGCCGGATTGCTCTATGCCCCAACCCAACAGGCCCCCCACGATCTGGCCGCCCATCGCCGCGCCCCACGGGCCTTGCGTCAGCTGGCCCGGAACATAGGAGTCGCCGTCTACAGTGAAGAACGCCTCGGGCATGATGGCGGAATCCTCGATCGTCACCGCTATCACGATAGGACACCGGATTAGTAAGGACCGGGCATGCTGTGATCGAAATTCCCCGCGACCGCAATCCCTTCGCGACGACCGGCGTATCACGCGGCCGCGACGGCATTCCGCGCTATGACGAGCTGCCCGCCACGCTGCTGGACATGCTCGCCGAACAGGTCGACGTCCGACCGGACGCCGAGGCCCTGGTGGAGCTGGGCGGTGGGCGGCTGACGTACCGGCAGCTGTGGGATCGCGCGGCGCGAGTGGCCGGTGGGCTGCGCGCGGGTGGCCTGAAGCCGGGCGACCGCGTCGCGGTGCGTTACCCCGCCGGCATCCACTGGGCGCTGGCGTTCTGGGGCACGGTGATGGCCGGCGGCGTTGTGGTGGCGGTCAATACGCGATCGGCGCAGCCCGAGGTCGAGTTCGTCCTGTCCGACTCCGGTGCGCAGGTGGATCTGGCGCCGGACGCCGCGCTGCCGGACGGACGGCCGTACGTGACCGAGCAACTCGGGCGCGCCGACGCGGCAGCGCTGTTCTACACGTCCGGCACCACCGGCCATCCCAAGGGGGTGCCGACCACGCACGAGGCGTTCCTGACCAACACCGAAAACGCGATTCGCTGTCTGCAACAGCCACGGGATCTCGGCGAGGCGATGCGCACGCTCATCTCGGTACCGCTGTTCCACGTGACGGGATGCAACACCCAACTGCTGGCCGCCGCACGGCTCGGGGGAGCCTCGGTGATCATGCCGGCGCTCAACCTGGATGCGTTGCTCACCACGCTGACCGCCGAGCGCATTTCGGTCATGGTCACAGTCCCGGCGGTCTACTCGTTGTTGTTGCGGCACAGCGCGTTTGCCGCGCTGGATGTGTCGAACGTGCGGTGGGTGGGCTACGGCGGCGCGCCGATCCCCCCGTCGCTGGTGCGGTCGGTGAAAAACGCATTTGGCCACGCCACGGTGTTCAACGGCTATGGCATGACGGAGACCGCATCGTTGATGACCGCGCTGCCCGACAGCGAGGCCGTCGAGCACGCCGACTCCGTCGGCTATGCGGTGCCCTCGGTGGACCTCGGGGTGATCCCGATCGGCGACGACCCCGGTGTGGGGGAGCTGGTGGCGCGGGGTGCCAACGTGACCACCGGCTACTGGAATCGGCCGGAGGCCACCGCCACGACCTTCGCGGACGGCTGGCTGCGCACCGGCGACGTGGTGCGCGTCGACGATGCGGGCCGGGTGTACATCGTCGACCGGCTCAAGGACATCATCAATCGCGGTGGTGAGAACGTCTCCAGCGTCGAGGTGGAGGCGGTGCTGCTGGCGGCGCCCCGCGTGGCCGACGCCTGCGTGCTCGGGGTTCCCGACGACGTCATGGGGGAGAAGGTGGGGGCGGTGTTGTTCGGCGGCGGTGACGAGATCGACGTTCCGGCGGTGCTCGACCACTGCAGCGGCCGGCTGGCCGATTTCAAAGTGCCGCAATATGTCACGGTGGTCGATGATGCGCTGCCGCGCAATGCCGGCGGCAAACTGCTCAAGGCCAGACTCCGCGAGCAGGTCCGGTGGGGCGAGCCACTGCGATGAGTGCGAGCCTGCTGGTCGCCAACCGCGGCGAGATCGCACTTCGAATCATCCGCACCGCAATCGAACTGGGCATGCGCACCATCGCGGTCTATGCCGAGGACGACGCGGAGAGCCCGCATGTGCACGCGGCCGACGAGGCGATCGGCCTGCCGGGGGCCGGCCCGCGTGCCTACCTGGACCAGTCCGCCGTGCTGGCTGCGGCGAAAAGCTCAGGTGCGAATCTGATTCATCCCGGATACGGATTCCTCAGCGAGAAGGCCGAATTCGCCGAGGCCTGCGCGACGGGCGGCTACAGGTTCGTGGGACCAGACGCCCGGGTGCTCGAGCTGCTCGGCAACAAGACATCGGCACGTGGCGCCGCGATCGCCGCCGGGGTGCCGGTGCTACCGGCTACCGAGGGGCCCAGCAGCGTCGAGGACATCAGGGCATTCTTCGCCGAGCAGGCTGGCGGCATCATGATCAAGGCCATCGCAGGTGGCGGAGGGCGCGGAATGCGCAAGGTGCACAACGCCGATCAGATCGATGACGCTTATCAGCGCTGCGCCGCCGAAGCCCAGCTGGGGTTCGGCGATCCCGCGCTGTTCGCCGAGGCGCTGCTCACCGATGCGCGCCACATCGAGGTGCAGGTCGTCGCCGCGCCGGCCGGGCACCAGACGCACGCACACGCCGTCGGCGACCGAGACTGCAGCATTCAGCGGCGCTACCAGAAACTCATCGAAATCGCTCCCGCTCAAGGTCTTTCGGATGAGCTGCGCCGCGCCCTGCACCAGGCGGCGGTGCGGCTGTGCGCCCGAGTGGGCCTGCACGGGCTCGCCACCGTCGAATTCCTGGTCTCCGGTGAGCAGTTCGTCTTCCTCGAGGTCAACCCACGAATCCAGGTCGAGCACACCGTCACCGAAGAAACCACCGGGCTCGACCTGGTGGCCGTCCAGCTGGCGATCGCCGGCGGCGCATCCTTCTACCAGCTGGGGCTGGCGGCCGGAACCGACTCCGACGGGCTGGAGGTCATCGGCGAGCCGGCCGCACACCACGGCATCGCCGTCCAACTCCGGATCAATATGGAGACCTTCGGCCCCGACCTGTCGGTCGTCCCGTCTTCGGGCACGCTCGCCGTGTTCTCCCCGCCGAGCGGTCCGGGCGTGCGCGTCGACACGTATGGCCGGACCGGATTGGCGATAAGCCCCCAATACGATTCGCTGCTGGCCAAGCTCATCGTCGATGTGCACGGGTCGTCATGGCGGTCGGCGGTGCGCAAGGCCCGCACCGCGCTGGCCGAGTTCGGCATCGAGGGCGTCCCCACCAACATCGGATTCCTGCGCGCGCTGCTGAGCGACGATCGAGTCGAATCCGGTTGGGTGAGCACCGGATTTCTCGATGAGAAGCTGCCCGAATTGGCCCAAGCCGCGCTGTCTCACCAGCAAGAACCGCGGGTGGCCGCGGTCGAGCTCTATCCCGGCGAGGACGCGCTGCGCGCGCAGCTGGCCGGGACCGTGGTCGAGGTGGCCTCCGAGGGAGCCGAATACGCCGCGGGCAGCCAATTGGTTGTCCTGGAAGCGATGAAGATGCAGCACGTGCTCGTCGCACCGGACGCGCTGCGAACCGTCCGGATCCTGGTGACACCGGGGCAGGTGGTCGGGACCGGAGACCCGCTGCTGGTCTTCACCCGCACGACGGGCAACGACGACAGCGAATCCTTCGCGGCGACAATGGACCTCGACCGGCCACGGCCCGACCTCGACGAGGTCTTGCATCGGCATTCGCTGACCCTGGATGAAGGCCGTCAAGGGGCGGTTACCAAGCGGCACAACCAAGGTCGGCGCACCGCGCGGGAGAACATCGCCGACCTCGTCGATCCTGACAGCTTCGTGGAATACGGTGCGCTGGCCATTGCAGCGCAGCGCAGCCGTCGCTCGGAGGAGGACCTGATGGTCAACACCCCGGCCGACGGCCTGGTCGCCGGGCTGGCGACCATCGGCGCGGAGCGGTTCGGCAGGGCCGCGGCGCAGGCCGTCGTGGTGTCGTACGACTATACGGTGCTGGCCGGTACGCAAGGCATGCGCAACCATGCCAAGACCGACCGCGTATTCGACCTCGCGGCGCGAAAGCAGCTGCCCGTGGTGCTGTTCGCCGAGGGCGGCGGCGGGCGGCCGGGCGACACCGACGTCGGCGGCGCCGCCGGGCTGGACGTCCCCACCTTCCGGATGCTGGCGGGGCTGAGCGGGAAAGTGCCGCTGGTATCGGTCGTTTCGGGCCGCTGCTTCGCCGGCAACGCCGCGCTGGCCGGGGTGTGCGACGTGATCATCGCAACGCCGGACGCCAACATCGGGATGGGCGGGCCGGCGATGATCGAGGGCGGCGGGCTGGGCGTGTATCCGCCCGAGGCGATCGGGCCGATCGGCGTGCAGCGCCGCAACGGCGTGGTCAGCCTGGTCGCCCGCGACGAGGCGCATGCGGTCGCGCTGGCCAAGCGGTACCTGTCCTACTTTCAGGGCACCGTGGGTGATTGGGCGGCGCCCGATCCGCGGCTGGCCCGGCATGTGGTGCCGCAGAACCGGTTACGCGCCTACGACGTGCACCGGGCGATCGAGGCGATCGTCGATGTCGAATCGGTGCTCGAGCTCAGGGGAGACTACGGCGTCGGAATAGTCACCGCGCTCGTGCGCGTCGAGGGAGTGCCGTACGGGTTGATCGCCAACAGCACCCATCACCTCGGTGGCGCGATCGATGCCGAGGCCGCCGACAAAGCCGGCGACTTCCTGGCCTTGTGCGAGTCGTTCAGGCTGCCGGTGATCTCGCTGTGCGACACCCCGGGCTTCATGGTCGGGCCCGACGCGGAGATTCAAGCGGCGGTTCGTCGCTTCGGCCGGATGTTCGTCCTGGGGGCGCGGCTGACGGTGCCACTGGGAATGATCATCTTGCGCAAGGGATATGGGCTTGGCGCAATGGCGATGGCGGGCGGTTCATTCCGCGCGCCGGAGTTCACCATCGCCTGGCCGACCGGAGAAATCGGCGGGATGGGCCTGGAAGGCGCTGTGCGCCTTGGGTTCAGCAAGGAACTGGCCGCCGCGGACGAGTCAGGCGGTCCCGTCGAGCGACAAAGACTGTTCGACCGCCTGGTGGCCGCTGCCTACGAGCACGGAAAGGCGCTGCGGTCGGCCACCACGTTCGAACTGGACGACGTGATAGACCCGGCAACCTCCCGGGCCTGGATCACCAGGCTCTCGGGAGGCCGACGGGTCTAGCGGTTAGGCGTGGCCGGAACCGCAGCCGACGCCCGGCAGACAGCCTTGTCCGCCGGGAATGCCGCCGGGGCCCGCGTTCTGCCCGCCGGAGCCGCAGCCGACGCCCGGGACACAGCCCTGGCCGCCCGGACCGCCGCCGGGGCCGTTGAACTGGCCGCCCGAGCCGCAGTTTCCGTTAGCGTCGCAGCCGCCGCCACCCGGGTCGTCCTTGAAGGTCACGTGCGTGGGCACGGGGGAGTTGGCGGCCGGTCCGGCGAGGTAGACATCAGCAGCGGCCGCGGGCGCCGCGGCGATGGCCGCGGCGACGGCACCTGCGACAACCAGCGGTTTCATGAGGGTCAATTTCGATAACATGCGCGTGGCGTACCACCTCAACACGTGTCCAAAACATCGTGAATAAAATTCGGCAGCGAACCAAGTCTGCGCTGCCGCAGGGCGGCTCTCACCGCGACGGAAGGCCTGACACCATGACCTCACAGGATCTGAGCGGCCGGACCGCGATCATCACCGGCGCGTCGCGCGGAATCGGCCTTTCGATAGCCCAGCAGCTGGCGGTCGCGGGGGCCAACGTGGTGCTCACCGCGCGCAAGCAGGAGGCCGCCGACGAGGCCGCCGCCCAGGTGGGGAAGCAGGCCCTCGGGGTGGGTGCCCACGCGGTCGACGAGGACGCGGCGCGGCGCTGCATCGAGCTCACGCTGGAGCGCTTCGGCAGCGTCGACATCTTGATCAACAATGCCGGAACCAACCCGGCTTACGGTCCGCTGATCGATCAGGATCACAATCGTTTCACCAAGATCTTCGACGTCAACTTGTGGGCGCCGCTGCTGTGGACCTCGCTCGTCGTCAAATCGTGGATGGGTGAGCACGGCGGGACGATCGTCAACACGGCCTCCATCGGGGGCATGCATCAATCCCCGGCGATGGGCATGTACAACGCCACCAAGGCCGCGCTGATCCACGTCACCAAGCAACTGGCGCTGGAACTCTCGCCGCGCGTCAGGGTCAACGCCATCTGCCCGGGTGTGGTGCGCACCCGGCTGGCCGAGGCGCTGTGGAAGGGAAACGAGGACCCGCTGGCGTCGTCAATCGCGCTCGGGCGCATCGGGGAGCCCGTCGACGTGGCCGCCGCCGTCGCCTTCCTGGTCTCCGACGCGGCGAGCTGGATCACCGGCGAGGCCATGGTGATCGACGGTGGCCTGCTGCTCGGCGCCGCACAGGGATTCCAGTCCGCACCCGGCGGCGGGCAATGACCGCCGTCGATACGGCCGACCTGGACGCACGGGTTCAGGCACTGCTCGACGAACACGATCCGGTCACCAGCGATCCGCGGGATTTCCTTGGCGCGCAATATGATGCGGGCCTGGCCTGGGTGCACCTGCCGCACGGTTTCGGCGGGCTGGATCTGCCGCGCACCGCTCAGGAGCGAGTCGATGCCCGGCTGGCCGCCGCCGGTGCACCGGTGGGCGGGACCCGCAAGAATTACATCGGCATGGGCATGGCGGCGCCGACGATCGCGGCGTTCGGCACCGACGAGCAGAAGCGAAAGTTTCTGCGCCCGTTGTTCACCGGCGAACAGATCTACTGCCAGCTATTCAGCGAGCCGGGCGCCGGGTCCGATCTGGCCGGGGTTGCCACCCGTGCGGTGCGCGACGCGCATAACCCTGAAGATTGGATTATCAACGGGCAGAAGGTGTGGACGTCGCAGGCGCAGCACGCGCAGATGGCCATCCTGGTCGCACGGACCGATCCGTCGGTGCCCAAACACCATGGCCTGACTTATTTTCTCTGCGACATGACGCAACCCGGTGTCGAGATCCGGCCGTTGCGTCAGATCACCGGTGAGGCCGAATTCAACGAGGTGTTCCTCACCGACATCCGGGTGCCCGATGCCAATCGGCTCGGCCCGGAGGGCGGTGGCTGGCGGGTCGCCACCACCACCCTCAACAACGAACGCGTCGCCATCGGCTCGCGCGCCGGGGTGCCACGGGAAGGTGGCCACATCGGCAAGGTCACCGCGGCCTGGCGCGACGAGCCGGCGCTGCGCAACCCCGCCATGCACGACCAGCTGATGCGGCTGTGGGTCGAGGCGGAGGTCCTTCGGCTGGCCGGCGAACGGTTGCGGCAACAGGCGGCCACCGGTCAGCCCGGCCCCGAAGGTGCCGGTATGAAGGTGGCGTTCGCCAAGTTGGCACAAGCGATTTCGGGCTTCGAGATCGAGCTGCACGGCGAAGCAGCGCTGCTCTACGATGACTGGACCATGCGCAGACCCGAGACGGTCGACCTGGTCGGTCGCGGGCCCGGCTACCGCTACCTGCGCGCGCGCGGCAATTCGATCGAGGGCGGTACGTCAGAAATCCTGCGCAATACCATTTCCGAGCGGATCCTTGGCCTGCCGGGTGAACATCGTGTCGACAAAGACGCCGCCTGGAAGGATCTCCCCCGATGAGCGAGCACACCGCCGACCTGCTGTACTCCGACACCGAAGACGCATTGCGGGTCGGCGTCCGGCAGCTGTTCGCCCAGCGGTGCCCATCCGAATCGGTGATGGGCCTCTATGACCAGCAACCACAAGACTTTTCGGGCGTGTGGCACACGCTGGCCACCGAACTGGGCGTGGCGGGCCTGCTGGTTCCCGAGTCGCTGGGTGGCGCCGACGCGAGCGTCCGCGAGGCCGCCGTGGTGATGGAGGAGATCGGCCGGGCCGTTGCGCCGGTGCCGTATTTGTCCAGCGCGGTCCTGGCGACGATCGCGTTGCTGCGTGCCGGTGACACAGCGACCGTGCCGGCTCTGGCCCGCGGCGAGCTGACCGCGGCGTTGGTGGTCCCGCTGTCCAGCGCCCCGGGCGACCCGGTTACCGCGGTCAGCGCCGAAGCCGACGGACTCAGTGGGTCCGTCAGCAGCGTGGCCGGTGCCGACGTCGCCGATGTGCTGGTGGTGCCGGTCGCCGGTCGTGAGGGGCTCGAGCTGCACACCGTGGCCCGCGACGCCGCGGGGGTGCGGATTTCACCGCTGCTTTTGCTGGATATGACCAGACCCCTTGCCGCCGTGTCGTTTTCGGGATCGCCGTCGTCCCGGGTCGGGGCGGGTGACCAGCCAATCGCCGAAGCCATCCGGACCGGGGCGGCCCTGCTGGCGTCGGAGCAACTGGGGGTCGCCCAATGGTGCTTCGAAACCACGCTGGAATACGTCAGGCAACGCAGACAGTTCGGCCGCACGATCGGCTCGTACCAGGCGATCAAGCACCGGCTGGCGGATCTGTGGTTCGAGGTCGGCGCGGCTACCGCCGCGGCGCGCTACGCGGCCGACACCTGCGCGCGGGGCGCCGAGGACGCGGACGCCGCGGCGGCGATCGCCCAGGCCTACTGCGGCGAGGTCGCCGTGCACGCCGCCGAAGAGTGCATACAGCTGCACGGTGGCATCGGTATGACCTGGGAATATCCCGCGCACCTGTACCTCAAGCGGGCCAAGAGCGACCAGCTGGCGTTCGGCACCGGCTACCGTCACCGCGCCCGACTGGCCGAATTGGTGGACCTGCCGGCTTTCTGACCCTTCCGGCGATGCGCACCAACGCCCCGCCGACGATAGAGCTTGCCGACCACACGTCTTTCGGAGCTGGCGAATGCAAGTGTTGCTGTCGGCGTACGACTCGCGAGGAGGCGTCGAGCCGCTCGCCGCGCTCGCGGTGCATTTGCGCGCGCTCGGCGTCGACGCGCGGGTCAGCGCGCCGCCGGACGCCGAATTCGTTGAGCTGCTGGCCGGGGTCGGAATGCCGCTGCTGCCGTTCGGCGAATCACTGCGGGCGATGAACACGGGGGCGATGCCGTCCGAGGAGGAACTGCGC
This sequence comes from Mycobacterium sp. E2479, assembly GCF_001667925.1. Lineage (GTDB taxonomy): Bacteria > Actinomycetota > Actinomycetes > Mycobacteriales > Mycobacteriaceae > Mycobacterium. The sequence continues at coordinate 186,980 of NZ_LZJR01000096.1, read as the reverse complement.
CGGCACGGCTGGGCCGGCTTGGACCCGATCGACGACCGGGACGACTGTTTCGCTGTCGGGGAGGTCAACCACCAGGCTCTGTTCGGGCGGGTGGCCGCCGTCGTGCACCACGGCGGGGCGGGCACCACTACGACGGCCGCCCGGGCGGGCGCCCCGCAGGTGGTCGTGCCCCAGGGGGCCGACCAGCCCTACTGGGCGACCCGGGTGCGCGACCTGGGCATCGGCGCCGCGCACGACGGTCCCGCTCCCAGCTCCGAATCGCTGTCGACCGCGCTCACGGCGGTCCTGACCGACCAGACCCGCGCCAGGGCGAGGTCGGTGGCCGCAACGATCCGCACCGACGGGGTGTCGGTGGCCGCGACACTGCTGATGACGGCCTTAACGCGGTAGCGCGGAAGCGAACACCTCCGCGATCGCCTCCCAATGCCGCTCTGCCGCGGCGACGTCGTACGGCGCGTTGTCCGGCACCGCGAATCCATGCCCCGCCGGATACCACTCGATGGTGTGCTCGACACCGGCCGCCGTCAGTGCTTTGTCGAGCTGTTCGGCGTCTTCGGCGGTGAACGACGCGTCGTCCTTAGCGCCGCCCACGTAAACCGTGGCGCTCATCCGGTCGGCGAGCAGGTGCGGGCTGTCGTCGGTGTCGGTGACCAGGCCGCCGCCGTGGAAGGAGGCCGCCGCGGCCACCCGGTCGGGCACCCGCCCGGCCACCATCAGCGACGTCCGGCCGCCCATGCAGTAGCCGCACACCCCGAATCGCTCGCCGGCCACCTCGGGTCGGGCGGCGAGATAGTCGAAGAACGCGCCGGCGTCGGTGGCCATCCGGTCCGGGGTGACGCTGCCGATCATCGAGAACAGGCGTGCGCGTTCTTTCGAGTCGCTGAAGACCGTGGCCATGTCGAACGGCGCCCAGTCGGTGGTGCGGTAGTAGACATCCGGAAGCAGCACGGCGTAACCGAACCCGGCCAGCTTGGCGGCCATCTGCTCGAACGTGTCACGCACGCCGCCGGCGTCGGGATACATCACTACGCCGGGCCATGGGACTTGCGAGTCTGGGCCGTCGGGGGTGAACAGGTGCACCGTGCAGGTGCCGTCGGGTGTGGTGACGACGTCGATGATGTTCGGCATGCCACCCGTTCTACTCCGCGCGCCTAGACCCAAATTCATCGGCGCCGACCCGCCGCGCCCGGCGACGCCGCGCTTGCGATCGCCGCTAATTCGTCGGCGCCGACCCGCCGCGCCCGGCGACGCCGCGCTTGCGATCGCCGCTAAGCTGACGGCGTGCCGGTCCCGACCCCCTACGAAGATTTGCTCCGCTTGGTGCTCGACAAGGGAACGGCCAAATCCGACCGCACCGGCACCGGGACGCGCAGCCTGTTCGGTCAGCAACTGCGCTATGACCTGTCGGCCGGGTTCCCGCTGCTCACCACCAAGAAGGTGCACCTCAAGTCGGTCATCTACGAATTGCTGTGGTTCCTGCGCGGCGATTCCAACGTCGCCTGGCTGCACGAGCACGGCGTTACCATTTGGGATGAATGGGCAAGCAGCACAGGCGATCTCGGACCGATCTATGGTGTGCAATGGCGGTCCTGGCCGACGCCGTCGGGCGAGCACGTCGATCAGATCAGCGCGGCTCTGGACCTGCTGCGCACCGACCCCGACTCGCGGCGCATCATCGTGTCCGCGTGGAACGTCGGCGACATCCCGCAGATGGCGCTGCCGCCGTGTCATGCCTTCTTTCAGTTCTACGTGGCCGACGGGCGGCTGAGCTGCCAGCTCTACCAGCGCAGCGCCGACCTGTTCCTGGGTGTGCCGTTCAACATCGCCAGCTACGCGCTGCTGACGCACATGATGGCCGCCCAATCCGGCCTCGCGGTCGGCGAGTTCGTGTGGACGGGCGGGGATTGCCACATCTACGACAACCATGTCGAGCAGGTGCGGCTGCAACTGAGTCGCAACCCCCGGCCATACCCGGAACTCGTTCTGGGCGCGCGGGATTCGATTTTCGATTACACCTACGACGACGTTGTCGTAAAGAACTACGACCCCCACCCGGCGATCAAAGCCCCAGTCGCTGTATGAAGCGCGCCGGCGACGACGCCGGCTCGGGCGCCCTGCAAGCTGGGATCAAGGAGTAGCGCGTATGACCGAGGTGGGCCTGGTGTGGGCTCAGTCGACCTCCGGCGTCATCGGGCGCGGTGGCGACATCCCCTGGAAAGTGCCGGAAGATCTCATCCGGTTCAAGGAGGTGACGCTGGGGCACCCGGTGATCATGGGCAGGCGGACGTGGGATTCGTTGCCGGCGAAGGTGCGCCCCCTGCCGGGCCGTCACAACGTCGTCCTGTCCCGAGACCCCGGTTTCGTCGCCGACGGCGCGCGGGTGGCCGGCACCCTGGAGGAAGCCCTCGCCCATGTCGAGGGCGGCCCCGAGACCTGGGTCATCGGCGGCGAACAGATTTATTTGCTGGCGTTGCCGTACGCAACCCGCTGCGAGGTCACCGAGATCGAAATCGATTTGCGGCGCGATGACGACGATGCGGTGGCGCCGACGCTGGACGACACTTGGGTAGGTGAAACGGGGGAGTGGCAGGCCAGCCGTTCGGGGCTGCGGTATCGCTTCCACAGCTATCGTCGGCCCGCCACGCACCCGTTAGCGCCCTCGGCCTGACCTGACATACTCGGACTCGGGGTCGTCGGTGGGGTCAACCAGGCGTTTGGAGAGAAGGGGGAACTGGCAGTGCAAACCGAACCCGTGAAGACGTTCTCTCGAAAATTCATGGGCTACGACGCGGCCGCGGTCGACGCCCACATCGAGATGCTGACCACCAAGCAGCAGCTGCTGCTTGCCGACGTCGAGAGCCTACGGGCCCGCCTGCAGGAATCCGGCGATCAAACGGCCGCGCTGCGCAAGGAAGTCGCCGTGCTGACGGACACCTCGCCAGCGCCGCACGCGGTGCAGCAGCGGCTGGCGAAAATGCTGAGCCGCGCGGTCGACGAGGTGGCCGAGATGCAGGCCGAGGCACGGGCCGAAGCGGATGCGCTGATCGCGGCGGCCGAGGCCGAGGCCGAGGAAACTGCGCGGAAGCGTGAGCAGATGCTGTCGGACATGGCCGCGCAGCGGCAAGCCATGGAAGCCGAGTATCAGAAGACCAAGGAAAAGCTCGAGGCCGAGTTGACCGGCCTGCGCGAAGACGCCCAGCAGGCGCGTGAGCGGCTCCTCGCGGAGGCGAAGCAGAGGGCGGACCGGGATCGTGACGAGGCTCGCCGGGCCGTGGAAGAGGCGAGTCGGCAACGGATCAGGATTCTCGAGCAACTGATGGGCGTATACCGCGACCTGGAAACAGTTCCGGACGCTCTCGAGTGTGCCTACGAAGAACAACAGAATGCGTCCGAGGCGGACTCTGCGGTGCTCTCGGACGAGAAAGTCAGCGCGGGCTCAGCGTCGTAAGGCAGCACGTCGGACACGACCGGTATTCTCGGCGCCGTGTCGACTCGCAGGCTATCGGCAGCCCAAGCTCGGCGGATAGCCGTTGCGGCCCAAGGATTTACCGACCCCCGGCCCCAAGCTGAGATCACCCGGGCACACCTCAAGCGGCTCATCTCCAGGATCCAAGTGCTGCAACTGGATTCGGTCTCGGTGGCGGTGCGGGCACACTACGCTCCGGTGTTCAGCCGGCTCGGCCCCTACGACCGTGACGTGCTCGACCGGGCCGCCTGGGGGCCCCGGTCGTCGCGGCTGCTGGCGGAGTACTGGGCGCACGAGGCCGCGCTGATGGCCGTCGAGGACTGGCCCCTGTTGCGCTGGCGGATGCGCCAGTACCGGCATGGCCGGTGGGGCACCCACATCGTCAAGGCCAACCCGCGGCTGGCCGACGAGATCATCGCCGCCATCGCCGAGCTCGGACCGAGCACGGCGGGCCAGATCGAAGCGCACCTGGCCGCCGAACCGCGCCGGAAGAAGGGCACCTGGTGGACGCGCAGCGACACCAAGTGGGTCGCCGAGGCGTTGTTCTCCGCCGGGGTGCTCACCACTGCCACCCGCGTGGGCTTCGCTCGCCACTACGACCTGGTCGAACGGGTACTGCCGGCCAGCGTGCTGGCCCGCGAGGTCGACGACGACGAGGCGATCCGCGAACTGACGCTGCGGGCGGCCACCGCGCTGGGCGTGGGCACCGAGGCCGACATCCGCGACTACTTTCGGCTGTCGGCCCAACAGGTCAAACCGGCGCTCGCCGCATTGGAAGCCGGTGGCGACATCGAGCCCGTCGACGTCGACGGCTGGTCCGCACCGGCCTATCTGCGGGCGGGCCGCACGGTGCCCCGCACCGACCGCGGCACCGCGTTGCTGTGCCCGTTCGACCCGCTCATATTCTTCCGCCCGCGCGTCGAGCGACTATTCGAATTCCATTACCGCATAGAGATTTACACCCCCGCAGCCAAGCGGCAATACGGCTACTACGTGTGGCCGCTGCTCATGGACGGACGATTGGTGGCGCGCGTCGACCTCAAGGCCGACCGCGCCGCCAACAGGCTGCAAGTCCTCGGTGCCTTCGGCGAGGCTCATCTTGCCGGCCGCGCCCCACGGCAAGGCGTCGCCGCGGCGCTGGCCGGTGAGCTGGCGTCCATGGCGTCCTGGCTGGGCCTAGGCGGTTTCAGCGTCGCCGGTCGCGGTGATCTGTCCGGCGAGCTGCACGCGGCGGCCAAGCGGGTCAGAGGCGCCGATCCGGTCGGCACGCTTTAAGGTGAGCGCCGTGGCCGAGATCGCGCCGCTGCGCGTGCAACTGATCGCCAAGACCGACTTCTTGGCGCCCCCCGATGTGCCGTGGGACACCGACGCCGACGGTGGGCCCGCGCTGGTCGAGTTCGCCGGGCGCGCCTGCTACCAGAGCTGGTCGAAACCCAACCCCAGGACCGCGACCAACGCCGGCTACATCAAGCACATCATCGACGTCGGCCACTTCTCGGTCCTCGAACACGCGAGTGTGTCTTTTTACATCACCGGCATCTCGCGGTCGTGCACCCACGAGCTGATTCGGCATCGGCACTTCTCCTATTCGCAGCTGTCGCAGCGCTACGTCCCCGAGAGGGAATCGCACGTCGTCGTGCCGCCGGGCATGGAAGACGATGCGGAACTGCAGCAGATCCTGGCTGCCGCGGCCGACGCCAGCCGCGCCACCTACGCCGAGTTGCTGACGAAGCTGGAAGCGAAGTTCATGGTGGGGGAGCCCGGCGAAAAGCTAGGGGTGTTGCGTCGCAAGCAGGCCCGCCAGGCCGCCCGCGCCGTGCTGCCGAACGCGACTGAAACCCGCATCGTCGTCACCGGCAACTACCGAGCGTGGCGCCACTTCATCGCGATGCGCGCCAGCGAGCACGCCGACGTCGAAATTCGGCGGCTCGCCATCGAGTGCTTGCGCCAGCTGACGGGGGTGGCGCCCGCGGTGTTCGCCGACTTCGAGATCTCCACCCTGGCCGACGGCTCGGAGGTCGCGACCAGCCCACTGGCGACCGAAGCCTGACGCGCCGGCGCGCAGCTACATGGATGCTAATTGCCTTGCCGGCGCCAGGTAACCTGAACACCGTGAGCACGGTCGGATTCGACGCCCCAGCACGGTTGGGGACCTTGCTGACCGCCATGGTCACACCGTTTGGCCACGACGGCTCCGTTGACACCGCCGCTGCCGCACAGCTGGCCAATCACCTGATCGACGCGGGCTGTGATGGGCTGGTGGTCTCCGGTACCACCGGCGAATCGCCGACAACCACGGATGACGAGAAGCTTGAGCTGCTGCGCGTAGTGCTCGAGGCGGTCGGCGACCGGGCCCACGTCGTCGCCGGCGCGGGCACCTATGACACCGCGCACAGCGTGCGGCTGGCCAAGGCCTGCGCGGCCGAGGGCGCCCACGGGCTGCTGGTGGTCACGCCCTACTACTCGAAGCCACCCCAGAGCGGGCTGATCGCCCACTTCACCGCCGTCGCCGACGCGACCGAGCTGCCGGTGGTGCTCTACGACATCCCGCCGCGTTCGGTGATACCCATCCAGCCCGAGACGATCCGTGAGCTGGCCGCCCATCCGAACATCGTCGGAATCAAGGACGCGAAGGCCGACCTGCACAGCGGTGGGCAGATCATCGCCGAGACGGGCCTGGCCTACTACTCGGGCGACGATGCGCTGAACCTGCCGTGGCTGGCCATGGGCGCCACCGGATTCATCAGCGTGATTTCTCACGTGGCCGCCGGACAGCTGCGGCAAATGTTATCCGCATTCAGCTCCGGGGACATCGCCACCGCCCGCAAGATCAACGGCACCGTCTCCCCGCTGTGTGATGCGATGGCCCGCCTGGGCGGGGTGACGCTGTCCAAGGCGGCCCTGCGTCTGCAAGGTATCGACGTCGGCGATCCGCGGTTGCCCCAAATGCCCGCGACGCCAGAGCAACTCGACGAGTTGACCGCCGACATGCGTGCGGCCTCGGTGCTGCGGTGACCCAAGGAGTTTCCCGGAAGTGGATGTAGACCTCGCCCCGCCAGGCCCTTTGGCCACGGGAGGGTTGCGGGTCACTGCGCTTGGTGGCATCAGCGAAATCGGCCGTAACTTGACGGTTTTCGAGCACTTGGGCCGGCTGTTGATCATCGACTGCGGTGTGATGTTCCCCACCCATGACGAGCCCGGGGTCGACCTGATCCTGCCGGATCTGCGTCATATCGAGGACCGACTCGACGACATCGAGGCGCTGGTGCTTACCCACGCCCACGAGGACCACATCGGCGGCATTCCGTTCCTGCTCAAGCTGCGCCCCGACATCCCGGTAGTCGGTTCCAAGTTCACGCTCGCGTTGGTCGCGGCGAAGTGCCGCGAGCACCGCCTCAAACCGGTGTTCGTTGAGGTCGCCGAGGGCCAGAAGAGCAGTCACGGCGTGTTCGAATGCCAGTACTTCGCCGTCAACCACTCCATTCCCGACGCGCTGGCGATCGCCGTGCACACCGGGGCGGGGACGGTGCTGCACACCGGTGACATCAAGCTCGACCAGCTTCCTCTGGACGGCCGCCCGACCGACCTACCCGGCATGTCCCGGCTCGGCGACGCCGGCGTGGATCTGTTCCTTTGCGACTCAACAAATTCCGAGCATCCCGGCGTCGGGCCGTCGGAAAGCGAAGTGGGCCCGACGCTGCACCGTTTGATCCGCGGTGCCGACGGCCGGGTCATCGTGGCGTGCTTCGCCTCCAACGTGGACCGGGTGCAGCAAATCATCGATGCCGCAGTAGCGTTGGGTCGCCGGGTTTCGTTCGTCGGCCGATCCATGGTGCGCAACATGGGGATCGCCCGGGAACTCGGATTCCTGCGGGTGGCCGACTCGGACGTGATCGACATCGGCGCCGCCGAGATGATGCCCCCCGACCGGGTGGTGCTGATCACCACCGGCACCCAGGGCGAACCGATGTCGGCGTTGTCGCGGATGTCGCGCGGGGAACACCGCAGCATCACGCTGACCGCGGGTGACCTGGTGGTGTTGGCGTCATCGCTGATCCCGGGCAACGAGGAAGCGGTCTACGGCGTCATCGACGAGCTCGCCAAGATCGGCGCGCGCGTCGTCACCAATGCCCAAGCGCGCGTGCATGTTTCGGGTCACGCGTACGCGGGGGAACTGTTGTTCCTGTACAACGGTATTCGGCCGCGTCACGTTATGCCCGTGCACGGGACGTGGCGCATGCTGCGTGCCAACGCCAAACTTGCGGCCCGCACCGGCGTGCCGGAGGAGTCGATCCTGCTGGCCGAAAACGGGGTGAGCGTTGACCTGGTCGCGGGCAAGGCCTCGATCGCGGGCGCGGTGCCGGTCGGCAAGATGTTCGTCGATGGGCTGATCAACGGCGACGTCGGCGACATCACCTTGGGTGAGCGGCTCATTCTCTCGTCGGGCTTCGTGGCGGTAACCGTGGTGGTCGCGCGCGGTACCGGGCGTCCGGTCGGCCCGCCGCACCTGCATTCGCGCGGATTCTCCGAGGACCCCAAGGCCCTCGAGCCCGCGGTGCGCAGGGTGGAGGCCGAGCTGGAAGCGCTGCAGGCGGAAAACATCACCGATCCGAGTCGCATCGCCCAGGGCGTGCGGCGGACCGTGGGGAAATGGGTGGGCGAAACCTACCGAAGGCAGCCGATGATCGTGCCAACGGTCATCGAGGTTTAGTGGCGATCACGAGCGCGCCCGCGGCGATCGCAAGCGCGGCCGCGGCGATCGCAAGCGCGGCCGCGGCGATCGCAAGCGCTGCGTAGCCGGGCGCAGCGGGTCGCCGCATCGTCCAGGCCGGGCGCAGCGGGTCGCCGCATCGTCCGAGCCGGGCGAATGGACGCACCTCCCGTTGTGGGCAGGGTCGCCATCATCAGGTCTGCGACTCCGTCAGATCTTCTCGGCGTAGGCCGACCACTCCAGTTGCGACGCTTTGAGTTTGCGGCCGGTGGGCTCGACATACCGATGGGCGAGCTCGTCGGGACCGGCCTGCTCCACCAGCCGCCAGCCGTACTCGTCGAGAAACGCCGCGACTTCGTCGGGCTCCAAGCCGAACTGCCATAGTTGCCGGCGCTGGCGCACATTGCGGTACAGCGTGCGGGTGCCATACCGGTTGGTGCCATCGATGAAATCGCTACGGACGTAGGTGAACACCAAACGGCTGCCGGGTGCGGTCGCGCGCAACCCGTCCAGCGTGCGCCGGACCGTCGCCTCAGAGAGGTATTGGGTGACGCCTTCGCAGATGAAGAACACCCGGTAGTCGGTGCGATAACCGTGCTCGGCCAGCGACGTGAGCAGGTCGTCGTGCTCAAGGTTCAACGCCACCAACCGAACCGACAGTGGCGGCTCGCCGAGCACCCGGCGGACCGTTTTGAATTTCCTGGCGACGTTCACCGGCAGATCGACCTCGAACACGGGGATGCGCACCCGCCGCGTCAGCAGGTAGGCGCGGGTGTCCAGGCCCGCTCCGAGGATGACGACGGCGTCGATGTCGTCGAGCGACTCCGTGAGCTTGTCGGCGATGAAGCGCTTGCGGCAGGCCAGATTCGCCCACAATCCCGGGCCGGTGAACTCCGAGCCGCGGATCATCAGCCGGCGAATTGGCGCGAACCGGGTCGCCCCGACGAGCCACCGCAGCGGTGCGGGCAGAAACAGTTCGGCGAGGTCGTCGTCGACCAGGCGGCGGCCTGCAGGCTCGTTCTGTTCGACGGCGGCCAGCACCATCGGGCCAAAAGCTGTCTGCGCAACCGGGTTCCGTGCCATGGCGATTACTTGTTCAAGAATCCCGCGTCGACGGGCAGGGTGACACCGGTGATGTAGCGCGCCTGGTCCGACACCAGCCACGCCACCGCATTGGCGATGTCCTCGACGTCCAGCACCTCCACCGGCATGGCGTTGCCCATGGCGCCCGGTGTCTGGGTCGCGGCGGCCATCTTGGCCAGCCACTCCCGGGTGAACTCGTTGTTGATCATCGGAGTCTCGACGCCGGACGGGTGAATCGAATTGACCCGAATCATTTGCCCGGCAAGTAGATTCGCGTAGACCCGCATCAGCCCGACCACCCCGTGCTTGGCGGCGGCGTAGCCGACGGAACCGGGATCCGGGCTGCCGACCCCGGCCAGCCCCGCGCTCGAACTGATCAGCACGATCGACCCGCCGGTGCCCTGCTTGACCATCGTGGGTATCGCGACCTTGATGGTGTGGTACACGCCGGTGAGGTTGACGTTGATGACGTCGTGCCAGCCGTCGTCACCGGATTGCATGGGTGCGATACCGGCGTTGGCCACCACGATGTCCAGGCGGCCGAACTCGTCCAGGCCCGCCTGCAAGGCGGCCGCCAGCGATTCACGGTCGCGGACGTCGCCACGAGCGGCCACGATGCGAGCGCCGGTGTCTTGCACCAGCTTCACGGTGGCGGCCAGGTCTTCGGGTGTGGCCAGCGAGTAGGGGACGCTGGCGATCTGGTCGCACAGGTCGACGGCGATGATGTCGGCGCCGTCGGCCGCCAGCCGCACCGCGTGCGCGCGGCCCTGCCCGCGGGCGGCGCCGGTGATGAAGGCGACCTTGCCCTTCAGCGGGCCTACCGGCGAGCGGGCCATCAGGGCCGCAACTGTCCTTTGGCCGGATCGCCCGCCGGGACCGGCTGCAGCATCTTGATGTCGGGGGCACCGGCCAGGTGCTCACCGGCCGCGGTGAACATCTTGGTGACCGCCGGCGCGGTGCTGTGCGCCTTGAGCGCCTCGGCGTCGGCCCACTGCTCGACGAAGACGAAGGTCTCGCCCGACTGGTGTAGCGAATACACCTGGCAACCCGGCTCGTCGTGCACTTCTTCGACCGCCCGCGTGAGGATGTCACGAACGGTGTCTACCGACTCAGGTTTGACAGTCAGGGTGGCGACGACAACGACGGCGGGCATTGATGGCCTCCTGGGGCGCTGTGGGGGTGAGCACGGCTTCTCGCAACCGAATGTCACCCTACTCACGCGATTTCGCACCCGAATAGCACCATGCCTGACAAGCCACACCGTTACCAGTGTGGCGGGTGGTGTAGATGATGTCGTTGCGACTACTCTTGCCGTCATGCCCAGTAAGACCGCCGCCCGCTCCAGAAGCCGAACGAGCAGGTCAAAGGCCACTTCACGCGCCACCGGAAACCGGGGTGCTCGGCCGGCGGCGCCCCGCAAGAAGGTCAGGAAACCGGCCGCCAGGCGGCGCAATCACGCGCCGCTGGTCGGGGCCGGCCTGACCTGCGGTCGCGCCATGCGCGCGGTCTGGCTGATGGCCGCCCGGGGGACCGGTGGCGCGGCTCGCTCCATCGGGCGGGCCCACGACATCGATCCCGGGCATCGCCGCGACGGCATCGCGCTGCTGTTGCTGGGCTTTTCCGTGGTGGTCGCCGCGAGTTCGTGGTTTCACGCCGCCGGACCAGTCGGCACCTGGGTCGACACGCTGCTGCGGACCTTCATCGGTGCTGGTGTGCTGGCGCTGCCGGTCGCCACCGCCGCGGTGGCGGTGACCCTGATGCGCACCGAACCCGACCCGGATGTGCGCCCCCGGCTGATCCTGGGCACCAGCCTGATCACGCTGTCGGTACTCGGTTTGCGCCACCTGTGGTCCGGGTCGCCGGGGGACCCGGAAGCGCGCCGCCGCGCGGCCGGTTTCATCGGATTCGCCATCGGCGGCCCGCTTTCGGACGGGCTGACGCCCTGGATCGCCGCGCCGTTGTTGTTCATCGGGTTCATGTTCGGTCTGTTGCTGCTGACCGGGACCACCATCCGGGAGTTGCCCGACGCGGTTCGCGCCATGTTCGGCACCCGGCTGGTCGGCGACGACGAGCCGTACGACTACGCGGACGAGTTCGACGACGGCGCCGAAGCGGACAACTACTACGACGACGCGTCTTCGATCCCCGAGGACGAGCCGCCGGCATGGTCGCCGGACGACGATGCCCAGGCCGCGCTGCAGGACGACATTCCGACCATGCCCGAACCCGCCGTCCAGTCCGCCCTGCCGGCCTTGCGGAGCCGCAAGCGTGGACGGTCGGCGGGCAAGCACGACACTGTGGAACTGGACCGCATCGTCGAGGGGCCCTACACGCTGCCCTCGCTCAGCCTGTTGGTGGCGGGCGATCCGCCCAAGAAACGCAGCGCCGCGAACAACGTCATGGCCGACGCCATCACCGAGGTGCTGACCCAGTTCAAGGTCGACGCCGCCGTAACCGGATGCACCCGCGGGCCGACCGTCACCAGGTACGAGGTCGAGCTGGGACCGGGCGTGAAGGTCGAGAAGATCACCGCGCTGCAAAAGAACATCGCCTACGCGGTGGCCACCGAGAGCGTGCGCATGCTGGCGCCGATCCCTGGCAAGTCGGCCGTGGGCATCGAGGTGCCCAACACCGACCGGGAAATGGTGCGGCTGGCCGACGTACTGACCGCCCCGTCGACCCGGCGCGATCACCACCCGCTGGTGATCGGGCTGGGCAAGGACATCGAGGGCGACTTCATCTCGGCCAACCTGTCCAAGATGCCGCACCTGCTGGTGGCCGGTTCCACCGGATCGGGTAAGTCCAGCTTCGTCAACTCGATGCTGGTATCGCTGCTGGCACGCGCCACCCCGGAAGAGGTCAGGATGATCCTGATCGACCCCAAGATGGTGGAACTCACGCCATACGAGGGCATTCCTCACCTGATCACCCCGATCATCACCCAACCCAAGAAGGCGGCGGCGGCACTGGCGTGGCTGGTCGAGGAGATGGAGCAGCGCTACCAGGACATGCAGGCGTCCCGGGTGCGACACATCGACGACTTCAACGAGAAGGTGCGGTCCGGTGTCATCACCGCGCCGCTGGGCAGCCAGCGTGAATACCGGCCCTACCCGTACGTGGTGGCGATCGTCGACGAGCTGGCCGACCTGATGATGACGGCGCCGCGCGACGTCGAGGACGCGATCGTCCGGATCACCCAAAAGGCCCGAGCCGCAGGCATTCACCTGGTGCTGGCGACCCAGCGCCCGTCGGTGGACGTCGTCACCGGTCTGATCAAGACCAATGTGCCGTCGCGGCTGGCGTTCGCCACGTCGTCGCTGACCGATAGCCGCGTCATCCTGGACCAGGCCGGTGCGGAGAAGCTGATCGGCATGGGCGACGGCCTGTTCTTGCCGATGGGCACCAACAAGCCGATCCGGTTGCAGGGCGCCTTCATCACCGACGAGGAGATCCACGCCGTCGTGACCGCCTGCAAGGACCAGGCCGAACCCGAGTACACCGAGGGCGTCACCACCGCCAAGCCCACCGGGGAGCGCACGGACGTCGACCCGGACATCGGCGACGACATGGACGTGTTCCTGCAGGCCGTCGAGCTGGTGGTGTCCAGCCAGTTCGGCTCCACCTCGATGCTGCAGCGCAAGCTGCGCGTCGGGTTTGCCAAGGCCGGACGGCTAATGGACCTGATGGAGACCCGCGGCATCGTCGGACCGTCGGAGGGTTCCAAGGCCCGCGAGGTGCTGATCAAGCCCGACGAACTCGCCGGAACGCTGGCATTGATCCGGGGCTCGGACGGCTCGGACGACGGGTCCGAATAGCGCCGAACGTGAACGCAGGGCGAGAAATCGGCTCAAATCGCGGCCTCAGATCACGCTCGGCGGGTTACAACACCAGCAGCATCCGCGAGTTGCCGAGGATGTTCGGCTTGACGTAGCTGAGGTCCAGGAATTCGGCGACACCGATGTCGTAGGAGCGGCACATCTCCTCGAACACCTCGGCCGTCACCGGCGTGCCCTCGATCTCGGTGAATCCGTGCCTGGCGAAGAACTCGGTTTCGAACGTCAACACGAACAGCCGCTTCAACTGCAGCTCGCGGGCGACCTCCAGCAGCCGGTCGACGATCGCATGGCCGATGCCGCGGCCGGTCAGCGCCGGGCTGACCGCCACTGTGCGAATCTCGCCCAGGTCCGACCACAGCACGTGCAGCGCCCCGCAACCGACCACCTGGCCCTCGTGTTCGGCCACCCAAAATTCCTGGACGGCCTCGTACAACGTCACGAGGTTCTTCTCCAGCAAGATCTTTCCCGCGTAGGTGTCGACCAACTGCTTGATCGCGGGAACGTCCGACGTTCGCGCGCGCCGAACCAGCGGCCGATGACGCTGCGGACTTTGGGTCACGGCTAACAGTATGGACATCTGCGACGGCTGCGCTGGTCAACCGTTATTCTGTTGCCGTGTCGGGGCAGCCGCAGACGGGTCCGGTGGCAGGCCGCGCAAACATCGCCAACCTCGCCAATACGCTGACCCTGCTGCGCCTGGTGCTGGTGCCGATCTTCCTCCTCGCCCTGTTCGCCGGGGACGGCCACCAAAACGGTTTCCGCGTGGTGGCTTTCGTCATCTTCGCGGCCGCGTGCATCACCGATCGGTTGGACGGCCTGCTGGCCCGCAACTACGGCATGGCAACCGAATTCGGCGCTTTCGTCGATCCGATCGCGGACAAGACCCTGGTGGGGTCGGCGCTGATCGGGCTCTCGATGCTCGGTGAACTGCCGTGGTGGGTCACGGTGGTTATCCTGGCCCGCGAATTCGGGGTAACAGTGCTGCGGTTGGCCGTGATCCGCCGCGGCGTCATTCCGGCCAGTTGGGGCGGCAAACTCAAGACCGTGGTGCAGGTCCTGGCCATCGGATTGTTCGTGCTGCCCCTGGCGGGGTCGTTTCGGGTGGCCGCGGAGGTGGTGATGGGCGCGGCGATCGTGCTGACCGTGATCACCGGTATCGACTACGTCGTCTCGACCATCCGGGAAGTGCGCCGCACGCCCGGCTGATTCCGGCGGCGCTGATCGGGAACCAGACCACCGCTGCCGGCGTTCACCTAATGAGCACCTGCCGGAGGCAAGCTGAGTACGTGCCGCGCAGGGCTGACTGGACGAAGGAGGGCGGGATGCCGCCATTGGTGCGCGAGGTCATCGGCGACGTGCTGCGCGAGGCACGCACGACACAGGGCAGGACGCTACGGGAGGTGTCCGATTCGGCGCGGGTGAGCCTTGGATACCTGTCCGAGGTGGAGCGCGGCCGCAAGGAGCCTTCCAGCGAGCTGCTGAACGCGATCTGCGATGCGCTCGACGTCCCGCTGTCGTCTGTTCTGACCCACGCGGGCGAGCGGATGGCCAGCGAGGAACAGGCGGCCGTCGGCGCCCCCACGGATGGGGCGGGCAGCACCAGCATCAAGGTCGTGATCCCGCCGGTCGCGTCGTTGGCGCTGGCCTGAGCGACGGGGACCGATCCCGGGTAAGGGGTGGGGCGATCGGCGCCGACCCGTTAAATTGAGCGACAGGCGCACAGCCCGTTCAGGCCCATCCGGGGACCATCCGGATCCTCAAGAAGCGAAGGTGGAGCTAAGTCATGGCCAATCCGTTCGTCAAGGCGTGGAAGTACCTCACGGCGCTGTTCAACGCCAAGATCGACGAGCACGCAGACCCCAAGATCCAGATTCAGCAGGCCATCGAGGAAGCGCAACGCACGCATCAGGCGCTGACCCAGCAGGCCGCGCAGGTCATCGGCAATCAGCGCCAACTGGAGATGCGCCTCAACCGTCAGCTGGCGGACGTGGAGAAGCTGCAGGTCAACGTGCGGCAGGCGTTGACGCTGGCCGATCAGGCGACCGCGGCCGGTGACGCCGCGAAAGCCACCGAGTACAACAACGCCGCCGAGGCGTTCGCCGCCCAGCTGGTAACCGCCGAGCAGAGCGTCGAAGACCTCAAAACGCTGCACGACCAGGCGCTGGGGGCGGCCGCGCAGGCCAAGAAGGCCGTCGAGCAGAATGCCATGGTGCTGCAGCAGAAGATTGCCGAGCGCACCAAGCTGCTCAGCCAGCTCGAACAGGCCAAGATGCAGGAGCAGGTAAGTGCTTCGCTGCAGTCGATGAGCGATCTCGCCGCTCCCGGCAACGTTCCCAGCCTCGACGAGGTGCGCGACAAGATCGAGCGGAGGTATGCCAACGCGATCGGGGCCGCCGAGCTCGCGCAGGGCTCGGTGCAGGGCCGGATGCTCGAGGTCGAGCAGGCCGGCGTCCAGATGGCCGGCCATTCCCGGCTGGAGCAGATTCGCGCCTCGATGCGTGGCGACGCCCTGCCGACCGGTGGGACGCCGGCCGCGGGGACCACCGCCGCCACTCCTGCGCCCGCCGAAAGCGCGGGCGGCTCGGTCACCGAGAAACCGCTTGGCCAGTAGTCGGAGCGTCGTGGCCGTGAAAGCGACACAGCCCGGCGCGTGGCGTGCACTGGTGCACCGCGGGCTGGCGACCGCGGCCGACCTCTCGGACCTGGTGGCCCGCCGGATCAGCGCGATCGCGGATCCGCGCGCACGCCAGCTGCGTCGCCGGCGCCGCGCGCTTCGGTGGGGCCTGATCTTCAGCGCCGGGTGCGTGTTCTGGGCGGCGGTGACGATGCTGCTCGCCGCCTGGGGATGGTTCGCATTGCTGCTGGAAATCACCGGAGGCATCGCGGTTTTCATGGCCATCCCGGCGACGCTGTTGCTCATGCGCTATCGCTGGCTACGATCCGATCCGTTGCCGGCGCCGGCCACTGTCGGCGTGCGCCGACTGCCGCCGCCGGGTTCGGCGGCGCGGCCTGCGATGTACGCACTGGGTGCCTCGG
This sequence comes from Mycobacterium sp. E2479, assembly GCF_001667925.1. Taxonomy (GTDB): domain Bacteria; phylum Actinomycetota; class Actinomycetes; order Mycobacteriales; family Mycobacteriaceae; genus Mycobacterium. Next base: position 170,848 of record NZ_LZJR01000096.1, on the reverse strand, counting down.
AGCGCGGATTTACGTCGCTGGTGGCCGTGATCGAGCGGGGCGCGATGCTGCCGGCCGCCGAGATCCGGGACCTGACCGCGGCGGCTACCAGGACCTCGGCGGCCATGGCGTCCACCGCCGCGCAGGTGGTGTCGATGGAGCGGGCGGCGCAGGCCAGCGAAGGATCGCGGTCGTATCTGGTGCCCACCATCAACGCGTTCACCGCCCAGCTCAGCGCCGGCGTCCGCCAGTACAACGAAATGGTCACCGCGGCAGCGCAATTGGTGTCCTCGGCGAACGGCGACGGATCCGCCACGTCGCAGCAGTATCGCGCCGAACTGGCCGACGCGACGGATCGCCTGGTTGGCTGGGCGCAGGCGTTCGACGAACTCGGCGGATTGCCGCGCCATCAGTGATCGGGCGACGCGGACAGATCAGAGAGTCTGTCTGAGCGACGGTATCGCCAATGCGGCCAGACCGCGCAGCAGCGCCTTAGTCATGTCGAACACGTCGACGTAGTCGCGCCACAGCGTGATCCGCCCGTTGTGGACCTCAAAGATCCCGCAGGCCCAGAACTGCAGCCGTAGTGGTCCGAGGATCAGCACGTCGGTGCGTTCGGTGAGCACCGCGGCGCCGTCTGCGGCGATACGGTGGATCTTGACCTCGAACCCGATGCGACCTTCCATGCGGCGCAGCAGTTTCGCTGTTCGGCGACCGCCGCGGACCCTCGACAGTCCGACATTCTCGTAGACGAGGTTGTCGTCGAATGACGCTTCGACGGTTTCGAAGTCCGCGTCCTGCAGGGCGTTCAGAAAAGTCTCTACCGTGCGCGTGTTCGCGACGGCTGTGCCAGTTAGCTCGGTCATCTGGTCAGCGTAGGCGCGTGGCAATCGGGCGCTGTGGCAGGGTGAGCACGATGCGCGTCGCCGTGGTCGCCGGGCCGGATCCCGGGCATTCGTTCCCGGCGATTGCGCTGTGCCGGCGCTTCGCCGAGGCCGGCGACGAACCCACCCTGTTCACCGGTGCCGAATGGCTCGACGCCGCCCGTGGCGCCGGCATCGACGGCGTCGCGCTGGACGGGCTGGCGGCCACCGACGACGACGTCGACGCCGGGGCCAGAATTCACCGGCGCGCCGCGCGAATGGCCGTGCTCAACGTGCCGGCGCTGCGCGACCTGGCGCCCGACCTGGTGGTGTCGGATGTCATCACCGCCGGCGGCGGCATGGCCGCCGAGCTGCTGGGCATCCCGTGGATCGAACTCAACCCGCATCCGCTGTACCTGCCGTCGAAAGGACTGCCGCCGATCGGCAGTGGGCTGGCACCGGGCACCGGCATCCGGGGCCGGCTGCGCGATGCCGCGATGCGCGCGTTGACGGCGCGATCCGTGCGCACGGGCCTGCAGCAGCGAGCGGACTCGCGCGTCGAGATCGGGCTGCCGGCGCGCGATCCCGGGCCGCTGCGGCGGCTGATCGCAACGCTGCCAGCGCTGGAAGTTCCCCGCCCCGACTGGCCCGTCGAGGCCGTCGTCGTCGGGCCGTTGCATTTCGAGCCGACCGACCGGACCCTCGAGGTCCCGCCCGGGTCCGGGCCGGTGGTGGTCGTTGCGCCGTCGACCGCCGTGATCGGGACCGAGGGCCTCGCCGAGGTCGCGTTGGCGTGTTTGACGCCGGGCCAGACATTGCCGCCGGGATCGCGGCTGCTGGTGTCGCGGTTGGACGGACCGGAACTGACGGTGCCGCCGTGGGCGACGGTCGGGCTGGGACGTCAGGACGAATTGTTGGCGCATGCCGACCTGGTGATCTGCGGCGGCGGTCACGGCATGGTGGCCAAGACGCTGCTCGCCGGTGTGCCCTTGGTGGTGGTGCCAGGCGGCGGTGATCAGTGGGAGATCGCCAACCGGGTGCTGCGGCAGGGCAGCGCGCGGCTGATCCGGCCGCTGACCGCTGACGCGCTGGTGGCCGCAGTCAACGAGGTGCTGTCCTCGCCCCGCTACCGGGCGGCGGCGCGGACGGCGGCCGCCGGCATCGCCGACGTCGCCGATCCGGTCCGGGTGTGCCGCGACGCGCTCGCGGTGGCCGGATGACTAACGCACAATCCCCGCCGATTTATGCTTCAGCGGGAGGCACCCGATGAAGATCATCACGACGATCGCCGGCGCCGCCCTGCTGGTGGGGACCCTGGCCGGTGCGGCCGTCGCACGCGCCGACAGTCCCGAGGAACACCAGGCGTGCCAGTTGATGGACGATCCGTCCGCCGCCGAACAGGGACTCGCGCCGGCCGAATACGCCTTCATGCAGTTGCGCGCGACCATGTCGGCCCAACGCGCACGCGACGTGATGTCCATCGCGGTGCAGGAGGACTGCCCAAACCACATCATCGACCTGCCGGCCAGCTGGAGGTAGCCGGTTTCGGCAGTCCGAGGACTCAGGCTGGGTATGTTGACTGACGTGCGGCTGACTGAGTTTCACGAACGGGTAGTCCTGCGCTTTGGCGCCACCTACGGGTCCTCCGTGCTGGTGGATCACGTATTGAGCAGATTCGGCGGACGCACGGCCGCTCAAGCCATCGAGGCGGGTGTCGAGCCCCGCGACGTATGGCGGGCGTTGTGCGTGGACTTCGACGTGCCTCGGGAACAGTGGTGAGCGCGGCGAACTATTCGTATGCCGGGTAGGTGTTCTGCCGCAACACCGTGGCCAGGTGTACGGCGTTGCGGACCGCATTGCCGGTAGCGGATGCGACGGCTTCCGGCACGTCGTCCAGGTCGGTGTAGTCCGTGCCCTGCATGGCCTCGCCGTTCCAATAGGTGCATCCTTGCGCGGCGATCGAGAACCCGATGTCGTTGAGCGCCTGAAACAGGTCGGCGACGATCTTGTGCGCCCCGTCCTCGTTTCCGACGACCGCGGCCAGGGCCACCTTGCCCACCATCCGCGGCCTTCCCGCGTCGTCGGTGTCGGACAGCTCGGCATCGAGGCGCTCCAGGACGCGCTGCGCCACGCTGGACATGTGACCGACCCAGGTGGGCGTCGACACAATGACGATGTCGGCCGCCTTGATCTTGTTCAACAGGGCCGGCCACTCATCACCCGGCCCCATGTCGGCTTCGACCCCCGGCAGCAGGGTCAGGTCGACGCACCGCACCTTCTCACCCTCGACGCCCGCGCTTCGCAGCTGATCGAGCAACTGGTCGGCGAGCAGTTCACTGCTGGACGGCGCCGGGCTTTTCTTCAATGAGCAGACCAGGGCGATGGCGCGCAGGGATTGCGTTGCGGCTGAGGACATGCCGGCCACATACCCTGACACGGCGACGCCAAACGGCCCGGGTCGTCCGATCGGCCCTACCGCCGCGTGCGGTGCAGACCGCAGTCGCCACACAACGAGCCCCCGGGCAGACGGTAAAAAAGGCAGCAGCTGCGACGCCTGAAGGCCGGCTGCGGACCGCGCAGGACACCGGATCCGGCCATCACGCCGGTGTCCAGCAGCAACCGGATCGTCCGCACAATCGCCGGCCGCAGGTCGGGCCGCGCCGAAAGCAGGGCCTGCCCGGCTCCGACCAGCGCCGAGGCGATGTTGCCCGCGAGCAGGGCGGGTGCCAGCTTGACCGGGAGCCCGCGGGCGAGCGGGCGCATGTGTTCGGTCACCACGATGCGATACAGCGCCTCGACCGCGGGAGAGGTGACGGGTTTTCCGACGGGTCGGGGCAGCCGCAGCTCTGCGCCACCGTCGGCGCGTTGCAGGTTTTCGAGGTCGGGCAGTACGCCGTGGGCGATCGCGCACGCGAGCACCGGTGACCACAGCCTGGCGGCGTGGCCGAGGTGAACGAGCGAGGCGCCGATCCGCAGGTCGTCGCTGCGGTAGCGCTGGACGGTGGCATCGATCAGGTCCGCGCAGCCGTCGGCGTAGGACCGCGCGACCGGATGCCATCCCGCCGCGTCACCACCCACGGTTAGCGCGAAAAAGCCACCGTAGGAGGCGATTTCGGCTAACTCGGTGGAGATGTCCATCGTTTCGCGACCCTCTTGGGAAATCCGGCCCCCGGTTGTCGTGAGCCGCGTCATGAGGGAGGCGCCGACGGCCGCACCGCTTTCCTCAGGCGTGCCGCTCGACGTCTTTCGGTAGCCGATGCTGCCACATCGGTGGCGCACGCGGCGTGTCGAACTTGAATCGAACACCTGTTCGGCTACTGTGGTGATCGTTCGCCAGCCAACTTGTCGGTGCCCTTCTCTAGTGTCACCGCCAACCGACCGATACCGGTCAGACGAACACCGACCATAGGAGAGGACCATGGCGCAAGCCCCCGACCGCGAGAAGGCTCTCGAACTGGCGATGGCCCAGATCGAAAAGAGCTACGGCAAAGGCTCAGTGATGCGTCTCGGCGACGAGACACGTCAGCCGATCTCGATCATCCCGACCGGATCCATCGCACTGGACGTGGCCTTAGGCATCGGCGGGCTGCCCCGCGGCCGGGTCGTGGAGATCTACGGCCCGGAATCCTCGGGTAAGACCACCGTCGCCCTGCACGCGGTGGCCAACGCCCAGGCCGCCGGCGGCGTCGCCGCCTTCATCGACGCCGAGCACGCCCTGGATCCGGAGTACGCCAAGAAGCTCGGCGTGGACACCGATTCCCTGCTGGTCAGCCAGCCCGACACGGGGGAGCAGGCCCTCGAGATCGCCGACATGCTGATCCGCTCCGGCGCGCTCGACATCCTGGTCATCGACTCGGTGGCCGCGTTGGTGCCACGCGCCGAGCTCGAAGGCGAGATGGGCGACAGCCACGTCGGACTGCAGGCCCGGCTGATGAGCCAGGCCCTGCGGAAAATGACTGGCGCGCTGAACAATTCGGGCACCACCGCGATCTTCATCAACCAGCTGCGCGAGAAGATCGGCGTGATGTTCGGCAGCCCCGAAACCACCACGGGTGGAAAGGCTTTGAAGTTCTACGCGTCGGTGCGCATGGACGTGCGCCGGATCGAGACGCTCAAGGACGGCACCAACGCGGTCGGCAACCGCACCAGGGTCAAGATCGTCAAGAACAAGGTGGCGCCGCCCTTCAAGCAGGCCGAGTTCGACATCCTCTACGGCCAGGGGATCAGCCGGGAGGGTTCGCTGATCGACATGGGCGTGGAGCAGGGTTTCATCCGCAAGTCCGGTTCCTGGTTCACCTACGAGGGTGAGCAGCTCGGCCAGGGCAAGGAGAACGCCCGCACCTTCTTGATGGAAAACGACGAAGTCGCCAACGAGATCGAGAAGAAGATCAAGGAAAAGCTCGGCATTGGCGCGGTCGTGACCGATGACGACGTCCTGCCCGCCCCCGTCGATTTCTGAGCCCTCCCGCGAAGAGCAGGCGCGGGCGCTGTGCCTGCGCCTGCTCACCGCGAGAGCGCGCACCCGGGCCGAGCTCCATGGCCAGCTGGCCAAACGCGGCTATCCCGACGACGTCAGTGAGCGGGTGCTCGACCGGTTGACCTGCGTCGGGTTGGTCGACGACGCCGACTTCGCCCAGCAGTGGGTGCAGTCGCGCCGATCGAACGCCGGGAAAAGCAAGCGCGCTTTGGCCGCCGAGCTGCGCAGCAAGGGCGTCGACAACGACGTGATCACCTCGGCGCTGGCCGGGCTCGACGCCGGCGCCGAACGGGATCGGGCGGAGCAATTGGTCCGGTCCAAGCTGCGCCGGGAGACGCTGGACGGCGACGATGCGCGGGTGGCTCGCAGGCTGGTGGGAATGCTGGCGCGCCGTGGTTACAGCCAGAACTCGGCGGGCGAGGTCGTTTTTGCCGAGTTGGCCGCCGAGCGGGAGCGCCGCCGGGTCTAGGCCCTTGACGTGCGGTTTCCCGTGCACCGACCCGTCGCCGTACCATGGCCCCGTGACTTCGATGGTGGCGCAGGCCGGCCGGACCGCGGATGCGGCGACCCACGCCGCCTCGCCGCGCACCTACCAAGTCCGCACCTACGGCTGCCAGATGAACGTCCACGACTCGGAGCGGTTGGCGGGCCTGCTGGAAGCGGCCGGATATCGGCGCGCGGCCGAGGGCGTCGACGCCGATGTCGTGGTGTTCAACACCTGCGCGGTACGGGAGAACGCCGACAACAAGCTTTACGGCAACCTCAGCCATCTGGCTCCGCGAAAGCGCGGCAATCCCACGATGCAGATCGCCGTCGGCGGCTGCCTGGCCCAAAAAGACCGGGATGCGTTGCTGCGCAAGGCGCCCTGGGTCGACGTCATCTTCGGCACCCACAACATCGGGTCGCTGCCAACGCTGCTGGAGCGCGCCCGGCACAACAAGGTCGCCCAGGTGGAAATCGCCGAGGCGCTGCAGGAGTTCCCGTCGTCGCTGCCGAGCGCGCGCGAATCCGCCTACGCTGCTTGGGTTTCCATCTCGGTCGGATGCAACAACAGCTGCACCTTCTGCATCGTCCCGTCGCTGCGGGGCAAAGAGGTTGACCGCAGCCCGCACGACGTCCTGGCCGAGGTTCGGTCGCTGGTCGACGACGGCGTACTCGAGGTCACGCTGCTGGGACAGAACGTCAACGCCTACGGGGTGTCCTTCGCAGACCCGGCCTTACCCCGCGACCGCGGCGCCTTCGCCGGCCTGCTGCGGGCCTGCGGCGACATCGACGGGCTGGAGCGGGTGCGGTTCACCTCGCCCCATCCGGCCGAATTCACCGACGACGTCATCGAGGCGATGGCGCAGACGCCGAATGTCTGCCCCGCCCTGCACATGCCACTGCAGTCCGGATCCGACCGGGTGCTGCGCGCGATGCGACGGTCCTACCGCGCCGAGCGCTACCTCGGCATCATCGACCGCGTTCGGGCCGCCATGCCGCACGCCGCCATCAGCACCGACCTGATCGTGGGATTTCCCGGAGAGACCGAAGAGGACTTCGCCGCCACGCTCGACGTGGTGCGCCAGGCTCGGTTCTCGGCGGCCTTCACCTTCCAGTACTCCAAGCGGCCCGGCACCCCGGCCGCCGACCTCGACGGGCAGATACCGAAAGCCGTCGTGCAGGAACGGTACGAGCGCCTGATCGAACTGCAGGAGGCGATCTCGCTGGAGGGTAACCAGGCCCTGATCGGACAGACCGTCGAACTGCTGGTCGCCACGGGCGAAGGCCGCAAGGACAGCCGCACCGCGAGGATGACCGGGCGGGCCCGCGACGGCCGATTGGTGCACTTCGCCGTCGACACGCCCGACGACACCACGGTACGGCCCGGTGACGTCATCACCACGGTGGTCACCGAGGCCGCGCCGCACCACCTGATCGCCGACGCGGGCATCGTCACGCATCGCCGCACCCGAGCGGGTGATGCTCATGCCGCCGGGCAGCGCCCGCGCGGCATCGGTCTTGGCATGCCCGCCGTCGGGCCGCCCGTCGGCCCGCCCGAACCCCTTGGATGTGCACTGTGAAAAAAGAGATGAACAACGACGACATGCAGCTCGGCGCCTTGCGGACCGAGATCGAGGCCGCCGAGCGCCGGGTGGCGCGCGGAATCGACCCCGGGCCACGGGCCTTCTTCGTGTCGATCCTGGTGTTCGTGCTGCTGGCGTCGTTCATCCTGCCGCACACCGGCGACGTCCGCGGCTGGGATGTGCTGTTCGGCAGCCACCACGCCGGCGCGGCCGCTGTGGCCCTGCCTTCGCGGGTGTTCGCCTGGCTGGCACTGGTGTTCGGTGTGGGCTTCTCGATGCTGGCGCTCGTGACGCGGCGCTGGGCACTGGCCTGGGTCGCGTTGGCGGGCACCGCCATTGCGGGCGCCGCGGGCATGCTGGCGATCTGGTCGCGTCAGACCGTTTCCGCGGGGCACCCGGGTCCGGGCTGGGGCCTGATCGTCGCCTGGCTCACCGTGCTCGTGCTCATCTACCACTGGGCCCGCGTGGTCTGGTCGCGCACCATCGTGCAACTCGCCGCCGAGCAGCAGCGCCGCCGCGTCGCGGCGGCGCACCAGTCGATCACCCTGCTGGATGGTCTGGACAACCCGGCGGCGCCCGCAGCCCCGGAAACCCGGGACGATCCCGGCACTGCGGGATCTGACCGCCGCTAGGGCTTGCGGGTCAGGGCCTCGACGGCCGCCTGGGCCCACTGTCGCCACTGCTCGGCGTTGGCTTTGGCCTCTTCGGCTTCCTTGGTTCGCCCCGCCGCCGCTGCCTTCTGAGCCTGCTGCTCGTATTGTTCGGCGCGGGCCTGGAATTGCTCGGCCCGGGCCTGCGCCTGCGGGTCTGACCAACCGGCGTCGCCGGCGTCGCGCACCTTCTTCTCGACCGCGCGCAGCCGCCGCTCCAACTCGGCGGACCGCTCGCGTGGGACCTTGCCGATTGCGTCCCACTTCTCGGTGATCGTGCGCAGCGCCGCGCGGGCTGCGTCGTGGTTGCTGGTGTCCAGCGTCTCCGCCTCGGCCAGCAGCGCCTCTTTGGCGGTCGCATTGGCGCGGAACTCCGCGTCCTTTTCCGCCGTCACAGCGTTGCGCGCGGTGAAGAACACGTCCTGAGCGGCCTTGAAACGACGCCACAGGGCGTCGTCGACCTCCCGGCTGGCCCGCCCGGCCGCCTTCCACTCGGTGAGCAGCTTGCGGAATTCGGCGCTGGTGGCGGTCCAGTCGGTCGAGTCGGACAGCGCTTCAGCCCGCTCGCACAGGCGTTCCTTGGCCTGGCGTATTCCCGAGCGCTCCCGGTCCAGTTCGGCGAAATGCGATCCGCGCCGCCTGTTGAAAGCCTCCCTGGCCGCGGAGTAGCGCTTCCACAACGCGTCGTCGACCTTGCGGTCCACTCCGCTGATCGTCTTCCACTCGTCGAGGATCGCGCGGAACCGGTCACCCGCCGCCTTCCATTGCGTCGCGTTGGCGGCCAAGTCCTCGGCCTCCGCGGCCAGCGCCTCCTTGCGGGCGGTCTGGGTGGCCCGATGCTCCTCGCGCCGCGAGCGGTCCGCGGCGATGGCCGACTCGGCATGTTCGACGATGGTGGCCAACCGGGCCGCCAGCGCGTCGATATCGCCGAGCACTGCAGCCGTCGGCAACGTCTCGGTCAACTCGGCCGCATGAGCCCGGATCTTGCGCGCGTCACCGGACCCGGAGGCCAGGCGCTCCTCCATCAGGGTGACCTCGGTGGCCAGGTCATCGAAGCGGCGGCCAAAATGGGCGAACGCCGCCTCCCGATCGCCGGCCTGCCAGGAGCCGACGACGCGCTCGCCGGCGGAGCTGACCAGCCATACCGTGCCGTCGTCGTCCACGCGACCGAACTGGTGGGGATTGCTGGGCGGCGGCATCGCCAGCGGGTGAGCGGTGGTGGGCCGCGCTGCCGGCCGGGGCCCGGGACGGGGTCCCGGGCGCGGCGCGGGCCGAGCTGAATCGTCGCGAGGCTGGTCAGCCGTCATGCGCTCGTCACTACCCTTTCAACCGTTCCGCGCGGTCCATGTCCCGCGCGCCTGCCGCGCGTAGCGGCACCGTTTCCTGCGTCTGCCGGGTGCCCGTGGCCGGGTTCTCCCAATAGGTGCTTCAACAGTATTCAAGCAGCTTGCTCTGGTACGCGCCGCCACCTTGCCATTCCCGACCGGCCCGACGGCGGCGCGGCCACTTCGCCGGGTCCGCGCCGGCAGAGGGCCGTCCTGCTATCGCGTCGCGGCGTCGCAGTTTGTCGGACGCTGGTGAGTCGTCTTCGGTCTTTGGCGCATCGCACAGGGGCAAGCCGCTTCCGGCCAAACGCGGACGACTCGCCGACGATCAAGCCGATGTTTGTGACGCTTATCCCATTGCGCAGAGTGATGCCAAGCCCAAACGGCTGGCAGCGAAGGAGCTAGCGGGCGCACACAGCTACCTGTGTAGGTCTCTTAGAGTAATCCCACGAGTTACATAGATTGCTGAAGTAATAGTTGAACGGTTACCCGCGGCGCAACCGGCCAGGTGCTGAACGTCATAACTTTGTAGTTGAACTGAACGCGAATTGTGCGTGTATTTGCTTGCGCCACGGGGAAAGCTGGGTCGGACGGGTGTAAGCGGAGGGATCGATCATGTCAAAAGTTGATGTCGCGGCGTTACTTGCGTTGTGCGCGGCGCTGGCATCGGCGGTTGGCGACGTGATTCGTCAGCGTTCCGCGCACGAGATCACCGACAAGCCGGTCGGCCACCTGGAACTATTCCGCATGTCGCTGCGGGACACCCGGTGGTGGCTGGGCGGACTGGCCGCGATCACCAACTACAGCCTGCAGGCAGCCGCCCTGGCATGGGGTTCGGTCGTCATGGTGACCGCCCTGCAGGTGACGGCCCTGCTGTTCGCGCTGCCCATCTACGCGCGGCTCGTCAACCGCCGGGTGACGCCAAGGGAATGGACGTGGGCGCTCACCCTGGCCGCCGCATTGGCCGTCGTCATCACCGTCGGCGACCCAGCCGCCGGTCACCAGCGCGCGCCGCTGCAAGCCTGGATCATCGTCGCCATGGTTATGGTGCCGCTGCTGGTGGCCTGCGTGGTGGCCGCGCGACTGCGGGCCGGCAGCCCATTCTCGGCCGTGCTGCTAGCGGTGGTGGCGGGTTCGTCGTTGGCGCTGTTCGCGGTGCTGACCAAGGGCATCGTCGAGATCTCCGAGAACGGCCCGCTGGGCGTGCTGACATCGCCCGAATTCGTGCCCTGGCTGTTGGTGGCTCTGGCCGGGATGATCTTTCAGCAATCGGCTTTCCGCGCCGGCGCGCTGACCGCGTCGTTGCCGACGATGACGGTGGCCAAGCCGGTGGTCGCCGGCCTGCTCGGGGTGCTGGTGTTGGGCGAGACGCTGAACGCCAGCGGCCCCGAGGCCTTCCTACTGGTCGCGGCGGTGGCGGTGGTCTTCATCGCCACCATCGCACTGGCCCGCGGCGAGGCCGCCACCATCGACCGGGCCGATCGGGGGTCCGGTGGTGCCCCGCGAGAAATACCGGCCCGGACGGTGACCGAAGACGACGACTTCGGCCCACCCAGCGATCGTCTGATGGTGGCGGACGCCTTCCGTCATTGAGGTCCGGCGCTCGGACGGCCCGGCCAGCGTGAACTGATGCCCGGCCGCCAGCGCGGTCACGTTAGTTTGGTGGCGTGCTGAGCGCGATTGCGATCGTCCCGTCGGCGCCGGTCCTCGTCCCCGATCTCGCCGGAACGGCCACCGCCGAGGTGGCCGACCTGACCGCGGCGACGCTTGCTGCGGCCGCCCTGCTGCCCGACCGCTGGGTAGCAATAGGGACGGGGCCCGACGACCGGGTACTGAGTCCGGACCTGGTGGGCACCTTCGCAGGTTTCGGCGTGGACGTGCGCGTCCGGCTTTCCGCGCGAAGCGACGAGGCGGTCCCGCCGGTCGAGTTTCCGGTCTGTGCGCTGATAGCCGGGTGGGTGCGCGGCCAGGCGCAGCCGGACGCCAGCGCGCAGGTCCGGATTTACCGCACCGATCGCGAATCCGACGCAGCGCTGAGTCTCGGCAGACATCTACGCGCCGAGATCGATCGGGTGGCCCAGCCGGTCGGGGTGCTGGTGGTCGCCGATGGCGCCAACACGCTCACACCGGCGGCCCCTGGCGGATACCACCCCGAGTACGCCGACGCGCAAGAGGCCCTGGACGACGCGCTCGCCCTCGGCGATATCGCCGCGCTGCGCCGCCTGCCACCCCAGATCCTGGGGCGGGTCGCGTTTCAGGTGCTCGCCGGGCTGGCCGAGCCCGGACCGCGATCAGCCAAGGAGTTCTACCGCGGGGCGCCCTACGGGGTGGGCTACTTCGCCGGCGCCTGGCAGCTGTGACGGCCGCCGTGCGCCCCCTGGCCATCATCGGCCCAACCGGCACCGGCAAGTCGCAGTTGGCCCTCGACCTTGCAGAACGGGTCGAGCGGCTCGGCGTGGACGCCGAGGTCGTCAACGCCGACGCGATGCAGCTCTATCGCGGCATGGACATCGGCACCGCCAAGCTGCCCATCGACGCCCGCCGCGGCATCCCACATCACCAGCTCGATGTCCTCGACGTCACCGAAACCGCGACGGTCGCCCGCTATCAGGCTGCCGCCGCCGACGACGTCGAAGCGATCGCGGGCCGGGGCGCACTGCCGATCATCGTCGGTGGCTCCATGCTCTACATCCAGTCGCTCCTCGACGACTGGTCGTTTCCCGCCACCGACCCCGCGGTGCGCGCGCGCTGGGAGCAGCGGCTCGCCGAGATCGGGGTGGGCGAGCTGCACGCCGAGCTGGCCCGGCGCGATCCCGCCGCGGCCGCGTGGATCCTGCCCACCGATGCCCGCCGCACCGTGCGGGCCCTGGAAGTCGTCGAGCTGACCGGCCAGCCGTTCGCCGCCTCCGCACCGCAGATCGGCGCCCCCAGGTGGGACGCCGCAATCGTCGGGCTGGACTGCGACACAACACTTCTGGATGAGCGGCTGGCCCGGCGCACCGATGCCATGTTCGACGGGGGGCTGGTCGGCGAGGTGATCGCGCTGCTGGACAAAGGCTTGCGCGACGGGGTCACCGCCTCGCGCGCGCTGGGCTACGCCCAGGTGCTGACGGCGCTGGATGCAAGCGGTCCGGCGGGCCCCAGCGCAGATCAACTGCGGGACGCGCGCGAGCAGACCTTCGTCGGCACCCGACGCTACGTCCGGCGCCAACGGTCGTGGTTTCGTCGGGATCACCGCGTGCAGTGGCTCGATGCCGGCGCGGAGGGCGGCGCACTCGTCGACGCCGCCATGCGGGCGTGGCGCCACGTATCCTGAGCAGGTGATCTTCGCGAAGGGCCACGGTACCCAGAACGACTTCGTGGTGCTGCCGGACCCGCAGGCGGAGCTGAGCCTGACCGAGTCGCGGGTGGCCGCGCTCTGCGACCGGCGCCGCGGCCTGGGCGCCGACGGGGTGCTGCGCATCACCACCGCCGGTGCGGCGCTGTCGGCCGGCGTGCTCGACCGGGTGCCCGACGGAGTGGGGGTCGGGGATTGGTACATGGACTATCGCAACGCCGACGGCTCCGTCGCCCAGATGTGCGGCAACGGCGTGCGAGTCTTCGCGCACTACCTGCGCGCCTGCGGCATGGAATCTCGCGACGAATTCGTGGTCGGGTCGCTGGCCGGCCCGAGGCCGGTCGCGGTGCATCGGGCCGATGCGACCACCGCCGACATTAGCGTCGACATGGGCAAGGCCAATGCCTTGGGCCCCGGCGAAGCGGTCGTAAGCGGCCGGCGGTTCGCGGGCCTGGCAGTGGATGTGGGCAATCCGCACCTGGCCTGCGTGGACCCACAACTGACCGCCGAGGCGCTGGCGGCACTGGACGTTGCCGCGCCGGTGAGCTTCGATCCGGCCCAATTCCCCGATGGGGTGAATGTCGAGATCCTCACCGCACCAGTCGATGGGGCGGTGCACATGCGCGTGCATGAGCGGGGAGTGGGCGAAACCCGCTCGTGCGGCACCGGAACGGTCGCCGCCGCGGTCGCCGCACTGGCCGGTGCCGGTGTGGCCACCGGCACCCTGACCGTTAGGGTGCCCGGCGGTGAGGTCGTCGTGACCATCACCGACGCCACCAGCTTCCTGCGAGGACCGTCCATACTGGTAGCCGAGGGAGAAATCAGCGAGGAATGGTGGGGCGAACAGCAGCGTTAATCAGATGCGCGACACCGTTTTCGCGTGCATCATCTCTTATTGCCTATGACAGAACCTGAATTTCATGACCGCGCTTCGGCAATCCCGGAGCCCAGCACGGGCGAACTCGCCCTCGAAGACCGGTCGGCGCTGCGCCGCGTGGCCGGCCTGTCCACCGAACTCACCGACGTCTCCGAAGTCGAGTACCGCCAGCTCCGGCTCGAGCGGGTCGTCCTGGTGGGCGTGTGGACCGACGGCAGCGCCGCCGACAGCGAGGCCAGCATGGCCGAACTCGCGGCCCTGGCCGAAACCGCCGGCTCCGAGGTGCTCGAGGGATTGATCCAGCGCCGCGACAAACCGGACCCGTCGACCTACATCGGTTCGGGCAAGGCCGCCGAACTCCGCGAAGTAGTGCTGGCGACCGGCGCCGACACCGTCATCTGCGACGGTGAACTCTCCCCGGCGCAGCTGACCGCGCTGGAAAAGGCGGTGAAGGTCAAGGTCATCGACCGCACCGCGCTGATCCTCGACATCTTCGCCCAGCACGCCACCAGCCGAGAGGGCAAGGCGCAGGTCTCGCTGGCCCAGATGGAATACATGCTGCCGCGGCTGCGTGGCTGGGGTGAGTCGATGTCGCGCCAGGCTGGTGGCCGTGCCGGCGGCAGCGGGGGAGGCGTGGGCCTGCGCGGTCCCGGTGAAACCAAGATCGAGACCGACCGGCGGCGGATCCGCGAGCGCATGGCCAGGCTGCGCCGCGAGATCAAGGACATGAAACAGGTCCGCGACACCCAGCGCAGCCGGCGGGTGCGCAGCGACCTGCCCGCCATCGCCATCGTCGGCTACACAAACGCCGGCAAGTCGAGCCTGCTCAACGCGCTGACCGGGGCCGGGGTGCTGGTACAGGACGCGTTATTCGCCACCCTGGAACCCACCACCCGACGAGCCGAGTTCGATGACGGCCGGCCGTTCGTGCTCACCGACACCGTCGGGTTCGTCCGGCACCTGCCCACCCAACTGGTCGAAGCCTTTCGCTCCACGTTGGAAGAGGTCGTCGACGCCGATCTGCTGGTGCACGTCGTCGACGGCTCCGACGTCAACCCGCTCGCGCAGATCAACGCGGTCCGCCAGGTTGTCTCCGAAGTCGTGGCCGACTATGGGGCCGACCACGACGGCGACGCGCCGCAGGAGCTGGTGGTGGTGAACAAGGTTGACGCCGCAAGCGATTTGACGCTGGCCAAGCTTCGCCATGCCCTGCCGGGCGCCATGTTCGTGTCCGCGCGCACCGGCGACGGAATCGACGCCCTGCGCCGCCGGATCGCCGAACTCGCCGTCCCCGCCGACACCGCCGTCGACGTGGTGATCCCGTATCACCGCGGCGACCTGGTGGCCCGGCTGCACGCCGATGGGCGCGTACAGCGGGAGGAGCACAACGCCGAGGGCACCCGCATCAGGGCCCGGGTTCCGCTCGCGCTGGCCGGCCGGCTGCGCGAGTTCTCCGCGCACTGAACGCGCATTCCCCCAGTTGAGCCGCGCGGAGCAGTGCTGCCCGACGCACCCGAGCCGACAATAGGTCAGCCCGCCGGCTGCCTACCAACCGTCTGGTTGGTATATGTTGGGCTGCAGTAACCCCAGTCGCCGGAGGTCTTTTATGAGCAGCGCCATCAAATACCAGCGCACTCTTTTCGAGTCAGAGCACGACCTGTTTCGTGAGTCCTACCGGGGCTTTCTCGAGCGTCACGTCGCGCCCTACCACGACGAGTGGGAGAAGGAGAAGATTGTCGACCGGGGTGTGTGGCTCGAGGCCGGCAAGCAAGGCTTCCTCGGCATGGCAGTGCCGGAAGAGTACGGCGGCGGCGGCAACCCCGACTTTCGGTACAACGCGATCATCACCGAGGAGACCACCGCCGGCCGGTACAGCGGCATCGGTTTCGGCCTGCATAACGACATCGTGGCGCCGTACCTGTTGGCGCTGGCCACCGAGGAGCAGAAGCAGCGCTGGTTGCCGAAATTCTGCACCGGAGAGCTGATCACGGCGATAGCGATGACCGAACCGGGAACCGGTAGCGACCTGCAGGGCATCAAGACCCGTGCGGTCAAGCAGGGCGACCACTACGTGCTCAACGGCTCAAAGACGTTCATCACCAACGGAATCAACTCCGATCTGGTGCTCGTGGTCGCGCAGACCGACCCGGAAAAGGGCTCTCAGGGTTTCTCGCTGCTCGCCGTCGAGCGGGGCATGGAAGGCTTTGAGCGCGGGCGCCACCTGGACAAGATCGGGCTCGACGCCCAGGACACGGCCGAGTTGTCGTTCACCGACGTCAAGGTGCCGGCCGAAAACCTGCTGGGCCAGGAGGGCATGGGATTCATCTATCTCATGCAGAACCTGCCGCAGGAACGCATCTCGATCGCCATCATGGCCGCCGCGGCCATGGAGCAGGTGCTCGAGCAGACCCTGCAATACACCAAGGAGCGCAAGGCTTTTGGTAAGCCGATCGGCAGCTTCCAGAACAGCCGCTTCGTGCTCGCCGAGCTGGCGACGGAGGCTACCGTGGTCCGCATGATGGTCGACGAGTTCGTCCGCCTGCACCTGGACCACAAGCTGACCGCCGAGCAGGCCGCCATGGCCAAGTGGTACTGCACCGAAAAGCAGGTGCATCTGATCGACCGCTGTCTGCAACTGCACGGTGGTTATGGCTACATGCGTGAATACCCTGTGGCCCGTGCCTATCTGGATGCCCGGGTGCAAACGATCTACGGTGGCACGACCGAGATCATGAAGGAAATCATCGGCCGCAGCCTCGGCGTCTAGCCTTTCGTTTTGCTGGATAGCAGACGCGCGATTCGGATAGGCGCGACGCTGTCGGCGCAGGGGCCTCCGGCACTGGCGGGACGCGATGGACATTCGTTCGTTGACTCGCACGTCGCTATTGCCGACGAACCGACCAATGCGTGCAATGGTCGGTTGTGCCGGGGTAGAGCGTGAATGCGCCGATGGCTCACGTACCGTCGGCCCATGGATTTCGGATATACCGACCGCGTGAGCACGCGTAGTCAGGCCCGCTATCGCGCCGTCCGCTCATGCGCGCCGCGCAGCCGCGGCCGGCGCAATTCTGCTGCGCGAGTCGGCAGTCCGGCCTCGTTATTCGATTTTGCCTTCCCGCCGCGTTGCCGTGCGGTATCCGCAACACCGCACGAACGGTGCCACGGCGGATCGCGATCGAGCCATGGGTCGGCATCATTTCGACATCGGTGTGGTATCCGTTTTTGTAAAATTCGTGATTTGACTTCGCATTTCTTGGCGGTTGGAGCAAAGTTATGCGAGCCCGACGATAAGGCTGGTTGTGCGCGGGTCCATTTCCGGCGCAAGTACCGCCCGCTCGCCGGTTATGCAGGCAAGGGCATAGCCGCAGGATGGGCCATGTCCGCCGGCTGGGAGGCTTGGTGAAGTGCAGAGAGGCCATATGCGCAAGCTGATCGGAAGCGCGCTGGTCAGCCTGACGACGACGGCATTGGCCGCGGTATTGCTGGCGCCCACCGCGATAGCGAGTCCGATAGGCGACGCCGAGGCCGCGATCATGGCCGCATGGGATAAGGCCGGCGGCGACACCTCGCCACTGGGCGCCCGTAGGGGCGACGTGTACCCGGTCGCTGATGGTTTCGCTCTGGACTTCGACGGCGGCAAGATGTTCTTCACCCCGGCCACCGGAGCCAAATTCGCCTACGGGCCCGTCCTGGACAAGTACGAGTCGCTGGGTGGACCGGCCGGCAGCGATCTGGGCTTCCCGGCCATCGACGAGGTTCCAGGCCTCTCCGGTCCGGACAGCCGGGTGATCACCTTCTCAGCCAGCGACAAGCCGGTGATTTTCTGGACGCCCGAACACGGCGCGCACGTGGTGCGTGGCGCACTCAACACCGCTTGGGACAAGCTGGGCAGCTCGGGCGGGGTTCTGGGCGTACCGGTCGGCGACGAGACGTACAGCGGCGAGGTGTCCTCCCAGAAATTCAGCGGCGGCCAGGTCTCGTGGAACCGGCAGACGAAGCAGTTCACCACCGAACCGCCGGCACTGGCCGACCAGCTCAAGGGCCTACAGGTAGCGATCGATCCGACCGCCGCGATCAACACCGCCTGGCGCGCGGCCGGGGGACCCACGGGGCCGTTGGGCGCCAAGCAGGGCGGGCAATATCGGGTCGGCGGGGACGGGATCGCCCAGAACTTCGCCGGCGGCAAGGTGTTCTTCACCCCAGCGACCGGCGCGAACGCCCTCGAAAGCGACATACTGGCCAAGTACGAGTCACTGGGCGGACCGGTCGGCAGCGACCTGGGCTTCCCGACCACCAACGAAACCGACGGCGGCATAGGGCCTTCCAGCCGTATCGCCACCTTCTCCGCGGCCGACAAGCCGGTCATCTTCTGGACTTCCGACCACGGCGCCTTCGTCGTACGCGGGGCGATGAAGACTGCGTGGGACAAGCTGCGCGCTCCGGCCGGAAAACTCGGTGCCCCCGTCGCCGACCAAGCCGTCAACGGCGATGTCATCTCCCAGCAGTTCACCGGCGGCAAGATTTCGTGGAACCGGGCAAAGAACACGTTCAGCACGGAGCCGGCCAACTTGGCGAAGCTGCTGTCCGGCCTGCAGGTGTCGGGTCAGGACCAGCCGAGCAACTCGGCTATGCCGCCGCACGCGAAGAAGTCCACCTGGCACTGGTGGTGGCTGGTTGCCGCCCTTCCGGTGGTGGCGCTGATCGTGCTGCTGGCGTGGGTGCTGTTCGTATGGCGGCGCCGCCGGCCCGACCACGAGGACGCCGCGGCCTACGCGCCCGGCCACGAGGGGTACTTCGGCTACGACGCCGACGAGCGCTGGGGACACGACGATTCCGACGTCACCGCCGACTCGTTTGGACAAGCCGCGCCGCGCCAGCCCGAACCGGAGCCGGAGGCCGGGCCGGTCGGCTGGCAACGTCAAGTTGCCGTCGGAGGCGACCACGGGTTCGACGAGGAAGACCCCGACGCGGTCGACACCGACTCGATCCCGGTCGTCTCCGAGGAGATGCTGCCGGAGGCCGCCTATCCCGATGCCGGGGACGACTACACCGACTACACCGACGCCGTTCCGGATGTCGCCGAGCCCGAGACGGCGGACGACGCCGCCTATCTCGACGCCGAGGATCCCGATGCCGGTTATGTGGAGGAGACGTATCCGGAAGACGAGTACCCAGACGTCCTTCCCTCCACCCCAGCGGACGACGATGCCGTGGCCAGCGCCCTGGAAACCGCTGAGCCAGAAGACGAATACCTCGACCTCCCGGAACCGGACGTCGAGCCCGCACCGGATGCCGCGGCCGACGCCGCGGTAGGAGCCGCCGTGGTCGCCGAGGCGGGCGTAAAGACTCCGTCACGAAGCGGTCGGCACGCCGCCGAGGACGCCTCGGAGAACGGTATGGCGGGACCGGACGGGCGACCCACCATCCACCTGCCGCTCGATGACCCGTACCAGGCGCCCGACGGATATCCCGTCAAGGCGAGCGCGCGTTACGGCTTGTATTACATGCCGGACAGCGACCTGTATCAGGACACGCTCGCCGAAATTTGGTTGTCCAGCGAAGAAGTCGCGCAGGCGAACGGCTTCACCAGGGCCGACTGACTGGGTCCGCTCCCGCGTCAGACCTTGCGAATAACCGTGACGACCTTGCCCAGCACGCTCGCGTCGTTGCCCGGGATGGGATCGAACGCCGGGTTGTGCGGCATCAGCCACACCTGACCGCCGGCGCGTTTGAAGGTCTTGACCGTGGCCTCACCGTCGAGCAGCGCCGCGACGATGTCGCCGTTGTCGGCGACGTTCTGCTGACGCACCACCACCCAGTCGCCGTCACAGATCGCGGCATCGACCATCGAGTCACCGACGACCTTGAGCAGGAAAAGCGTGCCTTCACCGACCAATTCGCGCGGCAGGGGAAAGACGTCTTCGACGGCCTCTTCGGCGAGGATGGGCCCGCCGGCCGCGATGCGCCCGAGCACCGGGACGAACGTGGGTTCGGGCAGGGCGTCCGAGCCGGCCACCTCCGTGGCGGGCACGGCCACGTCGTCGTCGGCGCCGCGGACATCGACGGCGCGCGGGCGGTTGGGGTCGCGGCGCAGGTATCCCTTGCGCTCCAGGGTCCGCAGCTGGTGCGCCACCGATGACGTCGACGTCAGACCGACGGCGTCGCCGATCTCCCGGATGCTGGGCGGGTAGCCGCGGCTGGTGACCGAGGCGCGAATGACATTCAGAATGGTTCGCTGCCGTTCGGTCAGCGAGGGATCCACGGAGTGCAGCCGGGCCTGGGGACCGGCCGATGAAACGTCGTTGATGTCGCCCATGCACTGAATGTAGCCGCAGCGCGAGCAAGAATCAAACATGTGTTCGAGTAGCGTGTCGCCGCTCGGTTCAGCTCGCTTAAAAGGCCCGAGGCCGATGAATCACAAGTGTGTAACTCTTCGGGATATCGGGTATTTGTTGCCTCGTGACAGTGGTAGAGGCCGACGAACTTGTCGGTGGTGTGATCTAGCGTTTGCTCGTGCGACACGCTTCGCTCAAATGTTCGGTTTCGAACATACAGGCGATTAGGGTCGAACACACGAGCGAGAGTTAGTTGACCGGAGGAACGAAGATGACAGTCATCCACCCGCCTGCGCCGCATACCAGCAGTCTTCGGCGCCCGATCAATGGACCCGTCCAGGGTGCTCGCTACGGACGGGACGGGCTGGCCCGGACCCGCCGGCCCACGCCGACGCGGCCGACGAATGCGGCCACGCGCTACGGCGGCACCGGGGTGGCGATGTCCGTCGCTCGCCACGGCAGGCGCGCCACCACCTGGGCATCGACCATCGGGCTGGCGCTGGCCGCCGGGGCAATCACGCTGTGGCTGGGTCTCGTCGCCAATGTCGGGCAGGTCCTCAACGGCGACTCCACGAACTCTGCGGCCCACGTTCCCGACCGGCTCGCCATCGTCCGCGTCGATGCGGGCGAGTCGCTTCAAGACTTCGCGCATCGCGTGGCGCCCGACGCGCCGACCACCCAGGTCGCCGACCGCATCCGCGAACTCAACGATCTACACTCGTCGAACCTCATGGCGGGACAGACCCTGATCGCTCCGGTCGGCTGAGCAACGTTGTGAAAAAAGGGCTATGGGCTGCGGATCCGGGATGCCAATGCCGAGTTCGTACGGCCGGCGGCTTCATTAGCTGTGTAGTTCGACGCGCGGGTACGCTCAAAGTCCAGCGGTACCTTGTCGGCGCGATGAAGGAGCGGTCATGCACTGTCCGTTCTGCCGCCATCCCGATTCGCGGGTGATCGATTCGCGCGAGACCGACGAAGGGCAGGCCATCCGGCGCCGCCGATCCTGTCCCGAATGCGGGCGACGCTTCACCACCGTGGAGACCGCGGTGCTGGCGGTGGTCAAGCGCAGCGGCGTCACCGAACCGTTCAGCAGGGAGAAGGTCATCAGCGGCGTGCGCCGGGCGTGCCAGGGGCGCCAGGTCGACGACGATGCGCTGAACCTGCTGGCCCAGCAGGTCGAAGACACCGTGCGCGCCGCGGCCTCACCCGAGATACCCAGTCATGAAGTCGGCCTGGCCATTCTGGGTCCGTTGCGTGACCTGGACGAGGTGGCCTACCTACGATTCGCCTCCGTGTATCGGTCGTTTGAGTCCGCGGACGACTTCGAACGCGAGATTCAGGCGCTACGCGAACACCGCGGAGTAGCAGCCCCAGGCTGACGGGTCGGCGTCCTCGGATTGCCCGGCTCCTCAGCGGGCTAGGCTCGGCTTCATGCCTCCTGACTTGCATCCCGACCTTGCGGCGTTGGCCCCGCTCCTTGGGACCTGGTCCGGCCAGGGTGCGGGCAAGTACCCCACCATCCCGCCCTTCGACTATCTCGAAGAAGTCGTGTTCGGCCATGTCGGTAAGCCGTTTCTCACCTACGGGCAGAAAACCAAGGCCGTCGCCGACGGCAAGCCGTTGCACGCCGAAACCGGTTTTCTTCGCGTGCCACAGCCGGGTCATCTCGAAATAGTTCTGGCGCATCCCAGCGGTATCACCGAGATCGAGGTCGGCACCTACTCGGTGAGCGGTGACCGCATCGAAATGCAGATGTCGACCACGGCGGTCGGTTTGACACCCAGCGCTAAAGAGGTGACCGCGCTTGGCCGTTCGTTCCGCATCGACGGTGACGAGCTCTCCTACACGGTGCAGATGAGTGCGGTCGGGCAACCGCTGCAGGACCACCTCACCGCCGTGCTGCACCGGCAGCGCTGAGCACGCAGGCGTCAGTCAAGTTGTCTCACACCGTCGTTGACGACCCGCCCGGTCACCCGGACCCAGCCCTCGGCGCTCCAGGTCGTGTCGATGACGGAGCCCTTGCCCTGGGTAATCCGCAGGCTCTGACTCAGGTAGTCGGTGATCCGCATCGCCGCCGAGCCGGTCGCCTCGTCCTCGACCACACCGAGGTTGGCCGCGAACATGCGCGCCCGCAGCGAGCCTGCCGCCCGGTCGGTCCAGGCCCACAGGTAATGCGCGGTGTCATCGGGATAGTCGGCCGGGTCGGCGGCGAGAACCTCGCCGGCCGAAGTGAATTCGTGCAGCGCGATGTCGGGCGCCCATTCCGCGCGAGCGTTGATGCTGGCGCGGTCGTCGTCGTAACCGACCGGCACGATCCCGGCCCGCACCCGCAGCGTATTGATCGGCGAACCGATCTCGCGCAGCCACCACGTCGCGCCGACGGTCGGGTGGCCGGCGAACGGCAGTTCGGTTCGCGGGGTGTAGATGGTGGCGTGCGCCGTGGTGGAGCCGGGGGCCGGGAGGTCGACGAAAACGGTCTCGCTGTAGCCCAATTGGGTTGCCAGCCGCTGCCGGTGCGCGGGCTCGACCTGGCCGGCGTCCACCACGCCTAGGGGATTACCGAAGTCGCCGTCCGAATCGGTGAACACCCGCAACACCGTCACGCCGATTCCCATGGGCCGACTGTACGGCGCCGCATCGGCCCACATCGATCGAGGTGATCAGGTGGCGCTGCGTTCGTCGGAACCGATGGCGTTCAGCACGGCGACGCGAGTGGGCGCGGGACCCGAGACGGCCTGCTCGCCACCGCCGGTGCGAAGCAGTTCGCGAAGACTGGCCTGGTCGTATTCGGCGGGGTCGGTGGAATCGATGAAGCGCTCGACGACATCGATGAAGCGGGCCGGGTCATCGTGGAAGGGGAAGTGGCCGGAGCCTTCGAAGATTTCGAGACGCGAGCCCGGCATCGCGGCATGCGCCATCCACGCATGCCGAACCGGAACCACCACATCCTTGGTGCCCCAAACGATCTGCACCGGGATGGCTTCGGTCAAATAACATCGGTCGAGCATGGTGACGATTTGACCGCGCCAATCCACCACGGCGCGCAGCGTCCGGCTGAACGCCGCGGACGCCGTCGGCTCGGGCAGGTCGTCGAGGATGCGCAGCACGTTGGGTAGATCGCGGCCCAGCCCGCTGCTGCCCAGCGCCATGCCCAGGACACGTCCCATGATCTGAACCGCCGGCAGCACCAGGGGCAACCGCAGCAGGGCGATCGCCTCACTGCCCATCGGCAGCGAGGCCCAGCGTAAGACGAAGTTGACGTCCTTGGTCACGCCGCCGGCGCCCACCAGGATCAGCCGTTCCACCAAATGCGGGAATTGGTAGGCGAATTGCATAGCCACACCGCCACCCAACGAGTGACCGATGATTGTGACCCTCTCGATGTCGAGCACGCTGAGCAGGTCACGCATCCCATTTGCGTACGCGGCCACCGAGTAGTCGGCGCGCGGCTTATCGGATTGCCCGTGGCCGAGCAGATCGGGGGCGATCACTGTGAACCGCTGGGCGAGCTTGGCCTGCACGGTATTCCACGTCGTGGAGTTGTCGCCGATGCCGTGGATCAGCAGAATCGCCGGTCCGGAACCGGCGATACGGTAGGCCCGGCGGTAACCGTGAATGGTGCGGTACTCGAGCTTGGGTGCGGTGACTTCACGCACCGGGCGGAGCGTGGCATTGCGCTTCCGCTCGGTCATATCGCCAACCTTGGTGTCGGGCCGGGCTAAGGGCGGTCTGGCTAGGGCGTCACGATGAATGGGTCAGGACTTGTCGTCGTCGTCGTACTTCTTCTCCGCCTGCTGGGCCAGAAATCGCTCGAACTCTGCGCCTAGCTCATCGCCGCTAGGCAGATCCTCGTCGCGAGTCAGTAACGATCTGTTCTCCTGAGCGTCGATGAAGGCATCGTACTGGCGCTCCAGCGCGGCCACCACTTGAGCGACCTCGGTGCTCGCTTCCACCTGCTCGTCGATCTTGGCCCGAATCACCTCGGCCGCTTCGGTTAACGCGGTCAGCGGAAGTTCTAGCGACGCGGTCTTGGCGACCTGCTCGAGTAACGCTTGCGCGGCGGCCGGGTAATCGGTCTGCGTGAGGTAGTGGGGGACGTGCACCGTGAAGCCCACGACCTCGTGCCCGTGCTGACCCATCCGGTATTCCAGCAGGTTGGAGGCACTGCCCGGCACCTGGATCTCGGCAATCCACGGCTGGAAGTTGGCGATCAACTCCGGGTTGTTCGAGTGTGCGGTCATGGTGGTCGGCCTGGTGTGCGGGACCGCCATCGGGACCGTTCCCAAGCCGATGGTCTGGCGCACGCCGAGGCGCTCGGCCAGCAGCCGCACCGCGGTGATGAAGCGCTCCCACTTGAGATCCGGTTCCATGCCGGCCAGCAACAGGAACGGTGTGCCGATCGTGTCGCGCATCGCGTACAGGCTCAGCTCGGGATCCTCGTAGTGGGTGAAGTGATCGGTCTTGAACGTCATCAGTGGCCGCCGCGAACGGTAGTCCAGCAATTCGTCGATCGCAAAGGATGCGACCAGCTCTGTGTCGAGCACCGCCTTGAGGTGCGCGGCCGCCAGCTTGATGGCATGGCCGGCGTCGGAAAAGCCCTCCAGGGCGTGCACCAGCACGGGGCCGCGGCCGTCGGACGTCGACAACTGCGGCGCCGGCAACTCGAGCTCGTACATGCCAGCCTGCCCTTGCTGGTACTGATCGTCTGGGTCCTGATGGTGAGCCATCTTCAATCGCCTCCTCTCGAGGGTCTCTTCAGGGTGCCCTACCAAGTGTCCCCCGAATCGGGCGGCACCAACATCTATCAGCGAACTTCGCATTCACGCTGTTAGCTGGAACGGGATAATTCTCACTCGTAATCCGCAAACGAGACCTCACGCGGGCCGCCCCCGACCCCCATACGCCGGCAACCCACGTGACGCACCACGATGTGCGCAAGTCGGCCTGCAGTGCATTGGTCAGGCATGATGAAGGCGATGCGCATTCGGATCCTGATGCTCTGCACGGTGGTGGGGGTGGCGATGTCGCTGACGTCGTGTCACCGTCCGGTCGATCACGTTTCGGGTGCGCCGGTGTCCCCTCCGCGCGTCGGCGGCCCGGTGCAGCGGCTCAGCCAGCCCGAGCAAAAGGCCGTCGCTGGTCCGGTCGAGCCGGATCGTCGCATCGGGGCAATTTTCATCGACGGCGGCCCGCTACACGTGTGCACCGGTTCGGTGGTGCATTCGCCGGGAGGCAACCTGATCATGACCGCCGCGCACTGCCTGGCCGGTGCTTCGCTGATCACCTTTGTTCCCGGTTTCGCCGGGGATGCCGCACCCGGCCCCGCCGATGTGTGGAAGGCCGACGCGGTCTACCTCGACCCACGCTGGACGGCCAGTAAAGATCCGCGCGCCGACTATGCGATTGCGCGGGTCAGCAATGACGCCCGCGCTCCCGTCGAGTCCAAGGCCGGCCTGGCGCTGACACTAGGTGTGACGCCGCCGCCGGGCAGCCGCGTCACCGTGCTGGGCTATCCGGCCGGGGTGGGCGGCTCGCCCATCGGGTGTCAGGCCAGCACGTCAGTCACCGACACCGGGTTTCCGGCCTTGGCCTGTGAGGGGCTGGTGGACGGCACCAGCGGTGCGCCCTGGGTCAGCGGCACCACACTGATCGGGGTGATCGGCGGCCTCGAGCGAGGCGGCTGCGCCGCCAACATGTCGTACTCGGCGCCGTTCGACGCGCAAACCGGCCAGCTACTGGCCCGCGCCGAGGCCGGCGGGCCCGGCGATCCGGTCCCGAACGACCTTCAAGACACCTGTTAGTGGTGATCGCCAGCGCGGCGGAGCCGGGCGTAGTGGGTCGCCACCCTGGGGTTAAGTGGCGATCGCCAGCGCGGCGGAGCCGGGCGTAGCGGGTCGCCACCCTGGGGTTAAGTGGTGATCGCCAGCGCGGCGGAGCCGGGCGTAGCGGGTCGCCACCCTGGGGTTAAATCCGGAACTGGTTGAGCGCCCGGACCTTATTCATCACATCGAGCGCCGCCACCTTGTACGCCTCGGAGAACGTGGGGTAGTTGAATACAGCGTCCACCAGATAATCGACGGTGCCGCCACACCCCATCACGGCCTGCCCGATGTGCACCATTTCGGTGGCGCTGGTGCCGAAAATGTGCACGCCGAGCAACTTGAGGTCCGTGGTGGACACCAGCAGTTTGAGCATCCCGTAGGAGTCGCCGGCGATCTGGCCGCGCGCCAGCTCCCGGTATCTGGCCACACCGACCTCGTAGGGGACTGAGTCCTTCGTCAACTCCACCTCGGTGGCGCCGACGTAGGAGACCTCCGGGATGGAGTAGATGCCGATGGGTTGTAACTCGGTGATGCCGTCGGAGGCTTCCCCGAACGCGTGATAGGCGGCCAGGCGTCCCTGTTCCATCGACGTCGCGGCAAGCGCGGGGAAGCCGATCACGTCGCCGACGGCATAGATATGGGGCACTTTGGTCTGGAAATTGTCGTCGACGAAGATCCGGCCTCGGTTGTCGGAATCCAGCTCGGCGTTGTGCAGATCGAGATGATCGGTCTGGCCTTGCCGCCCGGCCGAATACATCACCGTCTCCGCGGGAATCTGTTTGCCGCTGGCCAGGGTGGTCACGGTGCCCGCCGATCCGACGTCGACCGCGGTCACCTCCTCCCCAAACCGGAACGTCACCGCCAGGTCGCGCAGGTGGAACTTCAGCGCCTCGACGACCTCCGGGTCGCAGAAGTCGAGCATGTCGTCGCGCTTCTCCACCACCGTGACCTTGGTGCCCAGCGCGGCGAACATCGAGGCGTACTCGATGCCGATGACGCCGGCGCCGACCACCACCATCGAGGCGGGCAGTGATTTGAGATCGAGGATCCCGTCGGAGTCGAGCACCCGGTGTTCATCGAACTCGACGCCGGAGGGCCGCGCGGGCCGGGTGCCGGTGGCGATGACCACGTATTTACCCGTAATGGTTATCTTTTCGCGCCGCGACGGGTCCTCGACTTCGATGGTGTGCGGGTCGACGAAACGCCCGTGACCGATCAGCAGGTCGATGCGGTTGCGCATCAGCTGGTTGCGCACCACGTCAACTTCCTTGCCAATCACGTGCTGGGTTCGGGCCAGCAGATCGGCCGGAGTGATCTTCTCCTTCACGCGATAGCTCGCGCCGTAGAGTTCGCGCTGGCTCATCCCGGTGAGGTACAGGACCGCCTCGCGCAACGTTTTCGATGGGATGGTGCCGGTCTGGACGCACACACCGCCGAGCATCTGTCCGCGTTCGACGACGGCGACCGACTTACCGAGCTTGGCCGACGCGATGGCGGCCTTCTGTCCGCCGGGCCCGGACCCGATCACCACCATGTCGTACTCTTGCGCCGAACTCATGGCTTAAACATTAAGGCAGCACAACGCACAGTGCTGGGTTCATCCACAGGTCGGTTGCCGGGTCCGCGCACGTGTGCGCCGCTTGACGGTGGCGGCCGTCAGCGTGGGTGCTCATGACGACGCATCGAGAAGACTTCGAACTTTCCCGCCCCGGCGCACTCATCGCCGCGCTGCCGGCCGTCCTCGGCTTCGTTCCCGAAAATTCATTGATATTAGTGTCTTTGGGCGACGGGAGGCTCGGTTCGGTGATGCGGGTCGACCTTTCCGACGAGCTTGTCGATCGGCTGGGGCACCTGGCGGAGGTCACCGCCGCGGCGGCCCCCGAGGCCGTGATCGCGGTGATCGTCGACGCGGACGGGGCCTACTGTCCGAGTTGCAACGAGGAATACCGGCAGCTGTCCGCCGTACTCGATAAAGCGTTGTCGCAGCACAACATCGAGCTGTGGGCCACACATCTGGTCGACAAGGTGGCCCTGGGCGGCCGGTGGCATTGCGCCGAGGGCTGCGGTTCGAGCGGCCTGGTCGATGATCCCGCGGCCTCCCCGCTGGCCGCCGCGGCGGTCCTGGAAGGCAGACGGCTCTATCCGCGTCGCGCCGACCTGGAAGCGGTCATCGCGCCCGGCGATCCGGCGCGCAGCGACGCGCTGGTCGGCGCGCTCCGGCGGCAGGCCGCCCGGCGTCGCGCAGCGCATCGGGCGCATCCGATCCGCTGCACCCGTGCCGACCTAGAGACGGCGATGTCCGCCGCCACCCGGGTCGCGGCCGGGGAATCGCTGTCCGAAACGGAGTTGGCGACGCTGGGCTGCGCACTGAGCGACGCGCAGGTGCGCGACATGCTCTATGCCCTTGCGGTCGGGGAGAGGGCCGGCGAAATTGAATCGCTCTGGGCGCTGCTGGCGCGCACGTTGCCCTCGCCGTGGCGCGTCGAGGCGCTGGTGTTGATCGCGTTCAGCGCGTATGCCCGCGGCGACGGTCCGCTCGCCGGGGTGTCACTGCAGGAGGCGCTGCGCTGTGAGCCCGACCATCGGATGGCCGGCATGCTGGACACCGCCTTGCAATCGGGTCTGCGGCCCGAGGACATCAGGGACCTGGCGTTAACCGGTTACCGCCTGGCAAAGCGGTTTGGGGTGCAGCTACCGCCGCGCAGGCAGTTCGGGCGCAGGGCGGGGTAGGTGGCAGGAACAGCCCGGCTCAGACCTTCTCGACCTTGACCGCGTGCGCCATCTCGTGCGGCAGCGTGACGTTCTCGTGGCCAGGAATGACGATGGTCACCCCGGCGGAGCTCGTCTCGACGGTGACGCGCGCGTTGGGGACGACGCCGGCGTCCTTCAGCCGTGATATCAGGTCGATATCGCCCTGGACGTGTTCGGTCAGCTGGCGCACCACCACCGCCGCGGGCGCGCCAGGCGGCAACTCGGTCAGCCGGACCAGGGGACCGTCCTCGGACCAGGACTCGGGGCCCACGCCCAGGTCCAGAAGCCCGGGGATCGGGTTGCCGAAGGGTGAGGTGGTCGGGTTGTTGAGCACCTTCACCAGGCGACGCTCGACGTCCTCGCTCATCACGTGCTCCCAGCGGCACGCCTCGGCGTGGACCTCTTCCCAGGGCAGGCCGATCACGTCGACCAGCAAGCGTTCGGCGAGGCGGTGCTTGCGCATCACGGAAATGGCCAGCGCCCGGCCCTTGTCGGTGAGTTCGAGGTGGCGGTCACCGGCCACGTGAAGTAGACCGTCCCGCTCCATGCGCGACACGGTTTGGCTGACAGTCGGCCCGCTCTGATCGAGACGTTCGGCGATTCGGGCTCGCAACGGCGTAACGCCCTCTTCTTCGAGGTCGTAGATGGTCCGCAGGTACATCTCGGTGGTGTCAACCAGGTCGTTCATTCAGCACCCTCCGTCGACGCTGAGTCTACTTGCCCAGCTGCGCGAATGGTTGCAACGCCTCCCAGGCAAGCAGTATGCCCGCCGCTGGCGCGGCGGGCATACTGTCTGCTACCTAGCTTGGGTGGGCCTTAGCTCGCGTACGACCGTAGCCTGTCGGCGCGCTCACCGTTGCGGAGTTTCGACATTACGTCCCGTTCGATTTGACGGACCCGCTCGCGAGACAGGCCGAACAGCTTGCCGATCTGGTCCAGCGTGCGCGGCTGGCCGTCGTCCAGGCCGAAACGCAACCGGATCACCTGGTGCTCACGCTCGTCCAGAGTCGCCAACACGCTGCGGATGTCGGTGTGCAGCAGCTCGGCGATCACCGCGTTCTCGGCCGACATCGCTTCGGCGTCCTCGATGAAGTCGCCCAGCGGGGCTTCCTCCTCGGAGCCGACCGGCATGTCCAGGCTTACCGGGTCGCGGCTGTGCTCGAGCAGGTCATTGATTTTTTCGACCGGAATGCCGGATTCGGCGGCCAACTCCTCGTCGGTGGCCTCGCGTCCCAGATTCTGGTGCATCTCGCGCTTTATCCGCGCCAGCTTGTTGACCTGCTCAACCAGGTGAACCGGCAGCCGGATGGTGCGGCTCTGGTCGGCCATGCCGCGGGTGATGGCCTGACGGATCCACCACGTCGCGTAGGTCGAGAATTTGAATCCCTTTGTGTAGTCGAACTTTTCCATCGCGCGGATCAGCCCCAGGTTGCCCTCCTGGATCAGGTCCAATAGTGGCATACCGCGGCCCGTGTAACGCTTGGCCAGCGACACCACCAGACGCAGATTCGCCTCTAGCAGGTGGCGGCGCGCCGCCTGGCCATCACGAACCACGGCCTGCAGATCGCGTTTACGGTTCTCCCCGAGGCGCTTACGCGTTGCGAGCAGGTGTTCGGCATAAAGCCCGGCTTCGATGCGCTTGGCAAGTTCAACTTCGCCGGCGGCGTTGAGAAGTGCCGTCTTACCGATTCCGTTCAGATATACGCGCACTAGGTCCGCTGCGGGGCTTTGAGCATCCAGATCGCCGTCAAATCTGCTCGTGCTGGCGTTCGCCATAGCGACCTCCCGTTCGGCTTTGTTCTGTCATCGAGTTCAACGACAGATCAGCACTGAGAGTTCCCAGCGATTCCGTATCTCACACGCGTTGACGTGCAGAAATGTGCCGCTGACCTGAGAATGTCCTGAGAAGTCCGGTCGGCGGCACCATCGTCAGGGGAAACGGCGGCTAGCTGTGATCGGTTCCTTCACGGCCATCCGTCGGCCACTCCGGCTGCGGGTGGCGGAGTGGCTCCAGCGCGCGCCGTTCGCCCCGGGGGAACAGGGGGGCATGTCGGCGGGCACTGTCGAACCGGCGAGGCTCGTCGGCGCTGCGCGGCGGCCGATCGTTGGCGATCAGCACGGCCATCCAGGGCAGCGGGATTGACAGCGCGACGATCGCCAAGGAGATCAGCCCGTTGTGCCATGCGCCGTAAGCGACCGCGGCCAAGATGAGCGCCGGAATGCGGAAAGCCATCAAGGTCAGGTATTTACGGACCCGTGCACGGTGCTGCTCCTCATACGAGGTCGCCGCGGCGGTGATGAGCACTGGGCGGCTTTTGTTGCCGTCAAAGTCATCGAACCCCGGATCGGAGCCGTGCTTCATTTCTCCACTGTCCCACAACTCACCGATTCCGGCTCAGCCGGTTTCAGGGCCTGCAGGGCAGTGCACAATGTCAGGTATGCAGACCCAAACGATCGAACGCACCGACACCGACGAACGCGTCGACGACGGGACCGGCAGCGACACCCCGAAGTACTTCCACTACGTCAAGAAGGACAAGATCGCCGAGAGCGCGGTGATGGGCAACCACGTTGTCGCCCTGTGCGGCGAGGTGTTTCCCGTCACCAAAGCTGCCAAGCCGGGCTCACCGGTCTGTCCGGACTGCAAGCGGATCTACGACCGGATGAAGAAGGACTGATCAGCCGGGAGGCTCCGCCGGCGCGACGTCGCGTTGCGCGGTGATGGGATTCTTGGTCACGGGATTCGACAGCGTGTCCGCCGCCTTCGCCAGCGCGGGCGAGCGCGACAGCAGCCATCTGCGCAGCCGGTGCGCATGCGTCCTGGGCGCGGGGTATTCCTCCTGGATGGCGGCATTGAGTTCGGCGCCGATCATGATCGCGAAGCCGCCGAAGAACGAGAACAGCAGAAATGCGATCGGCGTGGACAGCGCGCCGTAGGTGTAGCCCGTACTGGTGATCCACTGCAGGTAGATCCGCAGGCCCAGGGTGGCGACCACGAACACCGCGGTGGCCAGCGCCGCACCGAAGATCAGCCGATGCGTCGGCAGCGGTTCCGGCAACGACACGCGGTACAAGATCACGACCCCGAACATCAAGGCGAGGATCAAGGCCGGGTAGTAGCCGTAGCGCAACACGTTGGCCAGGCTGACCGGGATGTGCTCACCGACCTTGCGCGGTCCCAAGACCACCAACGGCGCCGTCGCCACCACGAACACCAGCCCCACCACGTAGAGGAACAACGCGAACAGGCGCTGGCGCACCGGGTGGCGCAACGGCGTTTGGTCGTGCGCTTCGACCACGGAGTCAACGAACGACGAGATGGCCGACGACCCCGCCCACAACGAGATGATGAAACCCAGCGACACCACCTCGCCGCGGGCGTGGTTGGCGATGTCACGCACGGTCGGCTCGATGATCTCGTTGACCACGCTGCGGGAGAACACGCTGTGTGCCGTCGAGATCAGCTGACGCAGGATGCTGGGCAGCATGTCCGGCCCGAACAGCGGAGCCACATACGCCAGGGTGCCCAGCAGCCCGAGCAACAACGGCGGAAGTGACAACGCCGACCAGAAACCAGCCTGAGCCGACTCAGAGAAAATCGAGTCGTCCCAACTCTTAGAAAGAGTCCTCAGAGTGATTCGCCAAATGTGGTGGCGCGACGGTTTTGCGACCTGCTCGCTCATACCCGTCCAGCATTACCGAAGAACGCTCGCATCGCCCACATTGGCGATGGGCGAGTTCGTTGCGGACTAACTTTCGCTTATCTCCAGCACCGCGTCCTGCTCGGTCAGCTTCGCCTCGTGCTCGTTGGCGTGGTGTTGGCAAAAGAGAAGCTCTAGTCCTGAAGGCAGCTTGGCGCGTACACGAGCCGCGGCACCGCAGCGGTCGCAGCGGTCGGCTCTGGTCAGTTCTGGACTCGTCAGAGTTGCATTCATGGCTTCTCCGTTCTCGTACATTCACTTTCTCAGACGTATGGCGTTTTCGCCTTGTTCCCCGATCGTTATCGGGTGTGTCGTTTCTCACGGCGTGGTCAGGTTTGGTTTAAGCGGTGTCTAGGGTGTCCGGTTGTGACCTTCGCCCCCGATGTCCTGGTGCACCTGTGCGGCACCGAAGAGTGGGCGCTGGCCCGCCAGCGCGGCGGGATTCACCCGGGGACCGCTAGTGGCGGCGAGTTCATCCATCTGTCGACGCCGGAGCAGGTGCACCTGCCCGCCAACCGTCTCTACCGCGGTCGTGACGACCTGGTCCTGTTGCACATCGACCCGGCCCGGCTCGACGCGCCGCTGCGATGGGAGCCGGGAGTGGCAACGGATCCGGAGTCAATGTTGTTCCCGCATCTGTACGGTCCGCTGCCGGTGGCCGCTGTGGTCCGGGTCACCGCCTACCCGCCGGCAGACAACGGCGCATTCGCACCGATCGTGGGCGGCGAATCGGGTCAGCCGACATAGGCGTCGGCCTCGATCTCCACCAGCAGCTCGGGGGCGATCAGCGCCGACACTTCGACCATAGTGGCCGCGGGGCGTATCGAACCGAAGATTTGCTCGTGCACGGCCCCCACCTCGCGCCAGCGCGAGATGTCAGTGACGTAGATGCGGGTGCGCACCACATCGCTGAGCGTCGCGTCCGCTTGATGCAACGCGATCTCGATGCGGCGCAAAGCATCCCGTGTCTGAGCGACGATGTCCCCGGCGGGTCCGACGCCGGTTGTTCCGGCCACCGCGACATGCGGGCCGATCCGCACCGCGCGCGAATAACCCACCGCCGACTCGAAGGCGGATTCTCCAGAGACCAGGTTGCGGTTGGTTGACATGGGAGTCACCGTACGTCGGAGGTGCCGGTGGCGCAGCCGAATTCTCTGCTGGCAGCGGCCGTTCGACTGAGGCGCCGCAGTGAAAGTCGAAATAGACTGCACGCCAAGCATTCTGGAGTAGCGGCCGAAATTTGCTTGGCCGTCAGGGCCGGACGAGTGCAGCGGCCGAACATATCGGTTTCTCATCATGGCCGCTCATGAGTTACCTCTGATCGCCACCCGGACCGACAAGCATCGATTGAGCATCAGTTGTGTGGCGCATACATACCCATTTCTCGCTGGACGTGGCGCGGGAGAATCCGTGGCCTCAACATCGATTCATGTCGACTACGTTGCTATGTCCTGATCTCTGCCCCGAGTGCAGCTATCCCACGCTCGAGCCAGGTCTGTGCTACTTCTGCATCCCCACAGTTGATTCGTCAGTCATCGTCGTCACGACCCGTCAGGCCGGTTCGCGAAGCGTGCACTGACGTGCAATGTCGCTTGGCCGGCAGCGCGATCAGTACCTTCGCTGTGGCCGGCTGACTCAAAACGGCCCGCTTAGGGCCGCTGCGACGGCGATACCTGCATGTCCGCCGCTCAGTCCAGGTAGTCGCGCACTAGGCGCTGATATACGGCGTCCTTGCCCTGCGGCTATGCAGGTAGCCGAAATGCCTACGCACTCAAATATCTTGGACTGACAAAGTTAGAATGGACATCTCAGAGGCCGCTCGATCAAGTCGCCACGACCGGCGCGTGCTTGACGCACTGCAAAGCGCGCCTGCGCTTAACTCGTAGTCGAAGAGACCTCTGGTTCAATCCCGGTATCGCGCAACAGACTTCTGGCAGGTGTCACATGTGTTTTGGACCTGTGACGGGCTCCGTGGCCACACATATGGGCATATGGTCGCTGAGCTGGCATTCTCTGGGAGGTAGCTAGCGATAAGGGCGCAACTGCCGCCGCTTAAGTTGGTACTTTGGCGGCGATTTGCTTGGCAATATCGACGGCGAGCTGAGAGGACGGCCTATCGGAAACCGTGGAGACGTCGATGACGATGTTTTTTCGCGCGGTCATCGCGCGCTGCCTGGTAATTGTCGGAATGTCTTCTCTCGTAGCCGATATGGTCAGCCACCCGTTCTGGTCGGACACCGACCCGGCTGACCACATCGTGGTTGATCCGTCGGCGCGCGATGTTTCGGTCCACCGAGTGTTCGCGCAGGCCGACCAACTTCGTGACGAGGCAGCGTAGACCGCCGCCGCAGCATCCGCCGACGAGAATGCTACGACATTCTGGCTGACGAGCTGAATGAGCTGGCTCCCTGAATTGCGCACCTCCTGTGCGCGCATGGCCGTCCACCCACTTCCTTTGTAGGCGGTGTTCTCCGCTGCGTACGCGACGGCGAGACAATTAATGTTGGCCGGGGTTACAACCGTCACGTTGATTGACCATGCGTTGCTGAAAACACCTCCCTTAGACTCCATTCCGCTCGTGCCCATCACGGCACCGATTTGGTCGGGGCTGAGCAGCAGGCCATCCAGCGCGTTGGGGGTTTTCTTGGAGTGCCCAACGAAGACCATGATGGGGATAGCAGTGCCGATAACGACAATGGCGGCGACAAGGGAAAGCGCCCAGCCCCACGTGGCGAACCAACCTCGCGATGGCGCCGCGGTGGCCGGTGGGGGCGCGGACTTCGCTACCCCAGCCGGTTGGGTGGGGGCTAACTGTGTGGGCGCGTCAGCGGGTTTGTTGTCCTGGCCCTCGACGGTTGCGGCTAATGTCCGGGTTTCGTCGGCGTGGGCGCTCGGCGGTTGAGGTGGCTCGTCGTACGGGACCCCAGACGCGACAGTATCTGCTTGCTCGGTGTGGGTGTTGGACGGCGGTCCTGGCTGCGGTCGCTGGATGGGGACGGTGATGGCATCGTGGGCGGCGTCTGCTAACTCGACGGTAGTCGCATACCGGTCGTCGGGGTCTTTAGCCATCCCTTTGGCAATCACCGCGTCGAACTGCGCCGGCACGTTCGGCCTGCTGATCGATGGTTGGGGCGGCGGACTATGGAGGTGCGCGGCGACCTGCCCCGCCATCGTGACCGCTTCAAACGGCGGGCGCCCGGTCAGGCACTCATACAGCACGCAGGCCAGCGAGTAGATGTCAGCGCGAGCGTCCTCTTCTGTGCGGGCGCCTAAACGCTCAGGTGCGATGTATTGAAAGGTGCCGGGCGCGTAGCCGGACTTGGTCATTCGCGTTTCATCGGCGGCGCGAGCGATGCCGAAATCAATCAGGTAGGCGAAATCATTCTCGTCCAGCAGAATGTTGGACGGTTTGACATCACGATGCACCAGGCCCACCTTGTGGGCGGAATGCAAAGCGTCAGCGACCCCCTCGATGATGCGCACCGTGCGGGCCGGCGCTATCGGCCCGTCGGCCAGCGCGGCTTGCAGATCGCGACCCCCGATCAGCCGCATACTCACGAACAGGCGGCCGTCGATCTCCCCATAGTCATAAATCGGCACCACGTGCGGTGTGTCTAACCGAGCAGCCGCGTGAGCTTCACGACGAAACCGCCGCCGAAACTCGTCATTGTCAGAGTAATGCGCCGGTAAGAGCTTGATGGCGACGATCCTGTCGGTGGCGGTGTCATATGCGCGCCACACCTCACCCATGCCGCCCCTGCCCAACAACCGCACCAAGCGGTAGCGACCAAACGGCGTCCCCTCCGCAGCGTCCTCCCCTGCCACGGTCAGGATGCTAGCGATTCACGCCATCCCCAACGGGCATTTCCACAAATCCCGGTGTAACTAACCGCGCGAGCGTTTACGCTCCGATCGACGAATCGGGCACGTCACCAAACTAGAAACGGCCATCGCCTACAGATCCGAGTTCGCCATGAATCGCACACAACTCTTCATCGCCGCATTCCTCATAGCCATCGCATCGATGGTCGGCGCAGGCACCTTTGCCGGCATGCCTACCGCTTCAGCCGATCCTGTATGCGGTACGGCTGGGACGCCGCCGTGCGCAGGTCCGGGGCCGTTGACGCCTGAGCAGCAGTGCGCGCTGTTTGCGTGGCGGACCTGGACTCCATGCAACTGGATGGGCATGCAGGTGCCCGCCGGAACGCCCGGCAGCATGGGGTGAAGTGCTAACGCCGCAGCGCGGAGCGATCACGTCAATGACTCAGCGAACCTCGGGGGATTAAGCCATGTCTGTGTCGATCAGGTCCCAATGGATAGGTGCGGCAATAGTCGTCGTTGGGCTGCCCGTCGTCGTCAGCCCGGCGCAAGCCCGCGGTGATACTCCCGCCGACTGGGCGGCGAGCATCTGCAACAGCTCGAATCCGGGAAGTAATGTCAACGGACCCGACGGCACAGGCACTTTTTTGCGTGTGCCATCAGCTCAGGCGCCCTTGATAAACGCATCATCATCTGGGACGTGCACTTTGTACGACAACTCAGGCGAAGGTGGATGTAATAAAAGTATCTTCTTCACTCTGGGTAGCTATACGTCAGATGCCTTGAGGGGCATAGATATTGCCAATCGCGGTTTCAAGGGCTATCAGGTACTTGCCTACGCGACGAAGTCCGACAACAGCGGGTCTTGGCTGATAGTCGCGCTGCCCTGCGGCGCTAAACCGTGGACTCCGCCCCCGGAGGTAGTTGCGAATGCGCGAACCGACCTCGCATCGTTGCAACGGTATGGATTTACAGTCTCATCGTGATCGGCGCGACTTTCGCTGGCTACACCATCCTGCGGCTGCTGGGTTCGGGCGGCATGGGCGAAGTTTACTTGGCCCAGCACCCCCGGCTGCCGCGCCGCGACGCGTTGAAGATCCTTCCGATCGGTGTGTCCGCCGACCGGGAGTTTCGGGAACGCTTCAACCGCGAAGCTGACCTCGCTGCCACACTGTGGCACCCGCATATCGTCGGAGTGCATGACCGCGGCGAGTTCGATGGCCAACTGTGGATCTCGATGGACTATGTCGAAGGCACCGACGCCGGCCAATTGATGAAAGACCGGTATTCGAGTGGGATGCCAGTTGCGGACGTGTGCGCCATCGTCACCGCAATTGCCGGGGCGCTCGACTACGCCCACCAGCGCGGGCTGCTGCATCGCGACGTGAAGCCGGCCAACATTTTGCTTGCAGAACCTGAGGACGGTGAACGACGAATCCTGTTGGCCGATTTCGGGATAGCGCGTCAGCTCGCTGACGTCAGCGGACTGACCGCGACTAACCTCACCGTGGGAACTGTTGCCTACGCCGCACCTGAGCAGTTGATGGGTGCAGACATCGACGGCCGCGCCGACCAATACGCCTTGGCCGCCACAGCATTTCACCTGCTCACAGGGGTACCTCCGTACCAACACTCCAACCCCGTGGCTGTGATCAGTCAACATCTCAACGCAGCACCACCGAAGCTCAGCGAGCGCCGACCCGACTTGGCGTACCTCGATCACGTGTTGTCGACTGCCTTGGTCAAGGACCCGGCCGACCGATTCAGCCGGTGCCGCGAGTTCGCGAAGGCGCTAAGTGAACGGGCTGCCAGCGCCGCGGAAAGTGACCGCGGTACCGAGGCGGGTGTCACCGTCGCCGCCCCTGTCGCTGGATCAGCGCAGTCGGGACGACACAGCCCGACAGCAGAAACGACGGCCGCCGCGGAGGCGCCACCGCCGCCGAAGGAAAGCCCTCCATCGGAGGCTGAGCCAGCTACGACGGAGAGACAGCGCCATACGCGGTACCGGATTCTTTTCGCCGGGGCAATGGCTGTTGTGGTATTCGCCGCCGTTGCGGCCACCGTCTACCAAGTCACGCCGACGAACAACACAGCCTCGGCCCCTTCGGCGCCGGCTGCTGTACTCAACGGCACCTATCGTCTGGTCTACGACTGGACGACAGGGACGAACAACGGCGCGCCGGCTCCACGGTTAGATAAATATCCCGACAGCACAAGCTGGTCGGCTTATCGCTCGCTCTGCAAATCCGCGCAATGCGCCGCCACGGGTACCAAACTTGATCCACGTAACCCGCAAGTCGCGCTTACCCCAGCCGTGAAAACACCCGTTCTGCATCTAATTGACGGCCGCTGGCAGCAGGACCCGACTCGGATCCAAGTCGACCAGAAGCAGTGCCTCGCAGCCGACGGCAAAGTCGGTCCAGGCGCAGACACCGAACTCAGCACTTCCTCATTACAGCCGCAGCCCGATGGCACGCTGCGCGGAGTGTGGACGCTCACTGTACTCACAAATGAATGCGGCGGTCAGGGATTGGTGAAGCGGATCCCCTTCGTGGCGAGCCGGACCGGTGATGTGCCCACCGGCGTCACTGTGGACGATCCAGCGGCCGCTGTCGACGCTCCGGCCGCGGCCACACTGGCCCCACCAAAGGCGGGTCCGGTACTCGACGGCACCTATCGCTGGGACTACGACTATGGAAAGCAGACGATCAACGGCGCCCCGGCAGCCGACGATAGGAAGGCGATCCACTGGTGGGCGTTTCATTCCATGTGTGCATCAACGGGATGCGTCGCGACCGGTGCGGCACTAGCCGACGAAAATCAACAAGAGGCCACAGGTTCTGCTGACGTGCTCCATTTCGCCGATGGCAATTGGCGTGACACGCCTTACATTCAGCCACCGGCCGAATGCCCCTCGCCAGGAACCGGAACGTACAACAGCACGATAGGTTTCACGTTGGAGCCACAGCCCGATGGCACGCTCCACGGCGTTCAGGTCATGACAGTCCTGGCAAATCAATGCGGCGATCCAGGAACAGTGACGTTGCGCACGCCCTTTGTAGCCACGCGGACGGGTGATGCGCCCCCGAGCGTCGTCCTGGCCGATCCAGCGCTGTTCTGATGCTTTGTACTAGAAGGGATCGCATTTTATGAGACTCGCTAGAGCAAGGTTTCTTGTGCCTGCACAGGGAATGCGGGGTTGTTACTGTGAGCCGTCTCGATGGCCCTACCGGAGGTGAAGCAGCATTGCTGTCCGAATCACAGCGGGCGAGCGCGCTCGATCGAGAACTGATGGCGATCGCGGTGCGCGGCGGCCGCATCGAGGCCCGCATGCCGACGTCGGCGATCGTCGTCACGGGCAAGCCGGTGAACCATGTTCTGCACCTGCTGATTACGGTGCTGCTATGCGGCCTATGGTTGCCGGTATGGATCATCCTGGCGGCTAACGGCGGCGAAAAGCGCACCATGGTCAGCGTGGACGAGTACGGCCAGGTGCAACACGCAAACCGGATGCCGACCTCACCGAACGCGAACTGGCTTGGCCGGATGTCAGAGAACCAGGCGATACTGGTCGTCGGCGCCGCCATTATTGGCGCGGTTGCGTTGATCGCTTTTGTCGCCCACCTGCTGCACTGACCGCTTGCACAAGCGAGTCGAAGCACACCCTCGACCAACTCACCCGCGAATCAAACGTCGCCGTTTTGCGTGGCAGGCCGAATGACCGCGCCTCCACCTCCTCCGCGCGAGTCTCGCTGCCGCCCGAGGACTGGAATCGCGGAGTGACGTAAAGGCGCCGACGCCTACCCAGCGAATAACCGAAGGCCCCCGGTGGAGATCCCGAGGGCCTTTCGATCGTCTACCCAGGGACTGCTTCAGTGGCTATCTGAGAAGCCAAACGGGACACGGCCGCCACGCGCCGCGCGGCGCTCTCGGTCCACGCTTTCTTGGCGCGCTTCCTCGCGCGCGTCACGCCAGATGCGTTCAACTGCCGCGGGCGACGAGATGTCGGCGTCCTGGCGCTCTTTCCGGCCCACAGGTTGTGTGGTGTCATACATGTCCGTCACACCTACCCCTTCTGTAACGAGTCTACCGGACTCGTCACTGATGAATCGAAGCAAACGCGATCGCCAGCAGGTCCGCAACCAGCATGACCAGGTGCTGGTCCGATCGCAATAGGTCGCCCGGATTAGGCGCGTCTACCGTCACCATCCCGTAAGTTCGTTGTCTGTCGGCTATAGGGGCGGCTATAAACGTCCGGTAGCCAGTTCGTGTTCCCGAGTAAGCGCCATCGAGTCCAGCCACCTCGTCATCATTGTTGACGTCCCTGACAAAACAGGGTTCGCGCCGTTCGACTGTCGCAAACGCCGCATTGCCGCGTTCATCGCCCCGGGTGAATCTTTGCGGCTCGCGCTCACTGCGCCCCGCACGAGCCAAGACTTCAAGTGAATTCATCGGATCGTCCTGCCGATAGACGACTGACCGAAAGCCGGGAATACCGTGCATGACCAGGGCTAAGGCGTCAGCGCTTCTCTGTGCGATGCCGTTCACACGTTCACGACGTGCGGACTCAGTTAACGTGTGCATATCCGCGATCGCCTCCGCGATCGGGCTCAAAGCATCACGCAACGCGACAATTTGACCTGCAGCGCCCTCCTCCTGCTCTTGCCGAAGCCGGCTACGGTATGAATCGCGGAAAATCTCACCGGTCGCTGCAAGTGCCAGCAACGCGATACCTACGCCGAGCCACACGACGCTAGCGGCCCCATGAGACTGTCCAGACAACCCGGTTGCAGCAGCCGCCATGACAGGCAGCAAGTAACGGGCTGTTCGCACCCACCGAGATCGCTCGAGATGCGGACCGATCCAGACGATAAGACCACCCAAGAACGACTCAGGAGCGCCGGCGGGCATCACCTGATCGTATTAACAAGCCCAGAGCGTCGGGGCGATCAACACGCCGAGCCAGGTTGTCGTACCTTCCGAGTAGCGTCCCGGCCATGCCATCACGCACACGTGAACAACTGCTGGAATCTTTTGGGGAGCAGATCGACTTCTTGGAGCGGTCGAATGATTCATTCGACCAAGGCCACCTGAGTGAGGCGAAGCGCCTTGCCGTCACTCTGCGAGTTCTGTTCCACCACACCGCGGATAACCACCCG
Organism: Mycobacterium sp. E2479; assembly: GCF_001667925.1. Taxonomy (GTDB): domain Bacteria; phylum Actinomycetota; class Actinomycetes; order Mycobacteriales; family Mycobacteriaceae; genus Mycobacterium. Next base: position 129,687 of record NZ_LZJR01000096.1, on the reverse strand, counting down.
CGAGGATCACACGCCCTGCTGAACCAGCTCGACCTGCGGGACAAGCTGACTTGGGTGGACTCTGCTGGCATGCCTCACCCGAAAAACCTCGCTCCGACACTTGGGCTGGTCCTGATGGGCATCGACATCGGTGAAGGGAACGCGTCATACCAGGCGCCGCTGGGCGACCGCCCGCCGACACGCATACGGACGACGGTCGGCAATCTGCCACGCGGTTCTCGCATCTACACGGACGCCTGGTGGGCAAATCCGGTGTCCAAGGACAGCGATGGAACACTGTTCTGCCGCAAGGACTTTGTGCTCGCGTTAGCCAACCAAGAGGGTGGGGCGCACGTCGATCCGCAAATTAAAGCGGCCTACGACAAGATCGCCAATAGCAATTCGATGGGATGGGTCCACCGAAAGGGCGATGCCGAAGAAATTCCCTTGTCTAATCCAGTCCCGTACGCGGTACGGCAAATCTCCTACGAGGTTGTTGAGTCGGTACGTCAACAGCGTGACCGGATCAAGTGAGCGCACCTAGCTCAAATGCAGCGCACCGAGTCCAAGGACATGGGCGCATCACAAATCTGTGTAGTCGGCGAGTACATCGGAGCCGGCACCCGCACCGGACTCCATCCGGTCGTTGGTGTGGATGGTGACAGCCTCGCTACCGCGGCGCCAGTGTTCATCGGTCATGTCGGCGCGCGACTTCGGCGGCAGCGGATAACCGTGCGGGCGCGCCCATCCCGGTAACTGTGCGACCACAACCGACACCGGCCGGCCAGCGCGCAGCGCGCCAAGAAACCGCATCCGGGGATAGCCGCCGGGCAGCTGGCTATGAATACTGGCCTGCCAGTCTTGGTGCTCGGCTTCTTCGCGGTCGAGGAGCCAGGCGTACACGCCGGACTGGCGGCCGGCGCCGTCGCTGACCGGGACGGGCATTTACGCGGTGCCTTTGCGGCCGCGTTGCACGCCGGCCCAGCGGGCCTGGCCGGCGGCGACATGCTGCGGGCTTTTGAGCGGGGCGAACTCGTCGAGCTGTAACCACCGAAGGTGCTCGCTGACTTTGTCGTCCTGTAGGCGGCGTTCGGCGAGGTATTTGACGATAATTGAGCCGCGCTGCTCGCCGGCCTGTTCCGCGGTGATCCGCTGGTCGAGTAGTTCGACGGCGTCGGCGGCCCGGCACGCCGCATCGACGTGCTGCCGTTCTCGCTCATCCCAGCGCACGGGCTGGCCCAGTTTCTTGCTCTCGCGTTTCAGGGCGGCGTCCAGCGCGGCGCGTAACTGCTGGCCGGCGCTCACGACAACCCTCCCAGCAAACTTGGCCAACTCAGCGCCGGCGTCCAGCAAACTTCCGCGCCGCGCATAGCGTTCGATTGCATGTTCGAATGTCCTTCCAGAAGTTCCCCGCGCTCTCAAGATAGGGGTTTACGCTATGTCGGCCGGGGCGTGTTTCCGCAGTTCAATGGGCTTCCCCCCGGTATCTTTCGCCTGTGCGTTCGACATTGACGATCAGTTGGTCGGGCTGCGCCACTGAGCCAGCAAGTAGCGGGGCAAACGCAATCTTTCCCAGCAAACTTTTACCCGCATCAGTCCAATGGATGCATGCGCGGCGGGCGGCACGGGCTGGTGGGTTGCCGCCGCGCGCGACCAGCGGATGTATCGCGCGCGGCGGCGGTGCGATCGCTAGCTGCCGGCACGGACGATTCGGGAGTAACGTGCCGACAGCTCAGATCGCGTCTATGGGGTTGGCTGCCGCAAGGCCGCGCCACTCCGACAGAGCAACGAGGCCCGGCGGCCGTGCGGCCAGGCTGCCACGCCAGCGGCCATGAACACAGGCTGGCGCCTAACCCGCACGGGTCTATGGACGTACGCGTGTAGAGCGTCATGGGGCTAGTCGCCGTCTGCGATGCGCTGCAGCTCGTTGTCGGTCGTGCGGTGCAATTCGGCCGGGGTCGGCACGGCGAAGAGTGCGTTGAGTCCGGTTTTGAGCAGGCCGCCGGTGGGCACCGACCGCAGGTCTGCCAGGTCGTCTTCCAGTCCGGCGTGTGCGGCGTAGGCATCGGTGACTGCGCCCCATTTGCGCCTTTCCGCGTGGCCGGCGATAGCTCGGGCCATGAGGCTATCGCCCATTTCGATTGCTCGGGTCAGGGTCGCTTTCGCTTCGTGGGCGTCTGCTAGTTTCACGGCCCGGTCGGCGGCGTCGCGGTAGGCGATCACGGTCGCGGCGTCGGAGTTCTTGGGCAAGCCGAAGAGTCGAGAAACAGATACGGACCGGACGTCCTCGTTGTCGGCGCTGAAGTTGGCGCGCAACGCGGCTGCCTGCTTGCGGTGCGCAAGCAGTGATTTAGCGAGCTGCTGCGCGCGACCTTCGTCGCTGTACTTGCTGCTGTTGCGTATCGTGGCGGCCTCTCGGGCGAAGCTGCCCCGGATAGCCGCCATCGCCGCTTTGGCGTCTTCAAGTTGCACGCTGGGCATTCCTTTGCCTCCCTTTCGGTTTCAAGCGGTGTGTATGGCTGCTAGTAGGTCGGTGCGGCTGATTCGCCACGTGTGGCCGTGCCTGCGGGCTGGAAGTCGTTCGTTGCGAATCCATCCGCGGATGCAGCGGTCGGTGACACCTGCGATTTCAGCGGCGCGCTTGCTGGTCAACCATTCCGATTCTTGCTGCTGTGCATCCTCGTTGGCCAATTCCTTTCCGAGATCGGAAGTGGCCGGCCAGCTTTCGGGATCACTCAGCGCCGACAGCCGCAGCGCAGCTATTGCCGCATACAGTTTCGGGTCGCGGTCGCGCAGACGTTCTCGCTGTTCATACGGCACTGCGGCCCTCGCGTGCAGCCATTGCGCCGCCCGCTGAGGCAAGGTAACCGACCCGTCGTATCTGTTGATCTGCGCGGTGATCCGCTCTGACCAGTCGGCCGCCGCAGGCCGCCGTGAGCCGCTCATGGCCGCCCGTCGCTGCTGACGCGCGTCATGCCGACCGCCCCTCGTCGACCGGCACGAACCAGACAGCGCGGCGCCCATGCGTCGTAGGCTCCGTAGCCGCCACCCGCGAACGAGCCGCACGCACCCGGGTCGCCGACATCCCGACCGCTTGTGCGGCAGCGATCACCGCGCGCGCTTCCACCCGGCCACCGCGGGCCGCCAAGAACTCCAGTAGCCAGGCACCATCGTCCGAAGGGTCCGGCGCCGGCTTGGATTGCGATGACGCCGGGGCGGGCGGACCGAGCAGCATACCTGCGACCACACCGGTCGGCCGCCGCTGCTCAGGCGTGGCGTCGATCCACGCCCGGCAAGCGGCCATGGCAGGGCAGGCGCTGCAGATGCGCTGCGCCCGTTCGATTTCGTCAGGGCAGGAGCGGTGGTCGAGGTCGAACAGCTCGGGCCGGCCCCGGCACGCCGCCCCGGCCAGCCGCGGGACAGACAGCATCGACGCGAACAGCCGCTGTACGTCGTCGGCGTTCACCGGCGCAACCCCCATTCGGCCGTCAGCGTGGAATCAAGCGCAACTTTCTTGCGGCCCAGCGCCCCGCGCCGCCGCCGTCCAGGCACCCCCGCCGCGATCTGCGACACCGTGCCCTTACTGATGCCCAAGTGTTCAGCGATCACGTCCTGCTTGACACCCGCCGCCACCGCTGCCCGGATCGCCGCGTCCCGTTCAGCCCGCGCAGTGGGCGTCAACGCCCGCGCCGGCCACGTCCGCGCCCCATCACGGCCCAGGACGCGCTGCCCGGCCGGCAGCGGCAGCAAGCGGCGCTCCGCAAGCACTTGGTCGTGCCGGACGCCGCGCCGTTGAGCTTCGGCGCGGGCTGACAGCAGCATGGGCGGCGCGCTGGGTGTATGGCTAGGCACCTTCGGGTCTCCAAGCGACTACGCCGCGGGCGGCCGGGCATGACGGGTCATGCCACACCTCGGCTAGTACCTGCCCCGCGCTGATCGGCGTCAGCGAGCCAGTCGCCCCGCAGTCGGAGCACGCACCAGTGAGGCCGACGACCGGGCGGCCCCGATCAATCGCGTTGAGGATCGCGGTGGCGGACTTCCGCGCGGCACGTTCAGCGCGCCGACGGGCCGCGCGATTAGGTTGCTGGCTCATGCTGCACCTGCCCACAAGCAGGCGGGGCAAAAACGGGATTCGTTGTCCCCCCGCCAGGGCAGTTCCGCGTTGCAGCCTCCGCTGGCGCATTGTTTGCTGTCCCCCTCTGGGGCTGTCATGTCCAGCTGGCCATCGGGGCGTAGCCTGTTGGCTGACCTGCAAGGGGGCGCAGGCTCTATAGATATCTTTTCCCCGCTCCCTTCGCCCCCTTCCAGGTCAGAGGGTATTTTTTCTTCCATCCTTGCTGGAGTGGATTCGCCCCCTTGCAGGTCAGAGGGGGTGGGGCCAAAAACCTGCCCGCTCCCTTGCAGGTCAGAGGGGGTGCGGGCGCCGGCGCCGCCGTTTTCCGCGACCTGGAAGGGAGCAAGGGAGCGGGGGTGCGCGATGTATAGGGCCGAATCCGCTCCCTTCGCGCCCCCTTGCCCTGGCAGCGTCCAATACCATCGGCCTTCCACTTCATCTTTGCGCGCAATAACCCCGAGCTTTTTCTTTGCTCGTTTAACTTTGTCAGTCGACCAGCCGCGCATTTCGGCTTCGTCGTAGGCGGGCGCAGCCCAGCAGCGCTCCGTGGCCGTGATCGCGTCACGCAACCACATCGACACCTCGTCGTCAGGCTCTGCCGCTTTGCTGCGCTGCCGTTGCGCGGCATGCACATCTTCGTGAATCTGTTTAGCGGTGCGTCCCGTGTCGCCGGTGTATGTGAGCACCGGAACGGTGCCGTCATGGTCGTCGGTCGGCTTGAAATACTGCACCCCGGTGGTGGTGAACGCGGCAGCGGTGACGGTGCGCACCCCGTTGGCCTTTTCGGGGCCGACAGTCAGCTTGTCGTCCTCGTCGAGTTGCGCGAGCAGCAGCATGCGCGCCTTTTGACGTAACGCGGCCGTGGCGCCGATCCGGTCGCGTGCGCTGCCGGACGCCACCCTGTTGGTGTGAGCCACCAGCAGTACGGCAGCGTCGGTCGTGGCGGCAATTTCCTTCCATGGATGCAATGCCTGGCGGGCTTGCTGCGTGTCGCGGACCTCAAGCCCCGCCGCCACGGTGTCAAGCCAAGCGTCGACGACGATCACGGAGAGGGGTTCTTCGCTGCCTCTGATGAGGTCGAAGTCTCGGGGGAAGATGGGGGCGCCGCTGCCGTCTGCGTCCTCGCACAAGACACGGACGTTGTCGAGGTCAGCGCCTGCGGCGTCAAGCCGGGGGAGGACGTCTGTTTCCCATGCGTCTTCGGTGATGACGATTAGAACCACGCCGGGCTTGCGTGCGGGTATCCCGAATTCGGGTAGCGGGCGGCCGGTTGTGACGTGGGCGATAATCCACACCCAGAAAAGGCTTTTGCCGATGCCTTCGTCGCCGACTAACACCGAAACTTGCCCTTGAGGAATGCGTTTTTGGGCGAGCCATCGGGGCGCGGCAGCGGATTTGAGAGAGCCGGCCTGCCATATGCGCGGCCGGGCACCCGCTTGCTCGGCCACGGTTCGCGGTGTCGGCTGCTGGCCGGGTGCGTCTATGGTCGACGCCGCGCTGTGATGTTCGTGGGCACCGAGTTCGGCCTTGAAAGCGTCGCTGGTCTTACATGCGGCGCGGTTGATGGCTTCTTTCCACATGTCGTCGATTTCGCAGGCTCCGGCTTGGCGCTGCGGTTCCCCGTTCTTGAGAAGGTGGTGGAATCGCTGTTCAAGGCGCTGTCGCGCCGCCTGGTAATCGCCCGGGGTGATGCAGCCGTAGCGGCGGGCGCATTCGAGCCGTATTGCGCTGGACAGGAACCATGGGTGCCGTTCGCGTGGGGTGTCGGTCGCCCACCCGTCCGCCATTGTGGCGGTGTAGGAGCAGGTGTGTTCCGGCGGTGTCGGCCAACTGTCCGGCGCCGCAACGATCGTGGTGGTGTCTCGGGCGTCGCTGTCGGTTTGATAGATGCCGGCCTCGTTGAGCCGTTCGTCTGCCTCTGCGACGGTCAACGGCGCGCCGGGTTGAATGTCCAACTGCTGCACAGGGGCTGGATCGTTTTTGTGATTGACCGTCCCGGGCACTCGCAGCACCCGCGCGAGGTCGAACACGTTGTCAACATTCGCGTTATGGCGTGCCGCGACCGCGGCTACGAGGCGACCGAACCGGCGCAGCAACGCTTGTGCGTCCGTGATGGTGAAAGCGTCGCTGATGTGGCCGTCTTCGATGGGCCAGTAGGCGTGGATGCCGTGACCGGAGTGGATGAGCGCCGAAGGCGCTGTGCCGACCAGTTCGGACAGCGCGCCGATGATCGCGTGAACGGTCGTCAGGTTTGGGCATCCGCCGGGCTTGAGATCGAATTCGGCGTAAAGCGCTGCGAGCCGGGTGATGTCGCGGGCGCCGCCTCGTCCGGTGACATTCGCCCGTATGGGGTTGACACCGAACCAAACATTGACGTTGCGCGGCAATTCGGCGAGGCGCCGTCCGATGTCCGCGACTGGCGCGATTTGACTGCTGAATTCGCCACCGTTGGGCTGGTGGTTCAGCGAGATGTGTTCGCCTGGCGCGTAGCCGAGCACCTCAGTCAGTGGCGGCGCGCTCATTTTTGCCTACCTTTTGCGCGAATACGGTCAGCCAGGAGCCGAACACCGGGCGGCTGTAACCGGTAGTGGTTCGGGTCGGCGGCTGCGCGGTGCGCGTCGGCGACGAAACATGCTGCCCAGTGGGCGGCGGTCCGGTCGTGTTGGGCTGCGACAGAATCGCTTCCGTCCGCTTTTATGCCGCTGGCGAGGTGTTGTACTGTGCCGCCGGCGATCTCGTAGAAATCTGGGCTGGCGGCGGCTTTACTGGCCATGCGCGCTAGGTTGGCTCGCCAGCCATCGTGCGCGTGATACCCGCGTGGGGTATACTCAGGGGCAGGTGTTGAGGGGTCGGGCCGATGGTCCGGCCCTTCTTCTTTTATTGTCAAGGTGGTCGCTGCTTTCTGGACGTTCGGTGCAGCCGGGGTCCGAAAGCTGTTGGCTAGGCATCGTTTCCGTCGATAGGGTTGCGGCGGCGTTGCCGGGCGCGGGCGCTGAGATACGCCATCCGCTGAAAGTTTGCGCGGCGGGCGTTTTCGGCCCTTTTGGCGCGCTCGGCGGGCGTCAGTTTGCCGTCGGGGTCAACGATTTTGTCGAAGCGGGCCATCGAGGCGGCGGTGCCGGCTGCGGTACGTGCCCCGCGGTCCTCGGTCTTAGCCCACGATTCGTGCGCGGCGAGCGACGCGCGCAGCGAACGCTGCGCGCCGTCAAGTGTTTTGGGGGCGGCCATTGAACACACCTTCAGTGCTGGGGGGATTTGCGGTGCTTGCCTCCAACAAAGGGAGGCGGTTCGCCCAGCGGTGTGTTCTTTGCGTTAGGTCTGCCGGTCGATGCCTTGACTATAACCGGGTAAGCACGGCGCTGCTGTATGCGTTGCCTACTTTTGCCCTTTTAGCGCGTCGGTCAGATGTCGTCGAGGGCCAGCTTGCGCGCTTCTTCGGCGGCGCGCTCGGCGGCCGTGGACCGGGTGTACCTGTCGAGCATGTCGCGGCTGGACCAGCCGGCAACCGCCATCAAACCGCCTTCCGATCCGCCGGCCGCCAGCCAACGCGACGCCGCAGTGTGGCGCAAAAGGTGAGGGTGGAAATGCTCCAGCCGGGCCAGATTGGCGCGGTACTTCAACGCAGACCACAGGCCGTAGTATTCAAGTCCCTTCCCGCGGTCGCCCAGCCACAGCGCGGGAGTGTCGGCCAGGCGGTGCGTTCGCCGCATCCTCAGATAGCGGTCAACCGCGCGTACCGTCTGCGGGCCGATCGGGGCGATCCTGCCCTTGCCGCCCTTGCCGCGTCGGACGGTGACCAGCCCGCGCGGGAGGTCGACGTCGGCGACGGTTAGGCCGCAGACTTCGCCTGCGCGCATGCCGGTTTCGACCATCATCCGCACGATGGCCTCGTCGCGGCGGTCGCGAAAGTCCTTGCCGCCGCAGGCGGCGATGAGCCGCCGTAGCTCCTCGGCGTCGAGCGATTGGGTGACCTTGGTGTCCAGCTTCGGCGCCTTCAGGCCCAGCAGGGGGTCGTCGCTGAATTCGCCCTCTTCGGTCAGCCAGGCCGAGAAGCGACGCACCCCCAGCTGGCGCGCCCGGGCGGTGGACGGCTCAGCGCCGTTGTCGAGCAGATCGGCCACGTAGCCTTTCACCAGGTCGCGTTCCATTGCCGGCGTGTGGCCGTTGGTGTCGCACCACCGGATGAAACCGCGGACGCCGTCGGTGTAGCCCTTGATCGTCTGGGCGGACTTCCGCTCGGCGCGCATGGCCAGGACCCATGAGGGCAGCAGCTCGGCCAGTTCTAGCTGCGGCTGGGGGAGAGGTTTGCGGCGAGGCACATCGTTATCTTAACTGACAGCAACATGCTAGTGTGATATAACTTGATTGACCCGCAAACCTGCTGTTCAGGCAAGTAACCGGAGGTATTCCTCAGTCCAGGTAGTCGCGCAACACCTGGGAGCGGCTGGGATGGCGCAGCTTCGACATGGTCTTGGACTCGATTTGGCGGATGCGCTCACGGGTCACGCCATAGACCTGCCCGATCTCGTCAAGCGTGCGCGGTTGACCGTCGGTGAGACCGAAACGCAGCCGCACGACGCCCGCCTCGCGCTCCGACAGGGTCTCGAGCACCGACTGGAGCTGGTCTTGGAGCAGCGTGAACGACACCGCGTCCACGGCCACCACGGCCTCGCTGTCCTCGATGAAATCGCCCAGCTGGCTGTCGCCCTCGTCACCGATCGTCTGGTCCAACGAGATCGGCTCGCGGGCGTATTGCTGGATCTCGAGCACCTTTTCGGGCGTGATGTCCATTTCCTTGGCCAGCTCTTCAGGCGTGGGCTCGCGGCCCAAGTCCTGCAGCAGCTCGCGCTGGATACGGCCCAGCTTGTTGATCACCTCGACCATATGCACCGGGATGCGGATGGTGCGGGCCTGGTCGGCCATGGCGCGGGTGATGGCCTGACGGATCCACCACGTCGCGTAAGTGGAGAACTTGTAACCCTTGGTGTAGTCGAACTTCTCGACCGCGCGGATCAGGCCCAGGTTGCCCTCTTGGATGAGGTCCAGGAACGCCATGCCCCGCCCGGTATAGCGCTTCGCCAGCGACACCACCAGTCGCAGGTTGGCTTCCAGCAGATGGTTCTTCGCACGGTCGCCGTCGCGGCAGATCCACACCATGTCGCGACGCTGCGCAGCGGGCAGTTTATCGCCGCGCTCCGTCATCTCGGTCATCAGCTGTGTCGCGTATAGTCCGGCCTCGATCCGCTTGGCCAGCTCGACCTCTTCCTCGGCGTTGAGCAGCGCGACCTTACCGATCTGCTTGAGGTAGGCGCGAACCGAGTCGGCGGAGGCCGTCAGCTCGGCGTCCTTACGGGCCTGCCGCAGCGCCTCGGACTCATCCTCGTCCCACACGAAATCGCCGGAGGCCTTGTCCTTTTCGCTGGGCTCGGCGATCTCCTCGTCGTCCTCTGCCGCAGCCTCGCCGCCCTTGGCGGACTTCGCAGCGGCCTCTTCCTCGCCCTCGCCGGCGTCCGCCTCGCTCTCATCGGAGTCTTGGCCGTCGGGCGCTACGTCGTCCTCGAGGTCGTCGAGGCTCAGGTCGGCCTCGATGTCGAGGTCTTCGACGGGCTCGACATCGAGGTCGGGTTCGCCGTCGAGATCCTCGACGGCGCCGTCGGCATCGAGGGCCTTGGGATCCGCCGGCCCATCCTTGGCCGCTTTGGTTCCGCGCGCCGCCGGCGCCTTGGCGCCGGCGCCCTTGGCAGCGGCGCGGGTCTTCTTGGGGTCGGCCGCTGGGTCGGCCTTGGACTTAGGGGTCGGCGATGCCGTCTTGGCGGCGCGTTTGGCGGGCGCCGAGCCGTTCGCAGCCTTGGCAGCCGGTCGCTTGGCGGGGGACGACGACGACTTCGTGGCGGTGCGTTTCACCGGCCCATCCGTCGCCGGGCTTGCTTTCGTCGCTGCCACTTACACCCCTTCGTTTGGGCTCACCTTCGGTGGGTATTGGGCATGGTTAACCGAAAGTGTCTGCTATGTCGATGTCGGCGTTGGTATCAGCGTGAGTAGTCGCACGCTGTCGGTTGGGCGTTCGCCGAGCACCATTGTAACGACAGTGCGCGGTACTACGGCTCTGCCGGGCGAAATCAGTGGGTCACGTCCGAGGTCGCGGCCATCGCCGCGCCGACGATCCCAGCGGTGTTGAGCAGGGCCGCGGCCACGACCGGGGTGCGGTTGGTCAGCAGCGGCAACCATTTGTCGGCCTTACGGCTGATTCCGCCGCCCGCGATGAACAGATCGGGCCAGACCGCGTTCTCGATGCTCACCAGCACCTTGGTCACCTGCTTGGCCCACCTTTCGTAGGACCAGCCGTTCTTCTCCTTCACCGAGGACGCCGCCCGCTGTTCGGCCTCCTTGCCGCCGACCTCGAGATGGCCGAACTCGGTGTTGGGGATCAGCGTCCCGTTGTGAATCACCGCGGAACCGATCCCGGTGCCGAAGGTCAGCAGCACCACCAGGCCCGACTGGTTTTTGCCCGCACCGTAATGCTCCTCAGCCAGCCCGGCCGCGTCGGCGTCGTTGAGGACGATGACGTCTTGACCATTCAGCTCAGCGCTGATGACGTCGCGCGCGTTGGTGCCGATCCACGCCTTATCCACATTGGCCGCCGTCTGCACGACACCGTGCGTGACGACTCCGGGATAGGTCACTCCGAGCGGGCCGGTCCACCCGAAAGTGTTGACCACCTCAGCGATGGTTTTGGCCACCGCCGACGGCGTCGCGGGCTGCGGGGTGAGCAGCTTGACCCGCTCGCCGATCAACCGTCCGGTGTCCATGTCGACGATGCCGCCCTTGATGCCGCTGCCGCCGACGTCGATGCCGAACCCGCGACGCTGTGGCCTGCCATCGCCGGCAGCGGTACCGGGCGTATCCGTGATCGAGTCGGTGCTGGTCATCGAATCTCCTCGGCGTGACTGGGCTGTCCGCTCACCTTAGCGCCGCGGCGGTGCGGCCCGTGGGCGTCTGCGCGAGCGTGGCGGCTGTGATCCGATAGACCGGTGACCCCTTCGAATGACGAGCTCGTGCGGCTGCGTTCCGTCGCTGAAACCTTGGCCGCGGAGGCCGCCGCGTTCGTGAGGCGTCGGCGGGCAGAGGTTTTCGGCGCCGACGCGGCCAGTGATGACAGTGGCGCGGTGCGATCGAAGAGCACCCCGACCGATCCGGTGACCGTCGTCGACACGGAAACCGAACGGCTCTTGCGCGACCGGCTGGCCGAATTACGGCCTGGGGACCCGATTCTCGGCGAGGAGGGCGGCGGGCCTGCCGATCCGGCGGGCACACCGGCCGGATCGGTCACCTGGGTGCTCGATCCCATCGACGGCACTGTGAATTTCGTTTACGGCATCCCCGCCTACGCCGTGTCGGTCGGCGCACAGATCAACGGTGAGTCGGTCGCCGGGGCGGTCGCCGACGTCGTCGGAAACCGGGTGTACTCGGCGGCGGTGGGGCTGGGTGCGCACGTCACCGATGACGAGGGGACGCAGTCGCTACAGAGCGCCGCCGTCGACGATTTGTCGATGGCGTTGGTGGGCACCGGTTTCGGCTATTCCCGGCAGCGCCGCGCGGCGCAGGCGGCACTGTTGGCGCGCATGCTGCCGGTGGTCCGCGATGTTCGTCGGATCGGCTCGGCGGCACTGGATCTGTGCATGGTCGCCTCGGGCCGCCTGGATGCCTTCTACGAACACGGTCTGCAGGTGTGGGATCGCGCCGCGGGTGCGCTGATCGCGGCGGAGGCGGGAGCCCGGGTGGTTCTGCCCGCGCCCGGCGTGGCCGGGGCCGGCCTTGCGCTGGCCGCCGCGCCCGGAATCGCCGACGAACTGCTGGCCGTTCTGGAGCGCTTCAACGGCACAGATCCGATTCTGGATTGACCGTCGGCGTCAGCAGCTGCTGGCGTGAATCTTGGCCAGCAGCGTGGGATCTGAGGGTTCGGTGGCGCCCGGACGCAGGGTGGCGAGCACGGCGTCGATGTCGTCGTTGTGGGCCAACGCGCTGAAGTCGGTGCCCAGGGAGAGGTCGACCGAGTCGTCGGCGCGGTTGTCGTTGAACAGCTCTGTGCACGGCGCGACCAGCCACACGGCGGCCGCGGTGGCCTGTCCGGCCGTGCCGAAACGGATTTGGCCCTGACAAGTGAGTCTGGTGCCCGCGTAGAGGGGGTCATTGGCGGCGGTGGGTTGCGCGAAGCCGAGGTCTTTCATGGCGCCCGCGACGTCGGGGGCCTGGCCGCCCCGGCCGCTGGCGTTGAGGACGCGAACTTTGGTGTCCGCCAGCTTGGCTGGCGTGACGTCCATCATGGCGCTGCGTGACACCTGCTCACCGAGCTGGGCCGGTGCCGAGCCGGCCGACTCCGGCGGCGGATTGCACACCGCGGCCTCGTGCACCCTTGCGGGGCGCGTCAGCGCGATCGTCCAGATCACCGCGGTGGCCACTGCGAGAACGACCACCGCGACGATCGCGGGCCGGGGGTTGCGGCGCCGAAAAGGCCGACCGTGCTTGTCAAACGCTGTACCCTCGGTGATTTGCGTGACCACAGGTGCACTCTAACCGCACGCTAAACCCACTGTTCAGAGACGAGCGCAAGGGTAAGAATAGGAATGTGAGGTAAATCACACCTTAATGCACCGCGATACGGGCACGAATCATTTGGTGGATGCGTTCGACGCTGGTACAAAGCGATGCTTGGATATCGCGGGGATGCAGAGGCTATAGGGCAGGGGAAGAGATATGCCTACCGACTATGACGCTCCACGGCGCACCGAGACCGACGACGTTTCGGAGGACTCGCTGGAGGAGCTCAAAGCGCGACGGAACGAGGCGGCTTCGGCCGTTGTCGATGTCGACGAATCTGAATCCGCTGAGAACTTTGAGCTGCCGGGTGCCGACCTGTCCGGTGAGGAACTGTCGGTGCGAGTGATTCCGAAGCAGGCCGACGAGTTCACCTGCTCGAGCTGTTTCCTGGTGCAACACCGCAGTCGGCTGGCCAGCGAGAAGAACGGCGTGATGATCTGTACCGACTGCGCGGCCTGACGGCCGCACTCACCGTGTCAGTGCCGACAGCACTCGTTCGGGGTGACGGCAGCTCACCAGCCAGTACGGCGTCGGATCGTCCGGATCGTCGAGGACCGCAAGGATCATCGGTCCCACCCATGCCCTGTGGAGGACGTAGGCCGCCGGGTCCAGCTGACGGCCCAACGCGGCGGACTTGGCCGAGGGCGCGATTTCCGCGGACCGGGAGATCGCGGTGATCGGCAGATGCGCCGGCCCGGCCCACAGCTGTGTTTCGCCCGGCGCCGCGGGGTCTTCGGTGACGCGGATCTCGATGCGGCCCAGCCACAGCAGCGCCGCGGCCGCGACCGCGAACAGCGTCGCGTACGGCCACCAGGTCGAGTGGCGGGTGACGCCCATGTTGAATTCGAAAGCGATGATGCCCGCCAGCGCGAAGGCCGGGGGCCACCACCACCACGGAACCCACAATCGTTCGCGATACCGCACGTTGTGCGGCGCGACGCGCGTATCGGACACGCAGTCAAGGGTAGTCTGTGGCCCCGTGTCGACCAGTTTGGCCATCGTCCGTCTTGATCCGGAGCTTCCGCTGCCCAGCCGCGCCCATGAGGGCGACGCCGGGATCGATCTCTACAGCGCAGAAGACGTGAAACTGGAGCCCGGGCGCCGCGCCCTGGTGCGAACGGGGATCGCGGTGGCCATTCCGTTCGGGATGGTCGGCTTGGTGCATCCACGGTCGGGACTGGCTGCGCGAGTTGGACTTTCGATCGTCAACAGTCCCGGTACCGTCGATGCAGGCTATCGCGGCGAGATCAAGGTTGCGCTGATCAACTTGGACCCGACTGAGCCGATCGTGGTGCACCGCGGCGACCGGATCGCCCAGTTGTTGGTGCAGCGAGTCGAATTAGTGGAGCTGGTCGAAGTCTCGTCGTTCGACGACGCCGGGCTGGCCGAAACATCCCGTGGCGACGGCGGTCACGGTTCCTCCGGCGGACATGCGAGTTTGTGATGGCATTCGGTAAACGCACACCCAAAGACGACGACACCCCCGGTGCCGACACATCAGCGGCGGACGAGGTCGCGACCCGCGACGCCGACGAGTCGGCGCCCGAAGAGCTCGAGGGCCCCTTCGATATCGAGGACTTCGACGACCCCGCGGTCGCCGAGTTGGCCCGGCTTGACCTGGGCTCGGTGCTCATTCCCATGCCGGAGGCCGGCCAACTGCAGGTCGAGCTGACCGAAACCGGTGTGCCCAGCGCGGTCTGGGTCGTCACGCCGAACGGCCGTTTCACCATCGCCGCCTACGCCGCGCCGAAAACGGGTGGCCTGTGGCGTGAAGTGGCCGGCGAGCTCGCCGAATCGCTGCGCAACGACTCCGCCCAAGTGAGCATCAAGGACGGGCCGTGGGGTCGCGAAGTGGTGGGCACCGCCGCGGGCGTGGTGCGCTTCATCGGGGTCGATGGCTACCGATGGATGATCCGCTGCGTCATCAACGGCTCGCAGGAGACGATGGAAGCCCTGGAGCAGGAGGCGCGAGCGGCCTTGGCGGACACCGTGGTTCGGCGCGGTGACACGCCGTTGCCGGTGCGCACACCGCTGACCGTCCAGCTACCCGAGCCGATGGCGCAGCAGCTGCGCGAAGCTGCCGCTGCCCAACAGGCCGCACAGCAGGACGACGCCCAACGGGCCGAAGGGCAACAGGCGCCGCCCAGCGAGCCGGCCGCGCGCCGCAGCGCCGACGGGTCGGCGATGCAACAACTGCGCACCACGACCGGCGGCTGACCGGCTACAGGTCGGCCAGCGCGCTCAGGCAGGCTGCGCCCAGGGCGGCGGGATCCGTCCCGATCTGATCCAGCGTCACCGTTTGCAGCGCCGCCCGCGGCGCTGCCGCGACCCAGTCGAGGCCGGCCTGCAACGGGTGGATCGGATCGTCGACCGCGGAGGCCACGCCCAGCGGCACCGCCAGTCCGGCCAGCTCGTCGCAGCTCGGCGCGACGTAGGCGGCCGCCTCTTCCATCGCATCCGGCAGATGTGGCCACTGCGCGCCCCAAGACCGGGTCAGCTCGTCGGCCAGCCACGGCGGGCTGGACGCCCGCATCTGGGTCGTGGTCGTCGCCAGCCCGTCGGTGCGTAACTGCGCCGCCGAATACCGCGCCGCAAGTGCCGCGGGCGCCGCCCCGGGCGCGCCCGTCCAGGCCGGCAGCGCGGCCAGCACCGCGACTGCCCGGTCGGGATGGGTCAGCGCCCAGGCAGCCGCCACCGCGGCGCCGATCGAAACCCCGCCCACGGCGATCGGCTTCGCACGCGCAGCGTCATCCAGCGCCGCCCGGTAGCCCTCGATCAACCGCTCGGGCCGCGGCCGCGGGGTCACCAGCACCGCGCCGATCTCGGACAGGGGGCGGGAAAATGCCCGGTGAACGTAGTCGTCGTCGGAGCCGGTCCCGGGCAACAACACCGTCGTAACACCGCGTAGATCGACCACCACCTCTAGATAGTGCCCCGCCGTTCACCGGCCCTCCAACACGACGTTTGAGTCAGTTGGCGCCGGGGAACCAACAGGTCTACGGTGTCCGTTGGCATAGATGGAAGCGTCGGGGCTTATCAGCATTTGTCAGGAGTGGCCATGGGGGCCCAAGGGTATCTACGCCGGCTCGGCCGTCGGTTGACGGAGGATCCGGAACAACTCGACTCGGAGGAGCTATCCGACGAGGTCGCAAGCACCGGCGCGCAACGCGCGGTTGACTGCGAGCGTGGCCAAGAAGTCACGATGGTGGGAACGCTTCGTAGCGTCGAGTGCAACGGCAGGGCCTGCGCCGGCGGGGTGCGCGCCGAATTGTTCGACGGCAGCGACACCGTCACGCTCGTGTGGCTGGGACAACGCCGCATACCGGGCATCGACTCTGGCCGTACCCTGCGAGTGCGCGGGCGCCTCGGCAAGCTGGAGAACGGAACCAAAGCGATCTACAACCCGCACTACGAAATTCAACGGTGACCGACCCTAAGCATCTGGGGTCAACCCCGCGCGAGTCGGGTTCGTCGGAACAAATGACCACCAACCGCATGAACCCGGAACGTCTGCTGGCTCAGGCAGGCGGGGTCAGTGGAGTCATTTATTCGTCGCTGCCGGTGGTGGTGTTCGTCGTCGTTTCGAGCGTGTCGGGATTGGTTCCCGCGATCGTGGCCGCGCTGGGGGTGGCGGCGCTGATCTTGGTGTGGCGGCTCATGCGCCGCGACTCGCCTCAGCCGGCGTTCTCCGGCTTCTTCGGCGTCGCGCTATGCGCGCTGATCGCCTATGTGCTGGGGGAGTCCAAAGGCTACTTCCTGCTCGGCATCTGGATGTCGTTGGTGTGGGCGGTGGTCGTCGCGGCGTCGGTCGTGATCCGCCGGCCGATGGTCGGCTACGCGTGGAGTTGGACCACCGGGCGGGGTGACGGTTGGCGCGAGGTGCCCCGGGCCGTCTATGCGTTCGACATCGCCTCGGTGGGCTGGGTGCTGGTGTTCGCAGCCCGGTTCGTCGTTCAGGGTTTGCTCTACGACGCCGATCGGACCGGCTGGCTAGCGGTGGCACGGATCGCGATGGGCTGGCCGCTGACCGTGCTGGCCGCGTTGGCGACCTACGCGGCGATCAAGTCGGCGCGACGGGCCATCGCCGCTGCGGGCGTCCCCGCGGTCGAGATCGAACCCGGTGCCGTTACCGACTGACCAATCCTGATGGTGGCGACCCGCTGCGCCCGGCTCCGCCGCGCCGGCGATCGCCGCTACTCCCCGGACGGACTGTGGCTGCCCAGTAGCAGCTTCTGCAGGTCCTCTTCCGCCTCGGCGATGGCGACGAACAGCAGCTCGTCGCCGCCCTCCAGCGGCTCGTCGTCCTCGGGAACGATCACCCGGGGCCCGCGCAGGATCGTCACCAGCGAGGTGTCCCGCGGCAGCTGCAGCTTGCGCACGGGCTTGCCGCCCCACGGGGTGTCGTCGGGCAGGGTGATCTCGACCAGGTTGGCCTGACCCTTGCGGAATTCCATCAGCCGCACCAGATCACCGACGGCGACGGCCTCTTCGATCAGGGAGGCCAGCATGCGCGGCGTCGACACCGCCACGTCAACCCCCCAGGCGTCGGTGAACAGCCATTCGTTGCGGGGATCGTTGACCCGGGCCACCACCCGCGGCACGGCGAACTCGGTTTTGGCCAACAAGCTAAGGACCACGTTGGCCTTGTCGTCACCCGTCGCGGCGACTACCACGTCGAACTCCTGCATGCGCACCGACTCGAGCAAGCTCAGTTCGCAGGCATCGCCCAGCCTCCAGTGCGCGGCCGGGATGGCGTCGACGTCGACATGATCGGGATTACGTTCGATCAGCGTCACATCGTGGCCGTTGCCGATGAGTTCGCGGGTGACCGAGCGGCCGACGGCGCCGGCGCCGGCAACAGCTACCTTCATGTACGCCGCTCCTCGAGCCGCTCGTTCGAATTCGTCACAAGTCTTCGCTGGGCGGCAGCGCGGCGATGGCCACCGCCTCGGCGGCGCGGCCGGAGATCGCGGCGACGTACACCTGGTCGCCGGCTTGGATAACCGACTTGGGCTCTGGCAACACGCCGGCCCCGAAACGGATCAGGAACGCGACCCGGGCGCCGGTGGCCTGTTCGAGATCGGTGACGCGATGCCCGATCCAGTCCTCGTGCAAGACGACCTCGGACACGGCGACCGTGCCGGTGGGATCGCGCCACTTGGCCGTCTCGGACTCACGCAGCAGCGCGTTGAGCAGCCGGTCGGTGGTCCAGGGCACGGTCGCGATGGTGGGAATGCCCAACCGCTCGTAGACCTCGGCGCGCTTGGCGTCGTAGATGCGCGCCACGACCCGCTTGACGCCGAACGTCTCGCGGGCCAGCCGCGCGGAGATGATGTTGGAGTTGTCGCCCGATGACACCGCGGCGAACGCGTCCGCTTCCTCGATGCGTGCCCTCAGCAGTACATCTCGGTCGAATCCCTGCCCCAGCACCCGCTCGCCGGCGTATTCGGGGCTGAGCCGGTTGAAGGCGGTGCTGTCACGGTCGATGACCGCGACGTCGTGACCGATGCGCGAGAGCCCGTCGGCGACCGAAGAACCGACCCGCCCGCAGCCCATCACCACTACTCGCAACTTGAGGTCCTCTCGACCGCGTCCTGCGCCCTTCTCCGGTAACCCAACGTCGGCCAGCCGTTTCGGTCGGCAAACATTCTCCTACGAACGCTACCGCCAAACCCGTCTGGGCTTACTCTTGGCTCTCGTGTCCAAACTTTCAACCGCCACCCGTCGGTTGCTTATCGGTCGGCCGTTTCGCAGCGACCGGCTGAGTCACACGCTGCTGCCCAAGCGGATCGCCTTGCCGGTGTTCGCCTCCGACGCGCTGTCCTCGGTTGCGTATGCGCCCGAGGAGGTCTTCCTGATGCTCTCGGTGGCCGGGGTGACCGCGTACGCGCTGACGCCGTGGATCGGGCTCGCGGTGGCCGGAGTGATGCTGGTAGTGGTGGCCAGCTACCGGCAAAACGTCCATGCCTACCCGTCCGGCGGCGGCGACTATGAGGTGGTGACCACCAATCTGGGCGACACGGCCGGCCTCGTGGTCGCCAGCGCGCTGATGGTGGATTACGTTCTGACCGTTGCGGTCTCGACGGCCTCCGCGATGGCCAACATCGGCTCGGCGATTCCGATCGTGGCCCAGCACAAGGTCTTTTTTTGCGTGGTGTCCATCCTGCTGGTGATGGCGCTAAACCTGCGCGGCGTGCGCGAGTCCGGGTTGGCGTTCGCTATCCCGACGTATGCGTTCATCGTCGGAGTCCTGGTCATGATCGGCTGGGGGCTGTTCCGGATCTTCGTGCTGGGCAATCCGCTGCGGGCCGAGTCGGCGGGTTTCGAAATGCATGCCGAGCACGGCCAGGTCGTCGGCTTCGCGTTGGCGTTCCTGGTGGCGCGGTCGTTCTCGTCGGGCTGCGCGGCGCTGACCGGTGTCGAGGCGATCAGCAATGGCGTGCCGGCGTTTCAGAAACCCAAGTCGCGCAACGCCGCGACGACGCTGCTGATGCTGGGCGGCATCGCGGTGACCCTGCTGATGGGCATCATCGTGCTGGCCGAGAAGATCGGGGTCAAACTCGTCGAGGATCCCGCGAGGCAATTGGGTGGCGCGCCCAAGGGTTACTACCAGAAGACCCTGGTCACCCAGTTGGCCCAAACGGTGTTCGGCAGCTTTCACATCGGGTTCCTGCTGATCGCCACCGTGACCGCCCTAATTCTGGTGCTGGCGGCCAACACCGCGTTCAACGGCTTTCCCGTGCTTGGCTCGATCCTGGCGCAGCACAGCTACCTGCCCCGCCAATTGCACACCCGCGGAGACCGATTGGCGTTCTCCAACGGAATCCTGTTCCTGTCCGGGGCAGCGCTGCTGGCGATCATCGCGTTCCGCGGTGAGGTGACCGCGTTGATTCAGCTGTACATCGTCGGCGTGTTCATTTCTTTCACGTTGAGTCAGATCGGCATGGTGCGGCACTGGACCCGGTTGCTGCGCACGGAAAGCGATCCGCGGGTGCGGCGCAAGATGATGCGCTCGCGGGTGGTCAACACGGTCGGATTGCTATCGACGGGCACGGTGTTGCTGGTGGTTCTGGTGACCAAGTTCGTGGCCGGAGCGTGGATCGCCCTGTTCGCGATGAGCCTGCTGTTCGGACTCATGAAAATGATTCACCGGCACTACAACACGGTGAACCGGGAATTGGCGGAGCAGGCGGCCGCCCAGGAGAATGTGGTACTGCCCAGCCGTAACCACGCCGTGGTGCTGGTGTCGAAGCTGCACCTGCCGACGCTGCGTGCGCTCGCCTACGCGAGGGCCACCCGGCCCGATGTGCTGGAGGCCGTGACAGTCAGCGTCGACGACGCGGAAACGCGCGATCTGGTGCGCAAATGGGAAGACAGCGATATCAGCGTCCCGCTCAAGGTCATCGCGTCGCCGTATCGCGAAGTGACCCGTCCCGTACTGGAATACGTCAAACGGGCCAGGGAGGAGTCGCCGCGCACCGTGGTGACGGTGTTCATTCCGGAGTACGTGGTCGGCCATTGGTGGGAGCAGGTGTTGCACAACCAGAGCGCCCTTCGGCTCAAGGGCCGCCTGCTGTTCATGCCGGGCGTCATGGTCACTTCGGTTCCGTGGCAGTTGAGTTCGTCGGAGCGGCGTAAAACCCTGCAGCCGCACATGGCGCCGGGTGACGCTCGTCGGGGAATCTTCGATTGACCCGCGAATCGGCACGCGCGCCGCGCGCGGCGCCACCCCCGATGGGGGAGCTGACCCTGACCACCGATGCCCCGGCCAACGGCGGCAGTTGCGTCGCGCACCACGAAGGGCGGGTGGTGTTCGTCCGCTACGCCTTGCCTCGCGAGCGGGTTCGTGTCCGCGTCACCGCGGATCGCGGATCTTATTGGCACGCAGAGGTTATCGAGGTTATCGACCCGGCGGCCGGTCGCATCACATCGCTGTGCCCCATCGCCGGGGTCGGCGGCGCCGGCTGTTGCGATCTGGCGTTCGCCGCCCCCGAGGTGGCCCGCACACTCAAGGCCGAAATCGTGGCCAATCAGCTCGAGCGCCTCGGCGGGCATCGCTGGAGCGGAGAGGCCGAACCGCTGGCGGATTCCGCGCCGACGGGGTGGCGCACCCGCGTTCGGCTCGGCGTGGGCCCCGACCGCCGCCCGGGGTTTCACAGATACCACAGCGAGGAATTGGTGAGCGATTTGCGGTGTGCCCAGCTGGCGGGCGGCATGCTCGACCGGATCGCCGAAATCGATTGGCCGCCGGGCGCCCAGCTGCACGTGGCCGTCGACGACGACGGCGTGCGCCACGTGGTGCGCACGCTGCGGCAGGGCAGGCAGACCGCGACCAAGGTCGTGGAGGGCCGCTACGAGGCGGTGCAGCGCGTGGCCGGGCGAAGTTGGCAGGTGCCGGTGACCGCCTTCTGGCAGGCGCACCGCGATGCGGCCAACGTGTACAGCGAGCTGGTCGCCGACTGGGCGCAGCCCGCCGCGGGGATGCGCGCGTGGGATCTGTACGGCGGCGCAGGCGTTTTCGCGGCGGTGCTCGGCGCTGCCGTCGGGCACTCCGGGCGCGTGCTCAGCGTGGACACCTCGCGCGCGTCGACCCGGGCCGCCCGGGCCACCTTGGCCGATCTGACCCAGGTGCACATCGTCACCGACTCGGTGCGCCGCGCGTTGACGGCGCAGCGAGGGCGCGCCGACGTGGCGGTGCTGGATCCGCCGCGGGCGGGCGCCGGTCGCGAGGTCATCGACCTGCTGGCCGCCGCCGACGTCCCGCGGGTGGTGCACATCGGTTGTGAGGCAGCATCTTTCGCACGCGACATCGGAATCTACCGCGGCCACGGTTACACCGTCGAGAAGATCAAGGTGTTCGACGCGTTCCCGCTGACCCATCACAGCGAATGCGTCGCGCTGCTGACGCGCTAGGGAGGTTCTGGCGGCCCAGCGGGCGCGTCACCGCAATGGGGAGCGAGTGACTCTCACGACCGGTTAGACTGCGTCGCGGTGTGCCGGGAAGTCTGGTCGGCGATGTCGTTATCGACCGATCGAAAGGCGCGCGTGCTTACCCTCACAGAACGGCCCGTGGCTGTCGAGTCATGTCGATTGCGCGCGCGGCACGTCCTCACCCGGTCTCGAGCGCTGACATCGTGACCGAAACTCTGCGCTACGCGCTGATCATCTTGTTCTCCAGTGCGGTCGGTTTGGTTGCGGTGCTGGCGAATCGACTAACCGAGCGGGTCAAGATCCCGGTGCCACTACTCGTGCTGGGCGGAGCCGCCCTCGTGGTGCACGCCGTGCCCGCGGTGCAGCCTCCGTCCGAGCGAATCGTGGAACGGGTGATCACCATCGCGCTGGTGTTGGTGTTGTTCGACGGCGGCATGCACATCGGTCCTTCGCGCTTCCGCGCGGCGGCCGTCCCGATCCTGTCGGTGGGCGTCGTGGGCACCGCCCTCACCGCGGCAGGGGCGGCGCTGGTGCTGCACTACGTATGCGGAATCAGCTGGTTTCCCGCGGTGCTCGTGGCCACAGCAGTGGCTCCGACCGATCCGGCCGTGGTTTTCTCTGTGCTGGGCAAACGCGAGATCCGCGGCCGCAGCGGCACCATCCTGGAAGGCGAGTCAGGTGCCAACGATCCGGTCGGCATCTCCTTGATGTCCAGCCTGATCGCCGCCGGTGGTCTCAGCGCAGCCGGATTCGCCAGCGTGGGAACACAATTCGCTCTGCAGATGGCGGTCGGCCTGGCCGTCGGGGCGCTCGGCGGCCGTGTCCTACTCGTCTTCATGCGCCGGGTCGCGTTGCCGAGCGAGGGCCTCTACTCGTTACGAACGCTGGCATTCTGTCTGATGTTGTACGGCATCACGACGCTCGCGCACGGCTCGGGATTTTTGGCCGTGTTCGTGGCCGGCATCGTGATCGGCGACGCCCGCGCGCCCTACAAACCCGAGATCAAGCAATTCCACGCCGCCCTGGCGGGCCTGGCGGAAATCGTCGCGTTTGCCGTTCTCGGTTTGACCGTCGACCTCGATGTCCTTGGCCACCCCGAGGTATGGATTCCCGGGGTTGCCCTCGGTGTGGCGCTGACAGCGGTCATTCGTCCGTTGGCGGTGGGCTCTTGTTTGGTTCCCGTCCGATTAGAGCGAAACGAACGCATCTTCGTTCTGTTCGCCGGGCTCAAGGGTGCCGTGCCGATCCTGCTGGGCGAGTTCCTCCGAGCCGCACACGTCGCCGACGCCGAACGGCTGTACGGCATCGTCGTCGTCGTCGTCATCTTCTCAGTGCTGGTGCAGGGCAGCTCGGTACCCGGCGTCGCCAGACTGCTGCAGCTGCCCATGCGCACCGTCCAGACCCGGCCCTGGCAGATAGGCGTGCGACTGGCCGACGAACCGCAGGGGGTCCACCGCTTCAGCGTCGCGGCCGGCTCCGTTGCCGAGCGCTCCACAGTCGAAGGTCTCGGCGACCGGGTCGGTGACATCTGGGTGAGCATCGTGGTCCGCACCACCGGCCTGGTGCCGGTGCGAGGCGACACCGAACTCGAGGCCGGGGACGAAGTCGTCATCCTGGCGGATCCCGACCTCCATGACACGCTGGCGGATCTGTTCGGCCCCGCGCGGGAGCGGTGAATCCTGTTGTTCTCGTAAGCGCTGCGTAGACTGACTGGATGCTGGAACAGATCCGCGGGCCCGCTGATCTGCAGCACCTTTCCCAACATGAACTTCGCGAGCTGGCTGCCGAGATTCGCGAGTTCCTGATTCACAAGGTTGCTGCCACCGGGGGGCATCTGGGGCCGAATCTGGGCGTGGTTGAGCTGACGCTCGCCCTGCACCGGGTGTTCGATTCACCCCACGATCCGATCATCTTCGACACCGGTCATCAGGCCTACGTCCACAAGATGCTGACGGGCCGTTGCCTCGAGTTCGAGAGCCTGCGCAAGAAGGGTGGACTGTCCGGGTATCCGTCGCGAGCCGAGAGCGAGCACGACTGGGTCGAGTCCAGCCACGCCAGTGCGTCGTTGTCCTACGCCGACGGTCTGGCCAAGGCCTTCGAACTGAGTGGGCACCGCAATCGCCACGTTGTCGCGGTGGTCGGCGACGGCGCGCTCACCGGCGGCATGTGCTGGGAGGCGCTGAACAATATCGCCGCCTCGGGCCGGCCGGTCATCATCGTGGTCAATGACAACGGCCGCAGCTATGCCCCGACGATCGGCGGTGTCGCCGACCATCTCGCCTCGCTGCGGCTGCAGCCGGCCTACGAGCAGGCCCTGGCGAAGGGCCGCGACGCGCTGCGCGCGCTGCCGCTGGTCGGCAAGATCGCCTACCGCGTCATGCACAGCGTCAAGGCCGGCATCAAGGACTCGTTGTCGCCGCAGCTGATGTTCACCGACCTGGGGCTGAAGTACGTTGGCCCGGTCGACGGGCACGACGAACGCGCGGTGGAGGCGGCGCTGCGACACGCCCGCGGCTTCGGTCGCCCGGTGATCGTGCACGTGGTGACTCGCAAGGGGATGGGCTTCGCCCCCGCCGAGGACGACGAAGCCGAGCAGATGCATTCGTGCGGCGTCATCGACCCGGTCACCGGACAGGCGACCAAGGTCGCCGGACCCGGCTGGACGGCGACGTTTTCCGACGCCCTCATCGGCTACGCCAGGAAGCGCCGCGACATCGTGGCGATCACCGCGGCCATGCCCGGCCCGACCGGGCTGACGCCGTTCGGGCAGCAGTTCCCCGACCGCTTGTTCGACGTAGGCATCGCCGAACAACACGCGATGACGTCGGCGGCCGGCCTCGCCATGGGCGGCATGCATCCCGTGGTGGCGATCTATTCGACATTCCTGAACCGGGCCTTCGACCAGATCATGATGGACGTGGCGTTGCACAAGCTCCCGGTCACCATGGTGCTCGACCGGGCCGGCATCACCGGTTCGGACGGCGCCAGCCACAACGGCATGTGGGACATGTCGATGCTGGGCATCGTGCCCGGCATGCGGGTGGCCGCACCCCGGGATGCCTCCCGATTGCGCGAAGAACTCGGCGAGGCGCTCGAGGTCGACGATGGCCCCACGGCACTGCGCTTCCCCAAAGGTGATGTGGGTGAGGATATTCCGGCGATCGAGCGCCGCGGATCGGGCATCTCCGGTGTCGACGTGCTCGCGGTCCCGGCCAGCGGGTGCAACCACGACGTGCTCCTGATCGGCGTTGGCGCGTTCGCGCCGATGGCACTGGCCGTAGCCGGGCGACTACAGGACCAGGGGATCGGCGTCACCGTGATCGACCCGCGTTGGGTCCTGCCGGTTTCAGAGCGCGTTCTGGAACTGGCGGCCGAGCACAAGCTCGTCGTCACCTGCGAGGACAACGGGGTCAACGGCGGGGTGGGCTCGGCGGTGTCCGCGGCCCTGCGCGGCGCCGAGATCGACGTCCCGTGCCGCGACGTCGGACTGCCGCAGGAGTTCTACGAGCACGCCTCCCGCGGTGAGCTGCTGTCGGATCTGGCGCTGACAGACCAAGACGTGGCCCGCCGCATCACCGGCTGGGTCGCGGCGCTGGGCAGCGGTGTCACCGAAGCGGAGATCCGCGAGCACCTGGACTAAGTCGCGAGCGCGACGGGTCCGGGGGAGCGGCTGGCCCCCATTCGAAATCGACGCTGCCGCGGCCCTTACTCGAACTTTTCCGCGCTGGCGTCGATTTCGACGTCACCGTCCTGGGCGGGCGCGGGCGGCGCCTGCAGGGCCCGGGCCAGGGCGGGATCCACCAACTCCCGCTGCCAGGGCCGGGCCTGACCGGCACGCAGGAACGTCTCGACCGCGTCCAATGGGTCGGGCGTGGCCGTCCAGTCCCAGCAGAGCCGTCGCACCAGGTCCGGCGAGACCAGATTCTCGGTGGGAACGTGGACCCGCTCGGAGACCTGGGACAACGCCGAGCGGGCGGCCTCCAGCCGGGCGGCGGCCTCCGGTTTGCGCCTGCTCCACCGCGCCGGCGGCGGCGGACCGTTCGGCGGCTCGCTTTCCGGGGGTGGGTTCTTGGTCCGCCGGGCCTCATCCAGCGCCGCCAGCCACGTCGCGGCGCTGCGCCGCTGGTTGCGCCCACCGAACACGGGCAGCGCGACGAGCTCCTCGACGGTCGTCGGGTTGGCCAGCGCGGCATCGATGATGGCCGAGTCGGGCAGGATGCGGCGCGGCGCGATGTCGCGGCGCTGCGCGATGCGGTCGCGCGTCAACCACAATTCGCGGACCGCGGCCAGGCGACGCTGATCGCGCACCCGATGGATGCCCGACGTTCGCCGCCACCGGTCCCGTCGCACGGCGCCTTGGTCCGTCAAACCGACGTCGCGCAGGTAATCGAATTCCTGTGCGGCCCAATCGGTTTTGCCCTGCGCGGCCAGGACGTCGGCGATCGCCGTACGCAGCTCGATGAGCAGTTCCACATCCAGGGCGGCGTAGTTGAGCCATTCGGCGGGCAGGGGCCGCTTGGACCAGTCCGCCGCGCCGTGGCCCTTGGCCAGCCCGAAGCCCAGCAGCCGCTCGACCATGGTCGCCAGGTTCACCCGTTCGAACCCGGCCAGTCGTCCGGCCAGTTCGGTGTCATACAGCGCCGGCGGCCGCATGCCCACCTCGGCCAGACACGGCAGGTCCTGATCGGCGGAGTGCAGGATCCATTCGTCGTTGCTCAGCACCTCGGCCACCGGCCGGAGGGCCTCGAGCGGGTCGCCGCCGTGGCTCACCGGATCGATCAGCACGGTGCCGGAGCCGGCCCGCCGGATCTGGATCAGGTAGGCCCGGTTGGAGTAGCGGAAACCCGATGCACGTTCGGCGTCCACCGCGAAGGGCCCGTGCCCGCGATCCAGCCGCTGCGCGGCGGCCTCGATTTCGTGGACGCTCACCGAGATGGGCGGGACGCCTTCGGAAGGATGCGGCAGCGGGGTGGGTTCGGCGTCGGTGTCTGTGTCGCCGGGCGCGCTGCTACCCGGCCCGTCGGCCGACGGTTCACCCATGCTAGGCGCGTGACCGTGAGCTCAGGTCGGTGACTCCGGCTGGCGGTAGGCCCGCGGCATGCTCCAATACCTCACAGAACGCCTCGACATGCGCACCGACCGCCGGCGACGTCGCGGTCCAGGACGCGCGCAGCTCCAGCTGGTGGGCGCGCGGCGGCCCGGAGATGTCTCCGTAGCGCACCGATGTGGTGGCGGTGACGGTGCCGCCCAGGGCGACTACTTGTTCCATGCGTGACTCCAGTGCCTCGACTAGCCAGCTCCACGCTACTTCGGGCAGCAGCGGGTCGACCGCCTCGCTGGGGTCAAGGTCGGCCTGGATGTAGGCGACCATGCGGATGGTGCCGTCCCACGCGTCGGCCCCTTCGGGGTCGTACAGCAGGATCAACCGTCCGAAGGCGTCGCCTTCGGACCGCTCGGGGATGATGTCGCGATCGGGATGTTTGACCTCGGCGCCCAGCGCGTAACTGTGGGGGGCCAAGCGTTGCGGCGGCCTGATGGGTCCCAACTCGATCTCCGGCCGCACGACGACGGCGTTCATCGCCGCTACCGCCTCGCGGAATGGGGCCGGTTCGGATGAGGTCACTTCGCGCCGCTCCTGTTCATCCCGACCGCTTCGCGTCGTCACGGCACGGGTCACAGGGATCGACGGTAGACCTACTGCCCGACACGCCGCGACAGGCGCGCCGCGTTCAAACCCGCCGCGACCAAGCCGTTACCAGGCCTCCACCAAAGCTATATGTGCAGCTCAGGACGCAGTCAGCGGGCGAAACGAGCCTGGCGTTTCTCGCGGTGCGCGGCCAGGCCTTCCTGCACGTCGGGTCCGCTGAAACTGAGGAATTCCAGGCCCACCGAGGTCTCGAAGGTGGGGCCCATCATGCGATACCACTGGTTGAGGCTGCGCTTGGTCCACTGGATCGCGTTCTGCGCTCCCTGCGCCAGGTTCTCGGCGATGCCGGTGGCGGTGGACAGCACGTCGTCATCGTCGACGCAGACCGACACCAGCCCGATCCGGTCGGCCTCCTCGCCCAGCAGCGTCTCGCAGGTCAGCAGGTAGTACTTCGCCTTGGCCATGCCGACCAGCAGCGGCCAGCAGATCGCGGCGTGGTCACCGGCGGCGACGCCGAGCTTGGTGTGCCCGTCAATGAGCTTTGCGGTCCGGCCCGCCACCGAGATGTCGGCGAGCAGGGCCACCACCAGACCCGCGCCCACCGCGGGCCCGCGGATCGCCGAGACGACGGGTGTGTCGCAGTTGATCATGTTGTGCACCAGGTCGCGGGCTTCGCGCATGATGCGGATGCGGCCTTCATAGTCGTTGATGGTTTCGTCGATCAGGTCGAAACTGCCGCCGGAGGAAAAGGCCTTGCCTTCACCACGCACCAGGACGGCGCGCACGGCGGGATCTCGGTCGATCACCGGCCAGATGTCGGCGAGGTCGCGGTGCATCTGCGGCCCCACCGAATTCAGCCCGGGCGAGTCGAGGACGAGGGTCAGCACGCCGTTCTCCCCGAGCTCGCAGCGCAGGCTGGGAAACTCGTCGTAACTCGCAGGGGGCTGACTCACTGGCATTTCCGAGCTCCTGACGTCAAACGGTTGCGGTCGTCGATAGTACGCAGCGGCGTCGGGTGTTCTTCGGTCATGGCAGCATTGGGGCTGATGAGTACTCGCCGCGACCTTCCAGAGTCGCCGTATCTGGCGGCCGTGACCGGCCGCAAACCCAACCGGGTGCCGGTGTGGTTCATGCGGCAGGCGGGACGTTCGCTGCCCGAATACCGGACGCTGCGGGCCCAGACCGACATGCTGTCGGCATGCTTGGACGCCGAGTTGGTCTGTGAGATCACCCTGCAACCGGTGCGCCGCCACGACGTCGACGCGGCGATCTTGTTCTCCGACATCGTGGTGCCGCTGCTCGGTGCTGGTATCGACCTGGACATCGTCGCCGGGGTCGGCCCGGTCATCGAGTCGCCGGTGCGCACCGCGGCCGATGTGGCCGCAATCAAACCCCTTGAGCGGCAACGCGTTGTGCCGGTTTCCGACGCGGTGTCGCTGCTGGTGTCCGCGCTCGGCGACGTTCCGCTGATCGGCTTCGCCGGTGCCCCGTTCACCTTGGCGTCCTATCTGATCGAGGGCGGTCCCAGTCGACACCACGCGCGCACCAAAGCGATGATGCTTGCGGAACCGGACACCTGGCATGCGCTGATGGAGAAGCTGACCGCCATCACCGTCGGGTTCTTGCGGGTGCAGCTGGAGGCCGGGGTGGACGCCATTCAGGTGTTCGACTCGTGGGCGGGGGCGCTGTCGCTGGCGAATTACCGCACCTACGTGCAGCCGCACAGCGCCCGGGTGTTCGCCGCGCTGGCTGATTACGGCGTGCCGATGACCCACTTCGGGGTCGGCACGGCCGAACTGCTGGGCGCCATGTCATCGGTCGGTGCGAATGTGGTCGGCGTGGATTGGCGAACTTCCCTGCCCGACGCGGCCATCCGTGTGGCCCCGGGCACGGCGTTGCAGGGCAACCTCGATCCGGTGGCGGTGTTGGCGGGCTGGCCGGTCGTGGAACGCGCGGCGCGCGCTGTCGTCGAGGACGGCCGCCGCGCTGTCGACGCCGGCGCGGCCGGTCACGTTTTCAACCTCGGCCACGGCGTGCTGCCCGAAACGGATCCCGGCGTGCTGACCAACCTGGTGTCGCTGGTCCACTCCCTATGAGTCCTCCCTCGTATTGCGTTGTGGGGGGCGGTATTTCGGGCCTTACGGCGGCGTATCGGCTCCGCATGGCCAGCGGCGGCGATGCGTCGATCACGCTGTTCGATCCGGGCGACAAGCTCGGCGGGGTACTGCGCACCGAGCTGGTCGGCGGGCTGCCGATGGATTTGGGCGCCGAGGCTTTCGTGCTGCGTCGCCCCGAGCTGCCGGCGTTGCTGGCTGAACTTGATCTGACTGAGCGCCAGCGTGTTTCGACCGGTGCACGCCCGTTGATCTACAGCCGGCAAGAGTTGCGCCCACTGCCCGCCGGCACTGTCGTCGGCATCCCGTCGTCGGCGGCGTCGGTGGCGGGACTGGTCGACGAGGCGACGGTCGCCCGCATCGAGGCCGAACCCACGCGTCCGCTGGTGTGGGAGGCGGGCAGCGACCCTGCGGTCGCCGACCTGGTGGGTGAGCGATTCGGCGACCAGGTGGTGTCCCGGTCGGTGGATCCGCTGCTGAGCGGGGTCTATGCCGGTTCGGCGGCCACCATCGGCCTGCGCGCGGCCGCCCCGACCGTGGCGGCGGCGCTGGACCGCGGCGCCACCAGCCTGACGGACGCCGTGGCACAGGCGCTGCCGCCGGCCACCGGTGCGCCGGTGTTCGGGTCGCTCGAGGGCGGCTATCGGGTGCTGATCGATGAGCTGGTCGCGCGCGGTCGGCCGCGGTGGGTTCGCGCCGCGGTGTCGCGGCTCGAGCGTGCCGGCGCCGGCTGGGCGGTGATCGACGGCAACGGCACTCGCTGGTCCGCCGACGCGGTGATCGTGGCCGTGCCGGCGGGGGAGTGTAGCCGCCTGCTGGCGGAGATCGCCCCGCGCAGCGTCTCGGCCGCCGGGCGCATCGGCAGCGCATCGTCGGTGGTAATGGCGCTGGCCGTGCCGGGCGAGACCGCGTTCCCGGAGTGCTCGGGCGTGTTGGTGGCCACCGGTGAGCCATTGCGGGCCAAGGCCATCACGTTGTCGTCACGCAAGTGGGGTATTGGCGGTGACGCGCAACTGCTGCGGCTGTCGTTCGGGCGGTTCGGCGACCGCGTGGCGGCCGACACGTCCGATGCCGAGCTGCTGACCTGGGCGTTGGGTGACCTGGCCACCGTGTTCGGGTTGACCATCGCGCCCATCGACGTCCGCACCCGGCGCTGGATCGACGCGATGCCGCAGTACGGGCCCGGCCATGCCGGTCTGGTCGCCGAGGTGCGCGCGGGGCTGCCCCCGACGCTCGCGGTGGCCGGCAGCTACCTCGACGGCATCGGCGTGCCGGCGTGCGTCGGTGCCGCCGGGCGCGCGGTCGAACGTGTGATCAGGGCTATCGGAGACTTGGACGTGCAGGTGGCACGATAGGTTCCATGGCCAAGCTGGACTACGACTCGCTGAACTCCACGATCCGCTACCTGATGTTCTCGGTGTTCTCCGTTGAGCCGGGTGAGCTCGGTGACCAGCGGGACGACGTCATCGATGAAACGTCGACGTTCTTCAAGCAGCAGGAGGAGCGCGGCGTCGTGGTGCGCGGCCTGTACGACGTCGCGGGACTGCGGGCCGACGCCGATTTCATGATCTGGACCCACGCCGAACGGGTTGAGGCGCTGCAGGCCACCTACGCCGATTTCCGGCGCACCACCGCGCTGGGGCGGGCCACTTCGCCGGTGTGGAGCAGCGTGGCGTTGCATCGGCCGGCCGAGTTCAACAAGAGCCACATCCCGGCGTTCCTGGCCGGCGAGGAACCCGGCGCCTACATCTGCGTATATCCGTTTGTGCGGTCCTACGAGTGGTACCTGCTGCCCGACGAGGAACGGCGCCGCATGCTCGCCGAGCACGGCATGGCCGCGCGCGAATACAAGGACGTCCGCGCGAACACCGTCCCGGCGTTCGCGCTCGGCGACTATGAATGGCTGCTGGCCTTCGAGGCTCCCGAATTGCACCGCATCGTCGACCTGATGCGCGAACTGCGCGCCACCGACGCTCGCCGGCACACCCGCGAAGAGACGCCGTTCTTCACCGGCCCCCGGGTTCCGGTCGAGCAGCTGGTGAATGCCCTGCCGTGACAACCCCCTTCGACCCGAACGATCCCACCCGCTTCGAGGAGATGTACCGCGACCAGCGGACGTCGCACGGCCTGCCGGCCGCCACGCCGTGGGACATCGGCGGCCCGCAGCCGGTGGTGCAGCAGCTGGTCGCGGTGGGCGCCATCAGTGGTGAGGTGCTCGACCCGGGCACCGGTCCGGGGCATCACGCCATCCATTACGCGTCCAAGGGGTATTCGGCGACCGGCATCGACGGCTCGGCGGGAGCCATCGAGCGGGCCAAGGAGAACGCCCGAAAGGCCGGGGTTTCGGTCAACTTCGAGCTCGCCGACGCGACGAAGCTGGACGGGTTCGACGGCCGGTTCGACACGGTGGTCGATTGCGCCTTCTACCACACCTTCAGCACCGAGCCCGAGCTGCGCAGGTCCTATGTACAGGCGCTGCACCGCGCCACCAAGCCGGGGGCGCGGCTGTACATGTTCGAGTTCGGTGCACACAACGTCAACGGCTTCAAGATGCTGCGGTCGTTGTCCGAGAACGACTTTCGCGATGTGCTTCCCGACGGTGGCTGGGAGATCACGTACCTGGGCACGACGACCTACCGGGTCAACGTCAGCGTCGAGTCCATCGAGGCGATGGCCAAGCGAAATCCAGACATGGCCGATCAGGCCGAGAAACTGCTGGAGCGTTTCCGAGTGATCGAGCCGTGGCTCGAGGGCGAGCGGGCGCATGCCCCGTTCTGGGAAGTGCACGCCACCCGGGTGGACTGAGCGAGCGCCACGCCGCTCGCCCGGCCGAGGCATAAACCACGCATGTGCATCTGGGCGTGTCGTGTGCGTGGTTTATGTGTCGCGACCGCCCGGGACGGACCGCAAACGCCCGAGACGTGTCGCGAGCGCGGGACGGACGGCGGGCTACCCTCCCGTCGGCACCAGCCGAAGCGAGATGGAGTTGATGCAGTAGCGCTGATCCGTCGGCGTCGGGTAACCCTCACCGGCGAATACGTGGCCGAGGTGACTATGGCAGTTCGCGCACAGCACCTCGGTGCGCGTGGTGCCCATGGAATGGTCGGGCCGCAGGATCACCGCGTCGGATTCGGCCGGGTCGAAGAACGACGGCCAGCCGCAATGCGACTCGAATTTCTCAGTGCTGCGGAATAATTCGGCGCCACAGGCACGACACTCGTACACGCCTTCGGTTTTGGTGTCGGTGTATTCACCGGTGAAGGGCCGCTCGGTGCCGGCTTGGCGCAGCACGTGGAATTCTTCCGGGCTGAGTTTCTTGCGCCACTCGTCGTCGCTCAGTCGCACCTTGGGCCGCGACACGTCGGGGGAGGTCATGCACCCACGCTAGCTCGAATGGCGGTGACCCGCCGCTTCCGGTTCCCCAACGCCTGCGGTCACCGCGTCGCGCTCGCGCTGGGCCGTCAGCCACGCGGGATCGATGCCGTCTTCCAGCCGGTTCTCGGCCTTGGCGTCCAGGTAACGGAAGACCAGCACGGTGAAGGCAACAATTAACAGCAGCGACCAGCCGTAGGTGATCTTGAGGTAATGCAGCGCTCGGCCGTAGCGCATGTATTTGTAGATCAGCCAGTCGTCCAGCGCCATGAAGCCGTAGATCCCGAGCCAGGCCGGCCAGTTGCGGATCAGCGAGTTGCGCAGCACCACCGTCATCAAGAACGGGAACAGCATCATCGAGTAGTAGCCCTGGGCCAGTGACGACACCAGGAAGGACCACAGCAGCAGTACACCCGACGAGCTGGCGAACCAGAACAGCGGGTCGCGGGTGCGGTAGTAGCGGTACAGCAGCCACATCGCACCGATCATCAGCAGGGTGAACAGGATTCGCATGAAGACGATCAGCCAGGTCGGCAGGCCGAAGTAGACGCCGTTGCCCTCGATGGAGCTGTTGAAGTAGTCCCGGGTGCCCAGGAAGTAGGGCACCGTTTTCGTGACGAAGTCCATGGGATCGCTCACCAAAGGCCACGCGGCCACGTTGACGACGACGGGCACCGCGATGGCCGGCACCAGCGTCCGCCACTGGCGATTCAGCAGCGGCAACAACAGCAGCGGGCCCAGCACCGGTTTGAGCGTGAGCGTCAGGCCGACCACCAAGCCGGCCCACCACTGGCGCCCGGCCCTTCCGTCCAGCAGCCACCGAAAGAACAGCACCTCCGCCAGCAGCACACAGCCGTTGATGTTCGTGAAAACCAGCGTGCTGGTCACACTCTCCGTACAGAACATGGCCAGCAGCAGCGCGGGCGCGGCGACCGAAGTCAGCGCGAATTTGAACATCCGCAGCAGCAGATACCAGGCGATCAGGATGGCCACGGTGTTGATCAGGATGAACAGGTAGCGCGACGGCGTGAAGGGCAGGTATCCGAACGGCGCCATCAACAGTGTGCCGCCCGGCGGGTACAGGTAGTGCGGGTCGACATAGTCGAAGTGTTCGTTGTAGATGTCCCAGCCGTGCCGGAAGTTGAGCACCGCGCGGTACACGGGTTTGAAGTCGTCGGTGATGTTGCCGTTGAGGGTGAGGATGATGCTGCGGTGCAACACCGACATGATGGCCACCGGCCACAACGCCGACCGCAGCACCGTCGACGTGTTCAGCGGGCCGGTGCGGGGTCTAAAGGCGGCCAGGGTCCAATCACGCAAGCCGGTTCGGGTCGATTCAGCTGCCGTCACCAGCGCACCGTACACCGGCAGCCACGCAAGCCGGAAAGCAGCGTCAGGCCGGGCAATAGGTGTCGGTGTTGGGCAATTTGCCGCTGTTGAGGTAGCCGATCAGCGGCGGGACGGCGCAGCCCGAGAAGATGCTGGCGCCGTGGCCGATGCCCTGCCACATGACCCGCTTGCTCGCCGCGTTGGCGTTGATGATGCTGGCCGCGGTCGCCGCGACGCCGTCGGTACCGACGATCGGGTCGTTTTGCACACCGAGCAGCAGCACGTCGACCTTGAGTGTCTTCGGTGTGGGCGGTGGCGAGCCGGTGGGCCAGTGCACGCACTTGACCAGGTTGAGCGCTGCGACGGTGCCGAAGTCGGGGTAGAGCTTGGCCCAGGCGACGACGAGTTCGCGAACCCGGTCCGGCGTGGGGCGATTGACCGCGTCGCTGCATACGTTGACGAACTGGCCGTCGGAGTCCTGGAGGGCGTTGGCGTGGTTGATCAGGTTGTTCAGCGCGTTGGCATCGCCGGAACGGGCGTCCGCGAGCGCGTTGGCCAGGTTGGTGGTGGCGTTGACGCGGCCGCCGGCGGGATAACCGAGCGCGACGGTGATCGCGTTGGCCACCTGTGCGACCGACACGCCGCCGGGGCCCTTACCCGCCCGGGCGTCGGCCAGCAGAGCGCTGACGGCACCCTTCGGGTCCGCACCCAGCGCACAATTCACGGCGATGCACTGCGCGGCGAAGGCG
Source organism: Mycobacterium sp. E2479 (assembly GCF_001667925.1). Lineage (GTDB taxonomy): Bacteria > Actinomycetota > Actinomycetes > Mycobacteriales > Mycobacteriaceae > Mycobacterium. The sequence continues at coordinate 94,854 of NZ_LZJR01000096.1, read as the reverse complement.
TCGAGGGCGGCCTGCTGTCCCTTGACCCGTTGCTCGGCGGCGGCCTCGGCGTTGGTGCCCAACGCGACCGGTGAATCGAGGATCAAGCGCGCCACCTTGTCCGGCCGCGATCCGGCGTAGGCCAGCGCCACCTGCGCGCCGTTGCCGATGCCGATCAGCGCGAGGGCGGGCACGTCCCACAGGGTGCGCAACCGCTCGATGTCAGAGGCGGCGTGCGCGTCGTCGTAGGACGACGCGTTCGGGCCGATCCCGACGGCGTCACCACAGTTGGTGGTCGCGGTGTTGGAGACGTCGGAGAGGTTGGCCACCGGGTCGTCGCCGGTCTGGAATTGCGACTGGTCGCGCATCTGCTGACGGTCGAATTTGTCGCGGCAGTCGATCGGGCTCGACATCCCGATGCCCCGGCGGTCGACGGACACGATGGGGTGGGTGGCGAGCACGTCGGCGCCCGCCCGCGACAGCCAGATCGGCAATTGCGTCGACGACGGCAGATCGGAGCCGGTGGTGAAGATCAGCGGGCCGGCGTCCTGGGGTGTCTGGTTCGAGCGGGCACGTACCACACCGATGCTGAGGCTGCCACCGCCCCCGTTGACCGGATCCAGGTCGGCGTCGTAGCTCGCGCAGTCCAGCCGGACACCGGCGGCGGCGGGAACCGAGGCGTCGGCGAACACCCGTGAGGTGCAGTCGCGCCACGCCAGGTCGTTTTTGGGTGCGGCGATCGCGGGTGGGCCGCTGGGCGGCGGCTTCGACGTCGCCGCCCCCTGCGGTCGCGCACCGGAATTGGTGGCGAACCTCGGGTCGGCGGCCAGGCCCGGGACGCAGCCGGCCAGCAACGCTGTCACCGTGACCAGGATCGTGGCACACGTGTACGGCCGGCTCATGCCGACCACAGTAGCTAGGCCTTGACGTAGCGGGTGTAAAGGTAGCCGGCGTCGTCGGTCAGGACATGGGCACACCGCATCTGGGTGAGCAGCTGGCCCGGGCCTGTCGCGATGCGTCGTGCCTGGCCGCCGACGAGGCAGGGCGCGATCGTCAGACACAGCTCGTCGAGCATGTCGCGCTGCATCAGCGAGTCCAGCAGCATCGGTCCGCCCTCGGTGAGGATGCGGCGCATGCCGAGTGCGCCGAGGGCCGCCAGCAGGGTGGCCTCATCGATCTTCCCGGGATCGCGGGCGGAGCAGTCGAGCACCTCGCACAGGCCGCTGAGCGCACGGCGCGTCTGCTCGGCCGCCGCGGTGCAGGTGAGCACCAGCGGCTGCACCTCAGTGCGGGTGAACACCGCCATGTCCCGGTTGAGGTGGCCCGATCCGGTCACCACTGCCAGCTGCGGGACCTCGCTCTGTCCGCGGGCCTGCCGCCGCTGCCGCGCAGCGACACCGACCTGCGCGCCGGAGTAACCCTCGATCCGCACGGTGCCCGCGCCCACCACGATGACGTCGGCGAGTTCACGCAGCAGGTTGAAGATGAACCGATCGCCCGGACCGCCCATCGCGCCGCTGCTGCCGCCCGAGGTGGCCCCGCCGTCGACGCTGGTGATGAAGTTGGCCCGCACCCACGTCCGGTCGTGTTCAGGATAGCCGTAGAGCCGCGCGAGGTCGCGGTCGTCGAGTCCGCGTACCGAACCGAGCAGAGACAGCGGCGTCTCCGACGTCGCGGAGCTCGCAGAACTCTCGGGGCCGCCAGAGTCGGGCATGAGTCTGATTGCAGCACGCCGCTACAGTTCCTGCATGCACGGGTCCACCTCCGCGGGCGCTTTGGGCGACGTGGCTCACCTGGTGGATCGGCATCCGACGGTGTCGCCGGAACGGCTGATCGCCCAATTGCGACCGCCCCCGACCTTCGCCGAAGTGAGCTTCGCGACGTATCGGCCCGATCCGGCGGAGCCCACGCAGGCCGCCGCGGTGGTGGCGTGTCAGGACTTCTGCCGCCAGGCCGTCGAGCGGCGCGCCGGTCGTCGGAAGCTGTTGGGCCGGCGTGAGATTCTGCCCGGCGTCGGGCTGTACCTGGACGGCGGCTTCGGCGTGGGCAAGACGCACCTGCTGGCGTCGTCCTACTACCAGCTGCCGGGTGAAGGACCGGGCGGGCCACCGGAGGGCCCGGCTCCCAAGGCATTTGCGACATTCGGCGAGCTGACCCAGCTGGCGGGGGTGTTCGGCTTCGTCGAATGCGTCGACCTGCTGGCCAACTACACGGCGGTCTGCATCGACGAATTCGAGCTTGACGACCCGGGCAACACCACGCTGATCTCACGGTTGCTGTCGTCGCTGGTCGAGCGCGGCGTGTCGGTGGCCGCCACCTCCAACACGCTGCCCGAGGAACTCGGTGAGGGCCGCTTCGCGGCGCAGGATTTTCTGCGCGAAATCAACACGCTGGCAAGTATTTTCACCACCGTGCGGATCGAGGGACCCGACTACCGACACCGCGGCCTGCCGCCCGCGCCCCAACCGCTTTCCGACGACGAGGTGGCAGCGCGCGCCGCGCGGGTCGACGGCGCGACGCTCGACGATTTCGGTGCGCTCTGTGCGCACTTGGCCACCATGCACCCGTCGCGTTATCTGACGCTGATCGAGGGGGTCAGTGCGGTGTTTTTGACGGGCGTGCACGGCATCGACGATCAGAACGTCGCGTTGCGGCTGGTGTCGCTGACCGATCGACTCTATGACGCGGGTACCCCGGTAGTGGCCTCGGGTGCCAAGCTGGACAGCATCTTCAGCGAGGAGATGCTAGCCGGGGGTTATCGGAAAAAGTACCTACGGGCCATTTCCCGGCTCCTGGCGCTCACCGTCGCGGCTAACCCAGCTCGCGGAGCATGACATAGTCGCTTTCGACGTCGGTGCCCAGTTGAAAGGTCCTGGTGCCGCCGACGCTGAATCCGCTTTTGACGTAAAAGCGTTGGGCGCGTTGGTTTGCCCGGTTCACGCCCAGCCACACGCATCGAACGCCCCAGTCGGTCGCAACGGCCAGCATGCGTTCCATCAGTGCCGCGGCGGCCCCGCTGGAGTGGCGGTCGGGCAGCACATACATCTTCGACAGCTCGGCCGCCGGGCGGTTGCGCACTGCTCGCTGCACACCGGGGTGATCGGAAACCCCGCGAACCAGCATGGCGTAACCGACAATTCGGCCGCCTTGGTGCGCGGTGACGATGGCGCGATCCGGATCGCTCAGATACTCGTCGAAGCGGTCTGCCGACAGGTCTGCTTCGATGAACGACGCGATGTTGTCCGCGCTCACCGCGGGCGGACATGCCAACGGAAAGGTCTGTGCCGCAACGGCAGCCAGCTCAAGGGCGTCACCGGGGCCCGCCGGCGCGATCTGCAACGTCGCGGTCAGAGGTTCCATTGCGCGAGGTGGTAGCCCGTCTTCTTGTCCAACAGGATGACGGCGGAGACGGGATCGCGGTAAGCGTCCCAGTAGACGCCGCCGCGCACGATCGCCCCGTTTGGGGCATTGACGAGCACATTGTCCAGCGCGTCGGGCGCATCGGAAGCCCGCGGCTTGTAGGCGTCGGCGTTCGGGGTCACGCCGTTGAAATCCATCACGGTCGCCATCACGTACGGGTTGGGCACCCGGATCGCGCGAATGGTCACGTCGGCGCGCTCGACGCTGCTGCCGGGGAAGCCCTTATAGGTGCCTTCGCGCGTGTAGCCGAATCCCGGCGGCGGGTCGCAGGACCCCACCCCGCTCACGGTGACGTCGGCGATGAACGTGCCGTTGTCCACCCTCAGCGTGTCACCGATGTGGCCGATCGGCGCGTCACCGGCCCACGCCCGGGGCATCGGAATTGCGGCGACAGCACCGGCAATGAGAACGGCGGACGCGAGCATCAGCCAGCGGTGCATCTTCGCCATGTCTGGCCTCCTTGGCGTCGTGGCAGGGACCCTCGCATGATCGCACACGCGGAAAGGCCGAAGGGGCGGGTCGGCGACACCGGTCAGCCGTCCGCGGCGGGGCCCGGAGCGACGTTCGGCCCGCCGGCGAGGGATTGCAGCGCCGTGAGCAGATCAGCCTCTACCCGGTCTTTGTCGACGCCGCCTCGGTGCAGCGGTCCGTCCCCGCCCTCCAGCTCCAGCAGCGCGAGCAGTTGGTGCTCGGTGCCGACGTAGTTGTGGCCCAGCCGAAGCGCCTCGCGCACGGCGAGTTCCAGCGCCTTGCGAGCCGGCCCGCTGAACGGAATGAGCTGTGGCGGTTCGCCATCCACACGCAACGCGGTGATCGCTTCGGTCGCGGTGGCACGCAGCGCGCCGGTGTCGACGTTCTGCAGGTGCAGCAACACCGTCGCGAGGGCGGCGGCATCGCTGAGCACACCGAGCAGCAGGTGGTCGGGCGTGATCTCGCTGTTGCACGCTTCGTGCGCCGCGTTCTGGGCCGCCACCACCGCGCCCCGCGCCCGCGGGGTGAAGCGCGCGAACCCTTGTTCGACATCGACGGCGGCGGGCTCGGCGCGCGGCACGAACCGCTTCTGGGCGGCCTGCTTGGTGACGCCCATGCTCTTGCCGATGTCGGTCCAGGACGCTCCGGAGCGGCGGGCCTGGTCCACGAAATGGCCGATCAAATGGTCGGCGATCTCGCCGAGATGCTCGGCGGCCAGGACGGCGTCGGCGAGCTGATCCAATACATCCGGGCGGGTCGCCTTGATGGCGTTGATCAGCTCGTCGAGACGGACCGGGTAGGCGATGCGGATGGGATCGGACATACCGTCAACCGTAAGTTGACGTAGTGTTGGAGTCAACCTTGGGTTGACGCCAGTGCCGAAGGGAGTGCGGACTATTGACCGCTCTGGGAGAATCTGTCAGTCATGAAGCCACTGCTCACGCTGTGTGGTCTGGCCGTCGTGATCGGCCTGGCCGCACCGGTGCACGCCGACAGCACCGACGACTCGTTCATCGCTTCGCTGCGGGCGGCGGGCATCACCTTTTCCGACCCGGGCAAGGCCGTAGGCGCGGGCAAATGGGTGTGCGACACCGTCGGTCAGGGCACGGAGATGCCCGATGTGGTCAAGACGCTGCTGTCCAAGAACTCCGCGCTGAGCCAGGACAAGGCCAACCAGTTCGCCGCCATCGCTGCCAGCACGTACTGCCCGAACACCATCACGACGAGCACGCCGAACGCCTAGTAGGCCGACGTGCCAACCGGCGATGGGTTTGCGACAATCACTGCGTTATGCGATTTCTCCTGGGGCTGACCAGCCTCGCAGCCATGATCGTCCTGGCCGCGCCGGTGCACGCGGACATCGATAACGATCAGGACTTTCTCAAAGACCTCCGCGACGCCGGTATCACCTATCAGGACGGCGGCAACGCGATCACCATCGGCAAGTCGGTGTGTGAGCTGCTCGACGACGGCCAGTCCGACGCGAAGATCGTGACGGACCTGCGTAACCAGAATCCGGCCTTTCAGGGCGCCGGCGCGGCCAAGTTCACCTATCTCTCGGCCGCCCATTACTGCCCGAAGTACATCACCGGCGAGGATCGCGGTCCCAAGCCAGACGGCGCCGCCGGCAACTGAGCCGATCCGGGCCGCGCCCCGTCTCCCCGGCCGTTGTCGTGGTCTTCACCGCGGGATACGCCTGGTCACCTAGGCGGCGCGGGCCGTCCACGTGAAGCTCTGCATCTCCGGGATTTCAGGCGTCAGCGCCGCAGCGACGCTGCGGCCGATCTGGTCGGCCGCCGCCAGCGGGGTGTCGGCGTTCAAAAAGCCTTCCACCTCAACGCGCAGCGTCCGCCCTGTCCACCTGGCCCGGGCGTGCGCATGCGTGACACCGGGGACCGAGGCGGCGACGGCCTCGGCGGTGGTGACAATGTGAGGGTCCACGCCGTCAAGCATGCGATGCGCGATGTCGGCGGTCACCTCCCAGGCGATACTGCAGATGAACCCGGTGACGACGATCCCCGCGACCGCGTCGGCCCAGCCCCAGCCCAGCGCCACGCCGACCAGCCCGACAACCGCGCCTCCCGACGACAACGCGTCCAGCCAGGAATGCTTGGCGTCGGCCACCATGGTCGCCGACCGAATTCGCCTGCCCACCACCAGCTTGTATCGCGCCACCAGCTGATTGCCGATCACGCCCACAACCGCCGCGCCGATGCCCCAACCCACGTAACCGGTGCCGCCGTGGCGAAGCAGCTTGGTGATGCTCTCGGAGCCGGCGACAACGGCACTGCCCCAGATCACCAGGGCCACACCAAGACCGGCGAGGTCTTCGGCACGTTCGTAGCCGTAGGGGTAGCGCTCGGTGGGCAGCTTGCGCGACGCGCGGAAGCCGATGAAGACCAGCGCGCTGGTGGAGACGTCCGACAGGTTGTGTAGCGCATCGCCCAGCAGCGCCACCGAGCCGGACAGCAGCGCGATGACCAACTCGACCAGCCCGGTCAGCGCGAGCCCGACGGCGCTGACGGCAACGGCGCGATTGGCCTGCCGGCGCTCGCCGGCGTCGTCCGCCGCGGTATGCAGGGGAAAGCTTGCCGCCGGGTCGCGGACCCCATTGATCACATGCATACCGCCAGCATGCCCGACTCACCGACGGCCCCCAAGTCTCGCGCTTACGCGCGTTCGTACACGGTCACCCGATCGCGTTGATCCCACCACAGCACCGGTTGACGGGAATCGACCTCGGCAAGTGTGTCTCGAGGATCGGTGCCCGGGTCCAGGTCGCAGCAGACGACACTCCACCCTGGTGAAAATATCTGGTTTGCACAATGTTTCGGGGCATCGATGCCGTTGCGAACGTTACTGGGCAGCCGGCGGATGTGAGCAGGCTGGCTCTCGGCCGTCAGGCGTTGTTTCTGCTCCGCGATCACCGGGTTGAGGGGCGGTCTAGGGGTCGCGTACCCGATTTGCGCAGGGGCGTTGGGCAGCACTGATAGATTGAAATCCGTTGTGCTACAAGAGCTTAGCTCACATGAGCGGCGGCCCAGGCAGCAGCCAGATCACCGAGGGATCGATATCCTCCCTGTATTGCGGGCAGTAGACAGCTATCGACAGACCGACGAAATAGGCGGACTGCTTGACGGAAAGGCTCGTTTGCCTGGCCAGCTGGATTGCCAGCACCGATGCGTTCGGGTTGGTGGCAATGCTGGCGCACACCGTGCGCGCTTTCGCAATGGCATCGTCGTTGTCGGGCATGGTGATTCCGCCCTTGGACAACCCTGCGATGAACGCGTCGTCGCTATCATCCGCTGCCGCCGGGGCCGCGAAGACCAGCGCGGCGGTGGACAAAACAATCGCAGACAAGGTCGGCAACCCACGACCAACCTTCATCGAACTAAACGCCTCCCCTCTGTGCGAGGACCAATCGGCGGGCAATCAAGGACGACTTGAATAAACGATAGTCGCAATGCGTGGGTTCTTATCACAAGCTCGGGGGCCGGCTTGAGAGGTCAGGACGAGCAGTGGGTGGTCTTGCCCCGGCCATCCGGTGACCCCAACGTGGCCAGCGCGTCGTTCGCGGCTGCTGTCGCATCTGGACCCGAGCCGCTTTGAACCGACCGGCGAAGCGGTCGAACGCAACCGATCGCCACGATTGTGGGGATGATTGACCGCATTGTGCGCTCCTTGCGGTGGCAAGCAGAGCGAATTCAGCGCCGCGAAGGTTGACCGCGCGGGCAAATGGGCCGCCCCCGCGCCTACGGGCTACGAATTGTCTTCCGGGTCTTCGGCCAGGTAGGTGACTTCATACCAGCGTCGGGTCCGTTCGGCGTCGTAAGTTTCGGTCGCGGTTGCCACCTCGAGCCGAACATCCGTCAGATGCGGGTTGGCCACGCGGATGCGGTCTTCGAGCTCGGCGTGCAGGGCGGCGCCGGTCAGGCGGACATCCGCGACCGCTCTGCCGGTATATCTCGTCCAACTCACGTCACACATTTTCCTCTGGGACGGCGCCACGTGACATGGCCGGCCCCCGCACCTGCACGCGCGGGCCTTGGGAATGCTTCAGCAACTTATTGGTAACGTCCCTGGGGCGCGGCTACAACTAACGGCGCCGCGGCGTTTTTACCCCCGAGAAGGTCGCTCTGAAAGATACTGGCGTGGCAATGACGAGAATCATCTTCGAACACTCCGCGACCACGGCCAGCTCAGCCCAATGGACCTATGCTGCTGACTGCTGAACCTCGAGCTCGCCCACCTGGTTCAACGAACCGCCGCAAACCGCCGGCGGCACCGCACCAGGTGCCGTGAGAACCAGTGTTTTCCAATGGCTTCGGCCATCTCATCGTGGGACGCTGACGGTTTGACCGTGACCCTCAAACGCGTTGACGAACTGCAGCCTGGCGACAGGATCCGCATGAAGGTCGGGCACGCTACCGTGATAGCGACTGAACCCCTTGACGACGACCGCACCCTGATCACCTTCACGTACGGGACGAAGGGCCCTGCCGACAACGCTCTGACCGTGGACGTCCTCGACGAAGACGAGTGGGGCTGGTAACGCGAACCGCGTGCGCCGAGTCAATCGCCAAGAACCTTGTCGGCGACGGTCCGGCATACGACGATTGAATCGGCACGGCCTCGGAGGAGGGATTATGGCTTCACACTGTTTGAAGAGCCTCGCGGGTTTATCCGCCGCGTCGCTGACGATCGCCCTGTCGCTTCCGTCGACTGCTTTCGCCGACAATCCGTCCTGGAACGGCCAGTACGCGATCACGTTCATGGTCGGCCCCAAGGCCGGCACCAGCATGGCGGTCGGCGATCCGGAAACGCAGCACACCGAGACCTACGGATTCCGCTCGAGCTGCACCAACGGGAAGTGCGTCGCCACCATCGTCAGTGGTCCTCCACCCACCAACCCGACGGTTCCGCAGCCGGTTCAGTTCACCTGGGACGGGAAGTCCTGGTCGCAGGTCACCGACTTCCAATGGGACTGCATGATGCCCGATACCACGATCCAATGGAATCCGGCCCGGGCCGAGGTGCGCTACACGCCCCAACCAGACGGATCGCTCGCGGGGATTATGCACACCGACATCCTCAGCGGCGCGTGCCAGGGGACGATCGACATGGAAATGCGGGCCGAGCGCGTGTGAACCCGCTGTATCAGTATCCCTTGTGGCGCAGCGCTTCTCACCGATCCGATGCCTGGCCGTCGTCACGCTCAGGTGTGAACTTTCCAGCCCGCTAGTGGGGTGGGCGCAGCCGGGGCATCGGGATCATTGAACTCGATATATACGTCGCCTTGGTTGATGTTGCCGGCGTAGGCGATGAACCCGTGGGCGGTTTGGCCGTTGGTGACGCTACCCGTGCGCAGCGGCGGCATCTTGTTGATCTTTTGGTAATCGTTCAGGGACGAGCCTGCCTCCACATCCCTATTCGGGTCCTGCTTCCACGGGGAGGAGGCGGCGGTGACGGACGTCTGGCTGTAGTTGAATGGCACGTCGGACTTGCCGGCAACGGTGAGTTCGATGACGTTGCAACCCCCACCGCCGTAGCAGCCGGACGATACCCAGGTCGCGTTATTGAGTGTGACGTCGGCTGTCGCCGTGCTGTATTCCGTGACGTGAATGGTGGCGCCGGCTTTTGCGGTCGGGAAAGGCGACTGTTGAGCTGTCGGGTCGGCGGCTGCGTGGGGCGCGGTCAACCAGGCTGACAGCCCAAGCGCCGCTGCGAAAGCGCTCACGTGCGCGGATCTGGTCACCGCGCGAAGATAGCGCATCTGTGAAGTCCGGCGGGTCGGGCGCGGGCTGATTCGGCTCGAAAGGTCGGTTGCGGAACAAATCGATTTTCACTCCAATGCGCCCCCGTGGGCCTTACACTGGGCGGGAAATGACCGCCTATAGGACCGTCGTGGTCGGCACCGATGGCTCGGACTCGTCGCTGCGTGCGGTGGAGCGCGCGGGCGCGATCGCCGCGGAGCACGACGCGACATTGATTGTTGTGACGGCGCATACGCCTGTGCGCGAAGAAAAGGGTCGCTACGCTATCCCGCCGGGGAGCGACCACGGCGAGGACTACCGCTTGGTGGGTGAGGCGCCTTACTACGCGATCCTGCAGGACGCCCGGGAGCGGGCGCACAAAGCCGGTGCCAAGAACGTCGAGGAGAAGCCGGTCGTCGGTGCCCCGGTCAACGCGCTGGTGCAGCTGGTCGAAGAGGTGGCTGCCGACCTGCTGGTCATCGGCAACGTCGGACTCAGTAGCGTCGCCGGTCGGCTGTTGGGATCCGTCCCGTCCGAAGTCTCCCGCAGGGCCAAGACCGACGTATTGATCGTCCACACCAGCGGCTGAGGCATCCTTTCGCATCGTTCGGGGTCGGATTACGACGTCCAAGCTCAGCCTGCCGTTCACCAGAATGCGGCAGAATGATGCGCGCCGTGACCGCAGCAGACGGCTGAATTAATCCGCCCGGCCGGTGATGGCGATATTGTTTGGACGTTGGCTAAGCGCCCACACCTGCGATGAGGGGCATGTCCTGATGAACGCGAATGGCGGCAAGCGATACGCGTTCAGGTCGCGCTCTACGGGGTTCCGTCGAGCAATGCCGAATGAACCGTCAAGGGAGTGTGCCACCAATGACAGAAATTCGATGACGGAGCGATATTTAAGAGCCGACGTCAACCTTTCGTGGCATTTGGTCTGGTTGTTCGCGATACTGGAAGGTATCACAGTTCCTTTACTGTCTTTATTCTCGCAGGGTGGACCTAAAGTAGGCCAAGCTTCTCGGACTGCGACTGCTGCTGGACAGTTCGCGGCGTTCGCAAGCAGGATGCTTCTTGTTGGTATCTATGGGTTGGTCATAGGCTTCGTCGGGGCGTCGATAATTTGTTTGTTGTTGAACCGGATCGTTTTTCCAAAAATCAAAATTCGGCTGGGTGATGCGGTCATAGCGCGCGTTCTCAACCCCTTGATCGTGGGAATCTGGGGCGGCGTATTACTAGCAGTCATCTTCTGGATACAGCTATGTATCGCTCATTTTCTTACCTTTCCGTTGGTAGTAAATTTGATGATTTTTGGCTTCGTCTCCGCGGCAGGCAGCGTCCTGCTGACGGGTTCGCTTTATTCTTTCGCGATAAAATTTTTGCCGCACTTGGGGATAGAATTAACTACCGGACAGCAGCGGTTTCTGTTGTTCAAAATTCCAGTGGCGTCGTTTGCTGTCTTGGTCGGAGTCTATGAAGGGCTGGCTGCGCCCATTCTCCAACGCTGGGAACTGGCACCTCAACATAAAGTGTTGATGGCATTGCTGGTGGGGATTTCAGGCGGTGCGTTCAGTAGTTTAATCGTCGTCGCGCTGGCTCATTTAGGCGCGATTAAAAAGCGCATGTGGCTAGATTTTGCCGTGATGGACGAGTCGAGCCACCATTAGGACAAAGCACCGGGTCACAGCCCATTCGCGGTTCAGCACGTCCCCATTCGGCAGCGCATCCGCCACGTCTATGAGAAAGCGGCGGCCAACGTGGTCACCACATCCGCTCGCGCCCACGGTTGCCCAGCGGAGTGGGTCAGGTCGAAATGGGGTAGCCCGTAATAACGCATAGTCCGAACTGGGAGAGAAGGACACGCTGGTGAGCGCTGCGAATAAAGACCGGAACAAGGTGGACCAGGTCACGGGAAAAATCAAGGTCGCGTTCGGCCGCGCGACCAACGATCCAGTGCTGGAGGCTGAGGGCAGAGCTGATCAGCGGGCGGCTCACCTGAGAGACGCGGGTGAAAAGGTCAAGGACGCATTCCGTCCGCGACGGCCCCGTCAGATACCTCGACGGCGTCGACCAAGATAGCCAATTAACTCGCGGGCGAAATCCAGTCAGCCGACAGCGGCGAAGCTGCTGGCGACTTTGCCGGGCAGCCCAGTGCGACGTCAGCGGTGAGTCGTCGCACGCCTGCACTGGTGCGCTCGATGTCCGACCCTTTGTCGCCCACACCATCCGATGCCGCCATTAGAACAACGACATCTGCAGCGCCGAGGCGGCTCAGTTACTTCATCAAGGCCGAGTTTGGTGCCCCAAGGTCGATCGTTATGCAGCCCGACGACCCCAGCATCACACCGGTCAACACCGCGACCAGTGCGGCGCCTTTCAGAATCTTCTTGCTTGCGCTCATCGGTTTCGCCTTTCTGCTGGTAGAGATAACCGTGGCAAAAGCTCCCGCCGGTGAGCTGATGTTATCGCGCTCTTTTGACATGTGCGCAATATTGCGCAAATCGCGCAAACGCTCTTTTAATAACTCGGCGGCGTGAATTCAGCCCCACCACCAAGTCCGTGGATTTGCGATAGGGCTTCGGTGTCCCAAACGCGGTATTCGTCCACCCGGAGATCATGCAGGCTCAAAGGGAAAACAACCGCCGCGGCGTTGCTCCCAGCCGCGTAGAGCTGTTCCGGCCATACCCGCAGGCGACGAGTAACGCTACCAATTCATCAAAGGGACAACGGCTTTGCCGCGCTCCCGGGGTGGGCGACTATCGCCCTGGTCGCACCGTTCCCGCGGACGTCGCCGGCTTGGGAATGATGCGGCGACGTCGAACGCGTCACGGTAAGCCCTGGAGATGCTGATCTGCCGACGCGATGACACCATAAGCGGGTGAGTGGGCAGATCTGCATGGGTTGCGGCCTCAAGACCCGTCGCTCGTATGGTAGGTGGCCGGATCAGCATCCATGGGCGACTGCGGCGTTCGCGGCCCTCGTGAGGGTCGCGAGGAGCGTCGACTCAAACAATCGGGGTCCGACGGCGGCAATGTTGTTGGTGGTACCGGCAACGCTCATCGGCTTGGCCGTGGTCGCTGCGTACCCGCTGGTGTTCGTGCCGTTGTTGATTCTCTTGGGTGTGGCTCTGGTGGTGTTGGTCAGCAACGAGGAAACCAGACGCAACCCAGCGTGTTGGCGCGGAGACTGCCCGGCGATGCACTCCAGTCGATAAGCCGCCAGTCCCTCGAAGTGGCCCGCCGGGACGGGAAATCGAAGTTGCCTGGACGATTTAAGGCTCAGCCTTTCCTGGACTCAGCTCGTTGAACCGCTGCCAGCATACGATCGCTGAGGTCCAGGCATTCTCTTTCCCCCACGCCGCCGTTGACGGAAAACCCGATCTGCCGTATCTGAATAGCGAATCGGCGTAGATCATCACAAAGCTGCTCCACTGACCCCCCTTTTGTGCTGCACGCTTCCACGATAGGTAGTGAACGAGTGTTCGCCCAACCCATAGCAGGATTCTAAACGTGACGTTGGTCACTTCGCCGCATGAGTTCCACTCGATCCTCTGCGCATCATCTGAAGGGGGCAACGGCCCGCGAGGCGCCCACGCAGCACGAGGAAGTGCCGCCACCAGCCGAAGCCACGGAGTAGCGTCATGCGCGCACGGCGGTTGAAGGAGCGCAGATGGAGCTGCATCTGTCGGGAAAGATTGCCGTCGTCACCGGGGCCAGCAAAGGCATCGGTTTCGCGGTGACCAAGGCCCTCGTCGACGCGGGCGCGCATGTGGTAGCCGGGTCACGGACGCCTGGTAAGGGGCTGCCCCTGCTTGAGGAAAGCGGGCAGGTGTCGTATGTGTCGGTGGACCTTACCCAGCCCGGTGCTGCCGAAGAACTGATCGCGGCGGCGAGCCGCCGCGGCGGGATCGACGTTTTGATCAACAACGTCGGCGGCGCCACGGTCCGGCCGGATGGACTCGCCGGCATTTCGGACGACGAATGGCAGAAGTCGTGGGATCTCAACGTGATGGCTGTCGTCCGCCCGACCCGCGCGGCGCTGCCAGAGATCGAGCGGCGCGGGGGCGGTTCGATCGTCATCGTCAGCTCGATCAGCGCCTATTCGCCTGGCCCGAACACCTACGACTACTGCGCCGCGAAGGCAGCCGTCGCCAACTTTGCCAAGGCATTGTCAAAAGATCTGGCGCCGAAAAACATTCGCGTCAATTCGGTCAGCCCGGGCGCGGTGTCGACCGAGAAGTGGATGGAGCGGGGTGGGATGGCCGACGGGTTCGCCGCGGTCAAAGGTCAGACGGCCGACGAGGTCAGGGCGGAGCTCGCAAGCTCCGCGCCAACGGGGCGGTTCACCACTCCGGAGGAGGTCGCCGACCTCGTTGTGTTCCTCGCCAGCGACCGTGCGGGAAATGTCACCGGATCCGACTACCGCATCGACGGCGGATACGTCGCCACCGTTTGATTGCCATCGGCACATCACGCCGCAGCCGTCTTACAGCAGCACACATCCGCCGTGACTATCGATCGCAGCGGCTCGCTCTGCTCGGAGCCGCATGGTGAAGCGCCACCGCCGCCACTCGGAAATCAATGGTCTCGAGTCCGCCGACCGCTCAATTCCACAAAACGCGAGACACCCTGTGGCCCCGGGAATAGCCTCGAACTAGGTACGGGCCCCCCCACTACCTGCACAGATCCCCGGCCCCGCGCCAAACGGTGCCCCGAAAGCGTCGTCGAAGACCTGTCCAATTGGCGGGGATGGTCCTACCTGCAGGGCGGCCCACCGGGGGCCGCGACCACAAAAGGAACATCATGACTCCGACCGATCACCTCGACCGCACCACTGAGCCCAAACTGACGAAATTCGCCGCCAGAATTCTGCTTGCCGCTGGGTTGGCGATGGCGGTGATGGGACTGACCGCGGCCACAGCCAACGCAGACCCCGCCTCGCCGAATCCACCCCGACCAAACCCGACGGCATCTCAAAATCCGCACTCAGAATCGGGCCTCTGTAATCAAACCGGGGCGGTCCCGCGTAACGCCCCGTCGCCGCCCCCTGGCTACTGCGGGTAGGGGTCGACGAATGAACTGGATGACGTTGGTGGGCAACGCGCTCGTACCGCTTGCATCCGTGATTTCGAGCGCCGCCGTCGCGATCTGGACGAAGCGTATCGACGCCAGGAATAAGGTGGCAGACCGCCGTCACGAACGTGTCCTCGATTTCGAGAAGCGGGCGGCCGATGACAAGAAGGCCGTATTGAAGTCGCTGATCTCCGCGACCATATATGTCAAACGCGCGGCACAATACGAGGGGTCCGGCACCGCCGAGGAGATCGCCAGCCAGCGCCGCGCCGAGGCCATCCGAGAGCTGTATGACTTCCGCATGCGGCTGGGCCTCGACGATGGGGTAGCCGAGCTGATGGTCTACGCCGCACCACCGGTGCGTGACGCGGTAAGTCTCCTGCTCGACCAGTGGGATCGTCAGTTCCGCGAGCACGGCTACTCACTGACCCAATTGGATTCATGCAAGCGGCAATTGGCGCAGACCACTGCCTGCCCTGCCCCGCAGGAGGACGTGACCGTGTACTACGAGGGCGAGCTCAAGTGGTCCGAGCTGAGGAAGGTAGAGACGGTGTGGCTGGACAGGTTGGGCCGGGAATCGGATCTCGACCTCGACGCGCTCGTGGACCTGTGCGACCGCACCCTAGAGGCCGCGCACCGGGACTTGCGCGGCGGATACGGGCTTGAGTACTGACTGTCGGACGTCGACGACCCGAGCGTGAACCCCGGGAACACGGGTTAATGGCGTTGCGCTGCAGGGCAACTGCTTGAGTAAAAGCGCCCTCGGCGGCCGCTTTGTTGACCGCCGAGAGCTAGCAGCGCTGGCGGTGCTAGCCCCGCCGCGCTGCTGAACACTGCCTACCCATCCCGCAGCTTTGAAGAAACGTCGCCAGAGTGCGGGTCTGCCAACTCCGGGGTTTGATCATGCAAAAGGTACGCGCGTGCCAGAATCGGGTTGCGCAATCGATGCCGAATCGCATAATTTATGCAACGTGGGTCACGCCACACATCCGGGCCGATGTGGCGCACACCCCAGGCATCAGGGGAGGCGGTCGCAAAATTTTGCGGCCGGCCGGGACGAAGGATCAGCTCGTTGTTAGCAGAAAGACGGGCCGCACGGCCCATAAATCTTGCGCCCGCAAACAGCACGTCGGGCGCTGGGCCCATGGACGATCGCGCTTGGGTATCGAAGGCGCTCTGTAGGGGAACAGATCCCGACGCACTATTTGTGCGGGGGGCCAAACAGCGTGAGGCTGCGGTTATCTGCCGTCGGTGCCCAGTGATGACAGAGTGCGGGGCCGAGGCGCTGGATAACAGGGTTGAGTTCGGGGTGTGGGGCGGCATGACGGAGCGTCAGCGCAGGGCTCTGCTTAAAAAGCATCCCGAGGTGGTGTCGTGGAGGGATTTTCCGACACGCGCGAATGCTCGCTCCGCCGGATAGCAGCCACGAATTGGCGGGGGCGTCAATCGAGCACCGCGTCTGCCACGTCGATTCGGCGGCACGGCATTTTGACTGGCACCGCTAGTCAGGACGGAAACTGCGGGCAGTAGTACTCGATAGCCAGGTCCACGAACGCGGCCGGACTGGAGAAACGCGCGACCCGGTCTGTGTGAGCGATCTCTTCGGTTGCCTGTCCATTCTTCCGGGCCGTGCAGACCCAGTGCGCAGTCTGAATCGGGTCTACCGATAGGGGCACCACGACATTGTTGTCGCGGAGGGCGACCAGGAAGCTGTCATCGTTTGGTGACGCGTTTGCGTGGCCAGGTGTGCAAATGGCGACCGCACAGCAGGCGATGGGAGCGATTATGTGCTTCCTCATGGTCGGTTCCCTTCGTATCTGCACCAATAGTCACCATTGGCGGCCATACCGCGCAACCGCCTTCCTTTTACGGTTCCGCTAGTTCGGATCAGGTCGCAGGTCAACAAACGCGAGGTGCAGTTCGCCAATCCGCCATGGACAAGCGGCGCCGAATCACTAGGCCGCCCTTGAACGCCTAACACAGGTACTCAACTACGCACGCACGAGAGTCCGGATGGGCAGATATCGATTCGTCCCGGACAGCGGCATCGGTTAAAAACGTCGAATACCTTGAGTTCGAAAAGCGGGGACTGGCATGAGCAAAGATGAGCTGACACAGCGAGCCAACCATCTCATGAAAGCGGCGGACCGAGGCGACGCCGACGCGGTTTGGCGACAGGCCGGGGCCGGCGCCAGATCACGTTGGCGTCGGCGCGAATCCTGCGCAACCCAAGGCGATTTCGAGTCAGTCGGCAGCCGCGACGGTGCTGCATCTTTGTCGGCCAGCTGACTTCTGCGTCAGCGCGCAGTCGTCACAGGCGGCTTGCACCGGTGCGCACGATCTACGACCGGGGCAACGTCTGACGGCATGCATGCCGTCGCTGCCGACCTTGGGCGCAGGCGCGACAGTCCTAGGCGCCGCGGCCAGCGAATTACTCTGTTGCGACTTTGGTTGGTCCTCCAAGGTCGATCGTTATGCAGCCCGACGATCCCAGCATCACACCGGTCAGCACTGCGGCCGCTGCAACAGCTTTCAGTATTTTCTTGCTGCTCGCGCTCATCGGTTCACGCCTTTCTGCTTCTAGAGCTACCCAACGGCAAAGAATTACCGTTGGCTAGCTGATGTTATCGTGGTCTTTTGACGCATGTGCAATAATCTGCAAACCGCCGGAAAGACTTTTGGGACCACGGAACTACGCGCGAATGCGACCGCACGTCAACTTCTCGAAACGAATCGTTTGGATCGTGCGGGTTCGACATCGATTGGAAAACCTGATCGAGATCGGGGCAATATGCAGCCTGCGTTGCGTCCTTGAATGCGACCATCTGCGCACCAGGCATCACACCCTGAGCTTGCAACTCACCACGGACTTTTGGCGGAATTGTGAAAATTCTGGCTCCAGAGCAATAGCCTGATCGCTCAGCTCCCGGCGCTCACTCCAGTAGCGCGTCCGCCAGTCGAATCGACGGCAGCCGCCCGCCCCGCTCCCACCCCGCACGGCGGAGCCGCCACAATCTCGATGTCGCGCCGGAGCTTATGGCGAACAGCATCGTCAGCACGTCACGCTGCTTAATCCCGCACGGTTAAACAGTTCCGTAAGCGGGGATCTGCCGGATCTCTTCGCCGATGGCGAGCACTGCGGCGCCGAGCGCCTCAAGGTATTCCGCTTCCTTTAGCTGAAGTGTTGAAGTAGTTGAAACGCCCACGCTCATATGAAATAGGCGAAAAGCGTTCAGGTTTTTCTGTGCTTTGTACTCATCGAGCGCAGAGCGAAGTTGCTCGATGGCGGTGTTTAAGTCATCCTGGCTCATCTTTGCCTCTCCTCCGGTATCGCGGTTCGTGACCCTCTGAGCCTAGGACTGCGTGGCGCGCGACACCGGAGATTGAGGTAAGCGGCACACCGTTGCCTGCCACGCGCAGCGTATTGGTGGCGTGCGAGGCTTGAAGCTGGCGAGCGCGCTAGTTGTGCGCCGACTCCCGTTCGGTCAGGTCCAACATTCGCGGCGGACGCGCTTGTCTTGACGGCCTCAATGCCCTTCTCGGCACTCGCCTTTGTCTTGTAGCCCCGGCCGGCAATGGTCTCGCAGTTGGCGGCCTTTAGGTGGAACCGAAAGTTGCCGGGATGGTCCGTGCTCAAGCCGAGGGTGTCAGTGACGATCAACTTGTGGTACGCGATGAAGTAAGGGGAGCAAATAACGCGTGAAAGAGCGCGGAGGCACTGAGAAACCGGAAGATCTGGGTTGCTGTATCGGTCCGTCGCCCCGCCCAAGTGGCACCGAAGTTCTCTCGCCCGAGTGTGTACAAGGCCCCAGCAGAACCACGAGCTACCAGGAGTGCTTGCAAGGTTCCGATCATGCGTCGGTATGGCTCCTTGGTGGCCGGGTCGCCGCTGGCGCCCGACCGGCCGCTCGTTCGCCAGTGTCAGCGTAGAAGATCCAGCGGGCGCCCCCAGAATGAATTCAGAATCGAGGGCAGGCGCGGCGGCCGGAGTCGATGGTCTCGATGTCGCGCCCGAGCTGTAAGCGCCTCGGGGCGGGGCTCTTAGCCGGATTCGCGGATGTGGCAGGTAGGAGTGCGTCTGCTGTGCGATTCTGCAGGGATGTCCGCTCTTGCGGCCGCTGCTCCTTCTGGGGTGGTGACGTTTCGCTTGGCGAAGTTCGCGGACCCGTTCTGCCCGATCAATGGCCTTTCCCAGACCCGTGGGCTCCTATAGTGAGCACGCACGCTGGCAGCTACCGCTGCGCCGCGTATCGGGTCCCGCCATAGCGGGCACGGCGGTCGCCGGCCTCACACACTATGGCGTGCCCGTCTACCAAGGCACCTCGACGCTGGAAAGTCGACGAAGCGTCGAAAGGCATTGGCGCAGCGAGCGTAAACGGTGAGGGTTCCCCGCATTCCGGCCGCGATAGTCTGCAACGACGGAATGCCACTCGCTCCGTAATGAATTGTCGAATCAGAACGGTGAAACGTTTTCGATGCTGACGAACATTCCGTGCCCGGTTCCATCGTTGGTGAAGCGAGTGCCGTCGCTGCCGGGCAGGATCGTCCAGCCTTGAATGTGGTAGGTCTGGCCG
Organism: Mycobacterium sp. E2479; assembly: GCF_001667925.1. Taxonomy (GTDB): domain Bacteria; phylum Actinomycetota; class Actinomycetes; order Mycobacteriales; family Mycobacteriaceae; genus Mycobacterium. Next base: position 75,585 of record NZ_LZJR01000096.1, on the reverse strand, counting down.
TAGTTGAGGACAAGGTCGTTTTGCGGCTCACCGCCACCGCCAATGTTGCCGTCGTCCCAATTGAAAGCACCTGAGGCATGCGCTACTGCCAGATCTAGATGCAGTCCGGACGGACCCACGGGCGCTTGGGGGAAGCCCGGTCCATGCTCGCAGGCGACTGCTGGGCCTCCATCGTGGCCTTGATCATTGGCCATCACCAGACAGCGCATTACGCCCGACTCAGTCCGAACATATTGCCCTGCATCCGCAATTGCCAACGGCGCGGAAAACGATATTGATCCGATGACGGCCGCGGTGACTACTGCCGAGGCAGCGAAAATTGCACGAAACCCCATGCTCCCAAACCTCGTTATCAGCGGCGGTAGCGTTTGGCGACGTGCCCGATACGTCGAGTAGGAGCGTAAACGCTCGTGCAGCTAGTTACATCAAGATTGGTGAATTCGCTGTCGCTGTGCGCCGTTAGCAGTTGTGAAGCGCGATGTCCTTACCACAGAAGGGTCGTAACCGCGACTCACGACGTAGTTGGCCACGGCGGAAATGCAGTCGCTTTTCTGACTGGTCGTGACAATATCCGCGACCGCCGCGCACGTAGCGTCACGGTAGGGGCCCACATGGTGCACTTCCTGTGGAATGAGCATGTTGCCGAGTTCGCAGTAGGCATCAGCGTGCGCCGTGGGAACGGCCCCCTCTAGATCATTTCTTGGAAGCGACCAAAACCACCGCGAGCGAAGCGAGCGCACGCTACATTTCCCTGCGACCTCACAGCGAGGTCACCATCAGAAGGGATGAAAGACATCGTGATTCGCGCGCTAGTCGTCGCCGCCGGTGCCGCAGGGATTATCACCGGGGCTACGGTTACTGCCCCCTTTGGCGTCCATCAGTTTGCGGAGATGACTGACGTGAGCCAAGACGGGCATAAGGGGATTTGCGCGTGAACCAACCAGTTATCACAGGAAACGATGACGAGTTTGTGGTGCCTGTCGTGCCCACCACCCTTGCCGTGTACCGCAACTTGCGTATCGGCTTGGCCATCACAGCTGTCATGCTCACGGCGTCGATCATTATCCAAAGCACATATATGCGAAGGCCAACAGGCAAAGACTGCTGGCAAGGAGCCCTCAGCGAGTACTTTTACACCTCCGCGCACAGCATCTTCGTCGCCGGGCTCGTGGGACTTGCGACGCTGTTCTTCGTCTACCGAGGGAGCACCGACACGGAGAACGCTCTACTGACACTGGCTGGTGTTGCTGCGCTGACCGCAGCGCTGGTACCGCAGCGGGAAAGCTATATCAAGTTATGCACGCCGCCGCCTCTCTTTATCCCGGACGAGGTCAAAGTAGCGGTAGCGACCGTGATCAGGCCCAACCTGGTGGCAATCGTCGCGGCTCTCGCTGTGGCGTGGCTAATCACGTTGTTCCAGCACCACTACGACCGGAGGAACGAGAACGGCGACAAAATCCTGCAGAAGAAGAGCCCTGGGGGAAAGTGTGCGCGGTTCGTTCTCTGGCTGGTCGTGGTGGTCGGTTTGATCGCCCTTTGCACCCCTAAGGTTGACTCACGAGACTATGCGCACGGCGCGGCTGGGGTTTTGCTGCTCTCATCCTTCATCGCCACCGTATTCGCCACCGCAGTCGTCGCCAGCCGAGAGACACACTCGCATTGCATCTACAAGGTCTTTTACTGGGTGTGGGCCGTTGTGATGCTGTTGACATTTTTCGGAATACTGGCGGTGCACTTAAGGTGGCCCATAGTTTTCGGGGACCTGTGGGGCACTTACGTTGAAGGCGCGGTGCTCTTGGAATTCTGCGTGTACTGGGTGGTCCAAACTTTTGACCTGTGGGATGACCCTGACCGCAGGTATCGGCTGTCGCCGGATGACCGTAAACGGCTTGCGCAAACGTACGTGCGTAGCGAAAAAGAATCTCTGGGCGCGAAGATCATGTCTTTTCTGTAGTGCTGCCCGTCGGCGAGTATGCGACTCGACCGGCTAGCTCCGTCAATGGGGGATTAGAATTCGTCCGCGAACCCTTGGACAATCATGCTCGAACTTGTTGTGCGGCAATGTAATTGCGGTAAAATCGAAGGTATGACCATCCCGCCACCCCCATGCCCCCTCAAAAGTTGGCGTGGCCGCTCGCGGTGGTGACGGCAATGGGTCGGAGTTCCATTGGTTGCGGAGTATCCTTCCGCTTCGCTCCGGGCCGCCCCGTCGACAGTGCCAACGTGCAGCTGCGCTTCTCTGTGTTGGAGCGCGCCGTTGTCGGCTGGGCCGGGCGGCTGGCGCCCAAGGCAAAACCAATCAGCTCAGAAGACAAGTACGGTTGACGCAACGGGCTAACGAGATGCGGAATGAACTTTGTGGCGCACAGGGGTAGGAAACACGAATGAACTTGTGGGCCTCCGCGTTCGACGACATGAACGCGATCGACGGCAATTACGACCGACTCACCCTTGACCAAAAGCTCAAGGTCGCGGAGATAAAAGCCTACTTGACATCGGGCAGGGGCTTTCGCTTATTCAGGACTCTGGGATCAACCCAACATGGAGTCCGTGTGAACGCAATGTCTGACCAGGTGCGGGCGCGGTATCGCTAGTTGAGCAGGCTCAGATACTCCGGGCAGTACGCAGTCACGGCGCCGGTGTGATGCCTTTGGCGATGGCGAGGGGGATGCTGGGGTTGCTTGTCATCCCCGCGCGCATTGACTCGTCGGCGCTGAACTCGTTGGCGAAATCGTCGCAGATTAAATGCCCCTCACGGATAGCGCCCGCACGGTGGACAGGCTGTATTCCAATCCGCTCAAGGCCTTGTGGGTAGACCTCATCCGGCGTGGGCGGTGCCTCGGCGTCGTTCAGCCGGTCAACATCGCCGGCCGCAGCGTTCAGCGCCCGCGCCAGTTGGCGAGCCTGCTCGCTGCTCAAGTCGTCAAACCCAAGATCCTTATTCAACGAAGATGAATCGCTCGACACTGCCATCGCCGTGCTGCACGCCGTCGACAGTGACCGCGCCGGCGCCAAACCCCCACGAGCTGCTAACGAAGCGGCGGTAGGCGTTGGGGGAGCCGTCCGGGGCAGTGGGACCTGCTGCCATTCGTAGACACGTAGTGCGCCAGCGGGTTTGGGGAAGGTGTTTGCGGCCATGACGACGATTCCTCTCCGAGTCGATCGGTCGAAACCCGGAGGGCTATTGCATGACTATTGCATGACCACTGGTGAGTCTATCTAGATACCGCGTCTCACCTGCATAAACTCTGGTGCGCGATACTGGGATTGAACCAGTGACCTCTTCCGTGTCAGGGAAGCGCTCTCCCGCTGAGCTAATCGCGCCGGGAAACCCAAAAATTGGAGGTGGAGACGGGAATCGAACCCGTGTGCACGGCTTTGCAGGCCGTTGCCTCACCACTCGGCCACTCCACCGTTGGGGTCCATGCCACTTGCACCTTCGAGCGGATGACGGGATTCGAACCCGCGACCCTCACCTTGGCAAGGTGATGCGCTACCAACTGCGCTACATCCGCGCGCCTCGGACGAGATCGTCGCCCGGTGCGAAGCACGACGATAGTCCACGTGAGCGGGCACATACAAATTTCTCGGTACAAGCCGTGTCCAGGCTAGCGCGGCGACCTGGCACACGATGCGGCCGGTATCGTCATGGCTGGCGCGTGCTAATCTTCGACGTCGTTCGCCGTCTCGGCGCCGGTCCCGTGGCTCAGTGGGAGAGCGTCCGCTTCACACGCGGAAGGTCGCTGGTTCGATCCCAGCCGGGACCACTTCTGTTGTCGCAGCTAGCTTATGGTTTCTGGCCTTGCGATACAAGCCTGGTGTTATCTCGGTGTTATCCGGTTCGCGGTTGGCCGCCTCAAGAGACTTTCCGCAACCCGCGGAAAGCCCCCGGCGACGGTCGGCAAAACCGCCCCGGGGGTATGGCCCAACTAGTAGGAGTTGGACATGCCGAATATTACCGACGACGCATCCTTCGCTGAGTCCGCTGTACCGATGCCCGACGGCGCGGTGTGGGCGGACAAGTGGCGCACGTTTCCCGGTGGCAGGGGCCGTTGGCTCAGCGTCGGTGACTGGGAGGTCACCCTAGTGGGGTATCCCGACGAACTGGCTGAGCCTCGCCACGTCACCGTTTTCGGTCTGGCGTTCCAGCGCCCCAGCGGCGAAATAGCCAATCCCTACGTCCACGTGGAATCGGACCCCGACCACCCGCTGACCCTCGCCGACACCGACGAGCTGATCGCGGCGCTTGGCGAGGTTCGCAACAAGCTGCGCAGCCTGATGGACCCAGCAACGCTCTAGTGAACGGCTATCACGCCAATTCAGGCCTTTGTGTCAGTCCCCAGGGGGATGATTGGGCCACGATTGAGCCAACGCTTCGCGGGATTTGAAAGGTGGTTGTTGGCGATGAGTGGGAGCGAGGACACCCAACTCGCCATCACCGATGACGCCAACACCACTGTCGTGCCAGGCGCGAGCGGCGCCGATGTTGCAGAACTCGCGTGGTCGGCCGAACAACCTGAAACTCCACCGGGGGTGTCGCCGTGGCGCGACCGGGTGCGCTGGGCCACGCTCGCCGTCACCGTGATCACCTTGGCGGGCGCGACGGGCTGGCTGGCGACCCTGTTCTACGAAGAACAATGGGCCACGCCTGTGACGGCAGCTGCGCCGCCCAGCAGGGAGGTTGTAGCCTCTGCGGCGCCGCCAGCACGCGTACCGGAGTCGACCGCCGAGAAGGCGTTGCCGTCGCCGGGTCCGCCGGCCCAGCATGAGGAGGCGCCGAGCCCACCGCCGCAAGCGCCATCCCCTCCCGCGGCTGGTGTCCCCCCGCCACTTCCGGACCCGCCGGCCCATGCGTATGACACGTACGTGCAGCTGCTTGCACGCGACGGCATAATCTCGACGAACTCTCCCCAGGAAATGCACGACCAGGCTTATTGGGTCTGCCGGGCGGTCAGTACCGGCGACACGACGCGCCTCAACACCATCATCGTTGAAAGCCAGCTGCGAGATGCCCTGCTGACTCCTGCGCAGATACGGACCATGCTCACGTATGTGGTTGTCGCGTACTGCCCGGAGTATCGGAGCTTGCTCAACTAGCTGCGCCGCCGCGGGTTCATGTGGACCCACGGTTCCGGCGGCGGAAGATCGGGACGGAACTGACGCTGGCGGTCCCAGCGAACCATGCGAATCCGAGTGATCGCACATCCCATGCAGGTGCAGTCGTCGCGTCCATCGTCGCGGAGCTGTGCCATCAGGCGAACCCCAGCTTCGCGTCGCGGCCCCAACGGGTGTCGGCCGCGGCCTTCGCTTGCGGACTGCGGCGCCGTCCGATCTGCTCACCAGGCAGCGGTAACGCCAGCTCAGCAACCAGGCGGCTGGCGAGCTTCTGGGTCTCGCGCAGCTCAGGCAGCAACGGGTGCGGCCTGGGCAGCTGGCCACGGCCCCCGGCGACGGTCAATCCATCGCGGCTCAGTTCGGCTTCCATGGCGTCGATGCGATCGAGAGTCTTGCATGCCTCGACGAGCAGCACGGTCTCGGCGGGATCGAGCACATAAATCGTCATAACTTGGCGGAAAAGTGCTTTTCCACGCGCTTTGAGGCCGTTTGGCGCACGTGGCGGTTTGGACTCCATCATGTCTCTCTGATTCACGAATTGTATTGGTTACCAGCATATTTCGGTTATACAATGGTGTTGGCGCACAACACTTTTCGGGTTCACGCCTTGCGCTGGAAATAGCCCCTCACCTGCGGAAACGCCTTTTTCGACCCTTACGCATCGCGGGGACGGAAAATCTCATGACCAAGGTCACCCCCCGTGCGGCCGCGCGAACTTTCGAGGGCGGCCCGGGGTGGATGGTCATGCCTCGATTCTACATCAAAGCCGTTGCTAGACAACATATTTCGATGACCAACACCGCAGCGTCAAACCGCCACCGTCTAACCGCAATTGGATCGGCGACTTGCAACCACGGGTCGCAAGGTTTCTGATCTTGCTGGTTATCGCTTGCATGGTTGGGTTCAAGCCAGCCATGTGCGCAGCGATTTGGCGTTGGTCCGATGCGCCAACCCTGAAACGGCTTTAAAACCTGCCGCGCAAACGTACCGTGTAGAGGCATGGCCAACCCACCAACCGTTCCATGCAACGTTTGCGGCAACGAGCGACCCTACGTTCCCGCGTTGATCGAACCGCCACCTCGGCGCCGATGGTGGCGGTGGTGGCAGCCTCCCCAGCCCGGACCTGACACCAGCTGCCCGCACTGCGGCGCGCAATAGCCGTACCTACGTTTAGCTGGGTTGCCGGGCTGGTACGGCTTCGACTTCCGGAATGCCCAGCCGACGCCACGCCGCGAGCACGTCGGGGTTGTCATCGATGGCCGCGCGTATGTCGAAGCGCTGGCTCAGAAGCTGGTATATCTCGGCTTTCACGACCGCGAAGGGCCGTGTGTCGCCGTTGCGGCGATGGAACGGACCCACGAACGGCACGGGCAGGTTCATCGCCAACCAGCGCGTTGTCTGCCGGTACAGTCGCGCCTCGCGGGCGGTAACCACCACAATGGTTCGGCCTGCGCGGTACTGGCGAGAGGCGAACTCGATACCCTGCGCAATCCTGCGTCCACGTGCGTCCACCAGCGTGTCATCAACGTCAACGATCGCGGCCGGGATGCGGTCAGCCCTCACGACTGACTCTCGGTGCGCCAGCGTCTTTCGGCGCGCTGCAGGTGTTTCAGCGTCGGCACGCCCTCGTAGATCGGCACGCCATAGTGGCGCAGGCCGGCAACCGCCGTGCCTGCTATGGCGAGAACCCGGTACGCAGCAGATCGAAAGCTGCCCTCGTGCCGGCTGCCAATGTGCGCGTTCCAGACTTCGGGGAAGTGCCAGGGATCGGCCAACATAGGCCCTGTTACCTCACCGAGCGTGACCGCGAAGGCGGGGTGACGCAGGTCGACAAACCCGTTGTTCCGGGGTGCGAGTTTCAACAGACTCGCGGGCGAATCACAGAAGTACAGCCCGCACAGCCCGCACCGCCCCGGAATGTTCTCGCAGCCGTAGGGGCACTCGGCCCGAAATGTGCCATCGGCGCCGGGTGTCACTGTCGGGCGGGTGATTCCAGGGTTATCGAGGCGCCATTTCGGCGCGGAGACAAAGGGTGCGACGAGTCGTTGACCGCCGTCTGCGCCCGTGCCGATCTGCCAAAAACGCCAGCCGTACAACAGATTTTCCTATCGAGTAGAGGTTGGGCCGCCGCGCGGCTCGCCGCATCGCGGCGCCGCGTTTTAAGCGGCTGCACGCGAAGTGCACTCGGCGAGCCAGGGCCGGGGAAAGGTAAACCGACCCCATACGCGGCGGCTGTGGTCCGGCGTGCGCTCGGCGCCGGACGTTTGGTTCGTGACCGGAGTCTCCGCCCTGGCATCGCGGGAGACCCCGGTCACGAAGTTTCTACTAGGCGGTTGTCGGCACGTTCAGCAACCGGAACGCGTTGGGCACGACCACATCCGATCCGGTGCGGAACCACAACAGGGCGCCGCGCTGGCCGGTGGGCCGGTGATTGCTGCCGAACAGGTGGGGAACCAGCTCAATGGTGGACCCGATCCTGTTGACGATCACGAACTGACTGAAGTCGCCATAGAGCGCAACATAGTTGTTCGCGGTGGCCGATGCGTCGATCGTGCCGTCCATATTCGAGTTCTCGAAGACGTTGCGGCCCAAAAGCATCGGCGGATTCGCCTGCAGCTCCGGAAACATCTTGGCGCCGTTGGTCGTCTCAAACTGCCGGATCGTGTTGAGAATGCTCAAGTTGGCATTCCACGCTGCGCGCGGCTGGAACCGCGGCGGCAATGCGTTCTGCAACTTATAGATGTCCGCCGCCGCCAGAGCTTCGCTGCCCGTTCCGGCCACAACTTCGGTACCGGATGCCACCAGCGACGTGATAATGCCGGTCGGCTGCCCGGACCCGCTGCCGGTCGTGAACGCGGTCGCGGTCAACTGCTCGGCCGCGTCAACCAACAGGCGCTGCAATTCGGCCATGAGGTTCAGCGCGTCGCCCTCGACTTCAAAGCTGAACGGCACGAACGCGTCTGCTTTGTGCACCGGGATTTCCGGCTGAGCCAGCGTCGGTGTTGCATCGGCAACCTCTGTGCCTTCGGCGATCCACTCCGCGGTCACGCCGGCGCTGGAAACGCCGTGCCATGCATCGGTGCTGATGGTGACGTTTCGGCTGATCTGCCGCAGTGGGTTGATCGAACCGTCCGACGTGAGCAGGATTGCGGGGTCCAATGTCAGCGGCACCATGTACCCACCAGCGGAATCCGATCCGATGCCCATGGCACGCTGCTCGGACCGCAGCCCCTCGACATCACGGAAAGCCTGAGCCTCGCGCTCCGTCCAAACCAGATGCCCCTGCTGTGGGTTGGCGACCAGCTTCGCGAACGCGAGGGCGTAATCGTCGGACCCCGCGGCAGCGGCCCACCGGGCAGTCCACGAACGCGACGTTGTGGTCCCGGTGTTCATCAGCGTTTCGACGGTTTCCGCCGCCCCGGCCGGTAGGCGCCCGTCCCGCACGTGTCCGTCGAGCATGCGCATTACGGGGCCGCGTGTCTGGCCGCCAGCGGCGTCAGCCAGGGCGCCAGCGAGCTTTCGGCTTACCGGGTCATTGATACCCATCCGCTCCGCATCCTCGATACGCTGTTCAAGGATGCCGTGCGCAGTTGAGAGCCTCTGGTAACGCGCGGTTTCTTTTGGGGTTAGGCGGTCGTCGCCTCGCGCCTCGACTGCGCGGACGATTGCCCGCCGCGTGGTGTTGAGCTGGTCGCGGGCTCTGCGCAATTCGTTGATATCGGTCACGTCGTTGTAATTGAGCTTGTCTTCCATGTGAGAAGTGTTTTTTCCTTGCGTTTATGTGATCAGGGGAACGCCCGTGCCGAGCGCTGCCGCTCCGGTGCCGGGAGAAGCAAAGGGGCTGTAAGTGGCGCGCCATCCGTGCCGGAATCAGCGCCGAGAAGTTCTTTTAGCGGTCGGGATATCCGAACGTTAGGCCAGCCGTAATGGCGTCGAATTCCTGCCTCGTGACGGCGCGTTCATACTCGCGTCTCGCCCGCGCGGCGTCTACCAAGATTGCGAGGGCTTTCCCCACGCCGGCAACCCCATGGTGGTACTTGTAATTCGACCACTCTTCGAACTCGTTGCGTAACACTTCAAGCTCGGCGGCCTTGCAATCTTTCAGCGCGGCGGCGACATTGGCCGTGCGGTTCATCCTGGCGCGGACCTGGTTGAGGTTAGGCGCTTTGCCGCTCATGCGCTGACCTCTGCGCGGCGTTCCAGCTCGCGTTCCAGCTCGTCAGTCTTAACGGACCGCAGGCTGGCCCGTTCGAAGTTCTGCTGAAGCTTGTCGGAGCTGGCGCGGGCGCCGGACGCGACAAACGCATTGAGCTGGGCAATCTCGTCGTAAGTGATGTGACAGGAGAACTTTCCATGAATCAGCTTCACGCCGTTCGGTGTGCGTAAAAATCCAACGTTCTTATTACTCATACCACCTGCCTGACCTCTTGGGCGCAATCCACCAGATTGCGACCTAGGTGGGCAGCCAGCGGCGCGGGCATCGAGAATATCTGCCCATTATCAAAGCGCAGCCCCACATGACCATTATTGTCAAACATAATGTCCGCGTACGTGACATCATCACTCACGATTTCCTACTTTCAAAACTGCTCCACCCCGCCAACGAAACGTTGGATACGGGGCGCGGTTAAATCCGTCAACTCGGCGGCCAACGAGGCCGCCTCGGCGTCGGTCAATAAGATATGCCGGCGATGCCGGCCGATACCCGCCTCAATTGCAAAACCGCCATTCGGGCGGCTCGCAACGATAATGTCACTATTTTTGATTGCTCTAATCATTCCCAGTTCCCCATGGTGGCTGCGACTCAAGATCCCGCGCCTTGCGCTTGCGCCATTCGGCCTGGCGCTCGGCGTTGTCACGCCGCGCCTTGGCCATCCGCTCGATTTGTTCGCGGGTACTCTGCCACTGCCAACGCTCACCAGCCATCAGGCAGTTGGCGTCGTCATCCGCCTCAATTAGGCCAAGCGCAACAAACCTGTGGAGCGTGGGACGGTCCAGGTGGGGGACCAGCAACTCAGCCTGAAGGCCATTAAACGCTCCATCGCTCACTAGGGACACGACAAAACAGGTGAGATTCACAAACGCGCGGAACTCGTCCCCGGTCAGTTCCGCCTGCAGAACGGGATCGGTCAGCATCGAGTGCTTGATTCGGGTGTCCAGCGCGGTGCCCTTGATACCCGCAACTTCTGTCATTTTTCATTCTTTCCGAGCTTCTTTCCTTTGCCTGGTCCTTGGCCTTAGGCCTTGGGCCTAAGGCCTGATTCCTTGGCCTGTGCCTAATCCTGTAAAGCCTTATCCTTATCCTTATCCTCCGTCACTGGTTATGTAACGCGTTACGTGATGGATCGCGGACCTGTCGTTGTCGCCGAGAAATGGAACTTCTTCCCACGTTGAGCCCCAATTGTCGTCATCTTCAATGTGCCGCCTGAGCGTCGGCCCCCATTCGAGATCAAGGCCGAGGAGGAACGGGTCAATTAGCGAGCACTTGCGCTTGGTCCGTCCATAGGGCGGGACCTCGTTGGAGGTCATCGCCCAGCGAATGTGTGCCATCTCGTGCTCGCGAGCCTCGAAGCTGGGCAGATATTTCAGGTTGTCCCGCGAAAAGTCTCGCCAGTTCCCGTTGAGGTGGACGACGCCATGGCGTAAAACCCTGTCGCAAATGATGCACTGATATCTCGGCGGAAAGCCGAAGTATTCGAGCGCGAGTACGTCGCGGCGCGGAAAAGTGATCTTGCGGTCAGTGCCATAGAGTCGCAGAGAAACGTTATAGTCGCAGTCGATAAGCACGTTCCGGTGCTTATCGCGAATACGCCCATCGTCGGTATACTGGTAATCCCGCGCCCATGAAATGCGCGCAAACGGGGTCCAAATCTGTGGCCGTCCTGCCACCATTCCTATCCTAAGTCTATCGAATCAGCATCCTCGAACTACGATAAATTCGCGAGAGCAGAATTCAGCGCTTCGGCGGTCCTATCCACATCAGGGGGTGCCATTGTCAGGCCCTTGCCGATGTGCCATGCCGTCCCCGGCTCGGTGGGCTTGGCCTTGAGAATCCGTTTCGCGTCTGCGGTGGACAGCTCCACGGGGGTGACGACCGGCTCGCCATTGGGGTTGAACTTGCGAAGCTCGATCTTGGTGCCGTCGAGCACTCGCACGGAGAGTGTGTGACCGTCTGACGTGTCAAACATGTCCATGCTCATCACGCAACCCCGATCGGCCGCTGGACCGCAAGCAAGCTGTCCCGGTCAATCCGTATGGCGCGCTTGCCCAATCGGTATGCTTGGACGGTCCCATCGGATGCCCAACGCCTGATAGTCTTCTCGGACAGCCCAAACGCGTTGGCTGCCTGTGCGATACTGATGCGGACGGGAAGCGACTCCAAGTCCGTCACCTGGCCAGATATGTTCATAACTAGAACTATCCCACGGCCACCCCGCTATTCCCGCGGTTCTAGAGTGACCAAATCCGTTGTGCGCGTAGGCATTGACGCATACAGGGAGGCTGCGACCTGCGGCTAAGCGGCAGCCAAGTGGCGCAAAACACAGCGCGCGAGGTTGGACAGCATGGTCGTTATGTGGACGCAGGCGTAGCTCTCGATGTTGAACCGGCCAGCGTCGACAACGCCTCGGCAATCTCGGCGTCCCGGCCGCTTACGATCCCCTGATAGATCAGACTGGCCTTGACCGTGGAATGCCCCAACCGGCCCATGGTTTCGACAAGGTTCCCGACGCGGGCCGTCTGAGTGCCCGCAAAGTGTCGAAGGTCGTGGATTGCCGGGCGCGGTTTCTTCTTTCCGTCGCGCCCGATCGCGGCCAGTGCCGCCTTGAAGTAGCGGCGAAATGTCTTGTCGGATAGATGGCAACTGCGATCTGGCGGGAAGGCAAGCGCTTCAGGGCCTTTGGCCACGTAGTTTGCCAAGTGATGCTTGATGGCGGGCCGAATATGCGGGGGAGTGACGACCGTACGCCCCTTCTTCGATTTCGGGGTGTCCACGATGCACTTGCCGTCGCGGTGAATGACGCCGCGCTCTACCGTGATGAGCGCACAGTCAGCGCTGAAATCTTTGCGCCGCAATTCGGTTACCTCACCCCAACGCAGGCCGCACCACGCGCTGATTAGGACTAGGGCTTTGAACCGTTCGTCAATCTTGTCGGCAAGCTGAGCGATCTCCGGAACGTCGAGGATCACGGCCCGCTTCTTACTCGCGCTGCTTCCGGCGCCGGTGATCTGTGCAGGATTCGACGAGAGGTATCCGTCACTGACCGCGGTCGCTAGAACGGCATGGAGAAGTCCGTAAGCGTGAGACCTATAGGTGGGCTTGTCGACAAGCGTGGTCGCGTGCCACTGGCGCACGGCTTGGACTGTGATGTTGCTCAGCGGGAGCTTGCCGAGCTGCGTCGGCTTGATGTGGTCTCTGAACAGCTTCGTGTAATGGCTCTTGGTTCGCGGCTTGAGTGGCTGCCCGCCGACCGTCCGCTGCTCGATCCATGTCGGCGTGTAGTCGGCGAGGGTCAGGCCATGGGCTGCCTTCTCAGCCTCGCGCTGTGCCGGTGGGGTCCAGACATTGAGGTCGATCAACCGCCGTTCCGCCGCCAGCCACGCCTGCCCGTCCATCTTGGCGCCGAAGGTGCCCCCAGGGGCGTTATGGCGAATACCGTCCGGGCCGATGTAGGAAGCGTGCCAGCGCTTTGGTGGGCGCCGGCCGCTCTGGCGAAGCCAGCCCCAGCCGCGGTGCCCCTTCTTCCCGGCCACTAGATACGCCCTCCGTGATGTTATCCGTATGTTATCCGCATGTCCGGGTGGGGGCACTTGTGTCCCTTGCTGTCCCCGGCGTATGCTCAGTATATCAGCAGGTAAAAGGCATATTATGACTGGTATAGGATGTGTGGACTAACTACATAGGCGGCTAATTCGATCCCAGCCGGGACCACAAATCAATCCAGGTCATCGGATGGTTGGCCTCTCATCGACCAGTTCCCGACTCCCTGTTGTCGAACGCTCTTTACCGGCGCGGGCCCAGGCGCCGCTCCGGTCTCTCCAGACACCCACTGAACCACGGCGCCCTTGCCTGATCGCGCCCGCTAAGCCACCATGAAACTGCATGAGTAAGGTAACCCTAACTACCGAGCTGCCGATCCCCGCCGACACCGCCGCCGCGCTGGCGCGCAAGCCTGAGCTGATGCGGCACGTCCTCAGCCCGGTGCTGCGGGTCTACCGCCTCGACGTCCCGGAACGAATCGAGGTCGGCACGCGGGGGTCGGCGCGGTTCTGGTGGTTCGGGGTGATCCCGGCCTGGACGCACCACCTCACCATCAAGCGGCTCGAGCCGACCGAGATCTATACCAACGAGCACGGTGGACCGGTTCGCACCTGGAACCACCGCCTCACGTTCGAACCCATCGACGAGCGCAGCTGCCGCTACACCGACGAGATCGAAACAGACGACGGCCTGCACGGGCTGCTGACCCGCGCCTTCGTCCGGGTCGTGTTTCGCCACCGGCACCGGCGATGGCGCAAGCTCGCGCAGATCCTCCGCTGACAACGCACCAGAGAGGACGGTGAACCATGGCCGGCGATTACGAGGGCGTGGGCATGCTGAAACTCGAATGTCCGCACAGTCATCCCGTCGGGCGCGTTCTCAAGGACGCCCCTCATCAGGCGGTGCAGTTCGACCCCGGGGCTCAGTTCGGGCCGCGCCGGTTCTGGCCGGACGAAGACGAACAGCCGAACTTCACGACGCTGTGCAGAATCTGCGATAAGCCGGTGGGAGACACCACGTCCGCCCTGCAAAGCAAGCTGGCCTTGGTGGTAGCCGACTCCTCCGCGACCACCGAGACGGCCACGCTGCCTTACGTGTAGTCGCTTACACCGCGGATACCGTAAGAGCTACAGTAGCGGCGTTGCGGCGTGGCGCATCCGCGGCGACGCCGACCCGAGAGGAGTCCCGTGGCGCTGACACCGCAAAGCACCCCCCGTCCACCCGAAGGCGATTGGCTGGGTACGCCGTACCTGCGCTTCGAGCGCCAGGGGCCGATCGCGGTCTGCACCATCGACCGGCCCGACGCACGCAACGCCCTGAGCCCGGCGATGTATTTCGGAATCCGTTATGCGGTAGGACGTCTCAACGAGGACCCGGATCTGGCTGGGCTGGTGCTGACCGGCACCGGCGACGTCTTCGCGCCCGGTGGCGACATGGGCGGCGGGGGAGGCGAGGACAACTGGATCACCTTCGGTTCCGCGCTCGGCATGGACGTGACGCCCTTCGATGCGGTCCGCACCTCGGGCAAGCCGATCGTCTCGGCGGTCAATGGGTTATGCCAGGGCGGCGGATTCCAGATCGCGCTGTGCAGCGACCTGTCGGTGGTGAGCGATCGGGCGACCTTCCGGGTGCCCGAATTGTTCCGCGGCTACGCCGATACCTACTACAGCCAGGTGCTCACCCGCGTCATCGGACCGGTGCGCACCCGCGACCTCATGTTCACCGGTCGGGTGCTCACCGCGGTCGAAGCCCTCGACTGGGGCTTGGTCACCCGGGTGGTTCCGCACGAGGGGCTGCTGGATGCGGCGAAAGACATACTTACGCAATGCTGCCGAACTGCCCCGCGCGCCCGTGGCGTCATCAAGTCCAGCATCGACAGCTATCTGGGTCTCTATGACCGCATCGGCATGACCGCGAGCCTCTCCGACGCCGAAGCCATCGAAGGGTTCCGCGCGTTCAAGGAACGCCGCTCACCTGACTGGGTGCATCCGGAACTGCGTGTCGAGGGACGCCTGTAGAGCGAAGCGCCGCGACGCACCAAGCGAGTACTCATATGCCCCGCGCCCGGCCGCGCCAAAACGCTTCCCGCAGCTGAGTTTTCAAGATTTTTCCGCTCGCGTTGCGGGGCAGCTCCGGCACGAAGTCAACCGTGCGCGGGCATTTGAAGCGGGCCAGCCGCTGTCGGCAGAATTCGATGATGTCGTCGGGGTCGATTCCGCCTCCGGTCACCACGATCGCCTTGACGGATTCGCCCCAGAAGTCGTCGGGCACCCCGATCACCGCGGCGTCCTCGACGGCGGGATGCTCGATTAGCACGCTTTCCACCTCGGGGCCGTACACATTCTCCCCACCCGTGATGATCATGTCCTTGATGCGGTCTTCGATGTAGACGTAACCGTCGGCGTCCAGGCGCCCGATGTCGCCGGTGCGAACCCAGTCGTCGGCGGTGATGGTTTCGGCCGTCGCGTCCGGGCGGTTGAGGTAGCCGGTCATGTTCTGGTTGCTTCGTACCCACACCTCGCCGGATTCCCCGGGCGGCAACGTGTTTCCGTTCTCTGGATTGACAACGCGAATCTCGCAGCCCAGCACCGGCTTTCCGGCCGCCAGCTGCAACTCGGGCCGCGCCGCATCGCGGTGATCGTCGTCTGACAGCGCTGTGACCGCGCCGCACAGTTCCGTCTGCCCATACACCTGCACGAATTTAGTGTCGGGCCAGGTGGATAGCGCTCGATGCAACAACGGCAGCGGCATCGGTGCGGCGCCGTAGACGATATAGCGCAAGCCGGCGATGGCCGCAGCCGCCGCCTCACCCGCGTCCAGGAACCGGGCGATCACCGGCGGGACGAAGAACGCGTGGGTCGCTCCAGCGCGCACAGCGCCGATCAGCGTAGCGGCGTCGGGCTCGCGGGTCATGAATGTCGGTGCACCGGAACGGATTCCAAACAGCGCATAGCCGATTCCGCCGACGTGGAACAACGGCATGGCCACCAGGTTCGCCTCGCCCTCGGCGAACGGAAACGCGGGGGCCAGGTTCGACGCGTGATTGACCAGCGCACGTTGACTGAGCAGCACGCCTTTGGGGCGTCCGGTGGTGCCGGAACTGTAGATCACCAATGCCGTCTCGTTCTCATCGACGCTCAGGTCGGCTCGCGTCGGTACCGCCGCGGCGAGCAGCGATTCGTACTCGTCGCCGATCTCGATGATGCGGTTTACGCCCGGTACCCGCTCGGCGGCCGCCTCGGCCGCGGCACGCAGCTCAGCGCCGACCAGAAGCATGCGGGCGCCGCTGTCGGCCAGGACGTGGACGAGTTCGTCGCCGATCACCCGCCAGTTGACGACGGTGGTGACAACACCGACGGAGGCGGCGGCGATGAGCACTTCGAGGCAGGCGGGGTGGTTCTTGTCCAGGAAGGCCACGCACTGGCCCCGCTCGAGACCGGCGGCGCGCAGCGCGCCGGCGGTGCGACGAATCCGCGAGCTCCACTCGGCCCAGGACCACTGGCGTTCGCCGAAGCGGATGGCGATCGCGTCGGGCCGCCACTGTGCGTGGCGCTCGACGATGGCGGCGAGCGTTTCCGCAGCGCCGGTCGTCGTGTCAACTGGTGGCATGAACCCTCCGCGTTCGATTTGTTCTCACTCGTCATACCGGATGCGTTGCGCACGGTCATACGCGCCCGGTTCTGCGCACGCGACGCCGAGGCGCCTTCGCGGGTCCCTGGCGCCTCACTCCATGGAGCTGATCATCATTCCACCGTCGCCGGCGGCTTGGGTGGTCGCGCTGCTGTCCTGGCGAAAGTCGATGAACGCCGATCGGCCGTTCGAGGTGTTCAACAGCTCGGTGAACGTGCCGATCACCGGAATCGAGCCCTGCGGGTTCACCACGGTCGCGGTGTAGTTGACTGAGGCTTCCTGTTGAAAGTTGGCCCCTGACAGCGCCTTGGTGTCGGGCGGGTTCAGGCGGTTCACATCGGTCAAGATGGCCGAGGCGCCGGCGGTGAAGTGGTCGATGTCGGCCTGCAGGAGCCCGGCGGCATCCGTGGCGGCCGCGGGCTTGACGGTGATCCGCAGCTGCGCGCTGGTGTCGGCGTTGTTCAGCGCCACCCAGTTCGGGCCGCGATTGCCGAGCGTCCAGCCGGGCGCGGGGGTCACCGACACGCCCGGCGCGATGGCAATCGCGTCGTCGGAGGTCAGTGCCGGCGTGGCAGTGGGCTCGACCCGGTTGGCGGTGGAGGCCAGGACGACCACGCCGGTCACGGCGGCCGCGCTTAGCAGCCCGACCCGACGGGCAAGGGCCCCAGGCTGAGTTGTTGACATCACCATTCCTAACGCCGCCGGACGCCGCGAAATTAGCCCGCTGGCTTATCGTGCTCCAGCTGCGGCGCCAATGTCCAAGATGGGTTTGCTTTAGCGGTGACGCAACCCGCCTGTCGAGCCGGCGAATGCATTTGTAAAGCTAACGGCGCGAACGTGTGTCACCATGACGGGGCTGACCGGCTTGACCGACCCAGACAAGGACCCGACGATGGTGAACCCCGACCGCGCCCGTTCCCGCACCTTCGTCGTGACCGGCGCCGCGTCGGGAATCGGGCTCGCCACCGCGCGGCGGCTCTTGGCCGAGGGCGGCAGCGTGATCGGCGCCGACCTGGCCATCCCGCCCGATGACCTGGGCCCGCGGTTCAGCTTCGTGTCCGCCGACGTGACCGACGAAGCCGCGATCGCCGCGGTGTTGGCCGCCGTGCCGGACCGCCTCGACGGCCTCTTTCACGCCGCCGGTGTCGCGGGCGGAGGCCCCGTGCACCTGCTGGAGCGCGCCGAATGGGACCGGGTGATCAAGATCAACCTCACCGGCACTTTCCTCATCGCCAAGGCGGCGCTGGCCAGGATGATCGACCAACCTCGAGCTGACGGTGAACGCGGCTCGATCGTGACGGTCGCCAGCGTCGAGGGCCTGGAGGGCACCGCCGGCGGCAGCTCGTACAACGCGGCCAAGGGCGGTGTCGTGCTGCTGACCAAGAATATCGCGCTCGACTACGGACCCAGCGGCATCCGGGCCAACGTCATCTGTCCCGGCTTCATCGAAACGCCCATGGCGCACAGCGTCTTCAGCATCCCCGGCATGGAGGGTGCACTGGCCTCCATCACCAAGGAGCACGCGCTGCGGCGGCTGGGGCAGCCGGAAGAGATCGCCGCTATGGCCGCCTTCCTGCTGTCTCCCGACGCCTCGTTCGTCAGCGGCCAGGCCCTTGCCGTCGACGGCGGCTACACCGCCGGTCGCGATCACGGTGTTGTCGAACTCTTCGGCTTTCCCGACTGATCCAACTAAGATTCGTCCATGAGCGGTGCACTTACTCCTGACGAGGCGATCGAGGCGATCCGGGGCACCGGGGGAGCCCAGCCCGGTTGTCGCGCACTGCACGCCAAAGGGACCCTGTATCGCGGCACGTTCACCGCGACCCCGGACGCGCTCATGCTTTCGCGCGCACAGCATCTCGATGGTTCGACCGTTCCGGCGCTGATCCGCTTCTCCAACGGGTCGGGCAACCCCGAGCAGCGCGACGGCGCGTCCGGTGTGCGCGGGATGGCGGTGAAGTTCACCTTGCCCGACGGCTCCACCACCGACGTCTCGGCGCAGACCGCCCGGCTCTTCGTCTCCAGCACGCCCGACGGCTTCATCGATCTGCTCAAGGCGATGCGGCCGGGCCTGACGACGCCGCTGCGCATGGCCAAACACCTGCTCACCCATCCGAAGCTGCTCGGCGCGTTGCCCATCCTGCGGGAGGCGAGCCGCATCCCGGCGAGTTACGCCACCACCGAATACCACGGCTTGCACGCCTTCCGTTGGATCGCCGCCGACGGCGGCGCCAGATTCGTTCGCTACCACCTGGTTCCGACCGTATCCGAGGAATACCTGTCGGGATCCGATGCCCGTGACAAAGATCCGGACTTCCTCACCGAGGAGCTCAAGGCCCGCCTCGACGGCGGGCCCGTGCGGTTCGATTTCCGGGTGCAGATCGCCGGGCCCACCGACTCGACGGTGGACCCGTCAGCGGCCTGGCAGAGCACGCAGATCGTCACCGTCGGCACGCTGGCGATCACCGGCCTGGACACCGAGCGTGAGCATGGCGGCGACATCGTGGTGTTCGACCCGATGCGCGTGACCGATGGCATCGAGCCCTCCGACGATCCTGTCCTGCACTTTCGGACCCTGGTGTATTCGGCCTCGGTGAAGCTGCGTACCGGTGTGGAACGCGGCGCCGAAGCTCCGCCCGCCTGACCCGCAGCGCCCGGGGCGATGGCCGCTCGCGCTCGAAATCGGCGGCAAGCTAATGTTTTTCTTCGGTGTCGCCATTCCAGATGTTCCTCATATGCCTGGCCGGGCTGGGGGCTGGTGCGATCAACGCGCTGGTCGGGTCCGGCACCCTGATCACCTTCCCCACGCTGGTCGCGCTCGGCTACCCGCCGGTGACGGCGACCATGTCGAACGCGACGGGTCTGGTCGCCGGCAGCGCCTCGGGCACCTGGGGCTATCGCACCGAGCTGCGCGGTCAGTGGGATCGGCTGCGATGGCAGCTCCCGGCATCGCTGGCCGGCGCGGTTCTGGGCGCCTATCTGTTGCTGCACCTGCCCGAGCGGGTGTTTGCCGAGATCGTCCCGGTGTTGCTGGTGCTGGCGCTGGTGCTGGTGGTTGTCGGGCCGCGGATCCAGGCGTGGACGGCCCGCCGCGCCCAGGAGGCGGGACGGGCGCCCGAGCACGTCAGCCCCCGCCGGATGGCCACGCTGGTGTTCGGCACCTTCGCCGTCGGCGTCTACGGCGGCTACTTCACCGCCGCACAAGGCATCCTGCTGGTCGGCCTGATGGGTGCGCTGCTGCCGGAGTCGGTGCAGCGCATGAACGCGGCCAAGAACTTGCTGGCACTGGTGGTGAATGTGGTTGCCGCCGTTGCCTATACATTGGTGGCGTTCGACCGGATCAGCTGGCCCGCGGCGGGGCTGATCGCGGCCGGCTCACTGATCGGCGGGCTGCTCGGGGCGCGTTACGGGCGCCGGTTGCCGGGCAACGCGCTGCGCGCCATCATCGTGGTCGTGGGTTTGATCGGTCTGTATCGCCTGCTCGCCGTGGCGTGACGAGACATCATGTGCGACAACGTGATTGACCCGCGCAAGGCATTCCTCAACTCAGCGTGGCCCTGGCGGCTTCGGTGATGACGTCGCGCACGTCATGGTGTTTGCGCCACGCCCGCAGCTGACGCATCGCCCCGTTACCGTCCGATAGGACGCGCTCGAGTTCGCCGACGACGCCGTCATATTCGCCCAGCGACTCCAGCGCGGGGCGCACCCGCTGCACCAGCGCTCCCAATTGCTCACCGGCCCGGACCGCACCGCATCCGTGGACCAAATCCAATGCGTGACCGGATAACCCGTCGTGAGCGGCCTTCCAGTACGCCGCGCGTAGCGCACCCGGCGGCAACCGCCGCGCGTCATCGGGCGAGTCGAGCGCGGTCATTACGGCCGCCCTGATCAGGGTGGCAAGCAGCACCGTCTCGGCGACCGTGGCCGGAACGTCGGCCACCCGGACCTCCACGGTCGGAAAGTCCGCCGAAAGACGTATGTCCCAATAGATCATGTCCTTATCCAGGATCACCCCGGTGTCGACCAACATGCGCACCGCATCGTCGTATTCGTCGGGTGAGGCGAAGAATGGCGGCGCTCCCGCCGCGGGCCAGCGCCGCCACAGCACGCTGCGCCAGCTCGCGTAACCACTGTCCGCGCTGCGATAGACCCGCGAATTCGCCGACAGCGCAAGCAAAGACGGCAGCCACGGGCGCAGCCAATTGCTGACATGGACGGCCGCGGCACGATCGGGCACCTGCACATGCACGTGGCAGCCGCAGATGCCCTGTTCGTGCGCGATCATTCCGAACTGTTCGCCGATCTTGCGGTAGCGCGGGGTGTCGGTGACGGGAAACTCGTGCGGTGTGGCCGGCGGAAGCCCGCAGGCCAGCAGTCGGACACCGGCGGCCTCGGCGGCCCGCGCCGCGGTGCGCCGCAGCCGGCTCAATTCCCCACCCAGTTCGGCGCTGGTCGAAGCCACCTGCGAGGTGGTCTCCACCTGGCAGCTGCTCAGTTCGAGCTGCAGCGTGACGCCTTGCCGCTCGGCCTCCGCGGCGACCGCGGCGTTGTGCGGAGCGGGCTCGCCGGTTTGTGGGTCGACGAGCAGAAATTCTTCCTCGGCACCAATGGTGGGATGGTCGCCCATGAGCCGATTTCGGCCCTGGGAGCTATCGGCGGGCGGCTGCCGAGAGGGCGGAGTCGACGGTCGGGTAGATCGGCAGCACGCCGCTCAGACCGCAAGCGTCGACGATGCGTGTGACGATCGGCGCGCAGCTCACCAGGCGCAGGTCGATGCCGCGTTCCCGGCACCTCTTGGCCTCTTCGGCCAGCACCTCGAACGCGCAGCAGCCCATGAAGTCGAGTCCGGTCACGTCGACGACGAAGGGGCCGGGCTCGGCGACGCCGCTGGCCGCCTCTGACACCAGGTGGCGCCAGGTGTCCTCGTTGCAGGCGTCGATCTCGCCCCCGGCATAGATCACCACCGACGGGCCGCTGCGATCCGCGGTCGCCCGCAGCGTGGAATTGGGGTCGCCGAGTTCGTAGACGAGTTTCGTGCTCAGCGCCAAATGGCTGGTGGGCATCGCTTCAATGACGGAATTCATGATGGACCCCCTGATCGAAAGGCGCCGAGACGCCTCGATGGATGCCCGTCCTAATGTCTGAAGACAGACTTTTCGTCTTGCGTGAATCTCTTTTCTATAACGAGACAGGTCGGTCTGTCTACCGGCGGGGGCTAAGAGTACGTTAAGTCCTGTATGACAACACCCGATGTCGCAGCACCCAGCGCGTCGCCTCGCGAACGCCTTCTTACCGCGGCCTATGAGCTGTTCAGCCGGCGGGGCATCCGCGCGGTGGGCACCGATGAGGTGATCGCCCGGGCCGGTGTCGCCAGGGCGACGCTGTACCGCCATTTCTCGAGTAAGAATGACCTGGTGCTGGCCGTGCTGGAACGCCGCGAGGAGATCTGGACCCGCGGTTTGATCGAAGAGCAGTCGCGCCAGCGCGGCAGTAGCCCTGAGGAACAGTTGCTGGCGATCTTCGACGTGATGCATGACTGGTTCCAGCTCCGCGATGGCTACGAGGGTTGCTCGTTCATCAACGTGCTGCTCGAGGTCGGACCCGATCACCCGGCCGGTCAGGCCTGCATCACCCACATCGATCACGTCCGTGACATCGTGCGGCGCCGCGCCATGGCGGCCGGTCTTACCGACGTCGAGGACTTCGCCTCGTCCTGGCACATTTTGATGAAGGGCGCGATCATTCTGGCCGCCGTCGGGGATCCGGACGCCGCGCTGCGCGCCCGCAAGATGGCCCGTGCCCTGATCGACGAACACCGGCCGCCGTTGGTGGCCGATACCGACGAGGCCGTGTAGTCAGACGGGGTCGGACGCGCCTGCGCCGGTCTTGCGATAATGCTCGGCCTCTAATTCCGCGATCATCCGAGATGTGCGTTCCCGCAACAGGATCGCGGCAGTCAGCCCGACCACGACGGCGATCACCAGGCCGATCCAGGAGAACCGTTCCAGCCAGCGTTCGGCCGCGATTCCGGCGTAGTACACCAGCGCGGTCGTGCCACCCGCCCAGCAGATGGCGCCCGACACGTTGGCCGCCAGGAACCGGCGATAGTGCATCTTCAGCGCCCCCGCCAGCGGGCCGGCCAAAATCCGTAGGAGCGCGATGAACCGGCCGAGAAAGACGGCGCGAGCACCCCAGCGGTTGAACAACTTTTCCGCGAGCGCGACGTGGCCGGGGCCGAAGTGTCTCGGAAAGCGCCGGCCGAGCCGGTCGAAGAGCGGCATGCCGAATCGGCGTCCGATCGCGTAGCCGATCGAATCGCCGATCACCGCGCCCATCACCGCGGCGACGCCCACACCGAGCGGATTGACGGCCAGGTCATGGTGCGACGACATCAGCGCCGCGGTCACCAGCACGATCTCACCCGGCAGGGGAATGCCCAGGCTCTCGATCCCGACCACACCGCCGACCACCAGATAGACCGTGATCGGTGGAATCGAGTGCAGCAGGGGCTCCAGATTCATGCGTCAAGGATGCCTGACCGGCCGCGGATCCATGGTCTGAGGTGTGCGCTGGAATTCGCTCGGGGTGCCCAGCCCTTCCAGCCACGGACGCTTGGGCTCGCGCCCGTCGTAGGAAGACAGCCCGCGCAACCGCCGCCAGATCCAGGGGAAGAAGCTCTCTCGTGTCCAGCGCAACTGCTCGTACATGCCGGCCGCGAAAAAGCGCTGGGTGGGGTCGAGTCCGCCGCGGGCCCAATCACGTTTGGCGTCAGGCAAATCGAGCGCTTCGGCGGCCGCGGCGGCGAACAGCATGTGGCCCTTGCTCGACGCGTGCACCCGGTCAACGGACCAGGTGTCCAACTCGCGCATCGAGGGAGCGTTGTACAAGTCGACGAGCCGGAAATCGTAGCGATCGGCGGCGGCGCTGATGACCCGGTTGATGCGGGTGAGCCGCCCCGCCACCAGGCGTCCCAGCGGGAGGAACTGCGCAACGTTCGGGAAGGTCGTCGTCACCACCGTCGCGCCGGATCCGGCCAGCGCGGCATAGATGTGCTCCAGGTCTGCCAGGGCCGGCGCGAAGGATCGTCCGGGCTGGATGACGTCGTTCATCCCGGCGCAGATGGTGATCAGGTCGGGCCGCATCGCCAGTGCCCGCGGAAGTTGCTCGGTGAGCACGTGGCTGATCCGTTTTCCGCGGATCGCGAGGTTGGCGTACTGCAGACCGGGATAGAGCGAATCGATGGTGACCGCGAGCCGGTCGGCGAATCCGAGCAGGCCGACGGTGTCGTCGCCGTCCCACAAACCCTCGGTCTGGCTGTCACCGATGGCGACGTAACGGTGATATCCAGCGTGAATAGCCCCGCTCACGATGCCGAGAATAACTGAAGCCGCGCTTATTACTGGTTACCGTGGAGCCATGCCACACAAGCGTGAGTCGGGCGCCGAGGACGCCACGGTGGCACCAGGCGCCGATCCGCTCGCGCCGCAGTATCCGATCGAGTCGGTCGACAACGCGCTCAAGCTGTTGCTGTTGTTGGGTGAACAGCCCCAGATCCGGTTGAGTGAGGCGACGCGCTATCTGGGCGTGGCGTCATCGACCGCGCATCGGTTGCTGGCGATGCTGGCCTATCGCGGGTTCGTTCGGCAGGACCCGGTGTCCAAGGCGTACCTACCCGGTCCGTCGTTGACCGGGGTGGCGTTCGCGATCTTCGGCCGCATCGACATCGCGCGATCCGCCGCGCCCGTCATGCGCGCCCTCAGCGAACAACTGCGCGAAACGGTGCACGTCGGCATGCTGGACGGGGCCAGCGTCCGATTCGTCGCCGCGGTCGAGGGGCCGGCCGCCGTGCGGGTGGCGTCGCGGCTTGGCCGCGTTATGCCGGCCCATTGCACCTCGACGGGCAAGGTCATGCTGGCCCAGTTGCCGCACCCGGAATTGCGTGCGCTGCTGCCGCGAGAGCGGCTGAAGCGCATCACCTCGCGCTCGATCGGCACCCGCACCGCGTTGGAAGCCGAGCTCGTCGATATCCGCGAGCGCGGCTACGCCACCAACTCCGAAGAGAGTGAGGAAGGCGTCGCCTCGGTTGCCGTGCCGATCCCGACCCGCGCACCCGGGCTGCGGCTCGCGCTCAACGCCGCCGCGCCACAACACCGGCTGGAAGCCTCCCGGTATCCGGCGGTGGCCGCCGCACTTGTTGCGGCCGCCAAGGAGATTGGGGATCAGCTCGGCTAGCGTCCGGCAAGCCGTGCCACTTCGTGGCGCCAGGCCGCCTCGGCGGTGAACGCAGACCCCAAGTCCGGCAGGTCATCCCAGTCCGCGTCGTCGATGTCGCGCAGCGCGGCGCCGGTCGCGAGCACCCGCAGCGACATCCGCGCCAGCGCGTCGAGGCCGATCACCTGCAGCACGGCCTGGGGCACTGTCGCGGCGGCGCTGGTGATTCCGTGTCCGCGGCAGATCACCACCGGCCGGTCGCGCATCGCCGCCACCATTTCCTTGCCCAGGCGCGAATTTCGGATCAGCACAGCTCGTTCGTAAACGGGAACACCGCCGCGCGCCAACCAGGCGCCGGGAATGTCATAGGCGCCGTAGATCGGCCGGAGCGTGATGCCGGCCAGGTCGGCCGCGACCACGTTCGGTGGATGTAGGTGCGCGACCGCGACATGCCCAGGGTCGGCCAGCATGGTCTCGATGTGGATCGACAGTTCGTTGGGCACGCGATACCCGTCGAGTTCGCCTGGGGCACCGGCGGTACCGTCGAAGGTGATCAGCCGGATGTCACTGGGTCGGGTGAATGCCACCCCAATGTCGGTATCGCTTCGGCAGCGCACCAGCAGGCGCCCATCGCCGACGCGCAGGCTCAGGTGGCCGAGGATGCCGTCGACCAGTCCGCGGGCCGCCGCGACGCGACACCCCTGCGCCACCAGAGCGCGCTGCTGCTCGAGGTCGGTCATCGCGGCGCGCCCAACCCGAATCCGCCGTCGGGCCGCACGGTTTCGCCGGTGATTCCACGCGACCGCTGGGACGCCAAAAACACGTAACTCCACGCGTGGTCCGCGCCGGTGAGCGCGACATGCAAGGGACTGCGCGCGGCGACGTCTGACGCCCGGTCCGGCCCGTCGTCCAGCCGAGTCTCGCCGAGCCCCAGGCTGGACAGGCCGCGCAGGTCGGTGTTGAGTGTGCCGCCAGGCGCCACCCCGTTGACCCTGATGTCCGGGGCCAGTTCGTGCGCCAACGCCGAAACCAGCCCGCGCACCGCGAATTTCGAGGCGACGTAGAGCGCCCCGCCGCGTCCGGGATAGAACGACGACGCGGACTCGGTCAGCACGATCGAGGAACCGCTCGCGTTCCGCAGCGCCGGAAGCGCGGCCTTGACCGACAGCAAATGGCTGAGCACGTTGGTGCGAAACATTTCGTCGAACGCGCCGGGGAGTGCGTCGGCGCCGATGTCGCTCACACCTCGGTAGAAGTCGAAGACCCCGACGCAGTTGACCAGGGTGTCCAATCCGTCGAAGGCATCCAAGGCGGCGGCGACGGCGCGGTCATTGGCCTCGCGCGTGGTGGCGTCGCCCTCGACCACCGGAACCTGAGGCAGCTGTTGCCGCAACTCCTCACACTTGGATGGATCTCGTTCCAGCACAGCAGTATTGGCACCCTCTGCGCCGAAGGCCGCCACCACGGCACGGCCGATCCCGGAACCGGCCCCCACCACCAGGGCTCGCTTGCCCTCCAGCCAGCCGGTCATGGTGCAGGTTCGGTGTCGTCGGGCAGCAGAGGCGCATGGGAATTGCCTACCATGGCGGCCAGCGTCCGAGGGTTCTGCCAGGTCAATGCCTCGACCTCGAGCGCGTCGAGGGTGATCCACTGTCCGGATCGCGGCGCGGCGATCAGCAGGCGCGATCCGTTGCGGGTGTCGACCCGGTGCACCATGACCTCGGTGAATTCGTTTGCGACGCTGATCGGTTCGCCGACCGCACCGTCGAGCAGCTGCTGCAGCTGATCGTTCATAGGAACACCGCCAGGTTCTGCATTCTCAGCACCGACTCGTCGGCGATAATGGTGCGGCGGGCCAGCTTCCAGCGATCATCGCACCAGCGCAATACGTCCTGGCGCCCGCATGACATCAGGGCGCTGTCGTTGACGTCGCCCCGGCTGCGGAACAGCAGTTCGGCCGATTCGACCACCAGGTGAGCGTCGTCGTCGCCGGTGAAGGTGCGCACGTTGGTGATGAAATGACGCAGCCGCGACGGGGGGTCCTCGGCCCACACGTGCTCGGTGCCCATCCGCGCCACCCGCTGGGACAGCGAGTATTTGTCCTCGTCGAAATGGTCCATGCCGGGGCCCCTTTCCGGCGACGTGTCGAAACCGGCGCCGCGCGCGGTCGTGACGCGCACCGGCATGGCGTAGCGGACGTCGTCGGTCAGCATGTCCAGCCACGCCTCATACTGCTGGGCGTCAAGCAGGTACGCCTCGTCCACCAGGAATCGATGTGCCCCGAGGTGCCGAGTGTCGTTGAACGGCAGTGACCGCGGCGGCTCTTTCATGCGGGCGCCCGCTGCAGATAGTCGGCCCACATGTTCAGCAGCGCTCGCTGGTTGTGCTCGTTGTAGCCGACTTGCGCGCGCCCCGGTCCGTGGAAAGCGCCCGGCGGCAACGGCTTTATGACGGGACTATCGTCGGCGAGCAGACCCATCCGGCTGTTCAGCAGCAGCCGTCGCGCCATCGAACCGCCCGCGGTGGTGGTCAGCGACACCCAGTTCTCCACGTCGTCTTGTTCGAACATGCCGGTCGACCCGAAGCACATCAAATACGCCTTGTACGAGTCTTGTTTGTACTGCGCCGGAGCGGCAGAGTCCACCGCGAACCACGAGCACACTTCCGTTTCATTCTCACTGATGGGCTGCCACAGCCGGATCGAAATGAACGGCAACACCTCTGCCTGCCGGCCGTCGCCGCGGTCACGCACCTTGGGCCAGTTGTGCACGAAGCTGAGGTTCGGAAAGCACGTCGCGGCCGAGATCATGAATCCATCTTCGCCGACCACCCGCTGCTGTTGCGGTGTCCAGGCGCCCTTGATCCGGCCGATCATCTCGTCGGGGTAACCGACGTAGCGCATCCGCGCGTCGAAGTCGCCGGGCGGAAGTTTGTAGGTGGTCCCGCCGCCGCGGTGCGCCCAATAGGTGGCGCCGTCTTTGCGCTTCTGGGCTTTCGGCTCGCGGAAGAGCCCGATGTCGACGATTGACGCATGGGTGTGCGGGGTGTGGTACATGTCCCCGGCGAAGTTCTCGGCGCCGATCTTCCAGTTCGCCTTGATCCGCCAGCGCTGCGGCCCCCGCACCTGGACACCGCCGGCGCTTTGCCTGGTGTAGTAGTCCAGATAGAACTTGAAGTCGCCGAGGAACTCTTCCAGCGGTTCGGCTTCTGGGTCCATGCTGATGAACAGCAGGCCGTTGTAGCTCGCGAAATTGGGTGCGGGCAGCAAACTTTGGCCCTTGGTGAACCCCTCATCGCCACCGTAGGCCTCCCGGTGAAACGGCAGTCCGGTGAGCCGGCCGTCGTTGCGGTAGGTCCAACCGTGGTAGGGGCAGCGGAAGTTGGAGGCATTTCCCATCTCCGCCCGACAGACCTGCATTCCGCGATGCAGGCACATATTGAACAGCGCGCGTACGGTGCCGTGCGAGTCGCGGGTGATGATGAACGAGTCGTCGAGCACGCGGCGCACCACGTAGTCGCCGTCCTGCGGGATTTCGGACTCGTGCCCCACGAAGGTCCACGCCCGGCTGAACAACCGTTGCTTCTCCAGCGCGAACAGTTCGGAGTCGTTGTAGATGTGCGCGGGGATCATTCCCCGGCGCACGTTCTCGAAGACCTCGACCAACTCACCGCGACGGTTTGTCATGGGTCCCCTGCGACCTTTCTGTCTTACAGAAGCACTCTCCGCTCAGTAGAATCTCGCAGTCTGCGGCGCCGGTCAATCACCAGGCGGTCCTGCCGACCAGACTGCTACAAGCATGCTTGGTGCTGATTCACAGGTTTCCGACAAATAAATGGTGGAAGCCCGCGGCTACGGTGGGTCACGACAGAACCACCTCGCCCGCGAGCGCGGCGTAAACAAGGGGTAAACTTTCGGTTTTGCGGTAATTAACCATTGTTTTCCGCTGATCTGAGGAAGGAACTGGTGCCATGGTGGGCCGGCCACGAGGGGGTCGATTGCAGCAGGTGGGATCGAGGGTTCTGGCCGTCATCGGACGCCAGGACTGGATCGATCGGCCGAGCTATCGGTTCGAACATCTGCTGAGCTTCGCCTACAACGGGCTCGGTGGTGCCCGCAACACCGTCACCAACGCACTCAACGGGGTCTGGCTAGGTCACCCGGTGCACCCGCCACTGGCGTCGCTGACCAGTGGTGCCCTCGGGACCACGGTGGCCCTGGACGCGCTGAGCCTGCTGCCGGGTCAGCCGGCAGCCGAGGTCGTCGACGCATCGCGTTTCGCGTCGCGCGCACTCGGGGTGGGGATCCTGGCGAGCCTCGGCTCGGCGGTCACCGGCGTCACCGACTGGCAGCACACCCACGAGGAGGACCGCCGCATCGGCGCGGTGCACGGCCTGGTGAACGTGGCCGCCACCGCGCTGTACATCCAGTCCTGGTGGGACCGGCGCAAGGGGCGCCACGGGCGGGGCATCCTGCTGACCGCTCTCGGCTACGGCATCACCGTCGCCGGCAGCTACCTCGGTGGTGCGCTGGTCTTCGAGTCCGGGATCGGCATCGACCAATCGGGTCCGCGACTGCGCACCTCCACCTGGACGCCGGTGCTGCCCGCAAGTTCGTTGAACGGCAAGCCGGTACGCGTCGAGGTCGACGGGGTGGGCCTGGTGGTCTGCCGAACCAGGCCAGGTGAGGTGGCGGCTTACGGGGAATTCTGCCCGCACCTGGCCGCACCGATGGCCGACGGCTGGATGGACCGGGGCCGGCTGGTTTGCCCCTGGCACGGTTCATGGTTCGCCGCCGAGTCCGGCGAAGTTGTGCGCGGCCCGGCAGCAGCGCCGCTGCCGTGCTACGAGGCCCGATTGGTCGACGGAGTGGTCGAAGTCCGCGGTGAGCGGCGGCACGCTCCCGGCGGCGCGGTTGGAATCGCAAAAGGAGGAACCAATTGAACGCCTATGACGTGCTCAAGGATCACCACGTCGTGATCAAGGGCCTGGGCCGCAAGATCAGCGACGCACCGGTGAATTCCGAAGAGCGGCACGCCCTTTTCGACGATTTGCTGATTGAGCTCGACATCCACTTCCGCATCGAGGACGACCTGTACTACCCGGCGCTCAAAGATGCCAGCAAGCTGATCGCGGTCGCGCACGCCGAGCATCGCCAGGTGGTCGACCAACTTTCCGTGCTGCTCAGAACCCCGCAGAGCGCGCCCGGCTATGAGGACGAGTGGAACTCCTTCAAGACGGTGCTGGAGGCCCACGCCGACGAAGAGGAACGCGACATGATTCCCGCTCCCCCGGAAGTGAAGATCACCGACGTCGAACTCGAGGAGCTGGGCAACAAGATGGCCGCGAGGATGGAACAGTACCGCGGCTCGGCAACCTACAAGATGCGCACGAAGGGGCGCGCGGCGCTGGTGCGTTCTCTGTAATCCCGACGACACCGCCCGCTTGCGGCATTCGGTGGGCCACCGAGAGTAGCCTCACGGCACATGAACCCCGAGCCTGTCGCCTCTCAGGGTGACATTTCGGCGGAGATCGCCCGCATCGCAGCGCAATACCAGGGCGTCCGCGGGGGAGTCGGGCAACGCGAGCTACCGCGGCTGGACTATCCGCCGTACCGCAGCACGATCCTGCGCCATCCCAAGCAACCGCTGGTGGTGGTCGACCCCGAGGGGGTCGAACGATGGGCGCCGTGCTTCGGCCACCAGGACGTCGACCCACTCGATGCCGACTTGACCGCCGGGCACCCAGGCGAGCCGATCGGGGAGCGCGTCGTCGTGACAGGGCGCGTCCTCGACGACTCCGGTCGGCCGGTCGCGGGGCAGCTGGTGGAGATCTGGCAAGCCAATGCCGGCGGCCGCTACCGTCACCAGCGCGACCAGCACCCCGCTCCGCTCGACCCGAACTTCACCGGCGCGGGCCGCTGTCTGACCGGTCCGGACGGCACCTACCGCTTCCTGACCATCAAGCCCGGCCCCTACCCGTGGCGCAACCACCACAATGCGTGGCGCCCGGCGCACATCCATTTCTCCGTCTTCGGAACCGCTTTCACCCAGCGACTCGTGACCCAGATGTACTTTCCGGGCGATCCGATGTTCGGGCTGGACCCGATCTTTCAGTCGATCCTGGATCCCGCCGCACGCCAACGGCTGATCGCCCGCTACGACCATGACCTCACCGAGCCGGAGTACGCGACGGGGTACCGATGGGACATCGTGTTGGCCGGCGGTGCGCGAACCCCGACCGAGCGTGCAGATGACTGAATCAGCCTGCACGCCGGGGCAAACCGTCGGCCCCTTCCTTCACCTGGGACTGCCATATCCCGGTGACAACGCGCTGATCGGCCCGGGCCATTCGCAGGCGATCCGGCTGCACGGCACGGTGTACGACGGCGCCGGAGCCGTCGTCCAGGACGCGCTGATCGAGCTCTGGCAACCCAACAGCGCGGGAGGCGTTGCGCGCCAAGCCGGTTCGCTGCGCCGCGAGCCCACGGTGTTCACTGGTTGGGGACGCTGCGCGACCGACGATGCCGGAAGCTACTCCTTCACCACCCTGCGGCCCGGATCGGCGATCGCGGGGCGACCGCCGTTCTTCGCGCTCACCGTGTTCGCCAGGGGACTGCTGGACCGGCTGTACACCCGGGCCTACCTGCCGGGCGCCGAGTCGCACTCCGATCCGCTGTTGGCGGCCGTAGCCGCCGAGCGCCGGCCCACATTGCTCTGCGCCGCCGAAAACGAGGGTGCGGCGTACCGTTTCGACATCCACCTGCAGGGCCCGGCCGAGACCGTGTTCCTGGCGTACTCGGAAGACGCGCGATGAGCAACCTGTTGTGGCCCGGAGACCATCGCGCCGGCGACCACATGACCGATGAGGCGCTGCTGGGATCGATGGTCGCGGTGGAGTGCGCGTGGTTGGACGCGCTGGCGGCCGCCGGCCTGGCACCCGCCGAGTGCGCCGGCGCCGAGCTGTGGAACCTGGTCACGCACAACGACGGTGAATCGATCGCCGTCAGCGCCGAGGGCGGCGGCAACCCGGTTATTCCGCTGGTGAAGCTGCTCCGGCAACGGGCGGAGTCGGGCATCGCGCCCTGGATTCATCGCGGGCTCACCAGCCAGGACGTCCTGGACACCAGCCTGATGCTGGCCGTGCGCGCGGTCGCCGATCACCTGACAACCGAGCTGAGGCAGCAGGTTGGTACGCTGTCAGAACTCGCGAAACAACACCGGGGCACGCCGATGGTGGCCCGGACCCTTACCCAGCATGCCGCACCCACCACCTTCGGCGTCAAGGCCGCCGGCTGGCTGAACGGCATTGTCGACGCGTTCGAGCGGGTGGCGGTGCTGAGCACGCCGATCCAAATCGGCGGCGCCGCAGGGACATTGGGCGCCACGACGGAACTGGCGGCGTTGCTCACCGGCACCAGCGACGCGGCCGGCGTCGCACTGCAGCTCGTGCGAAACGCCGCAACCACATTGGGCTTGCATGACCGGTCCACGTGGCACACCGCCCGCGCACCCATCACCGCGGCCGCCGACGCCTTGGTCGGCTGCACCGACGCCTGGGGTCGCATCGCCTCCGACATCGTCACCCTGGTGCGCCCGGAGATCGCCGAACTCGACGAGCCGGCGGCCGCCAACCGCGGCGGGTCGTCGTCGATGCCGCACAAGCGAAACCCGGTGCTGTCCATCCTGATCCGTCGTGCCGCCATCACGGCCCCGCCGCTGGTCGCGACGCTGCACACGGCGGCGGCGCTGGCCAATGACGAGCGGCCGGACGGGGCATGGCACGCCGAATGGGATACCCTGCGCACCCTGGCCCGCCGCACCGTCGTCGCGGGGTCGGAATGTGGCGAGCTGCTGGCCGGGTTGACCGTGCACCCGCAGCGGATGGCCGAAAACTTGGCTGTCGCAGACGTTTCCGGTGAGCAGCGGGCGATCGCCGAGCTGGTGAGCAAGGAGCCGTCATCAACCTACCTCGGTGCCGCCGAGCAGTTGATCGCAGCGAGCCTGGGCCGTGCGGCGCGCGTGCTAGCTCAGCGCCGATAGATGCTTGCCAGCCAGATGTGCACCCACTCGTGCAACAGCCGCTCGGCGGTTGCATGTATGGCCTGCTCGCGGTCGTCACCGCAGTGGTGCGACGCGCGCCGGCCCCGCGGGGCCCGCAGGTGCCTTATTTGTGTCCGGAGGCCGGACACGCCCGTCGATTAAGAACGGCGCTTTGCTGGACGGCGACTTCGCTAGTCCGCCACCGCAATCTCGATGGACAAGCACTCACCCAGCGCGTGCGCGGCGGCCCAGTCGCCGCCACAGACGGCGCGCTCGAGTTCGTCGACCAGCGGGCTGTCGGCGGCACCCAGGTCGGCCAGCCACGCCGCCACGGTCTGCGTGATCTGGTCAGCGGGCACCCGAGCCATGTGCCCTTTGTGGAGGCGGTCGGTCAACTGATAGATCGTGGCCGTCGGCCGGCGCTGCGGCCAATGAACCATCCATTTCGGTGAATTCATCGTCCCCTCCCCGCTAACCTCGACGACTCATCCGGCCCGGCGGCGCTTGCAGCACTAAGCCACAATAGTACGTCTGTACCAATGCATTGACCGGTATTTTCGCCGTGAGAAATGCCGTTTTTTTTGAGATCTCGGGTCATTTGATCGCCTACCTGGTGCTAAGGAACGAACGGGCCGAATCCATGCCGCGCCAGCGGCGCGCGCCCGCGGGCCATGATGCGTTCCAAGACGTTGTGGGACAGGTCGCCGTCGTTGGCCACCCGGGCGAGACCGCGCCGCCGCAAGAACATGTCGAGCCGTCGATCCGGTGACCAGTCGGCGTAGATGGATCCGAGGTAGTGCGACTGCAGAAAATCCGACGCCAACGCGTCGAGGTCGGACTCCGTCAACGACGGTGGGGTTGCACCCATAACCGGCAAGCTCCTTTGTTCTCCCGCGACTGCCGCAGCCAAGTTTTGCCAGGGGGCGTCACTAAACCGTCACGCAGAGATTGCGGAACGGGCCCAAAGCCGGCCGGAGTGCAACGGCGGAGCTCAACGCCTTGCGGCGGTCGTGTCCGACTGCGCCGGTTTGTGGGCGACGATGGCGACGGCGGCCAGCTGCTTGCGATGTTTCTGGAAAGTCCGGCGCATGATCAGGACCCGTTTGCGGGCGTCGCGGTGCACGAGCACGTTCCGGGCGAATCGCAGCGCACCGAGAAACCCTTCGTCGGACACCAGCCGGCGCGGCTGCAGCAGCGCCATGGGCGCGGTCGCGACCTCATCGACCAGCAGCCCGTGCTCAGCGAGCAGTTTCGACCACTCCGCCACCGTCAATGGACGCGCGTTCACCTTGATCGCCCGGGCAAGGGCCTGCCGGATGTCTGTGCTGATGTCCTCCGGCACGTCGTCGGGAGTGAGGGCCAGCTCGTGGATCGCGTAGCGGCCGCCCGGCCGCAGCACCCGCGCCGCCTCGGCGACGATGGCCCGCTTGGCCGCGTCGCCCTGCATGCTCAGCATCGCTTCCCCGATGACGACGTCGCTGCTGGCGTCGGGCAATCCGGTGGCCGCCGCGTCGGTGACCCGGACGGCCGCGTTTTGCGCACCGAGATCGCTGAGCACGCCGCGCACGACGTTGGCCGCGTCCGCGTCACCCTCGGCGCCGACGTACGACCGCGGCCCGTGGGCCACGATCTCGGTAGCGGTGCGGCCCAGGCCCGGCGCCAGCTCGACGACGTCGGCCCCGGTCAGCCTCGCGTGGGACAGCAGGGTGCGGGTCAGCTCGACACCGCCGGGGCGCAGCACGCGCTTGCCGAGTCGTGCCAGTAGCCAATGGCCGGCAACCGCGTCGTCGGCGCGGCTGGACGAGGGTAGCGGAAGCTCGGAACCTGCTCGTTGTCCTGACATCAGATCTCCTGCCGCGCAGAGCTTTCCAGCGGCTCTATGGCCAGGTCGAGATGTCCGTGGCGCACTGGGGGTGGGGTATCAGCGAGTTTACCGATCCGAATGCGCCAGACGTTGGGGCCTTTATCGAGATACTCCCAGTCGTAGCCGCTCGGGTAGTCGGCCTCGAATTCGTCGTGCAGGTGCTTGGGGTCGTGGTTATTGACCAGAACGAACGATTCGCCGACTTCCAGCGCGGCGTAGGTCGCGAAGATGGTCGGGTGCTTGGCCGGCTGACGCAGCTGGCGTACGTCAAGTTCGTTGGCGGGCATGGGCTCCGACCTCCGGTCTAGTTTTCACAAGTATTGTTGTGTAAACTCTAGCCCATGACCTACGTGATCGGGAAGCCGTGCATCGACGTGATGGACCGCGCTTGCGTCGATGAATGTCCGGTGGATTGCATTTACGAAGGCGGCCGGGCGCTCTACATTCATCCCGACGAGTGTGTTGACTGCGGCGCGTGCGAGCCGGTTTGTCCGGTGGAAGCGATTTACTACGAAGATGACCTGCCTGA
This sequence comes from Mycobacterium sp. E2479, assembly GCF_001667925.1. Taxonomy (GTDB): domain Bacteria; phylum Actinomycetota; class Actinomycetes; order Mycobacteriales; family Mycobacteriaceae; genus Mycobacterium. Next base: position 40,438 of record NZ_LZJR01000096.1, on the reverse strand, counting down.
GGATCTCAAACCCTACCTGGCCGACAATGAGGCATTCTTCGCTGAAACGCTGCCGGGCCGCGACGGCCCATTGGGATCCCCGGGCGGGGCGGCCAAGGTTGGTCCGCTCGGTGTCGACACGCCTCTGGTGGCGGGCCAGCCCAGTGCCACCCATTCAGACGGGGCGTGAACGACGAGAAGTGGGAGGGGCCCTGTGAAATCCGAGAAGTCCCAGGACTCGTCAACCCGTGAATCGGCCGGCCGGCGGCGCGCCGTGATGCGGCTGCTGCGGGCCGCCCCGGATCCGATGAGCATCGCCGGAATCGCGGATGTGCTCGGCGTGCACCCCAACACCGTCCGTTTCCACCTCGACAGCCTGGTCGTTGACGGCCAGGTGGAGCATGTCGAGCTCGACCGGAAGGGGCCGGGGCGTCCACCGCTGATGTTCCGCGCGGTCCGGCAGATGGATCGCGGCGGAACGCGGCACTACCGGCTGCTGGCCGAGATCCTGGCCAAGGCCTTCGCCGCCGAGCGCAATCCCGGGCCCAAAGCCCTGGCCGCGGGCCGCGCCTGGGGCCAGAAGATGAGTACCGAGTTGCATTCGCTGCCCGACGACGCCGACAGCGCCGAGGAGGCCATCGCCCACCTGATCGATTTGCTCGACGAACTCGGCTTCGCCCCCGAGCGCCGGGTCAGCAACGGAGAGCAGCAGGTTGGCTTGCGGCACTGCCCCTTTCTGGAATTGGCCGAAAACTCGTCGAGTGTCGTCTGCCCGGTGCATCTGGGCCTCATGCAAGGAGCCATGGAGAACTGGGGTGCGCCCGTCTCGGTGGATCGGCTCGACCCGTTCGTCGAGCCGGACCTGTGTCTGGCGCACCTGACGCTGCAAGGCGCGGCCAAATGAGCACAGGCACAGCGGTTGCCGTTGCGCTGACCTTCACCTGGCTCGGCATGGTGCTGGCCATTTCCTTCTTGGAAGCTCCACTGAAATTCCGGGCCCCCAATGTGACGGTGCAGATCGGGCTTGGCATCGGGCGGCTGGTTTTTCGCGCGCTCAACACCGTCGAGGTGGCTTTCGCCCTCGTCATCGGGGCCATCGCGATTTCCGGTCCGACGCGGGTCGGCGCCACGGTGGCGATCGCCGTCGCCGTGGCGGCGCTGGCCATTCAGCTGGTCGCGGTGCGTCCCGCGCTGACCCGTCGTGCCGACCGGGTGCTCGCGGGATCGGATGGACCTCGCTCCCGCGCTCACTACGCCTACGTCGCGCTGGAGACGGTCAAAGTCGTCGGCCTCGTCGTGACGGGGATACTGCTACTGAGCGGTTAACTCCCAACCCTCAAGGCCGCGTGAGGGCCCTGCAACTTCGAAGGACCACGATGGATTCCATTTCGCTGACCGAACTCTCATCCGAAAAGATCGCCGAGGCCAAACAATCGCACAGCGGGCGGGCCGCCCACACCATTCATGGCGGCCATACCCACGAGCTTCGCCAGACCGTCCTGGCCCTGCTGGCCGGTCACGATCTGTCCGAACACGACAGCCCGGGTGAGGCGACGCTGCAGGTGCTGCAGGGCCACGTTCGGCTGACGACCAGCGGAGACACCTGGGACGGCAAAACCGGTGATTACGTCGCGATTCCCGCCGAACGGCACGCCCTGCACGCGGTCGAGGATTCCGTGGTCCTGCTGACGGTGCTGAAGACCATCGCGTCGGCGCACTAGGCGCCGATGTTGTCGACGCCCTGGTCCGCCGAGTTCGGTCTGCGGGTCCCCATCGTCAATGCCCCGATGGGCGGGGTGGCCGGCGGCCGACTGGCAGCGGCGGTCACCGCGGCCGGGGGTCTCGGCATGGTCGGCATGGGCAGCGTTGCGACCAGGGAGTTGCTCGCCGAGCAACTACAGCACGTCGACGGTCGGTTCGGTATCGGCATGGTGGACTGGGTGATGCGCAACGAGTCCGGATTGCTCGAGGACGCGCTGGCCGCACGACCCGCCCTGCTGTCGGTCAGCTTCGGCACCGAATGGTCGTGGGTCGCCAAGGCGCATAAAGCCGGAATTCCCACCGTGACCCAGGTTTACGACAGCGCCGGGGCCCGGCAGGCCGTCGACGCCGGGGTCGACATCCTGGTCGCGCGCGGGTCCGAGGGCGGCGGGCACGGCGAGGACAAGCTGGGACTGCTACCGCTGCTGGACGCCGTGTTGGAGGCCGTCTCGGTGCCGGTGCTGGCCGGCGGCGGCGTCGCCTCGGCGCGCAGCCTGGCCGCGGTGCTGGCCGCCGGCGCCAGCGGGGCGTGGGTTGGCACCCGGTTGTCGGCATGTCCGGAAGCGCTGACCGGCGACACCGGCCGCCGGGCACTGGTCGCGGCCACCGAAACCGATACCACCGTCACCCGGGTCTTTGACGTCGCCAAGGGGCTGCCGTGGCCGGCGCGGTTCCCGTCGCGGGTGCTGGCCAACGACTTCGTCGAGCGCTGGACGGGCCGCGAGGGGGCGCTGGACGCGGGGGCCTGCGAGGAGCTGGCGGCCGCGATCACCGCCGGCGACTGCCGGACCGCGCCCGTGGATGCCGGTCAGGGCGTCGGGATGATCCACAACGAGGCATCGGTGGCCGATGTGATCGACGAGATGTGCACGGGCGCTGCGGAATTGCTGTCTCGCTGGGCGACATAGGGGCACTGGCCGCCACAGTGCGTGATGCTCGACGACCTAGTGGTCGCCGGGTGTGAGCACAACGCAACACCGGTCCCGGCCGGGACACAACCGGGCGCCTGGTCCATGCGGTGCGAGCGCATCGGCCACACCGCTGATCAGCGCATGGTTCATGTTGCAGGCCAGCTCCGTCTGCTCCTGCGCCAGCGCGTGGAACGGGCAGTTGGCGAGCTCGACCTCACCGTCGGAAAAACGCGGCTCGTAGCCGTATCGGCGCAGCACCAAGACCGCGCGCTGCAGGGCCGCGGCGGCGTCTTTCGGGGGGGTCGGGACCGTCGTCTCCGAGGGTTCGGTGGCGCCGATCGCGTGGCCGTACTCGCGCGCGACACGGTTGAGGACCTCGGTAACCGGCTCGCCGGTAGCGGCCGAGCGCGCGATGGCCGTCGCCATCAAGCGCCCGGCCAACTCGTACTCCCGCTGGGGAAGGCTGACCGCGATGTCACGGCGAGCCCTGCGATACAACTTGGCGGTACGTCCGGCTCCCGGGCCGGAGCGGCCCGTCAGCCGTGCGTAATCGGATTCCAGCAGCCCTTCGGCGGTGAGCCGGTCGAGGTGGAACTTGGCCTGGTGGTGGGGGATTCCGACGGCGTCGGCCGCCTGGTCACGGCTCACCCATCCCGGTTGGGCGCCGACGAACTGGTAGAGCTGTCGGCGCACGGGATCGGCGAGTGCGCCGATTCCTGCGGCGTCGCGCTCCAGGGAGTCCGCGTCGTCCATTCGACCCCGTTTCTAACAGACAAAATGCTTGACGCTACAGTCTACCCAATCTAACGTACAAAGTGTTATCCGTTAGAAATGGAGGCAGATATGACCACCAAACAAGTCGCCGGGAGTCACGCTCTGGCCGACCAGCTGAGGGATCCCGCCTACTCGGCGTACCTCGCGTTGCGCACCGTGTTCACCATCGCGCCCATCGTTTTCGGGCTGGACAAGTTCTTCAACCTGCTCACCCACCCGCATCACTGGAGCATGTATCTGGCCGGGTGGATCGATGGTCTGGTGCCCGGGACGGCCGATCAGTGCATGTACCTGGTGGGCGTCATCGAGATTGTGGCCGGCGTGCTGGTGGCGGTGGCCCCGCGCTGGGGCGCCTGGGTGGTCGCGGCATGGCTGGTCGGGATCATCATCGATCTGGTCACCGGGCCCGGCTTCTACGACGTCGCGCTGCGCGACTTCGGATTGCTGGTGGGCGCCGTGGCGCTGGCGCGGCTGGCGCAGGGCGTGCACATCGGCACCGTCGCGGCGGTTAGCCCTCAGACCGCGCGTAGGTAGCGCTTGGCGATGAGGCGCTGACCCACCTTCAGCACCGGCCTGCCGGCCTTGCTCCACCAGGTTCCGGGCCGGGAGAAGGCGGTGACCTCCGCGTAAACCGCGGAGGTCACCGGGTCGCGACGAACTACGAAGCGTTCCTCGCCGGATTCCGGGTGGCCCGGCAGGGTGCCGTAGCCGAAGCCGCGGATGTCGGGCTCGTCGACGACGTAGACGACGCGGCAGGGGGCCGGCAGGAAGCCGATTTTCACCACCACCACCGCGTCGACCACGGCGATCTCGGAGCTGGCCTGCACCCGCAGCCCGGATCCGCGCTGCATGCCCCAGCGCATGACGGCGGCCGCCGCTTGCTCGAAACGCTCCTGCCCCGTGCCGATTTGGCGCTCGGCGTGCTGATGGTCGTATCCGGCAGGCAGTTCGCCGGAAGCGGTCGCCCCCACTTCGGTGTAGGTCAGGGGGAGTTCCTCGAGCGCTCGCAGGTCCACGGTACTCAGCTTGCCACGCCGAGATGCGCCGCGGCGGATCGCGCGTACGGTCTGTAGGTGTGAGCGCAGAAAACTCGAAAACTGTTGCAGGGGCATCCGGAACATTCACCTTCGGTGGTGACCTGACCGTCAACCGACTCGGCTTCGGCGCCATGCGCCTGACCGCAAAGGGCGTGTGGGGCCCGCCCGACGACCGCGACGAATGCGTCCGGGTGCTGCGGCGGGCCGTCGAACTCGGCGTGAACTTCATCGACACCGCCGACTCCTACGGTCCCTACGTGTCCGAGGAGATCATTCGCGAGGCGCTGCATCCTTACGACGGTCTGGCGATCGCGACCAAGGCGGGGCTGTTGCGCACCGGCCCGGATGTCTGGATTCCGTTGGGCAATCCGAGCTATCTGCGTCAGGAATGCGAGATGAGCCTGCGCCGGCTGGGCGTGGACACCATCGATCTGTTTCAGCTGCACCGCATCGACTCGAACTTCCCGCTCGAGGATCAGGTGGGCGAGCTGCTCGCGCTGAAAAACGAAGGCAAGATCCGCCACATCGGCCTGTCCGAGATCGACGTCGACCAGCTGAACGCGGCCCTGCGCATCACCGAGATCGTGTCGGTGCAGAACATGTACAACCTGACGTCTCGCGCCGCCGAGCCGCTATTGGACGCCGCGACCGCGCAGGGCATCGGGTTCATCCCGTGGTTCCCGCTGGCCGCCGGGCCGCTCGCCGCCCCCGACGGTCCGCTGCAGCGCATCGCCGCCGAGCACGACGCGTCGCCCTCGCAGTTGGCGTTGGCGTGGTTGCTCAAACGCTCGCCGGTAATGGTGCCCATCCCCGGTACGTCCAAGGTTGCGCACCTGGAGGAGAACGTCGGCGCCGCTGGGATCGAGCTGTCCGACGACGAATTCGAAACGTTGTCGGCCGCGGGGGCCCAGCAGCCGGTCTGACCACCGCGTCACAGCCCATCCGCCGGGCAATACGGTGTCTTGGTGGCCGAACATCAGCGACACCCCGGCGGGGGATTCAACCCACCGGAGCCGACGACCAAGGGCGGGCCCGACTACGGCAGGTTCATCGAGGCCGTGCGCTCACTGCAGGACCACGCCCGGGCGGCCGACGCGCCCGACGAGGTGATCACCGAGGCCGCTGACCTGCTGGAGAAGGCGTCGGCGCTGCTGGCCCCGTTCGACGCCGACGAATGGACGTCCCCGTCGGGCAGGCGGATGGACCTGCCGATGCGCGGCAACATCCTGACCATCCCGATGTCGGCCCACAAGGGCGAGGACGGCCGGATCCACGGCCAGGCCCGTTTCGCCCGGTTCCATCTGGGCCGCAACGGCGCCGTGCACGGCGGTGCGCTGGGGATGCTGTTCGACTCCGTCCTCGGCTTGTCGGCCTCGGTGCTCACCGGCAGCCCGAGACAACGCACCGCGTACCTCAAGATCGACTACCGACACATCGTTCCGGTGGAAAAGGAACTTCAGTTCGACGCGGGCATCGACCGGGCGGACGGGCGCAAGATCTTCGTATCGGGCCGGTTGTGCGATGGTGATCAGCTGCTGACCGAAGCCGACGCGCTGTTCGTACGGCTCAAACCCGGCCAGCCCTGACGTTTCAGCGGCCGTGCCGGTTGCGCGGCGTTGGCATCGGCAGCGTCACTTCTTCGTGATCCAGTTCGCGTTCCAGCACGCGAAGGCTTCGATCGGGCAGCATGCCCACGTCGCGCCAGCGCACGAGCTCGTCGCGCTCCGCGTCGATTGCCGCCCGCCGGACCGCGGCCGCCGCCTCGTAGTCGGGGTGGCTGGGGAGGTCGTCGGAATCCGACAGCACATCGAGCCGACGTTTATACCGCGTGAGCCGAGCGGACAACTGCCGTCGGACGAAATCGATCGCCCGCTTGTCGACCTCGTCGCGAGCCTGCTCGTCGAGTTCGTCGAGAGTGGCGAGGGCAGCCTGAACCGCGGCCGTGCGCGCTCGATTGCGCAACCGGATCTCGTCGACGGCGTTGGCGTGTACCCCGAGCGCACGCACGATCGGGCCGAAGGTGCTGCCCTGCCCGATCAGCGTCACGAGCACGACCACCAGGGTGCAGAACAGCAAAAGGTCCCGGACGGGAAACGGCGCGCCGCTGTCCGTCGTCAGGGGCACCGCGAAGATGGCGGCAAGGCTGACCACGCCGCGGCTGCCGGCCCAACTCAGCACGAGAAGCTCACGGCCACCGAGTCGCTCCGTGTCGTGGTCGCGCCGGCGACCGTTCTGGCCCGGGTCGGCGGCGTCGTCGTCGTCGGGGTTCGTGCTGACGTTGCCGAGACGGGTGTGCAGTTGCCGCGGAAGCGACTGCGTGAACAGCAGCCACAGGGGGCGCATCAACAGCACCACTGCGGTGGTGACGGCGACCGCCACGACGATCGTCGACGGTGGCCGCCCACGCAGACCCTCGATCATGGCCGGCAACTGTTGACCGATGAGCAGAAAGACAAGGCCCTCCAGCAAGAAGTTGACGAACCGCCAGACGGCTCGGGTCTGCAGCCGGCTCGCTCCCGACTCCGACCGGGGTGAGTCGTGCCCGACGACCAGCCCGCACACCACGACGGCCAACACACCGGACGCGTGCACCTTCTCCGCCGCGAGATAGGCCAAAAACGGTGTGGCCAGGGAGATCGCGTTGGCCGTCATCACGTCGTGCGGCAATCGCCGCAACAACCGCCGGCTCCAAGCGAACGCCAGCCCGATAACCAGGCCGCCCACGGCCGCCAGCGCGAACTGCCGCAGCGCCGACGGGAACGAGAATCCCGCGCCGCGGCCAACCGCGATGGCCACTGACAGGGTGGTCAGCGCCGTCGCGTCGTTGAGTAATCCCTCGCCTTCGATCAGTGTGACGATGTTGAGCGGCAGACCGACCTTGCGGGCGACGGCCAGCGCGGCGACCGGATCGGTGGGCGCCACCGCCGCGCCCAGCGCCATGCCCGCGGCGAGCGTCGCACCGCTGACGAGCAGCGCGAAGGCGCTACCGACGGCAGCGGCGGTGAGCAAGACGAGGAGGACCGACAGGCTGATGACCGTGCGCAGGTTGCGGCGTATCCCTACCAACGACGAGCCCAGCGCCGCGTTGTACAGCAGCGGCGGCAGGATGCAGGTCATCATCACGTCTGGGCGAAGACTGACGTTCGGCCCCGGTAGCAACCCGTAACCGATACCGACGAGAGTGAGCAGGGCCGCACTGGGCAGCCCGGTGCGCTCGCTGACCCAGTTCGTCACGACGATGACGCCGACAGCGGCGAGCAGCAATGCCAAAGCCGTCTGCGCCGCCACGAACCCATTCTGCCGATAGCTGCCCGGCCAGTGCGATCCGCGAGGCGCAGGGCGAAGGCCACCACAGCCCGACGAACGCGATCGAAGTCAACCGATCTCTCGAAGAAGCCACTGCTCGGCGGCCCCGCTTCGTTCCGGACCCGCCCGATAGCATGGTCGTCGACTCATCGAGCCTTGGAGACGCCACCATGACCGCCGCACAGCCCGCCCCGGGAGCCGATGGCGGCGACCCGCAGCGCCCGGCACCGACGGGCTCGCGATCGCCGCAAGCCCCGATCCGGGTGCCCGCTGGGACCACCGCGGCCGCGGCGATCGGTGAGGCGGGGCTGCCGAGGCGGGGCACACCCGATGCCGTCGTGGTGGTGCGCGACGACTCGGGAAAGCTGCGCGACCTCAGTTGGACGCCCGACCGCGACGCCGACGTCGTCCCCGTGGCCGCCGACACCGACGATGGTCGTAGCGTCATCCGGCATTCGGCCGCACACGTGCTGGCCCAAGCCGTCCAGGAGCTGTTCCCCCAGGCCAAGCTGGGCATCGGGCCGCCGATCGCCGACGGCTTCTATTACGACTTCGATGTGGCGGAGCCGTTCACCCCGGAAGACCTGATGGCGCTGGAAAAGCGGATGCGCCAGATCGTCAAAGAGGGCCAGCTGTTCGAGCGGCGCGTGTACGAGTCCAAAGAGCAGGCGCGCAGCGAGCTGGCCGACGAGCCCTACAAGCTCGAACTCGTCGATGACAAATCGGGCGATCCAACCATCATGGAGGTCGGCGGCGACGAGCTCACGGCGTACGACAACCTCAATCCCCGTACCCGGCAACGGGTTTGGAGTGACCTGTGCCGCGGGCCGCACATCCCGACCACCAAGCACATCCCGGCCTTCAAACTCACTCGCAGCTCGGCCGCCTACTGGCGCGGAGACCAGAACAACGCCAGCCTGCAACGCATCTACGGCACCGCGTGGGAATCGCAGGAGGCGCTGGATGCCTACCTCGAGCTGATCGAGGAGGCGCAACGCCGCGATCATCGCAAGCTGGGCAGCGAGCTGGACCTGTTCAGTTTCCCGGACGAAATCGGCTCCGGCCTAGCGGTTTTCCATCCCAAGGGCGGTACCATCCGTCGCGAGCTGGAGGAGTACTCGCGGCGCAAGCACATCGAGGCCGGGTACGAGTTCGTCAACACCCCGCACATCACCAAAGAGCAGCTCTACATCACGTCGGGCCACCTCGAGTGGTACGCCGACGGCATGTACCCCCCGATGCACCTCGACGCGGAGTTCAACGCCGACGGGACGGTGCGCAAGCCCGGGCAGGACTACTACCTCAAGCCGATGAACTGCCCGATGCACCACCTGATCTATCGGTCACGCGGCCGCTCGTATCGCGAGCTACCGTTGCGGCTCTTCGAGTTCGGCAGCGTGTACCGCTACGAGAAGTCGGGTGTGGTGCACGGGCTGACCCGGGTGCGCGGCATGACCCAGGACGACGCCCACATCTACTGCACGCGAGAGCAGATGCGCGACGAGTTGACTTCGCTGTTGCGCTTCGTGCTGGGCTTGCTGGCCGATTACGGACTCAACGACTTCTACCTCGAGCTGTCCACCAAGGACCCGGAGAAGTACTCGGGCTCCGACGAGATGTGGGACGAGGCCACCGAAGTGCTGCGGGAGGTCGCCGAGGTTTCGGGGTTGCATTTCGTTGCCGACCCCGGCGGCGCGGCGTTTTATGGGCCGAAGATCTCGGTGCAGGTCAAGGACGCGTTGGGCCGCAGCTGGCAGATGTCGACAATCCAGCTCGACTTCAACATGCCGGAGCGATTCGAGCTGGAATACACCGCGTCCGACGGGTCGCGGCAGCGGCCGGTGCTGATTCACCGAGCGCTCTTCGGATCGATCGAGCGGTTCTTCGGCATCCTCACCGAGCACTATGCGGGGGCGTTCCCGGCGTGGCTGGCGCCGGTGCAGGCGGTGGGTATCCCGGTCGCCGACGAGCACGTTGGGTACCTGGAAGGCATTGCTGCGCAGCTGAAGTCGCACGGCGTGCGGGTCGAGGTCGACGCCAGCGATGACCGGATGGCGAAGAAGATCGTCCACCACACCGCGCAGCGGGTGCCGTTCATGTTGCTGGCCGGTGACCGAGACGTCCAAGCCGGCGCGGTCAGCTTCCGCTTCGGTGACCGCACGCAGATCAACGGCGTGCCCCGCGACACTGCGGTCGATGCGATCGTGAAGTGGATCGCCGACCGCGAGAACTCCATGCCCACAGCCGAACTCGTGAAAGTGTCAAGTGGTGAGTGACCGTGAGTGATCGCGAACCTGCCGAGCAGGGTGCCGACGACACCATCCTGGACACCGGCGTCGGCGAGCAAGATCACCTGCAGCGGTTGTGGACGCCCTATCGGATGACGTACCTGGCCGAAGCGCCGATGAAGCGCGACGACGGTAAAACCGAGCAGCCGTTCACCGACATACCGCACCTCGCCGACGAAGACGGTCTGGTGGTCGCTCGCGGGGAGCTCGTGTATGCCGTGCTCAACCTCTATCCCTACAACCCCGGACACCTGATGGTGGTGCCCTACCGTCGGGTCTCCGAGCTCGAAGATTTGACCGACCCGGAAAGCGCGGAACTGATGTCCTTCGTTCAGAAGGCAATTCGCGTCATCAAGAACGTCTCGCGGCCGCACGGTTTCAATGTCGGCCTGAACCTGGGGACCTCGGCCGGCGGGTCACTGGCCGAACACCTGCACGTGCACGTGGTGCCGCGCTGGGGTGGGGACGCGAACTTCATCACCATCATCGGAGGATCGAAGGTGATCCCGCAGTTGCTGCGCGAGACGCGGCAGCTATTGGCCACGGAGTGGACAAAACAACCATGAGCAAAATGCCGTTCCTGTCGCGGGCGGCGTTCGCGCGGCTGACCACTCCGACCGCGCGGGCGTGCCTGCGGCTGGGATTGACCCCCGACGTCGTCACGATTTTGGGCACCATCGTCGCGGTGGCCGGGGCGTTGACGCTGTTCCCGATGGGCAAGTTGTTCGCCGGCACGCTGGTGGTCTGGTTCTTCGTCCTCTTCGACATGCTCGACGGTGCGATGGCCCGGGAACGCGGCGGCGGCACCCGGTTCGGCGCGGTGCTGGACGCCACGTGTGACCGGGTCAGCGACGGCGCGGTGTTCTGCGGGCTGCTGTGGTGGATCGTCTTCGGCCTGCATGACAAGCTACTTGCGGTCGCCACGTTGATCTGCCTGGTCACCTCGCAGGTGATCTCCTATATCAAGGCCCGCGCCGAAGCCAGCGGGTTGCGCGGCGACGGCGGCCTGATCGAACGGCCGGAACGACTGATCATCGTGCTCGTCGGCGCAGGCGTGTCCGACCTGCCGTTCATTGCGTGGCCACCCGCGCTGCCGGTCGCGATGTGGGTGCTGGCGGTGGCAAGCCTGGTCACCTGTGCGCAGCGGTTGCACACTGTGCATACCTCGCCGGGCGCGACCGACCGGCTGGTGGGCGAGCCGTGATTCCCACTCCACCGGGCCTGAAAAAGCTTGGGGCACAACCGCTGCGCCAGTTGGCGAGGCGGCTGGCGGGTAGCGTCACGGGCGGGGTGGGCGCCGACTGGGCCTACGCGTCGGGCTGGATGGCGGTGCGTGCGATGCCGGAGTTCGCCGCGCGCAACGCCTTTGAGGCCGGCGCACGTTATGCCGCTCGCGGCGGCGGCCCCGACCAGCTGCGCAAGAATCTGGCTCGCGTCGTCGGGGTGCCACCCGAGGACGTGCCGGACTCGCTGATGCGGGCCTCGCTGGCGTCCTACGCTCGTTACTGGCGTGAGGCGTTCCGCCTGCCGGGCATGGACCTGGGCGTCGTGGGCCGCGAGCTGCACGACTCGGTCCTCGGGCAAGACCATATCGAGGCGGCGCTGTCCAGCGGCCGCGGCGCGGTGATCGCGTTGCCGCACAGCGGCAACTGGGACATGGCCGGGGTTTGGCTGGCGCAAACGCACGGCACCTTCACCACCGTCGCCGAGCGGCTCAAACCCGAATCGCTCTACCGGCGCTTCATCGCCTACCGTGAACGCCTCGGCTTCGAGGTGCTGCCCCTGTCCGGGGGAGAACGGCCGCCGTTCGACGTGTTGTGCGATCGGCTGCGGGACAATCGGATCGTGTGCCTGATGGCCGAGCGCGACCTCACCCGCACCGGCGTGCAGGTCGACTTCTTCGGTGAGCCCACCCGGCTGCCGGCCGGCCCGGCGAAGCTCGCCATCGCGACCGGGGCGGCTCTGCTGCCGGCGCACTGCTGGTTCGAAGACCGGGGCTGGGGCGTCTGGATACAGTCCCCGCTGGACTGCACCAGCGGCGACGTTGGCGCCATCACCCAGGCGATGGCCGATCAGTTCGAGAAGAACATCGCCGCCCGTCCCGAGGACTGGCACATGATGCAGCCGCAGTGGCTGGCCGACCTGCCCGAAGCCAGGCAGGCCCGGCTGAAGGAAACCTGATGCGGATCGGGATGGTCTGCCCCTACTCGTTCGACGTTCCGGGCGGGGTGCAATCGCACGTCCTCCAGCTGGCCGAGGTGATGCGCGCCCGCGGGCACGACGTCAGCGTGCTCGCGCCGGCCTCGCCGCACGCCGCGCTTCCCGACTACGTCGTCTCGGCGGGCAAGGCGGTCCCGATTCCCTACAACGGGTCGGTGGCCCGGCTGCGGTTCGGGCCGGCCACCCACCGCAAGGTGAAAAAATGGCTCGCCGAAGGCGATTTCGACGTGCTGCACCTGCACGAGCCCAACGCGCCGAGCCTGTCCATGTTGGCCCTGAACATCGCCGAGGGTCCGATCGTCGCCACGTTCCACACGTCGACCACCAAATCGCTGACGCTGACGGTGTTTCAAGGGATCCTGCGCCCGATGCACGAGAAGATCGTCGGCCGCATCGCGGTCTCCGATTTGGCCCGGCGCTGGCAGATGGAGGCGCTGGGCACCGATGCGGTGGAGATCCCGAACGGCGTCGACGTCGCCTCGTTCGCCTCGGCCCCCTACCTGGACGGCTACCCGCGCCCCGGCAAGACGGTGCTGTTCTTGGGCCGCTACGACGAGCCCCGCAAGGGCATGTCGGTGCTGCTCGACGCGCTGCCGGGCCTGGCCGAGCGGTTTGCCGACGTGCAGCTGTTGGTCGTCGGTCGCGGCGACGAGGACCAATTGCGCGCCCAGGCAGGCGAACTGGTGGACCACATCCGTTTTCTCGGCCAGGTCGACGACGACGGAAAGGCCTCAGCGATGCGCAGCGCGGACGTGTATTGCGCGCCCAACCTCGGCGGGGAGAGTTTCGGCATCGTCCTGGTCGAGGCGCTGGCCGCCGGCACCCCGGTGGTGGCGAGCGATCTGGACGCCTTCCGTCGCGTGCTGCGGGGCGGCGACGTGGGATGCCTGGTACCTGTCGGCGACGGCGACGCGCTTGCCGATGCGCTGATCGCGGTGCTGGAGGATGATGTGCTGCGGGAACGCTATGTGACGGCCGGCTCGTCAGCTGTTCGGCGTTACGACTGGTCGGTGGTGGCCAGTCAGATCATGCGGGTTTACGAAACGGTCGCCGCGTCAGGCGCAAAGGTCGAGGTGGCCAGTTGATGACATGGCTGGTTGTCGCCATCGCGGTGTTGGTCGCGGTGCTGGCGCTCTTCGGCGTCTGGGCCTACCGGACGGCGAACAGGCTGGATCGCCTGCACGTCCGTTACGACTTGTCGTGGCAGGCGCTCGACGGTGCACTGGCACGGCGCGCGGTGGTGTCGCGCGCAGTCGCGATCGACGCCTACGGTGGTGCGTCCGAAGGTCGGCGGCTGGCGGCGCTTGCCGACGCCGCCGAGGCGGCACCGCGGCATGCGCGGGAGAACGCCGAGAACGAGCTGTCGGCCGCGTTGGCCGTCGTCGATCCGGCATCGCTGCCCGCCGGTCTGATCGCCGAGCTGGCCGATGCCGAGGCCCGGGTGGTGCTGGCCCGCCGCTTCCACAACGACGCGGTCCGGGACACCCTGGCGCTGGCCGAACGGCCCCTGGTGCGGTTGTTTCACCTGGGCGGGACCGCCGGGCTGCCCAGTTATTTCGAGATTGTCGAGCGGCCGCACGCGCTGGCCCACGGAGCCTTGGGCTTTGAAGGAGTCCTCAACCACCGAACCTCGGCGCGCATCGTGCTGCTCGACGACACCGGTGCGGTACTGCTGCTGTGCGGATCGGACCCCGCGCTCGCTCAGCACGCGCCGAAGTGGTGGTTCACGGTGGGCGGCGAAGTGCAGCAAGGCGAACGGCTCGCCGAGGCCGCCGCACGGGAGCTGGCCGAGGAAACCGGTCTGCGGGTCACGCCGGCGGAGCTGGTGGGGCCGGTGTGGCGGCGCGACGAGGTCTTCGAGTTCAACGGCTCGCTGATCGACAGCGAGGAGTTCTACTTCGTCTACCGCACCCGCCGGTTCGAGCCGTCGCGCACCGGACGAACCGATCTCGAACGCAGCTACATCCACGGCCACCGCTGGTGTGACGCTGCCGACATCGCCCAACTCGTCGCGGCGGGGGAGACGGTGTACCCCACGCAACTATCCGGACTGCTCACCGACGCAGCCGCGCTCGCCGGCGGCCGCACCCCCGGGCCGCTGCTTTCCATCCGCTGACTGCGCCGGTCAACGCGGGCCAAACCGCCTCATTAGACTGGGTCGACAACCGTTGAAGGAGATCAAGCAGTGAATACCGCCCACCCGAGCAACGGGCGAACCGGAACGGCGCGCGTCAAACGGGGCATGGCCGAGATGCTCAAGGGCGGCGTCATCATGGACGTCGTCACTCCCGAGCAGGCCAAGATCGCCGAGGGCGCCGGCGCCGTCGCTGTCATGGCGCTGGAACGGGTGCCCGCCGATATCCGCGCGCAGGGCGGGGTGTCGCGGATGAGCGACCCCGACATGATCGAGGGCATCATCGCTGCCGTGACCATCCCGGTGATGGCCAAGGCCCGCATCGGCCACTTCGTCGAGGCGCAGATCCTGCAGAGCCTCGGCGTGGACTACGTCGACGAGTCCGAGGTGCTCACCCCCGCGGACTACACCCACCACATCGACAAGTGGAAGTTCACCGTGCCGTTCGTGTGCGGGGCGACCAACCTCGGTGAGGCGCTGCGCCGCATCAGCGAGGGCGCGGCCATGATCCGCTCCAAGGGCGAAGCGGGCACCGGTGACGTCTCCAACGCGACCACGCACATGCGGGCGATCGGCGGCGAGATCCGCCGCCTGACGTCGCTGTCCGAGGACGAGTTGTACGTTGCGGCAAAGGAATTGCAGGCCCCCTACGAACTCGTCGTCGAGGTGGCCCGGGCGGGCAAGCTGCCGGTTACGCTGTTCACCGCGGGCGGCATCGCCACCCCCGCCGACGCGGCGATGATGATGCAGCTCGGCGCCGAGGGCGTGTTCGTCGGCTCGGGCATCTTCAAATCCGGTGCGCCCGAGCACCGCGCCGCCGCGATCGTCAAGGCCACCACCTTCTACGACGACCCCGACGTGCTGGCCAAGGTGTCGCGCGGGTTGGGCGAGCCGATGGTGGGCATCAACGTCGAGCAGATCGCGCAGCCGCACCGCCTCGCCGAACGCGGCTGGTAAGCCCGGGGCTATTGGTGGCGATCGAAGAGATCCTCGATCTCGAGCAACTCGAGGTCAACATCTACCGCGGACGGATGTTCAGCCCGGAGTCGGGATATTTCCAGCGCACGTTCGGCGGCCACGTGGCGGGTCAGTCGCTGGTCTCGGCGGTGCGCACCGTGGAGCCGCGCTATCAGGTGCACTCGCTGCACGGCTACTTCCTGCGGCCCGGGGACGCCACCGAGCCCACGGTCTTCCTCGTCGAACGCACTCGCGACGGCGGCTCGTTCGCCACCCGGCGGGTCAACGCCGTTCAGCACGGCGAGATCATCTTCAGCATGGGGGCGTCCTTCCAGACCGATCAGGAAGGCATCCATCACCAGGACGTCATGCCGGCGGCTCCGCCACCCGACGGGCTACCCGGCTTGGACTCGATCAAAGTGTTCGACGACGCCGGCTTCAAGCAATTCGAGGAATGGGACGTCTGCATCGTGCCCCGCGACCAACTGCAGCTGTCGCCGGGCAAGGCCTCCCAGCAGCAGGTGTGGTTCCGCCACCGCGACCCGCTGCCGGACGACCCGGTGCTGCACATCTGCGCGCTGGCCTACATGAGCGACCTGACGCTGCTGGGATCGGCGCAGGTCACCCACCTCGACGTGCGGGAGCACCTGCAGGTGGCGTCGCTGGACCACGCGATGTGGTTCATGCGGGCGTTCCGGGCCGACGAGTGGCTGCTCTACGACCAGAGTTCGCCGTCGGCCAGCGGCGGCCGTTCGCTGTGCCAGGGCAAGATTTTCACCCAGTCCGGCGAGATGGTCGCGGCGGTCATGCAGGAGGGGCTGACCCGCTTCAAGCGCGGGTACCAGCCGACCAAGCAGTGAACGCGCCGCGGATCGGAGTACTGGCGCTGCAGGGCGACACCCGTGAGCACCTGGCGGCCCTTCGCGAGGCGGGAGCCGAGGCGATGCCGGTGCGCCGGCGCAGCGAGCTCGAGGCGGTGGACGGGTTGGTGATCCCGGGCGGGGAATCGACCACCATGAGCCACCTGCTGCTCGACCTCGGCCTGCTGGAGCCGTTGCGGGGCCTGTTGGCCGACGGGCTGCCCGCCTACGGCGCCTGCGCCGGGATGATCCTGCTGGCCAGCGAGATCCTCGACGCCGGTGCCGGCGGGCGCGAGGCGCTGCCGCTGCGCGCGATCGATATGACGGTGCGGCGCAACGCTTTTGGTCGACAGGTCGACTCGTTCGAGGGTGACATCCCGTTCGCGGGGCTGAGCGATCCGGTGCGCGCGGTATTCATCCGGGCCCCCTGGGTCGAACGCGTCGGTGACGACGTCGAGGTGCTGGCCAACGCGGCCGGCCACGTCGTCGCGGTGAAGCAGGGCCGCAAGCTGGCCACCGCGTTTCACCCCGAGATGACCGGTGACCGGCGCATCCACCACCTGTTCGTCGACCTCGTCACCGGCTGAGGAGCGTGCGCGCGGCCGGCGGCTGCCGGCGCGGCGGTGCTAGCAACTTGGGCACGCCGCACGTCCCCGCCCAGCTGTGACGCCTGGAGCCGCTGGGACGGCCGGGTAGTGGCCGGGCAAGCCGCCCCGGCCGCACACGTAGACTCGTCTGGCCACAAAAACAAGAGGACATTGGAGATAGGACAGCGATGAGCGGCCATTCCAAGTGGGCCACCACCAAGCACCAGAAGGCCGTCAAAGACGCGCGCCGCGGCAAGGAATTTGCCCGGCTGATCAAGAACATCGAGGTCGCCGCCCGTACCGGCGGTGGTGACCCGGCGGGCAACCCGACGCTGTACGACGCGATCCAGAAGGCGAAGAAGACGTCGGTGCCCAACGACAACATCGAGCGCGCCCGCAAGCGGGGCGCGGGCGAGGAAGCCGGCGGCGCCGACTACCAGACCATCATGTACGAGGGTTACGGGCCCAATGGCGTTGCGGTGCTGATCGAGTGCCTCACCGACAACCGCAACCGCGCGGCCGGCGAGGTCCGGGTGGCGGTGACCCGCAACGGCGGCAACATGGCCGATCCCGGATCGGTGTCCTACCTGTTCACCCGCAAGGGCGTCGTCACGCTGGAAAAGAACGGACTCACCGAAGACGATGTGCTGGCCGCCGTGCTGGATGCCGGCGCCGAGGACGTCAACGACCTCGGTGACAGCTTCGAGGTCATCTCCGAACCGACCGACCTGGTGGCGGTGCGTACCGCACTGCAGGACGCCGGCATCGACTATGAATCGGCCGAGGCCAGCTTCCAGCCGTCCGTGAGCGTGCCGGTCGACGTCGACGGCGCGCGGAAGGTGTTCAAGCTGGTCGACGCGCTGGAGGACAGCGACGACGTGCAGAACGTCTGGACCAATGTCGACCTGTCCGACGAGGTGCTCGCCGCCCTCGACGAGGAGTAACTAGTCGTACCCGTGCCGCATGTCCTCGACGATGCGCGGATTGTCCAGGGTCGACGGCTCCACCGGACGGGGCCCGATGTCGCTGGAGAAGACACCGGCGGCGTCGAGCACCTGCTGGTTGAGGTAACGCAACGGGGGCGCATTGCCGGGCACCTTCGGTGCGGGTGCCAGGTCGGCCCGTTGTGCCAGGGCGAATCCCCAGTCACCGAACGTCGGTACGTGCACGTGATACGGCGTGACCGCGTAGCCGGCCGCCCGGATCGTCGAAACCGTGCGCCAGTACGCCGTCGGGGTGGAGAAGGGACTGCCCGCCTGCACCACCATCAGCCCGCCGGGAGCCAGCGCCCGGGCGACCAGCGCGTAGAACTCCGTCGAGTACAGCCGGCCCAGCACGGGTGTGTCGGGGTCGGGAAGGTCGACGATCACCGCGTCGAAGCGGTCCACGTTCGGTCCGCGCAACCAGTTCATCGCGTCCTCGGTCAGCACGCCCACCCGCGGGTTGTCCAGCGAGCCGGCATTGGCGGCGCGCAACGTGGTGCGCGCGATGTCGATCACCGCGGGATCGAGCTCGACCTGCACGATCTTGGAAACGCTTGGCTGGCGCAGCAATTCGCGGGCCGCCAGGCCGTCTCCACCGCCAAGTACCAGCACCGAACGCGCACCGTTACCCAGGGCGGGGTAGACGAGGCTTTCGGTGTAGCGGTACTCGTCTCGGGTGGAGAACTGCAGCCCACCATTGAGATACAGCCGGGTGTCGTTGCCGCGGCGAGTCACCACGATCTCCTGATAGGCGGTGTGCCGGTAGGCGATGATCGGGTCGGCGTAAAGCCTTTGCCTGCTTGTTGTTTCGATGTCGGCCGAACACAGCAACAGGGTGCCGAGCAGCCCCGCGGCGGCGGCCAGCGCGCACAGCGCCAGCACCAGCTGCCGGGTCGAAACCACTTGGCGCAACAGGAAAATCGCTACGACGGCGGCGGCCGCCAGGTTGATCATGCCGGTGGCCGCCGCACCGCGGATCATCCCCAACTGCGGCAGCAGCAGGAAGGGCCAGACCAGCCCGCCCAGCAACGCGCCCAGGTAGTCGGCGGCGTTGAGGTTGGCCAGCGTCCGCCCGGCATCGGCCGCGCCCGCGATCCGACCACCTTGCAGCAGCGTCATCAGCAGCGGCACCTCGGCGCCCACCAGGCCGCCGATGAGCGCCGTGCTCGCCGCGAGCACCCACGTCGACGAGTCGGACCCGTCCAGGAACGCGAACACCACGTATAGCGCCGCCGCCGACAGGCCACCGATGATGCCCAGCAGCGCCTCGACGGCGATGAAGGTGATCGCGGCGTGCGCCAGTAGCGGTTTGACCAGCAGGGCGCCCACGCCCAGCGCGGCGATGTAGCCCGCGACGATCAGGGAGGTGGCGACGATCCCGCCGCCGTCGAGACTGGCCGACAGCGTCAGCAGCGCGAGTTCGTAGATGATGCCGCAGGCCGCGCACGCCGCCACCGCGGCCAGCAGCAGCGCCCGCCATCGACCCGAGGGCCCCACGGATGTCGACGCCTGGACCGGCCGCTCATCGACAGCGCTCATGACACCGCCGCCGCGGTCACCCCTCCCACGGCGAGCAGTATCAGCGCCACGGCGAACGATCCCGGATGCAGCGCCGGCTCGTCGATGTGCTCGTGGAAGCTGCCCGGTATCAGCAGGTGCACCGCCAGCAGCGCCACCCCCAGCAGGATCACGCCCATCAACCCGTACACGGCCACGCCGAGGAGTCCCTGACCCAGCTGGCTGTAGCTGTTGGCGATGGCCGTGATGATGACGACGGTCAGGGCGATGTACATCGCGCCCGCGATCACCACGGCGTTGGGCCGGCGGTCGATGAACACCAGCTGGCGCAACTTCCCCGGGGTCAGCACGTCGACGGCGTAGAACCCGATGAGAAGCACGGCCATGCCGACGACGAAGTACAGGATCGTCGCGACCGCGCCTTTCAGCACGGGGTTGAGGTCGACGGTGCCGATCTCGACGGCGAGGTACATGGTGCTCTCCTTTGCGATGGTGGGAGTCACTTGATTCCGCCGGGGCCGCCGGGGGTGCCACCGGCGCCGCCCGACGGGGATCCGGGGGAAAACCCGGGGCCCAGGAAGACGAAGGCGCCGTGGCTGTATCCGGCGCTCAGCGGTTCGACGCGGATGCTGCACGGGTAACCCCCGTCGGGCCCGACGATCACGATGTTGTTGCTGTAGCGCAGGTACTCGGTCTTGCCGTTGGCGGCACGCGCGGCGGGTTGGGCGTAGTCGGCGAGCGAGTCGGCCACCTGTTCGGGCGAACCGCTGCACTGGTAGCGAGTCCCGTTCACGTCGCGGGCGTACTCGTGATAGTGGCCGGCCACATATGAGGCGATGTTCTTCTGCAGCAAGATGATTCCGAAGATCAGGCACGCCACGCCGGCCGCGCCCAGCACACCGGCGATCACGAACAGGCGGTTGCGGCTCACGGGCGCCACCGGCTGGCCGTGTGAACCGCCGTTCCGCCGTTGCCCGGGGGACGGCCCGGATACAGGTGCCAGGTCTGCCAGCGCCAGCCGACGCCGTCGGGTTGGGCGGCCAGCACGGTCAGCGCGGCGTCATCGCCGGGGAACGTGCCGCCGAGCCAGCCCGCCCGGTGTGCGCAGCGGCCGCGCAGATCCTGCGCGAACCGGCGAAAGCTCGCCTCGTCGTAAGTGTCGGTACGCGAGCGCAGGCTGTAGCCGGGCGCGTCGGTGCGCTCTGGCAGGTCGGCCCCGAGATTGCGTGCCGTGCAAGAGATTTCCTCGGAAAACCGGCCGGCGGCGTGTTCGACCGCGACGACATGGGACGCGCCGAGCACGCCGAGCAGGAGCGTGGCGCCACCGGCGGGGTGGTCCAGGCGGCAGCTGGCCAGCGGCGCGGGTGCGGGCGCGTTGAGTGCGAGTCCCAGCCTTTCCCCGGATACGTCGGCCGGAGTCACGGCGAGTTGATGAAGGGGCACCGAGGAGACCTGGTGCCTACGCCGAGCCGGGTGGGGGCGCCGAATACACCGTGATTTCGCCCGGCGAGACGGACTTGCCCGTCGATACCTCCCAGGGCATGTCCGGGGCCCAGCGCTCGAACGACAGCAGCGCCGACTCGTCGGCGTTGGCGCAGTCGACGAACTCCATCTCACCGCCGGCCGGCAGGCCCGTGGTGCCTTCGGTCGTGTAGGACGCGCGGCCGCGTTCGGACTCGTGAAACGTCACGCCGTCGACGACGTACTGGTCGCCGGGGCGCAGTGACACGTCCTTACGGGTGACCCACATGGCCAGTTCCAGGCGTCCGTCGTCCTCCTCGACGCTGAACCAGAGCGGCTGGTCGCCGCCTTCCAGCAGGTGCTCCCACCACACGAAGGGTCCCTCGCGGAAGGTGACCGAACCGCGCACGATGTAGTCCACGCCGCCGTAGCTGACGATGGCGCCGGGTCCGAGTTGGCGGGGCCCGAACTGCGGCATCGCGTCGGCGGATAGCGGGTCCCGGCGCCCGCCGGGCCGGGCCGGCTGCTTGGGTCGCCGCAAAGCCACCACCAGCACCACGATGGACGCGATCAAGAGCACCACGGCGATCAAGACCAGCAGAGATCCCACGCCAACCCCTCCGTTGCCACGCTGCTCGAGCGAACGTGGTGCTAAAGCTAACAGCTTCGCGTCGGGTTCGGCGCTTTAACATCACCGCGGGAATCGGCGGCGTGGCCGCGTGTCCTGCCCGGGCGTGTCCGTGTCGGCCGCTAGGGTATCGAACAGCTGTTCTACTAGGTGGGAGCGGGTAATGCGGGTGATGGGCGTCGATCCCGGCCTGACCCGGTGCGGGCTGTCGGTCGTCGAAAGCGGGCGCGGGCGCACCGTGGTCGCGCTCGACGTCGACGTGGTGCGCACACCGTCGGACGCGCCGCTAGCCGAGCGGTTGCTGAACATCAGCGATGCCGTCGAGCATTGGCTGGCCACCCACCAGCCGGACGTGGTGGCGATCGAGCGGGTCTTCTCTCAACTCAACGTGTCGACGGTGATGGGCACCGCCCAGGCCGGTGGTGTCGTCGCGCTGGCGGCGGCCAAGAGCGGCATCGACGTGCACTTCCACACGCCCAGCGAGGTCAAGGCCGCGGTCACCGGCAACGGCGCGGCCGACAAGGCGCAGGTCACCGCGATGGTAACCAAAATCCTTGCGCTGCAAGCCAAACCGACACCGGCCGACGCCGCCGACGCGCTGGCGTTGGCGATATGTCATTGTTGGCGGGCGCCGATGATCGCCCGAATGGCCGCGGCCGAGGCGATGGCCGCCGAGCAGCGACGAAGATACAAGGCCACGTTGGATGCCAAGCTGAAGGCCGCGCGATGATCGCCTCGGTGCGCGGCGAGGTCCTCGAGGTGGCGCTCGATCATGTGGTGATCGAGGCCGCCGGCGTCGGCTACCGGGTGAACGCGACTCCGACGACGCTGTCCACGCTGCGGACCGGGGCCGAGGCCCGGCTGATCACCGCAATGATCGTCCGCGAGGACTCGATGACGTTGTACGGCTTCGCCGACACCGAGACCCGCGATCTGTTCTTGACGCTGCTGTCGGTGTCGGGCGTCGGGCCCCGGCTGGCGATGGCGACCCTGGCCGTGCACGACGCCGGGGCGCTGCGACAGGCGCTGCACGACGGTGACGTCACCGCGCTGACCCGGGTGCCCGGTATCGGCAAGCGCAGCGCCGAACGGATGGTCTTGGAATTGCGTGACAAGGTCGGTGCCGGCCTCGGGGCCGGGGAACCATCGACTGGTGCGGCCCTCAACGGCCACGCGATACGCGGTCCGGTGGTGGAGGCGTTGGTCGGGCTGGGCTTCGCCGTCAAGCAGGCCGAGGAAGCCACCGACAAGGTGCTGGCCGCCGATCACGACGCCACCACCGCGTCCGCCCTGCGCGCCGCCCTGTCGATGCTGGGTAAGTCCCGATGACGGAGGACTTCGGGGACGACTACGCCGATCGGGAGGTCTCCGGCGCGCTGGTGTCGGGAGAGGGCGACATCGACGTCAGCCTGCGGCCGCGCTCGCTGCGCGAGTTCATCGGCCAGCCGCGGGTCCGCGAGCAGCTGCAGCTCGTCCTCGAAGGCGCCAAAAACCGCGGCGGCACACCGGATCACATCCTGTTGTCCGGTCCGCCGGGCCTGGGCAAGACGTCCCTGGCGATGATCATCGCCGCCGAGCTCGGCTCCTCGCTGCGGATGACGTCGGGGCCGGCCCTGGAACGCGCCGGCGACCTGGCGGCGATGCTGTCCAACCTGGTCGAGCACGACGTGCTGTTCATCGACGAGATCCACCGCATCGCCCGCTCCGCCGAGGAGATGCTGTACCTGGCCATGGAGGATTTCCGGGTCGACGTCGTGGTCGGCAAGGGTCCCGGGGCCACCTCGATTCCGCTAGAGGTGGCGCCGTTCACCCTGGTCGGCGCGACAACCCGGTCCGGTGCGCTGACCGGCCCGCTGCGGGATCGGTTCGGTTTCACCGCGCATATGGACTTTTACGAGCCCTCGGAGTTGGAGCGGGTGCTGTCCCGCTCCGCCGGGATCCTGGGCGTCGAACTCGGCGCTGACGCGGCCGAGGAGATCGCCCGGCGCTCACGCGGGACACCGCGAATCGCCAACCGGCTGTTGCGCCGGGTGCGTGACTTCGCCGAGGTGCGCGCCGACGGCGTGATCACCCGTGACATCGCCAAGGCCGCGCTGGCCGTCTACGACGTCGATGAGCTGGGCCTGGACCGGCTGGACCGGGCGGTGCTCTCGGCGCTGACCCGCAACTTCGGCGGCGGCCCGGTAGGGGTGTCGACGCTGGCGGTGGCGGTGGGCGAGGAGGCCGCCACCGTCGAGGAGGTGTGCGAACCGTTCCTGGTGCGCGCCGGCATGGTGGCACGGACGCCGCGGGGCAGGGTGGCCACCGCCCAGGCCTGGACACACCTCGGCATTACCCCGCCGGCCGGGGTCACCGGCTTCGGCCAGGCCGGTCTGTTCGACTAGCGACCTCCTGCGACAAATCGCGGCCGAATCGTGACCTTTGCGTCGCGACCGTGCCATACGTTCGCCCTATCCGGCCGCGGGCCAGCTCAGACCCACCCGCCCGCTGATCCCAAGCCAGCGGCCGGCCAGGTCCACCCCCCGCCAAAGCGACCCCAGCAAACATTTGCGCACCGCGTGACCGGTTATACCGCGGTGCCGTCGGGTAACCAGCCTCACAGCAGTCATATCTGTCTGAAGGAGGTTCCGATGAGGACCACGAGCCACGACTACGACCGCCCTGGCGCGCTGTACATGCCACGTACCCGCGGCGCGCTAACCGGGTTATTGCTGATTCTTCTGGGTGCGTGGGGCGCATTGGTGCCGTTCTTCGGGCCCAACATCGATTGGGCGTACATGGCGGATCCGGCATGGACGTGGACCACGGCCAAGGGCTGGCTGGAGGTGCTCCCGGGCGCCGCGGCAGCGGTCGGCGGCTTGCTGGTGCTCATGTCCGGTAACCGTGCCAGCGCGGTGTTCGGCGGCTGGCTGGCCGTCGCGGGCGGCGCCTGGTTCGTGGTCGGCCGCGCGTTCGCGTCGACGCTCGGCATCGGCGACATCGGTCAACCGATGGCGGCGACGGACCTGAAGCGAGCCCTGCTCGAGGTCACCTACTTCACGGGCCTGGGCGCTCTGATCGTGTTTTTGGGCGGCGCCGCGGTGGCACGGCTGGCCGTTCGCCATGCACGAGACGTCGTGATGACAGAACCGGCGCCGGCGGCGGGCGAGGCCGTGCCGGCGGCTGAACCGGCCATGTACGACGAGGGCCGCGTCCCGGCAGGAGCGCCGGCAGGCGCGCGGTCGGACGCCGTGGCGGCCGAACCGGAGCCCCGCGGGCGCGGCGGCGGCCTGTTCCGTCGTCGCACCGGCGGTGGCCTGTTCCGTCGGAACCACCACGTAGGCGCCGCGCGGTAATCGAAGTAAGGCGAGAGGCACCGGTGGCTCCGGGCTACCGGTGCCTTTTCGCGCCAGGCTGGCCCGGGTAGCCGCCGGTCGGTAATGTTCAGCGGCGCCCAGACATGCGGAATTCGTCCGCGGCGCAGCGCCGGACCGGCGAGGAGGAGCGATGATCACCACCGCCTTGCTGTTCGCCGCGTTGGCGGCGTTGCTGCATATCTACATCTTTGTGATGGAATCGTTGACCTGGACCTCGCCGCGCACCCGCGCCACCTTCGGCATCACGGAGGCCGAAGCAGAAACCACCAAGCTGCTCGCCTTCAATCAGGGCTTCTACAACCTGTTCCTGGCCATCGTCACCGGTGTGGGCATCGTGGCAGTTGCCATGGGGCACTTAGGTGTTGGAGCGTCGCTCGTCTTCGCCGGCGTCGGATCGATGGCCGCGGCCGCGATGGTTCTGGTCGCCTCCGATCACAAAAAGGCGCGCGCCGCCGCGACGCAAGGCACCTTGCCGGTGATCGCAATCGTCCTCCTGTGGCTGGGTCTTCAGAAGTAACACCAGTCTCACCAGCCTCAAAAGCCACGACCAGCGGTGGCTTTCAGGTGCCTCGTGGGTTAGTAGTGGAAGGCGCTGGGTAACCAGCCCAGGCCGGAATCCGACCCGGTATTCAACGAGGGGATGTCATGAAATACGCAGAAGACGGCCGAACCCGCGGGCTGAGTATGCCGCGTTCGCGCGGCGCGGTCAGCGGATTGCTCCTGGTCATTTTGGGAGCCTGGGGGGCGTTAATACCGTTTGTTGGTCCGCACTTCAATTTCGCCTACACACCGGACCGGGACTGGGCGTGGAGTACCGCCCGGGGCTGGCTCGAGGTTGCGCCAGGCGCGGCGACGGTGCTGGGCGGTCTGTTGCTGGTGGTCGCCGGGAACCGTGTCGCCGCCATGCTGGGCGGTTGGCTGGCGGTGCTGGCCGGTGCCTGGTTCGTCGTGGGCCGTCAGGTCGCCCCGCTGTTGGGAATCGGTTCCGCCGGTGATCCGATTGCCGCGACCGACCGCAAGCGTGCGGTGCTCGAGATCACCTACTTCTCGGGCCTGGGCGCGTTGATCGTCTTCGTGGGTGGCGTGGTGCTGGCCCGCACCGCCGTGCGGCTGGCGCGCGATGTGCATCCGGTGGCGGCCGAACCCGCCGCGGTGCCGGTCGTCGAGCCATACCGGGATGCGACTTACGAGGAACCGGCTGAGGTCTCCTCGGGCGCGCTGACCAAGCCACGATCCGCGGCCGACGCCGAGCCCAAGCGGGGATGGCGCCGTAATCGTGCCGGTGCGGGGTCGGGTGCGGGGGCCGGTTCCAACGCCGCGTACCTGCGCTGGCCGCACCCGCAGCAGTAGTCTTGCGCACACACGAACAGCAAGTCGCCCAGCCCCGAACGGGCTGGGCGACTTGCTGTTTGACCTAACTCAGAGCAGTCCGAGCAACTGCAGGTCGGTGATGTACTTGACGATGACCGGAGCCGACACATGTGGAATGTCTTTGTCGGGGCCGATCTTCGCTTCCTGCACCGCCGCGCGGAACACATCGGTGGGTGCCATCGAGCCGTTGATCGGTTTTTCCGGCTGCTGGTAGTTGTGTAGCAGCGGCAACAGCGAGTATTGGCGCTGCCGATCCGGCAGGGCCCGCAGCGAGGTCTCGAACCGCCGCAGCCACTCGGCGTAGTCGGGGATGCGCTCGATCGAATATCCCGCCTCGACAAGCCAATCGATGTACTCGTCGAGCCCGATGCCGTCGTCGTACGGGTTCATCACGTGGTACGTCTGGAAGCCGGTGTCGCTGTCGGTGATCTGCGTTCCCAGCGTCGAGATCGCCGCGGCGATGAACTCGACCGGCAGGCCGTCGTAGTGTGCCCGCTGCCGGTTGCCCTCGGCGTCGAGCTCGTAGAACGAAGCGGGCGCGATGCCGCTGGCGACCACGCTCAGCATCAGGCGGGTGAACATGTCCGGCAGGTTGAGCTGTCCGGCGTAGGTGGTGTCCGCCAGGATCATGTCGCAGCGGAACACCGTGACGGGCAGCCCGCACAGGTCGTGGGCTTCGCGCAGTAGCACCTCGCCGGCCCACTTGCTGTTGCCGTAGCCGTTGGCGTAGTTGTCGTTGATCTCGCGGGTGGCGCTGATCTTGCGGATGTCGGCGTTCTCGACGAACTTACCCGGTTGCATCTGGTCTCCCACGCCGATCGTCGACACGTACGTGTACGGCTTTTGCTTGGACGTCAACGCGATTCGGATCAGTTCCGCGGTGCCCAAGGCGTTGGGCCCGAACAGCTCGCTGTACGGCAGCACGTGGTTGACCAGTGCCGCCGGGTCGACGATGACGTCGACCGTGTCGGCCAGCCGCTGCCAGGTTGCCTGATCCAGGCCGAGGTTGGCCTCGCCCTTGTCTCCCGCGATGACCTCGAGGTGGTCGGCGGCCAGCTCCTGGTAGTGCGCCAGCAGCTTCGGGTCACCGCTGTCGAAGGTCTTGTCCAGCCGGGCGCGTGCCTCCTCGTCGGAGCGGGCCCGCACCAACGCGATGACCTTGCCGTCGACCATGTCCATCCGCTCGAGCCAGTCCAGTGCCAGGTAGCGGCCCAGGAATCCGGTCGCGCCGGTGAGCAGCACGGTGCGCACCTCGGTGGCGGGCTTGGGCAGGCTCGGCGCGGCGGCCAGGGTCGCCTCGTCGAGGAACTCGTCCAGGGTCAGGTCGCCGGCGTGCACCGTGGTGGCGCCGCGCCCGTGCACGGCCGCGAATGTCGGCCGCTTGGAGCCTTGCCGCTCGGCCTCGATGTAGGCGGCGATGGCCGCCAGGTCGTTGGCCGGGCTGACGATGACACCCACCGGCACGTCGATGTCGAAGATCTCACGCAGCAGGTTGCCGAATGTCAACGCCGACAACGAGTCTCCACCCAGATCGGTGAAGTGCGCGTCGGGGGACAGATCGCTGGTCGCGGCCCCCAGCATGGCGGCTGCGGCCCGGCTCACGGTCTGCAGCACCGGCGCCTCGGCGCCACTGCGGCGCAGTTCGGCCAGTTCGTTGGCCTGTCCCGCGGCCAGGTCGGCGTACATCTGCTCGAGCCGTTCGCCGTAGTGCTGCTTCAGCTTCGGCCACGCCAGCTTGCGGATCCCGGTCAGCAGACCGTTTTCCAGCGTGAACGGGGTGGTCTCGATGATGAAGTCGCGCGGCACCTCGTAGGACTGCAGGTTGGTCTCTCTGGCGACCTTCTGCAGCGAGTCGGCAATCTGCGGCTTGAGCGATTCCAGCCCCGTCTCGGCGCTTTGGCCCAGGGCCTCTTCGGTCGGCACCACAACGGCCAGCAGGTAGGGCTGAGAGCTGTTGCCGTAGACGTAGATCTGGCGGATCAGCGGGCTGTTGCCGAACACCGCCTCCAGCTTGGCCAGCGTCACGAACTCGCCCTGCGCGAGCTTCAGCACGTTGTTGCGGCGGTCGACGTACACCAGCCGGTTCGCGGCGATCTCGGCGAACACGTCACCCGTGCGGTAGTAGCCGTCTTCGTCGAAAACGTTGGCAGTGGTCTCGGCCCGCTTGTAGTAGCCGGGGAACATGTTCTCGGTCCGCAGCAACAGCTCACCGCGCGGATGCGGCCGGTCGGTGCTGAAGTAACCGAGATCCGGAACGTCGACCAGCTTGTAGTCGATGACCGGCGGGCGCTGAATCTCGCCGTCGAACAACACCATTCCGGCCTCGGTCGAGCCGTAGCCGTCCAGCAGGTGCATCTCGAGCAGGGCTTCGACCCACGTCCGCAACTCCGGGGAGGTGGGCGCCGAGCCGGTCATCGCGAAGATGAAGCGCCCGCCCAGCAGGTACTGCCGCTGCTCGGCCAGCACCTCGGCCTCCACAGCCTCGCGGTCCGAGCCGTCGGAGAGTCGCCGCTCGACCTGGCGCTGGAATTCACCGAACAGCGTCTCCCAGATGCGCGGGACGAAGTTCAGCTCGGTGGGGCGCACCAGCTCGAGGTCCTCGAGCAATCTGGACAGATCACTGCGGGCCGCGAAGTAGGCGGTGCCGCCATTGCCCAAGGTGCCGTAGAGGATTCCGCGTCCCATGACGTGACTCATCGGCATGAAGTTGAGGGTGATCGACGCGGCGCTCTCGCCGAACCAGTTCTTGCTGCCGCGGCGCCACATCTTGCCGACGTTGCTCTGCGGGTACATCGCGCCCTTGGGCGCGCCGGTGCTACCGGAGGTGTAGATCAGCAGCGCCAGCGAGTCCTCGTCGGTCTCCCGCTCAGCAACGGCTGGCAGGTCCTTCCCGCGCTGCAGCACGTCGGCGAGCGCCTCGACGGTCACGTCGGTATCGGCCAGCCGCGCCACGGCGCTGTCCACCGCCTCGCGCTGGTCGTCGACCTCGGGCTGGTAGTCGAACACGACGAGCTTGGCGGGCGTGTGATCGCCGCGCAGGATCAGCTCCACCGCGTCGGTCAGCTGGTTGACGCTCGACGCGATCAAACTGGGCTCGGTCTCGGCGACGATCGGCTGCAGCGACGTGATCGCCGCGCTTATCTGCAACGGCACTGACACCGCTCCGATTGTGGCCAGCGCAATGTCGATGGTGGCGTAGTCGACGCTGTTGAAGCCCAGCACACAGACGCGGTCGCCGGGGCTCACCGAATCACTGAGCCAGGCCCGGCCGAGGGCCGAAACCCGTTCGCCCAGCTCGCCATACGTGATGGTCGCGAAGCTGGGGAGCAGCTCGGCCGACGTGCGTCCGGTCTTGGCATCTTTGACGAACTCGACGACGCGCTGCGCCAGCGCCGGCCGGTCGGCGTAACCATCCAGCACCGTCCGAATGATCTGGGGCAGCCGCAGCCCGGGCTTTTCGAGGGCCGCGGTGATGGCGGGGTCAGGCCGGGCGGCCGCGAACTGAGGGTCGTTGGCAATGAGTTGCTCGATGCGACGGTCGAGTTTTTCGTCATGAATAGCAGTCGACATAAACGGATCCCTTGCGAATGAAAGTTAGCGAGACAATTGCGCTGCTTCGCGCCGACCTATAGAACGTTAGCTAAAGTAACGGTATTCCACCATGATTCCGGCCTTGGTGGCGTTTGTGAGATTGCCCACGCGGGCCCGAAGCTTCCCGAGCGCTTATAGGGCGCGCAGCAGTGCGCCGAGGATGTCGATGCCCTCGGCCAGCAGCTCGTCGCTGATGGTCAGCGGCGGCAGCAGCCGAATGACGTTGCCGTACATGCCGCAGGTCAGGACGATCACTCCGGCCGCGGCGGCCGCGACGGACAGCTGCTGGGTCAATTCCTTGTCGGGCTCGGCGGTTCCCGCCTTCACCAACTCGATGGCGATCATGGCGCCCCGACCGCGCACGTCGCCGATCCGGTCGTCGCCGGCCTGCAGGCGCAGCAGGGGCTCGGTGATCAGACGTTCCAGTTGCCGGGCCCGTTCGACCAATCCGTCGTTCTCGATCGTCTCGATGGTGGCCAGCGCGGCCGCGCAAGCTAGCGGGTTTCCGCCGAAGGTGCCGCCCAAACCGCCGACATGCGGCGCGTCCATGAGCTGCGCCCGGCCGGTGACCGCGGACAGCGGCAGCCCGTCGGCGATGGCCTTGGCAGTGCAGATCAGGTCCGGCTCGATGCCCTCGTGTTCACACGCGAACATGGCGCCGGAGCGCGCGAATCCGGTCTGCACCTCGTCGGCGATGAACACCACGTCGTTCTTGTGGCACCAGTCCAGCAGGGTGGGCAAGAAGCCCTCGGCCGGAACGATGAACCCGCCCTCACCCTGGATCGGCTCGATGATGAGGGCGGCCAGGCTGTCGGCGCCGATCTGGCTGTCGATGACGTTGATGGTGCGCGCGGCTGCCTTCTCGCCGTCGGTGGCCAGCTCCTTGTCGACCAGGCCGTCGCGATAGGGGTAAGACAGCGGCGCGCGGTACACCTCCGGCGCGAACGGGCCGAAGCCGCCCTTGTAGGGCATCGACTTGGCGGTCAGCGCCATAGCCAGGTTGGTGCGGCCGTGGTAAGCGTGGTTGAACGCCACGACGGCGGGCTTGCGCGTGTACGCGCGTGCGACCTTGACGGCGTTCTCGACCGCCTCCGCGCCGGAGTTGAACAGCACGGAGCGCTTCTCGCCGGAGCCCGGCGTGATTCGGTTCAGCGTCTCCGCGACGGCGACATAGGACTCGTAGGGCGTCACCATGAAGCAGGTATGGGTGAACTCGGCGACCTGGGCGCGCACCGCTTCGACCACCCGGGGTGACGAATTGCCGATCGTGGTCACCGCGATGCCGGAGCCGAGGTCGATCAGCCGGTTGCCGTCGACGTCCTCGATGATTCCGCCGCCGGCGCGCGCAACGAATACCGGCACCGACACGTTCACCGCGTGCGACACGGCAGCCGCACGGCGCTTGCTCAGCTCCAGCGATGCCGGACCGGGGATCTCGGTGACCAGTTGGCGAGTCTGCTCGAGGCTGGCCACCACATGACTCCTCCCGCGGCGCGCGTGTCACGTCGCATCAAAAGCCTATCGAGCCTGACGCCGGCGGGCACTCGGTGCACCGCGGCAAACCGTCGCGACCGTGGCCTGCCAGACTGAACGGGCACACTGGACCGTTACGAGGTGCGCGAGCTCGCGGCACCCTTGGTCCCGATAGTTTCGACGAAAGACAGGCGCGTCCATGCAGAGCTTGATCCTGTTCCTGCCGTTCCTGCTCATCATGGGCGGGTTCATGTACTTGGCATCGCGGCGTCAGAAGCGCGCGATGCAGGCCACGATCGACCTGCACGAGTCATTGTGTCCGGGCGATCGGGTGCACACCACGTCGGGCCTTCAGGCCACCGTCGTCGAGATCACCGACGACACCGTCGACCTCGAGATCGCACCGGGCGTGGTGACCACCTGGATGAAGCTGGCGATCCGCGACCGGATCCTGCCCGACGACGACGAAGACCTGGCCGACGGCGACGACTCCGCCGACGAGGGCTCGATCACCAAGGATTCCTGACGGGCAGTCCGGACCGATCGGCCCCGACCGGCGGACCGCTTGCACAACGGGTGAGCGGGGGCCACGTAGGCTCTGTCCCGGGTAAGTAACCGATTTCAAGGAGATAGAAGGAAAGTGGCATCGTCTTCGGCGCCGGTGCACCCTGCCCGCTACCTGTCGGTCTTCTTGTTATTGCTCGTCGGCGTCTACCTGCTGGTGTTTCTCACCGGGGACAAGCGGGCCGCTCCCAAGCTCGGCATCGACCTCCAGGGCGGCACCCGCGTCACGTTGACCGCGCGCACCCCGGACGGCTCGAGGCCCAGCCGTGAGGCGCTGGCGCAGGCCCAGCAGATCATCGGCGCCCGGGTCAACGGACTCGGTGTCTCCGGTTCGGAGGTCGTCGTCGACGGCGACAACTTGATCATCACGGTCCCCGGGAACGACGGCAACGAGGCCCGCAACCTGGGTCAGACCGCCCGCCTCTACATCCGGCCGGTGCTCAACTCGATGCCGGCCCAGAGCGCCGAGCCCAAGCCGCCGGCCCGCCAGGCCGCGCCCGGTCAACCCGCTCCGGCTCAACCGGCTCCCGGTCAACCGGCGCCCGCCCAGCCGGCGCCCGCACCCGGTCAGCCCACCCCGGCTCAACCGGCACCTGCTCACCCGGGTGCCCAGCCCCGGCCGTATCCCCAGGACCCGCCGCCGCCCAGCCCCGCGCCGGCGCCGGCTCCCGCTCCCGCTTCGGCTCCGGCTCCGGCTCCGGCGGGGCCCGCGGCGGAGGCGCCGCCCGGCGAACAGCCGGCGCCGCCCGATCCGCGCAAGGAACTCGCCGACCGCATTGCCGACGAGAAGAAGTGGCGGCAGAGCACACGTCAGGGCATCCAGTTCCTCGCCCTGCAGTTCCAGGCGACCCGCTGCGACAAAGAAGACATCCTGGCCGGCAACGACGATCCCGCACAGCCGCTGATCACCTGCTCGACCGACCACAAGGTCGCGTACCTGCTGGGCCCGTCGATCATCAGTGGTGACCAGATCCAGGACGCGAGCGCGAGTCAGAACCAGCGTGGCATCGGCTACGTCGTCGACCTTCAGTTCAAGTCCGCGGCCGCCAACACCTGGGCCGACTTCACCGCCGCACACATCGGGACCCAGACGGCGTTCACGCTGGACTCGCAGGTGGTGAGCGCGCCGATGATCCAGGAAGCCATTCCCGGCGGCCGGACCCAGATCAGCGGTGGCGATCCGCCGTTCACCGCCGCGACCGCCAAGCAACTGGCCAACGTCCTCAAATACGGCTCGCTGCCGCTGTCCTTCGAGTCTTCGGAGGCCCAAACCGTCTCGGCGACACTGGGATTGACCTCGCTGCGAGCGGGACTCATCGCGGGCGCGATCGGCTTGATCCTGGTTTTGCTGTATTCGCTGCTCTACTACCGGGTGCTGGGACTGCTCACGGCGCTGTCGCTGGCCGCTTCCGGAGCGATGATTTTCGCGATCCTGGTCATCCTGGGCCGTCAGATCAACTACACCCTGGATCTGGCGGGGATCGCGGGTCTGATCATCGGTATCGGTACCACCGCCGACTCGTTCGTCGTCTTCTTCGAGCGCATCAAAGACGAGATCCGGGAAGGCCGTTCATTCCGATCGGCGGTGCCGCGAGGCTGGGCGCGCGCCCGCAAGACGATCGTGTCGGGTAACGCCGTCACCTTCCTGGCCGCCGCGGTGCTGTACGCCCTGGCCATCGGTCAGGTGCGGGGATTCGCCTTCACGTTGGGCCTCACCACGGTGCTCGACATCGTGGTGGTGTTCCTGGTGACCTGGCCGCTGGTGTACCTGGCGTCCAAGAACCCGACGCTGGCGAAGCCGGCCTACAACGGCCTGGGCGCCGTTCAGCAGGTCGCCCGCGAACGGCGGGCCTCGGCACAGGTCAAGACGGGACGGGGATAGCGCATGACTTCCTCCAAAGCCTCCAAAAACGCAACCGAGATCACCGAAGCCTCCGAAGGCGCGCCCGAGTTGACCGACAGCAGCGCCGTCGGCGCGCCGCGGCACGGCTTCCTGTCGCGGCTCTACACAGGTACCGGCGCGTTCGAGGTGGTCGGCCGGCGCCGGTTGTGGTTCGGCGTCAGCGGCGCGATCGTCGCCGTCGCCGTCCTGAGCATCCTGTTGCGGGGTTTCACCTTCGGAATCGACTTCAACGGCGGCACGACGGTGTCGATGCCCGCCGCCGCGGCCGGCGGCACGGTGCAAACCTCGCAGGTCTCCGAGGTGTTCCGCAAGACCATCGGCAACGATCCGGAATCGGTGGTCGTCGTCGGCAATGGTCCGGGCGCGACCGTGCAGATCCGTTCGGAAACGCTGACCAACGACCAGACGGCCAAGCTGCGCAACGCCCTGTTCGACGCCTTCAAACCCAAGGGCCCCGACGGTAAGCCGAATAAGCAGGCCATCAGCGATGCCGCAGTCTCGGAAACCTGGGGCGGCCAGATAACCGACAAGGCGCTGATCGCGCTCGCCGTCTTCCTGGTGCTGGTCGGCGTCTACATCATGGTGCGCTACGAGCGGTACATGGCCATCTCGGCCTTGACCACCATGGTTTTCGACCTGACCGTCACCGCGGGGGTGTACTCGTTGGTCGGTTTCGAGGTCACGCCGGCCACCGTCATCGGCTTGCTGACGATTCTCGGTTTCTCCCTCTACGACACCGTCATCGTGTTCGACAAGGTCGAGGAGAACACCCACGGTTTTCAGCACACGACCCGGCGCACCTTCGCCGAACAGGCCAACCTGGCGATCAATCAGACGTTCATGCGCTCCATCAACACCAGCCTGATCAGCGTGCTGCCCGTGCTGGCGCTGATGGTGGTGGCGGTGTGGCTGTTGGGCGTAGGCACGCTGAAGGATCTGGCGCTGGTGCAGCTGGTCGGCATCCTGGTCGGCACCTACTCGTCAATCTTCTTTGCGACGCCGCTGCTGGTCACGCTGCGCGAGCGCACCGAGCTGGTGCGCACCCACACCCGACGCGTGTTGCGGCGCCGCAGCCCCGGCTCAGGCGCGACGGCCGGGACCGCCACGGGCGATGGCGACACGGAGACCGCCGACGAAGCGGAGCAAGCGGCGGCCGCGGCCGAGCCGGCCAAACCCGCGCCGAGCAAGCCGGCTCCGGGTGCCCGTCCCGTGCGGCCGAGCGGAACCCGGCGTCCAAGCGGCAAGCGGAACGTCGGCCGGCGGTAGGCCTATGGCCACCAGGTACCCCGGAACTGGGGCCGATCGTGGCGGGCACGTCGGCCGTCGGGTCTTAGCCGGGTGGATCGGGGCCGGGTTGGCGGTAGTGCTAGCGGCGGGTCTTTCGCTGACCGCCTGCGCGGGCAGCGCGGCGTCCCGGATCGACTATGTGGTCGACGGCCCGCTGTCCACCTACAACACCAACACCGTCGTCGGCGCCGCGTCGGCCGGAGCGCAGGCGTTCGCCCGAACGCTCACCGGCTTTTCCTATCACGGTCCCGACGGGCAAACCGTCGCCGACCGTGACTTCGGCACCGTGTCGGTGGTCGGCGGCACGCCGCTGGTGCTGGACTACCAAATCGCCGACAACGCCGTCTACTCCGACGGCAAGCCCGTGACCTGCGACGACATCGTGCTCGCCTGGGCGGCTCAGTCCGGCAAGTTCCCCGATTTCCACGCCGCCACCCAGGCCGGCTACCTGGACATCGCCAACGTCGAATGCATTCCCGGGCAGAAGAAGGCGCGGGTGTCCTTCATCCCGGACCGTGGCGTCGTCGACTACAACCAGCTGTTCACCGCGACCTCGATCATGCCGTCGCACGTCATCGCCGACCAACTCAACGTCGACGTGACCGCGGCCCTGCTCAGCAACAACGTTCCCCTGGTGCAGCAGATCGCGAAGCTGTGGAACACCACCTGGGACCTCAAACCCGGGGTCGACCTCAAGCGCTTCCCGTCGTCGGGGCCGTACAAGATCGAATCCGTACTGGATCGCGGCGCGGTGGTGCTCGTCGCGAACGACCGGTGGTGGGGGCCCAAGGCCATCACCAAGCGGGTGACCGTGTGGCCGCAGGGACCCGACATCCAGGATCGGGTCAACAGCCGCAGCGTGGACGTGGTCGACGTCGCCTCGGGCTCCTCGGGGGCGCTGACCACGCCGGACAACTACGAGCGCTCCGATGGGCCGTCGGACGGCATCGAGCAGCTGATCTTCGCGCCGCGGGGGCCGCTGGCGGCACCCAAGGCCCGCCGCGCGGTCGCGTTCTGCACGCCGCGCGATTCGCTGGCCAAGGACGCGGGGACACCGATCGCCAACTCCCGCCTGGACCCGGCCGCCGACGACGCGGTGTCGGCCGCCGACGGGGCCGCGGAGGCAGGCCCGTTCGGCAAGGCCGATCCGGCCGCAGCGCGCAACGCGCTGAGCGGTGCGCCGCTGACGGTGCGTATCGGCTATCAGGGGCCCAACGCGCGACTCGCGGTCAACGTCGGTGTAATCACCAAGGCGTGCGCCCCCGCCGGCATCACCGTCGCCGGCGTCATCCTGGACGGCTCGGGCCCGCAGGCGCTGCGGGACGGCAAGATCGACGCGTTGCTGGCCAGCACCGGCGGGGCCACCGGCAGCGGCTCCACGGGGTCGTCGGCGCTCGATGCGTACGCGTTGCACACTGGCAACGGCAACAACCTGTCGGGATACGCGAATCCCCAGGTCGACAACGCCATCAGCGCGCTGGCCGTCTCGGCCGACGCCGCGGAACGCGTCCGGCTGCTGGCCGAAACCGCGCCGGTACTGTGGGGTGACATGCCCACACTGCCGCTCTACCGGCAGCAGCGCACGCTGCTGAGCTCGAAGAAGATGTACGCGGTGAGCAAGAACCCGACGCGGTGGGGCGCGGGTTGGAATATGGACCGATGGGCCCTCATCCAGTGAGGCGGCGATGACGAACGCCGGCGACCCACCGCCGGTGGCCGCGCTGATCGAGTCGCTGACGCGCAAGGTGGCCGATTTTCCCCGGCCGGGAGTCCAGTTCAAGGACCTCACCCCGGTGTTCGCGGACGCAACGGCGATGACGGCGATCACCGGCGCATTGGCCGAAATCGCGGCGGGCGCGGACCTGGTGGCCGGCGTCGAGGCCCGGGGATTCCTGCTGGCCGCCGCCGTCGCGGAGCGGCTGCAGACCGGCGTGCTGGCCATTCGCAAGGCCGGGAAATTGCCGCCGCCGGTACACGCCGAGCACTACGACCTGGAGTACGGCACCGCCACACTGGAAATCCCCGCGGACGGCATGGACCTGCGTGGGCGCAACATCATGATCGTCGACGACGTGTTGGCCAGCGGCGGTACCCTGGCCGCGGCGGCCAGGCTGCTCGAGCGCACCGGGGCCAACGTGATGGCGGCGGCGGTGGTGTTCGAACTGGGCGCGCTGCGCGGCCGGGAAGCGGTCGCGCCGTTGGCGGTGCACAGCCTGACTTCCGAGTAGTGCCCCAGCATTGGAGATATCCTCGATTTCGGAGGTGACCAACGTGGCGGAGGAAAACAGCGCGGCGCAAGCGCTCGACGCGCCCACTAAAGTCCCCGAGTCGCCGGCCATCACGCAGCCGATGGAAATTCCGGAGCCCCCGGCCGAATCGCTGAAAACCTCCAGCAGCGCGTCGCGGCGGGTCCGGGCCAGGCTCGCCCGCCGGATGACCGCCCAGCGCAGCACGCTCAATCCGGTGCTGGAACCGCTGGTGGCGGTGCACCGGGAAATTTACCCGAAGGCGAACGTGTCGTTGCTGCAGCGCGCCTTCGATGTCGCCGACAAGCGGCACGCCAGCCAATTGCGCCATTCCGGCGACCCCTACATCACCCACCCGCTGGCCGTCGCCTCCATCCTGGCCGAATTGGGCATGGACACCACCACTTTGGTGGCCGCGCTGTTGCACGACACCGTCGAGGACACCGGGTACACCCTGGACGCTTTGAGCGAGGAATTCGGTGAAGAGGTGGGCCATCTGGTCGATGGCGTCACCAAACTGGACCGGGTCGTGCTGGGCAGCGCCGCCGAGGGCGAGACCATCCGCAAAATGATCACCGCGATGGCGCGCGATCCGCGTGTGCTGGTGATCAAGGTCGCCGACCGGCTGCACAACATGCGCACCATGCGGTTCCTGCCGCCGGAGAAGCAGGCGCGCAAAGCCCGTGAGACACTGGAAGTCATTGCGCCCCTTGCGCATCGGCTGGGTATGGCCAGCGTCAAGTGGGAGCTGGAGGACCTGTCGTTCGCCATCCTGCATCCCAAGAAGTACGAGGAGATCGTCCGGCTGGTCGCCGGGCGGGCTCCCTCGCGGGACACCTACCTGGCCAAGGTCCGCGCCGAGATCGTGAACACCCTAAGCGCGTCGAAGATCAAGGCGACGGTGGAGGGCCGCCCCAAGCACTACTGGTCGATCTATCAGAAGATGATCGTCAAGGGCCGCGACTTCGACGACATCCACGACCTGGTCGGCATCCGCATCCTGTGCGACGAGATCCGGGACTGCTATGCAGCTGTCGGCGTGGTGCATTCGCTGTGGCAGCCGATGGCAGGGCGGTTCAAGGATTACATCGCCCAGCCGCGGTACGGTGTTTACCAGTCGCTGCACACCACCGTCGTGGGCCCAGAAGGCAAGCCGCTGGAGGTGCAGATCCGCACCCGCGACATGCACCGCACCGCCGAATACGGCATCGCCGCGCACTGGCGCTACAAGGAAGCCAAGGGGCGCAACGGCGTTCCGCATCCGCACGCCGCCGCAGAAATCGACGACATGGCCTGGATGCGCCAGCTGCTCGACTGGCAACGGGAGGCCGCGGACCCGGGCGAGTTCCTCGAATCCTTGCGTTATGACCTTGCGGTACAAGAGATTTTCGTGTTCACCCCCAAGGGTGATGTCATCACCCTGCCCAACGGCTCCACGCCGGTCGACTTCGCCTACGCGGTGCACACCGAGGTCGGCCACCGCTGCATCGGCGCCCGCGTCAACGGGCGGCTGGTCGCGCTGGAACGAAAGCTGGAAAACGGGGAAGTCGTAGAGGTTTTCACCTCTAAGGCGGCCAATGCCGGACCGTCGCGAGACTGGCAGCAGTTTGTGGTCTCGCCGCGCGCCAAGGCCAAGATCCGGCAGTGGTTCGCCAAGGAGCGCCGTGAGGAGGCGCTCGAATCCGGCAAGGACGCGATGGCCCGCGAGGTGCGTCGCGGCGGACTTCCGCTGCAGCGTTTGGTCAACGGCGAGACGCTGGCCGCGGTGGCGCGCGAGCTGCATTACACCGACGTGTCGGCGCTCTACACCGCGATCGGTGAGGGGCACGTGTCGGCCCGGCACGTTGTGCAGCGGCTGCTGGCCGAACTCGGTGGCATCGACCAGGCCGAAGAGGACCTCGCCGAACGGTCCACGCCGACGACCATGTTGCGCCGCCCACGCAGCAGCGACGACGTCGGTGTCTCGGTCCCCGGCGCCCCGGGCGTGCTGTCCAAGCTGGCGAAATGCTGCACGCCGGTCCCCGGCGACCAGATCATGGGATTCGTCACCCGCGGCGGCGGAGTGAGCGTGCACCGCACCGACTGCACCAACGCGGCCTCGCTGCAGCAGCAGGCAGAACGAATCATTGAAGTGCATTGGGCGCCCTCGCCGTCGTCGGTGTTCCTGGTGGCCATCCAGGTCGAGGCGCTCGACCGGCACCGGCTGCTCTCGGACGTCACCCGCGTGCTGGCCGACGAGAAGGTCAACATCCTGTCCGCGTCGGTCACCACCTCCGGTGACCGGGTTGCGATCAGCCGCTTCACCTTCGAGATGGGCGACCCCAAGCATCTGGGGCATCTGCTCAACGTCGTGCGCAACGTCGAAGGCGTATACGACGTCTACCGCGTGACGTCCGCGGCGTGACTCCCGCTATCGGATTCAGTCGAGCAGCAGCGAGGTGATGGTCACCTCGGTGGCCGGTGCCCCGTCTTCACCGCCGCCGGCGACGCCGGCCTTGGCGATCTTGTCCAGTGTGGCCAGGCCGTCGGCCTGGATGGTGCCGAACACGGTGTATTGCGGCGGCAGCTGGGAATCCTTGTACACCATGAAGAATTGGCTGCCGTTGGTGCCGGGCCCCGCGTTGGCCATGGCCAGCGTGCCGCGCGGATAGAGGACGGGTTCGCGCGCCTTGGGGTCGTTCGGCGGATACTGGTCGGTCGGGTATTCGTTGGCGAATTGATAGCCCGGCCCGCCGGTCCCGTCGCCCTTCGGGTCCCCGCACTGCAATACACCCAATGCCGGCGAGGTGGTCAGCCGGTGGCACTTGCTGTTGTCAAAGTATTTCTGGCCGGCCAGGCTCGCGAAACTGTTGACGGTGCAAGGTGATTCGTTGTTCGCCAACATAAGGCCGATGTGGCCCTGATTGGTCACCATGCTGGCGCTCACCTGGGCCGGATCGGTCGGCACCTTACCGGTCCGCGGCGGTTTGACCTCCTTTGCCGCCGGCTCGGGCGAGGCCGGGTACTGACAGTTGGCGCCCACGTCGGCCGAGGGTTTGAACGGCGGCAGCGGCGGTACCTGACCCGGCTCGCCGGGGGCCGTCGTTTCCGGGGAGCTGCTGCTGGTGGTCGTCGACGCCGCGGTGGTGATCACGATCGTCAACACCAAGCACGAGAACAAGAGCAACACCGCGGCGTTGACGGCCACGGCCACGATCGAGCCGGCCGCGATCAGCACGATCCGGCGCGTCTTGGCTTGCTTGG
>NZ_LZJR01000095.1 GCF_001667925.1 Mycobacterium sp. E2479 | reverse complement strand
GGTGGCGGCCCCCGACGATATCGCGTATCTGATTTACACCTCGGGCACTACCGGGGTGCCTAAAGGGGTGGCCATCACTAATCACAACGTGACTCAGTTGTTGGAGTCTCTGAATGGGGACCTGCCGGTGGCCGGGGTGTGGCCGCTGTGTCATTCGTTGGCCTTCGATGTGTCGGTGTGGGAAGTCTTTGGTGCGCTGCTGCGGGGTGGCCGGGTGGTGGTGGTGCCCGAAGAGGTCACCGGCGCCCCGGATGATTTCCATGCCCTGTTGCTCGCCGAGGGGGTCAGTGTGTTGACCCAGACTCCCTCGGCGGCGGCGATGCTTTCGGGTGAGGGGTTGGAGTCGGCGACGCTGGTGATGGCGGGTGAGGCCTGCCCACCGCAGGTGATCGAGCGGTGGGCGCCCGGGCGGGTGATGGTCAACGCCTACGGGCCCACCGAGACCACGATGTGCGTGGCGATCAGCGCCCCGCTGCAGGCGGGGGAAACGGTGGTGCCGATCGGGTCGCCGGTGGCTGGGGCGGCGTTGTTCGTGCTGGA
>NZ_LZJR01000094.1 GCF_001667925.1 Mycobacterium sp. E2479 | reverse complement strand
GTGGGCGGGCCATGACGGTGGGCCGGAATCCGTACTTGGGTCCGGCGACTCCGTGGCCTGCGGCGCCCGCGCCGGCCAGCGGCATGCCGCCGAGCAGGTTGCCGGGTCCGCCCGCGGCTTCCGGGGCGGCACTGATCGCGCTGACCGGGATGGCACGGCCCAACGTCGGCGCCGCGGCGGACGTCGCCCCCGACCACGCCACCGGCACCGACAACTTGCCGCCGACGGATGCCGCGCTGCCCAGGGCCGCCACCGGATGCGCGGCGGCGGCGCCGCCGCCGAGCATGCCGCCGAGTCCGCCGAGCCCGGGCAGGGCCTTGGCCGCGGCCGGCGCCGCGCCACCGATGACGCCCAGCGACTTGGCGATCTGCACGAAGTTGTTGCCCATACCGATGCTGAAGTACGGCAAACCCTCGGTGTTATAGAACAAACCCGCAAACGGGGTGTAGCCGTTGACCGCCGTTCCCAGGTTGGTGGGAAACGTCGACTGCCCGGTCAACAAAAACCAGATCTCCGACAACGGATCCGTGGCCGTCTGAGTGCTCGCCTGCGTCGCCGCCTGGGTGGCCGGTTGGGCCAGCGACTGCAGGGTCTTCGAGGTGTTGGTCGCCGTCGAGTTCGCCGTGGCGTTGGTGACCGCCGCGCTCTGGGAGGCCTGACCCGACGGGTTGGTCGTCTCCGGCGCCTTCTGGAACGGCGCCACTTTCGTCGCCGTCGCCGATTGCCCCGCGTAGCTGTACATCGCGCCGGCATCCTGGGCCCACATCTCGCCGTACTGTGCTTCCAGCTGCGCGATCAGCGGAGTGTTCTGGCCCAAGACGTTCGTGGCCTGTAGCTGTTGCGATTGCATCCGGTTCGCCGCGATCACCGGGGGCGGCACCGACGAGGCCAGCGCGGCTTCGTAAGCGGACGCCGCCGAACGTGCTTGCGTGGCAGTCTCTTCGGCCTGGGCCGCCGTCGTCGTCATCCACGCGATGTAGGGAGCCGCCGCCTGCGCCATCGCCGTGGACGCGGTCCCCGTCCACTCCTCACTGCTCAGCGCGGTGATGACGTTCTCATAGCTCAGCGCGGCCGAGTTGAGCTCGGCCGCCAGCGCACTCCACGCCGACGCCGCAGCCACAAACGAACCCGAGCCCGGACCCGAGTAGATCCGCGCCGAATTGAACTCCGGCGGAAACGCCCCAAAATCCA